>NZ_JAENHX010000001.1:0-1098717 GCF_016757845.1 Lysinibacillus sp. HST-98
CTTGAAAACTATAAATAACAAATCTATGAATGAATTGACATATATTATAGGGGTAAATATATATTAAGAATTAGTTAAAAATAATTGAGTTGCGTATGCAGCTCTTTTTTTCTTATTGAACTAACCAGGTGCTTTAGTTCAAAAACGATCTTCAACAATCGGGCACTTTTCTGAAATTAGGAAAGCGTCTTTCTTCATGAAAAGGGCCAGATTGTTGAATAACAATTAAGGTCACCAAAGGACGCTTTGGGAGCTTTTTTGTTAATGGTATAATATATTTAAAATTCCTTTATTAGGGTTGTTTGTGCAAGAACTATACTGTCAATAGATTGTCTTGGAGGAGAAGTGATTTTAAATGAATAGACGAAAATTGTATTGGGTATTACTTGTTCCTAGTGTTCTTATATATATTGTAACTTTAATTTTATTGCCTGAAAGTAAAAAGAATTATTCTGTATTTATAATTCTCTTATTTTGGATTGTTTATTATGGTGTTATTAAAATAAATGACTTGAAAAACAAACGAAGAAAATTATAGGGCATTTAATTGAAAAACCGATCTTCAACAATCGGGCGCAATTCTTTAATTAAGAATGCGTCTTTTTTCATGAAAAGGCCATATAGTTTGTAACATACTTTTGTCCCTATAGAAACATCCTCATTGATTATTCAATACCTTTTTATAACGAAAGGTGTTTTTATTTGTCTCGTTTTTAGTTAATCCTAGCTGAATATTGATTACAACAAATGCACCTATTCTGATGGTTTGTTGAACAGTCAAATTAAAGAGAAAAATTCCTCAATTAGATGCAGATATGATATATTGTATTTAGCGGTCGTGGAAAGCTTTTTGAGGCAAAGCTTACGATACATAAACACAAGCAGAGCAAACAAAAATCGTTCGTTTAGATGCGTTAAGCGTTGAAAAGCAATAATCTTTTCGAAAACAACAACCAAAGAAATAGTAAAGCGTATTTTGAATTAATCAAAACACGCTTTTTTTATACTCAAATGAATTATTCTTTTATTATCATGTGCCTTCAAGTAGCGTTACCTTTAGATGACTTACAGTTAAAACACCAAGCAGTTGTGTACTGTCGCTACGAAAAGACTTACATAAAATATTTGTCACTGCCGTTTCACTTACGTTACATAAAACATTTGTAACTGCCGTTTCACTTACGTTACATAAAATATTTGCTGAAAGAAGTTATACTGCAAACGATTTACTGTAAAACAATAGTTTTCGCTCGATCCTCATTGACAGTATAAAGGAAGAAGTTTAATGTAATATCTTTTTCTTTTATATTTTTAAATGTTTCTACTTGTTTGTGTGTTCTTAACACTCCGTCATTAGAACGAGTTTCAGCAAAGATTCTTTTGCCATTCTCATAAATAACATTTTGTGTGATACCTCCAAATTGCTCGTTCTTACTTTCTGATTCAACAATTAAATCATTACCTTTCGTATAGTAGGTAATATCAATTGGATACCCGTTTAATTCTGCATTTAGAGTCTTTGGAACTTCAGAAATATTTCTTAGCTCTACTTTGTCTTGCTTTCCAGCTTCATAAGAAATCTTCGCATCATTTAAAGTAAGAGAAATTTCTTTATTCGTAATATCCTTTATCAGCCCCAGTGTTTCAAAAGAAATATAATCTTTAAAATTATTTCCCGATAATTCCTGTTCGCCAATTCGTAATTTAAACTGACGATAGTTGAAATGAGCTATATTAGAATTAGAATCTATATATTTTTCATCAAAATAAAGCTTTACTTCACTCGGTGTAATAACAAGCTCGTTAAATTGAAGTTGCTGAGAGCCTATCTCAATTGTTTCGTCTATATCCATAACAAATGTAGATTTTTTAGCAAGATCCTGATTGTATTGGAAATCCAGGCTCCACGTATCTGGTTTATAACTTACTGTATCAGTATAACTTAAAAATACCCCTAATTTTTCTACCACTTCTTTTTGAATTTCTAGTGAATCACTACTTTTAATGACATTTGGTTTTGGACGTTTATGAGTAACGCCAAAACTCGCAATGTTTTCACCTTGAATTTTATAAGATAAATATGCGTTTTCTATGTTATTGGACTCCTCCAGATCGATAAGATAATCCAATGTATATTGCCCGTTTTGATATCCATTTGAAGTGAATTCTATATGTGATATTCCATCTTGATTAATAGTAATTTTTTCAGGGAACGCGTTCGATTGAACCACATCTTTTAACTCTACACTTTTCAACTGTGTCTCCTTTACACCTCCAAGTTGAAGTGTGACATTGCTGTTGTGCGGGATTCCCTCATCTGTATGTAGAATCCCTACTAATTGATCCGTTTCCTGATTATATACTGCGTTAGCCTCCAACTTTATTTCTTTTCCGTCATTTATTTTGAGTGATGCTTGTTCGAAATCTGCTGCATCGATTGGATAATCATGATCTATATCTAAGCTAAAGTTAATAGTAGTACCATTTTGATCTGAAATTACATTATGGATATTTAATACGCCAGCTTCGTTTTCTACAGTTTTATTGACTTCCTGTCCAAAGCCATTTTCTAAAGAAGTAATAATGCCTGTTCTATTCATATTTCGCATCCAGTCCAAGATTTCTGTTGTATATTTAGCAAATACAGGTGTGGCTGATAAAACAATTGTGAACATAATGGCGGTTAATATAACTTGTGGTTTATAGCTATGTTTTTTAGTTTTATAATTTTGATTTTGTTGTTTACGGATGATTTTACTCCACATTTCATTCTCATTAGGATAATCTACTTGATCGTACTTCACTTTTTCTTTCATTAAATCGTCCATATTATTCACGATGATCCCTCCATTCAAATAACAAATTTTCATCTACTTGGATAAACTCTTTCGTTAATTTTTTACCTTTAAAAAGCCTCGATTTAACCGTTCCCTCAGGGATTTTTAGAATTTCAGCGATTTCTCTATCTTTACAATCATGCACATATTTCAATATCATTACCTTCCGTATACGAACAGGCAATTTGTTCATTAAGTCGACTAACTCACTTTTATTTTCATTGAGCTGTATTGTACGCTCAATATTTTGGGATTTGTCAACTCGCATCAATGATAGGAATTCAAAATTTTCTTTTAATAGCAGTCTTTTCATTTTCTTTAAATAATTTCGAGACATATTCATAGAAATACTAAGTAGCCAAGATTTTTGATTTTGTATAGATTGGAAATCTTCACTCAAAGCTTTTGCAAATACATCCTGACAAAGGTCCTCTGCATCGTATTTATTTTGAAGCATGTAATAGCAAGCTCTGAAGACGTCCTTATAATATGTTTGAAACAAGACCCTTTCATCGCTAATTTGTTCCACATTCCCACCTCCTTTTCCGTTTTCTACACAAGTAACAATTTAGCATTATAAATAGTTCATTTTTTCAAATGGATCATCTGCCTTCGAAATTGATGGAGAAAGCACCTTATCTATTCAAAAACACTTACTTTAATTATAAATCTTCTTTACCTAACGGCGTGCTTACTTTAACAAGCAATCGGGCGCGATTCTGTAATAAGAATCAGTGCTCGTTATCATTAAAGGGCCAGATTGTGGAGTAATACTACACAAATAAATTAGTATGAATGTTAAAATATAGATATATTTGTAGAAAGTTCGCATAAATTTACTGAACAGTTCAGTGTATCAATTTTTTTACAAGTCATTCAAAATAGGAGATTAAAATGGATATTGTCTTAAAGAAAATGTCAGAAAAAGAATTTACAATTTATTTAGAAGATAAGGTAGAGAGATATAGCAAAGTTCAATCAGAAAATGTCCATGAGGTAAGTAGCGAAGATCCGCTTTCAAAAGCACGTAAACAGTTATATAATCTACTTCCTCAAGGAATAGCAACCTCTAATCATCATTTATATAATATATATGAAGATGATTCGTTAATTGGATTTGTTTGGATAAAGGTTGAAAAGGAAAAGAAAAGTGCATTTCTTTATGAGATTTTTATTTTTGAAGAATACAGAGGTAAAGGTTTCGGGACTAGAGTGATGAAAAATGTTGAGGAGTGGTTAGAACGGGAAGGAATTTATTACTTCAAACTTCATGTTTTTGGAAGTAATGAAGGGGCTAGGAAACTATATGAGGAACTCGGATTTGAAATAGCGGGAATAAATATGCTCAAAACTATCAACTGACATTTAGTAATTTGTTATATGGAAGTAACGAGGGCTTTAGTTGAATCACAACCTTCTACAATCCGGCGCAATTCTTATAAAAGGATTTGTGTCTTTTTAATTAACATCTTTAAAAGTGGTTTTGCATACTTGAAAGAAATTGTTCAGTAACTTGAGTGGACATAGGAGGAAAGCATATAGACAATAATCTGATACAAGGAATACAAAATAAGGCACATATACTACCTTGTTTTAGGTGCAGGTTAGTAAAAAACACCAACTAAAAGAAATTAGTCAGTGTTTCGTGTTTAATTTATACAAGAAACTCTAGTTTATTTTCTACAAGAGTCTGAAATCTATCCATAAATAGTGCTGCATGGTAACCATCGCAGACAGAATGATGAACCTGCAAGGATAAAGGTAAATAAATATTACTAGTTTTATTGATAAACCTACCTGCAGTGATTATCGGCAAACAATAATTTGGGCTATTATTCACGATTAAGTTAAAACCAGTAAAAGAAGTCCATGGAATCATAGAAATATTGACGACATTTTCAGGGATCGGTGTTTTAGGAAAAAGCTTTCCTTTACCATTGAACTTCTCAGTATCGGAAATATAGTTCTCATAAAACTTTTTAAAACCTTCATCTGTATTTGTATAAATGGCTGAAAATAACTCTGATTGCTTATCAAAGATAGTATACATTGGGACTACCTTATCCCAGTATCCAAACTCTCCAGCAGAATTAAAGTTCATTCTAAAATGTTTATTTGAATTTGCTACATGAGTAATTAAAAAGATGAATACAGGATAGAATTTATATCCCTTATCTTTTGTAATTTTATAAAGTTCGGTAATATCAATAGTTCTGGTGATGCTAAAGCTCGTTTGTTGATTTAAAAAATGATTGAAAATTTCTTTTCGTTCCCAATTATTAATATCAATTTTATTGAATCTCATCTTATAAAGCCTCCTAAAATTTAAAATCTAGATAATTTTAGGAAGCTAATTGGACTGCTTTTTTCATAAGATCATTCCTTTTATTTTATATAAGTCAATCTTAACATATAATTACGGTTTCGATTATTAATTTAGATTTGCATAGCGAGCTTACTGCTAATCCAAAAACTACTGAACAATACGAGGACATCATGCAATAGCTTATTCTTCAATAATAGGGCGCAATTGAGGAACAACATAGCTGAAAAATGATCAAACTTTTTTATAAAAATCTCATACTTATCTAAAGAGAGTAACTCCATTTTGATCAATTTTTCAAAATGGAGGTTTTGATGTTGCTATTAGATAAGGATTAAGGGCTATTGGTTAATCCATCTTTATTCCAAAGCTACATATCTGACTAGAGTTAGTGGTGCTTGCAGTGATTTGATGTACTAATTTCTGAAAACCAATACTATGTATGTGGGATTTTCTCAATATTGAACATCTCCCCTAAGGCAATTGGATTTTCTTTCGCGGTAATATGTTGAGGATCAATACGGTAAACTTGAACAGGCCCTCCGAAAACGGCTGATCGATATTTGTCCACGTGTTGCTGGGATAAGGGGCGATTATAGTAACCAGGTACATATTTATTTATCATTTCTTGCAACATGTGTGTCGCTTCATCCAAATCGAAAATTGGCTGAGCCTTGCCAAAAACCATGACACTCATATAAGCCGTGTCCGTCTTTGCAGGTACTGGATTTGTAATGGTTCCATATTCATCACAAACCGTAAAGCAAACCTCTGGATTCTCTTCCATCACTTGATTTCGTCTCCCGCCAGTGGCTCCATGGAAATAAAGCACTCCATTTGTCCACACAAAATTAAGGGGGACAACATATGGCAGATGACCATCAACCATACCCAAATGCCCAATGCGAGCTTGCTGCAAAAATGCATCAATTTTGTTCTTGTCCAACACTTCTCTTACTTTATAACGTACCTTATCCATTGTTATCACTCCTACTTGTAGTATGATGTGATTTTATCAACCTTTGGATTGAATAAAAACGTCCATAACAACAGCAATTAAGCAATCCATTTTCCACTTAAACAAAGACAAAACCACCGTTCGAACAAATAATGCTCAAACGATGGTGCTATTTTTTAGGAGATAGGTAATTATAAGCTTATTGGCTGACTAACTTTGCTATATTTGCCTTCAAAGAACGCAAGTGGTGAACCATCGCTCATCTCACTATTGGACTACATCTATCCTACAAAAGCAGAAGCCTCTTATTTTATTTGAGGTTTGTGGTTATTACGTACTTTTCACTTAAACTTTGCTAAAATACAACATAAAGGCTATTTCATTTTTACGATGATCTTCCCTTTTGCTCTACCTGACTCCGCATATTCCATCGCCTTTTGAGCATCTTCAAATGAAAAAGTTCTATCAATGACTTGTTTGATTTTACCAGATTCAATTAAATCGGCGATTATGCGTAATTGCTCGCCACTAGGTTTCATAAATAAGAAGGAATATTGAGCATGATATTTCTTTTCAAGTGAGGTCAGTTTATGACTGGCTGCTGAAAATAATAATGTTTTGAAAAATCCTGAACCATATTCTTTGGCGAAACGAGCATTCGGCCTGCCTGATACGGAGACAATTTTTCCACCATCCTTGATAATCTCGAAAGATTTTTCTAAGGTCTTTCCTCCAAGCGTATCAAAGACTGCATCATAATTTTTCAGTATAGCTTCAAAGTTTTCTTTCTTATAATTAATCACTTTATCTGCACCCAAAGATGTAACTAAGTTTGCACCAGCTTCGCTAGCCGTTGTTGCCACTGAGGCGCCCATTACTTTTGCTAGTTGTATAGCAAAGGTACCTACACCACCAGAGCCAGCATGAATTAAAATCTTTTGACCTTTTTGTAATTGCATGATGTCATGTAAAGCTTGGTATGACGTTAAGCCAACCAGTGGGATTGATGCAGCTTCCTCAAAGCTCAAATTTTTAGGCTTTAGGGCTATGTCATCTTCATGAATCGAGATATATTCCGCAAAAGTACCAATTTTACTCTTCCTTGGACGTGCATAAATTGCATCTCCTACTTTAAAGCGCGTCACTTTTTCGCCAACCTTTACGACGACTCCTGAAAAATCATTTCCAAGGATCAGTGGCATTTTATAGTGGATTAACAGCTTTACTTTCCCATCACGGATTTTAAAATCAATCGGATTAATACTTGCTGCATGGATTTCAGCAAGTACCTCATATTCATTTATTTCAGGTGTAGGCACTTCTGCCATGTGCATTGGGGCTTTGCCATATTGATCGATCACCATTGCTTTCATCGTTCATTCCTCCAGATAACCTACTATATTGTCAATAAAATTCCGTTAACAACGTCTCAATATCCAAAACAAGATCTTTTAACGAACCTAGTTTTGTCCGTATATCTATATAGTAAAAGTTTTTTGTACCTTCTTTGCGCATTAAAATAACACCAGCATCTCGCAAAATCTTAAGATGATGTGACACAGCTGGCGAGATAAATGCGTTTGTTCTGTGATTTCACCTACACGCAATCCCGTTTGACAATCTGTGCTCATTAATACCATTAGAATGGCTTGTCTGGTTTCATCACCAATTGCTAATAGTACCTTTTGAGAATTTATAAAGTCTTCCTTAATCAAGTTAAGCAGGTCTTGTTAATTCATTTAAATCCCTCCTCTTACTAATCAGTTGAATAGTTTAAGTTAATGAACCATTGCTGCATAAAACGAGACAATATTGCCATATTCGGTGCAATATTGGGAAAGTAAATCGAGACGAATGATTTTTTAAAGGCGTACATCTTACTTTCCCCTCTTTCCATAAAAAAACACAAAAGTCACATGGACTTCTGTGTTATTTGCTCTCCTTAATAAGAGCTTTCATATCTCCAACAATTGTTTCAACTGGTACGTTTGTCGCGCCATCATAGTCTTTTACAACTGTGCCGTCTGCGTTTACTAAATAATAGCTCGACATATGTATGACTTGGTCTGAGTTAGGATCGTTTTTAACTAATGAATTAAATGATTTACGTGCAAATTGTTCAATGAATTTTTGTTGATAGCCCGTTAGTAGCTGCCATTTGCTTTCATCTACAACATTATACGTATTTAAGTAATTTGTTAAAACATCAGGCTTATCCACTTCTGGATCCACGCTAAATGCCACAATTTGATAATCTTCAAGGCCTTCATCCTGTAGTGCTTGTTGAACTTCTGTCATATTAAATGTCATGGGTGGACAGATTGTCGTACAGTTTGTAAAAATAAACATGGCTAACCAAGGCTTACCTTTAAGATCATCTAGGGTCACTTGTTCATTTTTTTGATTCGTTACTGTGAAATCTTGAACCTCGAGATTTAATGTTGGTTCAAACTTGTAACTACCGCAAGCAGCTAGAATGCTACTAAATGCTAGAACTAAAACTAGCAATATACTTTTCTTTGTCATTAGTGGTGCCCACTTCCCTTCATTTCATCACCTTATTTTATTCATTATAGAAGCTAAACACAAGATAATGGACTTACACCCAGATGGCTATTTGTATAACATGTGAACATTAACTGATTCTGGAATTCCGCCTCACTAATTCTTCCAAATAACACATCCTTTTTAAAAATTTTTTCATAGCTTTTTTTTATCATTTTCGTTATTTCCCAAAATCTCAGATAATTGTTATATAACAAATTATTTCTACTTAACAAGCTACCCTGGAATTTAATAGCGGAATAATAAAATACAGAAAATTCTCTTTTATGTTTGTATTTTCTCCTACATTCATTTTTATCAACAACAAACTATTTTAACAATATTATTTCATCAGAAAACCACACACTCTTTTAAACGGAATTTTTCTAATAAATCCTTATTATTTCTATGTTATTTCCTCAAAATAGAAGTGACTAAAAATTATAAAAAATCAAAATTTAGTATTGCATTATAGGAATCTCCCCCATAAAATAAGTGAATATAACGACGAACGAAAAAGAAATATGTCGTTTAAAACAGAAATATATAACTTTAGGGGGAATAATAATGGCGAATGTTTCAAGCAAAAAACAGGCCCAATCAATTGATTATCATGCAATTGAAGCAATGGAATCGTTTAATAGCTTTGTAAAAAAGAAAAATACCTTTCTTTTCTCAATTACAGCAGTGTTTTTAATTCTTTATATCCTGCTTCCGATTCTTGCTTTCCAGCCTGTACTACAACAAAAATTCTTCGGAAATATTACGGGTGTATGGGTTTATTCTGCAGGGTTATTTATCATGACCATTGTGCTTTGTACAGTATATGTAAAAAAAGCTGCTTCATTCGATAAAGCTGCAGCTGCTGTTCTTGCAGAGTATCAGGCGAAAGGTGGAAAATAAATGAACATCGTATCCATAGGTTTCTTTTTAGCTATTGTTGGCTTAACACTTGTTGTTACCTATATTGCAGCAAAGCGTACATCTTCTGCGGCTGATTTTTACACTGCGGGCGGTGGTTTAAAGGGGTGGCAAAACGGCTTTGCGATTGCTGGTGACTATTTATCTGCAGCAGCCTTTCTTGGGGTATCTGGTGCAATTGCCTTAACTGGCTTTGATGGTTTCTTCTTCTCTGTGGGCTATGTAGTAGCGAATTTAGTACTGCTTTATGTCATTGCTGAGCCAATGCGAAACTTAGGCCGCTACACGTTAGCAGATATGTTAACGGCTCGTTTCAATGAAAAACGAATTCGTGGTGTGGCAGCGTCTGGTACCATTATTATCGTAATTCTTTATATGATTGCACAGCTAGTAGGTGCTGGTGCATTGATTAAGCTATTATTCGGTATTGAGTATTGGATTGCCGTATTAATTGTCGGTGTTATGATGACAACTTATGTATTGTTTGGTGGTATGACAGCGACTTCTTGGGTGCAAATCATTAAAGCAAGTCTATTATTATTCGGGACAGGTCTATTAGCGGTTTTAGTGCTAATGAAATTTGACTTCTCTCTTATGAAGATGTTCGACACAATTGCAGTAGATCATGGCGAAAAGTTCCTTGTACCTGGAATTAAGTATACAAGCACAATCGACTCGGTTTCGATGATGATGGCTTTAGTTTTAGGAACATCTGGTTTACCACATATTTTAATGCGTTTCTTTACAGTAAAGGATGCAAAGACAGCACGTGCCTCTATTTCTTGGACAACTTGGATTACAGCTATTTTCTTTTCATTAACAATTTTCTTAGGGTTCGGTGCATTAAACTTTGTAGGTTTAGATCAAATTCTTGCTGAAAGTAAGGCTGGTAATACAGCTGCTCCGCTTCTTGCGCATTACTTAGGTGGAGATGTATTGATGGCATTTATCGGAGCAGTGGCATTTGCGACTATTTTAGCTGTTGTTTCTGGTTTAGTACTAACAGGAGCTTCTGCCATTTCTCACGATATTTATGGAGAAATCATTAAGGGTGGTAAATTAACAGAGAAGCAACAGGTAGTAGCAGCTCGTACAGGCTCTATCTCGATTGCGATCGTGTCTATTATTCTCGCTCTGTTTGCACAAAACTTAAACGTTTCATTCCTAGTGTCATTCGCCTTTTGTATCGGTGCATCAGCAAACCTACCTGTGATCCTTTATACAATCTATTGGAAGAAATTTAATTCTACAGGTGCTGTAACTGCGATGGTAACGGGGCTAGTATCATGTTTAATTTTAGGAGCAATGGGACCGAATGTGTGGAGCCCTGTTGAAGGTGCAGCAATCTTTGTTGGACAACCACTTGTGCCACTTGCTGTTCCAGCGATTATTACAATTCCATTAGGCTTTATTGCTGGATACCTAGGTACTGTCCTTTCATCTAACAAAGTACCACAGGAAGAAGCAGAACGTATTTATAAAGAAATTCGTGTGAAAGCAAATACA
Source organism: Lysinibacillus sp. HST-98 (assembly GCF_016757845.1). Classification (NCBI taxonomy): domain Bacteria; kingdom Bacillati; phylum Bacillota; class Bacilli; order Caryophanales; family Bacillaceae; genus Lysinibacillus; species Lysinibacillus sp. HST-98. The sequence goes on from NZ_JAENHX010000001.1 coordinate 11,090, forward strand.
GGTGTGTCTGTCTCTGATATTTCACATTAATATTTATACACCTCCTGCATAATGAATCCTAATTCAAAAAATGCAAAAAAATAGGCAAAAAATTCGATTTTTGGTCGAGTTTTTCGCCTTTTTTGTTATTCAATATCTACCAATTTATTTATCGAACAATATTATTTTACTTCCAAAAAACAGAAAAAATCCAATTTTCACTAGGTAAATAGTGTTTATTTTTAATTGAAAAAACAAGATTTTTTTGTAAATTTACCCTTCGTTTTTTGTCAAGAATCTAGATTTCTCTTCACTTCATTTATTTATCTGAATTTTCTAAAACCCTTTATATTCTTGGCTTAGCGCCATTTTTTCTCACTTAGGAGTATTTTCTGAAAAATTTTTTTTACATAATTTTTCTGAAATGTATTGCAATTTTGTGAACTGTTTCATAAAATGAAAATGTGAATTCACTAAACTAGCAAAATCAAGTCTTGAGGTAGAAAAAATATACACAAAATGGGGAATGTTAATGGCGAACAATCAAGCAAAAAAAGGTATCGTGATTGACTATGATTCAATTGCAAATCAGGAATCATTTAAGTCTCTTGTACGAAGAAAGAACTCTTTTCTTTGGTCTATAACTGCCATATTTTTATCGGCATACATGTTGTTACCAATTCTGACATCGTACACGACCATTCTACACCAAAAGGCATTTGGGGAAATTACTTGGGTGTGGATTTATGCAGCAGGTCTCTTCATCATGACATGGGGGTTATGTCATTTATATGTAGCAAAGGCAAACAGTTTCGATAGAGAAGCAAAAGCGATTATCGCTGAATACGAGAACGGAGGTGGCCGCCGATGAGTAACGGAATGAGTTTTACAGCCATATTCTTCTTCGTAGGCATTGTTGGTTTAACATTAGTTATTACATGGTGGGCATCTAAACGTACATCTTCAGCAAGTGATTTCTACACTGCTGGTGGTGGCTTAACAGGCTGGCAAAATGGACTAGCTATCGCTGGTGACTATTTATCAGCAGCATCCTTCTTGGGTATCGCTGGTGCTGTAGCATTATTTGGATTTGATGGATTCTTCTTCTCTATTGGTTATTTAGTAGCTTACTTAGTGGTATTATATATCGTTGCTGAGCCATTACGTAACCTTGGGAAATTTACATTAGCTGACATGATTACAGCGCGTTTTGATAACGCCAAAGTTCGTGGAACAGCTGCTTTAAGCACTATTACAATTGTTTTATTCTACATGATTGCACAACTAGTTGGTGCAGGAGCACTTATTCAATTACTTTTAGGGATCGACTATTGGATCGCCGTATTAATCGTAGGGTTCATGATGACAACTTACGTACTATTCGGTGGTATGACTGCAACATCTTGGGTACAAATTATTAAAGCTTGTCTTTTAATGTTGGGTACAGTTATTATTTCGTTCTTAGTATTAAAAGAGTTCGGCTTCAGTATCTCTACAATGTTTAAAGAAATGACAACGGTTACTGACAGTGGTGCTGCTTATTTAAACCCAGGTCTTAAATATACAAATGGACTTGATACAATTTCTATGTTAATTGCGTTAGTATTAGGTACTGCGGGTCTTCCACATATCTTAATGCGTTTCTTCACAGTAAAAGACGCGAAAACAGCTCGTTCATCTGTTATTTGGGCTACTTGGATCGTAGGTATCTTCTACGTTCTAACAATTTTCTTAGGCTTCGGTGCAGCAGCATTCGTTGGGAAAGAAGATATTATCGCAGCAAACGCTGCTGGTAACATGGCTGCCCCACTTCTTGCAGAAGCACTTGGTGGCGACATTCTATTCTCATTCGTTTGTGCAGTAGCATTCGCAACAATTTTAGCGGTAGTAGCAGGTCTTGTACTATCTGGTGCATCTGCCCTATCTCATGATATTTATGGACAAATTATCAAAAAGGGTAAAATTACAGAAAAAGAGCAAGTTCTTGCAGCTCGTATCGGTTCGATTACAATCGCTGTTATTTCTATCCTATTAGCACTTGGTGCACAAACATTAAACGTGGCATTCTTAGTATCTTTAGCATTCTGTATTGCAGGTTCTGCTAACCTTCCAGTTATTATTTACACAATTTATTGGAAACGCTTCAATACAGCAGGTGCTGTTACTGCGATGTTAACAGGTTTAATCTCTGCGTTAGTATTAGTTGCTATGTCTCCAAACGTTTGGAATCCAGTTGAAGGTAAGGCAATTTTCGTTGGTGATCCATTAATTATGTTAACGAACCCAGCCATAATCTCTGTACCACTTGGTTTCCTTGGTGGTTTCATCGGCACATTACTTTCTAAAGAAACAGATGATGCGAAGTATCGTGAAGTTGACGTTAAAGCAAACACAGGTATTTCTGTACAGGACGTATCTCACTAATACACTCGACAGCCTCGTAAGTATCTTGCTTACGAGGTTTTACTTTTTCTCCCCTATTCGCTACTATAGAATTAAAAATGAATTGGAGGCGATGCTCATGTCACAATCTAAAGCTAAAAAGAAGCGGATGCACATTAAACGCACCGTTGGTAAAGATGTTGAAAAAAATCGACAATCTATCTCTTTTAGTACACATGAACGTCTAACGAAAACAAAAAACGAAAAATTAGAGCATGATTATACGAAATATAAAAAGCAGTATAAGGACGAATAACTCGTACCTATACTGCTTTTTCTTATTAAAGCCGATAAAATGTTTTCGTGTTTTGCGTAATAATTTTGGCCGCTTCCTGTGTTGATAGCCCTTTGATGGAGGCAATCACCTCAATCGTTGAGTGCATCATCCAGGGAGATGTACGCTTCTTCGTAAACGGTCCCTCAAACGGCCAAGGACCATCCGTTTCTACCATCATCAAATCAATCGGATACGCATAAATTAGCTGTTGAATTTCCTCTTCGTACAAGCAATCTGGGGTTATGGAGATAAAATAACCACGCTCTATCATGCGCTTCACAATAGCTTCATCCCCTTTAAACCAATGAAAATGGGCTTCGTGAAGCTGATGCTTTTCCAGCAAATCACACACAACATGGGCGTCCTCATATACTGCGTGTAACACAATTGGCTTGTCCAGTTCCTTCGCCAATACAACAAAACGCTCTAATAACGCCACATAGGGACGTTCATCAATCCCTTGCTCTTGTCTTAAATAATAAGGTAGACCCACCTCACCAATAGCAACCATGTCATCCTGATGCGAACGAATCCAATCGAATAATGCTGTCTCATCATTTGGACTTAGTAAAGGCTGTTCAGGATGAAAGCCAAAAGCAGCCTTTACTTGCTGATAGCTTTTCGATAAACGCAACGTTCTTTCACAAGAGGAAAGTTGCATGCTAACCGCGATTACAGCTTTCACCTCTTCTAATAAGGAAGGAATTTCCTCATCGGTGTACTGATCCAAATGAATATGCGCATCAATCAACATACATATCACCCTTTTCCTCCTGTAAATACATAAATAATTGTTGCTTTAACGCTGTGAATGCTGCAGAATGTCGAATTTCCTCTTTCCGAGGTCTCTCAAATGGCACGATGATTTCCTTTTTAACGGTTGCTGGACGTTTGGTTAAAACAAGTATGCGATCTGCTAAAAAGAGAGCTTCCTCAATACTATGTGTAACAAATAGAATGGATTTGCGATACTCTTCCCAGATAGATAAAAGCCATGCTTGCATTTCCAGTCGAGTAAATTCATCCAACGCAGAAAATGGTTCGTCTAAGCATAAAATCGGCTTTTCACTGACCATTGCTCGAATAAAGGACACACGCTGCTGCATACCTCCAGACAGTTCGTTCGGGTAGGCATGGATAAAGGAGGCAAGACCAACCTTTTCTAACCATTCCTTGGCACGTTCAATATTCGGTTTATGCTGTAATTCCTCTACAAGCGTGACATTTTCTACTATTGTACGCCAGGGTAATAGACATGGTTGCTGTGGCATATAGCCAATCGTTCCTTTTTTTCGTTGGATATCCTCTCCATTTAGTAAAATGGCTCCTTGATCAATTGGCGAAACACCACCAATTAATTGAAAAAGTGTGCTCTTACCACTGCCTGAAGGACCAACAATGGCCACAAACTCGCCATCCTTTACGTCAAAAGAAAGTTGATCAAGTACTTTTAGTGCATCGAAGGATTTAGCGATGTTTTGAATGCTGAGCATGATAGCCTCTTCCCTTCACCATAAATTTTTCAATTAAACGAATACCGCTAAACAATAGTAAGCTCAAGAGAACAATCGCAAAAATTGCCACAAATACGCGATCTGTACGGAAGGAGGACTGGGCTAGGGTCATGTAAACACCAATACCCTTTTTTGCACCAAGCCACTCCGCAATCACAGCCCCCATCACACTATATGTAGCCGCAATTTTAATGCCTGAAAAAATCGCAGGATAGGCATAAGGCCATTCCAACTTCCAAAAGGTTTGTGCCTTTGTAGCACCAACCATGTCAAAATAATGCTTTAATGCTGGAGCTGTTTGTCTAAATCCATCCATCGCTGCAATGACAATCGGGAAAAAGCACACAAGACAGATAATGATAAGCTTCGGTAATAAGCCAAAGCCAAACCAAATAATAAGTAGCGGTGCCAAGACTAGAATAGGAACATTCTGCGACATAATAAGAATTGGATAAAACAGTTCTCGAATAAAATTAAATCGATGTAACACTACTGCCACCGTTAGCCCACAAGCGATGCCAATGGCCAAACCTAGTAGAGCTAGCTGTACCGTAGCAAATGCATGTGGTAGAAAGGTTTGATACGACTGGATGGCCTCCGATAAAATACTACTTGGTGCGGGTAATAACCAATGAGGAACTTCAGCGAACCGCACGATTAGTTCCCATATGAATAAGAGGAAGGCGATAAAAATTATCGTCCTTCCCTTCTGTAATGCACGTTTCATTACTGATATTTCTCCGTTAATGTATCCATCGTAATACCCGTTGGCTGATATAAAATTTTCACTTGTGTAATGACATTGATGGCACCAAGCTCGATCATCTTCTCATTCATTTTTTCAATGATTTGGAGCAATGTTGAAAGCTCACCTTCCATCGTTGTTTCCAATGGATGTACCTCATATTTCACCCCAGAAGCATCGATCACCGCAATTGCTGCATCTACATACGGTATAACATCTTCATATTTCTCTGTCTTCGGAATGATTTGTACACTGATTAATGAATTTGCCATCTTATTTGGCCTCCTTTTTAGGTAAGAACTCATTAGTAAAGGCTTTTTTCGCATCAAATTCGCCCTCTAGTACTTGATTGCTAGACATCCATTTCGCATAATTTTCCCACACAGAAAGCTTTTGCTCTCCCCATTGCTTGGCATCATCCTGGTATTTATCAGCCAGCCATTCCTGACTTTTATGCACTAACACTTTATCTAAATCAGGGGCAACTTCGATTAAAATATCCGCCGCTTCACTTGGGTTTTCAATTGCGTATTCATAGCCCTTCGCTGCCGCTGCCACAAAGGCTTTGACTACATCGGGGTTGTCCTGTATCATTTTTTCATTTGTAGCTAAAACGGGCGTATAATAATCTAATTGATCACTATACTCTGTAAGATATAGCATATTAATCTTTTCCCCACGTAGCTCAGCCTCAATACCAGTCCATGCATAATAAATCCAAGCAAAATCAATGTCTTTTTCCATCATTGTGAAGAAATCTAAATCCCCAGCATTGACAATATCTAGCTTATTAATATCTGCCTTTTCTTTTTGCATTAGTGATTGTAAGACAGCTTGCTCTAATGGCGCACCCCAACCACCATAGGTTTTACCTTCAAAATCCTTTGGCGATGTAATGCCCTTTGAAGCAATAGAAGCAAAGCCAGATGTATTATGCTGTATAATTGCTGCGATTGAGACCAGCGGCACATTCTGTACTCGTGCCTGTGTTATGCCTTCCTGATAGCTCACGCCAAAATCTGCCTTGCCAGAAGCAACAAGCTGATCTGCGCCCGCCTCACCAGGCATAATAATATCAACATCTAAGCCCTGTTCCTCAAAATAACCGAGTTTTTTCGCAACATATAGTCCTGTATGATTTGTATTCGGCGTCCAATCCAGTACCACAGACACCTTTTTCAGCTTGTCAACAGCCTGCTTATCCTCCTTGTCACTACAGCCTGCTAATGTTAATAGTGCTACCATTAGAATAAATAACCATTTCTTCATGCAAAAGCCTCCCAGTTTGTAATATGAAAGTGTTCATGAATGAATGTTGTCACCAAAAGAAAGCGTATATACAATGTTGGCAAGTTGTTGCTCGAAACATAAAAAAACGCCTAGGATTCCTCCCAGACGTATCGCAATCAATCTTCAAAACTTTGCTTTTTTGAATAGATGTTCCCTACGCTGGTACGAGCCAAATCAGGTTCAAAGGGTCAGCGTCTTTCGGACACAATCTCAGCTAGCAATTACTAGCCCCCCTACATTCTTTCGCTATGAACTTTTCGATGATTATTATACCCATAGTTTCACTTAAATGACAAGGTGCTATTTTTGAAAAGAGCTTAAAGCCCAGCACTCCTAAGAGACTGGGCATTCTTTTAGCTTGGTTTCTGTTCTTTTTTGGCTGTGACAACATGAGAGATTGCCCCATCTGTTGCAATATCCACTTTAAATGAACCGTTGGAATGGCGATCCGCACGAGACAATGCTTGCACGTCTATCACCTCTTGAACACCTTTTTCAGTTTCAATCACAACCTGCTCCCCGTCTGTTGCTTGAACAACTGCCACAATTCGGTGAGGGTTAGCTTTTAACTCCGTTAATACTTTTAGTCCACGTTTTGCACGACCTGCTACTTCAACTTCAGCGACATTCATTTTCTTCACGGCACCACGCTGTGTCACAATCACTACATATTGGGTAACATCAGGCTGTAATACATTGACGCCAACTAAGGCTTCTCCATCTTTTAGTGTGATCCCTTTCACACCGCCTGTTTTCACACCTGTCACAGGTAGTTCCTCCATTGGGAAACGAATCGCATAGGCTGTATCCGTTGTGAGCATCAGCTCCACGCCATCTGTTACAAACGAGGCATAGATCATCGCATCACCAGCCTTGACGTTCATCGTTTTAATAGGCTTTGAATAACGTGTCACTGCATAGTCTGCGAGTGGTGAGCGCTTAATTTGACCATCTTTTGTGGCTGTGAAGACATACGTATTTGGCTGTTCAAATGTTTCGAAGCCATAAACCGCAATAATCGATTCATCTTCCCCTGTTGGGACAATACTTGAAATATGCTGGCCGAGATCCTTCCAGCGTATATCAGGCAGCTCATGAACAGGCTGATAAATATAATTGCCTCGATTTGTGAACAGCAATAGATGGTGCTGTGTATTTAAGTTTGCTTCATACAATAAATAATCTGAATCCTTCATGGCAAAATCTTGCCCATTTGAAGCGGCATGAGAACGTGTGGATGTGCGTTTAATATAACCATCCTTCGTTACTGTTACGACAACCTCCTCACTTGGCACAAGGACATCCAATGTAATTTTAATTTCTTCAATTTCTTGCTCAATCTTCGAGCGGCGAGGCTCTGTAAAGCGTTTCTTAATATCAAGCAGCTCTTGTTTAATAACACGCACAAGTTTAGCCTCACTTTGTAGAATCCCCTCTAGCTTCGCAATTAACTTATCTAACTCGTCCTGTTCCTGACGAAGCTCTGTAATATCCGTATTCGTTAATCGATATAATTGCAGGCTTACAATGGCCTCTGCCTGTACTTCTGTAAAATCAAACTTCTCTTGTAAATTAAGCTTTGCATCCTTCTTATCATTAGAAGAACGAATCGTCGCAATGACTTCATCTAAAATAGAAAGAGCTTTAATTAATCCATCTACAATATGAGAACGGTCCTTTGCCTTTTGCAAATCATAAATGGAACGGTTTGTTACCACTTCTTTTTGATGGGCAATATACGCATCTAGCAATAATGGTAATGTCATCATCGTAGGACGACGATTATGAATGGCAATCATATTAAAATTATAAGCTACCTGTAAATCCGTTGTTTTAAACAAGTACTGTAAAATTCCTTGTCCTGGTACATCCTTTTTCAGCTCAATTACCACTCGTAAGCCTGTACGGTCTGATTCATCACGAATTTCCGCAATGCCTTCTAGTCGTTTATCTACACGTTGCTCATCAATTTTTTTCACAAGATTCGCTTTATTTACATCATATGGTAACTCAGTGATAACAATTTGCTCTTTACCACCCTTGATTGGTTCAACAACTGCTTGTGCACGGACGATGATTTTACCACGACCTGTTTCATACGCCTTTTTAATGCCATCAACACCTTGAATGATGCCACCCGTTGGGAAATCAGGCCCTTTCATCACCGTCATCAATTCATCTACAGTAACATTAGGCTTGTCTAAGCGCATCAACACAGCATCCAGTACTTCATCTAAGGCATGTGGCGGAATATCTGTCGCATAGCCAGCGGAAATCCCTGTAGAGCCGTTGACTAAAAGGTTAGGAAAACGTGCTGGTAAAACAGTTGGCTCCATATCCTGATCATCAAAGTTTGGCACAAACTCGACCGTTTTCTTGCCAATATCTCGTAGCATTTCAGCAGCAATAGCAGATAGTCTTGCCTCTGTATAACGCATCGCAGCTGGAGGATCGCCATCGACTGACCCATTGTTCCCGTGCATCTCAATGAGCATATGACGTGCCTTCCAATCCTGACTCATCCGTACCATCGCTTCATACACAGAGCTATCGCCGTGCGGATGATAGTTACCAATTACGTTACCCACTGTTTTTGCGGATTTACGGAACGGCTTATCATGTGTGTTGCCCTCCGTAAACATCGCATATAAAATACGGCGCTGTACTGGTTTAAGACCGTCACGTGCATCAGGCAACGCGCGGTCTTGAATAATATATTTACTATAGCGACCAAAACGGTCACCCATCACTTCTTCTAACGGTAAATCTTGGAACTTTTCTGTACTACTCATGCTTGGTCCTCCTCTTGTTGGATGAATTCATTCTCTAGAATGTTAGAATCATCCTCCATACCGAAGTCTACATTGGCTTCGATCCATTTACGACGTGGTTCTACCTTATCGCCCATTAACGTCGTGACACGTCTCTCCGCACGTGCACCATCCTCGATTGTGACACGAATCAATGTCCGTGTTTCAGGGTTCATCGTTGTGTCCCATAGTTGGTCTGCATTCATCTCGCCAAGACCTTTATAGCGCTGTAATATGTAACCCTTGCCAACCTTTTTGATGGCCTTTTGTAAATCGCTTTCTGTCCAAGCATATTCAATGATTTCTTTTTTTCCAGTACCTTTTGAGACTTTATAAAGCGGCGGTAGTGCGATATAGACCTTCCCAGACTCAATAAGTGGACGCATATAACGATAGAAGAATGTTAATAGCAAGACTTGAATATGTGCCCCGTCCGTATCCGCATCGGTCATGATGACTACTTTATCGTAGGCAGAATCTTCCACCGCAAAATCCGTACCAACACCTGCTCCAATCGCATGGATAATCGTTGAAATTTCTTCGTTTTTCATAATATCTTGTAGTTTGGCTTTTTCTGTATTGATTACTTTCCCGCGCAATGGCAGAATCGCTTGGAATGTACGGTCACGACCTTGTTTAGCAGAGCCACCCGCAGAATCACCCTCGACTAAATACAGCTCATTTTTTGCTGCATTACGTGACTGAGCTGGCGTTAATTTTCCAGATAGGATCGTACTACCCTTTTTGTTTTTCTTGCCATTTCGTGCATCCTCACGCGCTTTACGAGCTGCTTCACGCACTTGCTGCGCTCGAATCGCTTTACGAACAAGAGAAGCTGATAACTCTGCATTTTCCTCTAGCACATACAAAATTTGCTCAGACACTACGCTATCCACGGCAGAACGAGCCTCACTTGTCCCAAGCTTGCCCTTTGTTTGTCCTTCAAATTGCAGTAAATGCTCTGGAATACGAACAGACACGATCGCTGCTAAGCCCTCACGAATATCTGTCCCCTCAAGGTTTTTATCCTTGTCCTTTAACAAGCCAATTTTTCTTGCATATTCATTAAAGACACGTGTCAATGCTGCCTTTGCACCCGTTTCATGTGTACCACCATCACGTGTACGGACATTATTAACAAATGATAAAATCGTTTCTGAATAACCATCGTTATACTGGAAAGCGAACTCTACTTCGATTTCATCCTGTACGCCTTCTACATATTTTACTGGATGAAGGACATCTTTTTCCTCATTCAAATACGCAACGAAAGCCTCGATGCCATTCTCATAAAAGAACACATCGCTCTTGCCCTCCTCGCGCTCATCAATTAATTCAATTTTTAAGCCCTTTAATAAAAAGGCTGATTCGCGTAATCGTTCTGCTAACGTATCATAATTGAATTTTGTGACAGAGAAAATTGTTTCATCTGGTAGGAAATGAACAAGCGTTCCTGTCTGCTTGGTCTGCCCAATATTTTCAAGTGTTGTGACAGGCTGTCCTCCATGCTCAAAGCGTTGACGATACTTTTTACCATCGCGATGAATTGTCACCTCTAAAAATGTTGAGAGCGCATTCACAACGGAAGAACCAACACCATGTAAACCTCCACTTGTTTTATAGCCACCTTGACCAAATTTGCCACCAGCGTGTAACACAGTAAAAATAATTTCTGGTGTCGGTTTGCCCATTTTATGCATACCGGTTGGCATCCCACGTCCAAAGTCGCGTACACTCATACTTTGATCTTTATGAATTGTGACAATAATATGAGATCCAAAGCCAGCCAGTGCTTCATCTACCGCATTATCTACGATTTCATACACAAGGTGATGAAGTCCACGGCCATCCGTCGAACCGATATACATGCCAGGTCGTTTGCGTACCGCTTCTAATCCTTCTAATACTTGTATAGCGTCATCATTATAGACGCTAGGTGACTGTTTATTCGTCAAAAAAATTCCCCTCCAAAAAACAAACACATGTTCTATTTATGTTCTCATCCTAATAATAATAGCATTTCCTGTCAATAGCTAGCGACAGGTCCAATAAAATTTTAAAAATTGCTCACAGTTTTGATTATTTTTATTAATAGTAAACATCTTCAACAGTTGCTTAAAATTGGTATTTAAGCAAGACAGACTGCTTCTAGCTTCCATCATCATTTGACGCATTGAAGCCTACTAAGTTGCAAAATATAGTTGTGATGCTTGCAAATAGAAGCACACTACCTCGTGTCTTGTGATTAAACAGGATAAAGTTAGACTTCTATTCTACCAAAGGAATGAACGATTGACAAAATTGCCATTTTGCCTATATTTTTATAAAGGTTTTAGTGCTTCCTACAAATTTATGTCTAAAAGCCTAGTCCTCGCTAATAGATTCTCTTTTGTATTGATTCAAGACTTCGGATGAAATCTCCTTCATAACATTGTAGATTAGCAAGAAAAAGTGTAAAATACTTGTTACAAACTATTAGTACCAAGTGATGGACTATGAATGAAAGGAGTCCAACTATGATCAATGGACTTATTATTTTATGTGCTTATCTAATCGGCTCTATACCTTCTGGATTATGGATAGGCAAAATTTTTTATAATACCGATATTCGTGAACACGGGAGCGGTAATCTTGGTGCAACCAATACTTTTAGAACATTAGGGAAAAAGGCTGGTATTATTGTTACGGTGATGGATGTCCTAAAAGGGACTGCCGCTGTCTTACTCGTGACACTTCCTGTTTTCTCTGATACTACACTCCACCCTTTATTACTGGGGCTTGTCGCCGTAATCGGTCATATGTTCCCGATCTTCGCCAACTTCCGTGGTGGGAAAGCTGTGGCAACGTCAGCGGGTGTATTATTAGGCTATTCTTGGCCACTCTTTGTCCTACTATTTATTACCTTTATTGTGACATTAAAAATCACAAAAATCGTCAGCTTAACATCAATGATAGCCGCTTTAGTAGCGCTTATCTATGCAATCGTTTATTATTTTATAACAGGTGACTTTGCATTAGGCATCTTGGTAGCCTTTTTATTTACCTTTATTATTTATCGGCACCGTGCCAATATTGCTCGTATTAAAAACGGCACCGAACCAAAGGTAAAATGGCTGTAGGAAGAGAGGAGCATTTGAAATGAATATTGCATTGACAGATGAAGCCCTACAATGGTTCAAACATGAAATGGAAGTTGAACCTGGTGATACAATCCGTTTTTATGCACGTTATGGTGGCTCAAGTCCGTTTCATGAAGGCTTTTCACTAGGCATGACACGTGAGGAACCTATTGCTATAGGTGTGCAGACAGAAATTGATGGTGTTATTTATTATATTGATGAGAAAGATCTTTGGTTCTTTAACGATCACAATTTACATGTTGATGTTGATACAAGTAAAGATGAATTACAATACGACTATCGTACATAAAGCAGTCTGTCCTTTCAATAAATGAAAGGACAGACTGTTTTTTATTTATTCCAAAACAAGACACACAAAAGTCGCAAGGAATGTGATATTGCCACAAATAGCTAGATTTTTCATATCTCTTTCGTTTATCTCTCAAAAAAATTGTCCATTCTAAAGGTAATGAACCACCAATTGAGGAGGAAAACACATGTCCATGTCTAACCATACCGATACCTCCCCATCCCATACAACGAACGATTTATTGTATACTTCCCTATCTAAAAATATAAAAATCATTCAACAGTCACTAGGGCATAGTAATGATATTATCATACGGGAAATTGCGATTGGAGAAACTGATCCCCATAGCCTCGCCATCATTTCCATTGATGGCTTATCGGATAAAACGACTATTTCTAATTCTGTTATCGATAAACTGATGGCAAATATTGAAGAAGAACAAGATATTGAAATAACAACCATTAATCAATATGTTCGGAATTCCTATTTAACAGTAGGCGATGTCACGAATATTGAGCATTTCACAACACTCTACAATGCCATTCTCAATGGTGAAACGGTTATTTTATTAGATGGCTTTGCTGAGGGGATTGTGACAAGTACAAGAAGTGCCAAAGATCGAGCTGTCACAGAGCCATCGACGGAATCCGTTATTCGCGGACCGAGGGAATCCTTTACGGAAACCTTGCGTACGAATACAGCGCTCATTCGTCGCAAAATAAAAAGTCCGAATCTCTGGATTAAGTCCCGTGTAATTGGAGATGTGACACAAACAGATGTAGCGGTGATGTATATAAATGGCATCGCCAGTGACAAAATCGTCGCAGAGGTATTGGCTCGATTAGATCGTATTAATATTGATGGCATTTTGGAAAGTGGCTATATTGAGGATTTTATTCAAGACTCAAAAAACTCTATGTTTCCAACAGTCTATAACTCCGAACGTCCTGATGTCATCGCAGGTGAATTATTAGATGGAAAAGTGGCGATTCTAGTTGATGGCACACCTTTTGTCTTAGTCGTACCAGCGCTATTTACATCCTTTTTACAATCAGCAGAAGATTATTATCAGCATTGGATGATTAGCTCACTTGTACGTATATTGCGTTTCTTTGGTATCAGTCTAGCATTAGTAGCACCATCCTTGTATGTAGCGATTACTACCTTCCACCAAGAAATGCTACCAACACCCATGTTAATTAGCATCGCTTCACAAAGGGAGGGCGTACCCTTTCCTGCAGTGGTAGAAGCGCTTATTATGGAGGTTGCCTTTGAGGTCTTAAGGGAAGCTGGACTTCGTATGCCTCGAACAATCGGTCCTGCGGTATCCATTGTAGGTACTTTAGTTATTGGTCAGGCAGCAGTTGAAGCAGGGGTCGTTTCCGCTGTAATGGTAATCATCGTAGCCCTAACAGCGATTTGCAGCTTCCTATTCCCTGCCTATGGCTTATCGAATACGATTCGGGTACTACGTTTCCCATTAATGATTTTAGCTGCTATGTTTGGTTTATTCGGTGTAATGTTTGGCATTATGCTAATTATTCTTCATCTATGTAGCATTCGTTCATTTGGTGTACCTTATTTAAGTCCATTCGCACCGTTGGTATTACAGGATCAGAAGGATGCATTTGTGCTGTTCCCGCGTAGAAAATTACTTACACGACCTCGTTTAGTCAATCAAAAAAATATTGTTAGAGGACATAACTATACCAATGTAAAAGGCAGGAAATAACTTCAGGATAAATGAGGAATAGAATATGGCAAAATTAAACTGGATTTGCTTACTATGTATCCTCACTTTACTTTTAAGTGGTTGCTGGAGTAAGCGAGAATTAAATGAATTAGCCATTGTCGTAGCACTAGGCATTGACAAAATAGATGAGGAATATGAAATTACAGTTCAAATTGTCGATCCTAGTGAAGTCTCAGTGCGACAAGCTTCCACTCAACGCTCACCTGTCGTTAGCTATCATTCGAGAGGCGAAACTATCTTTGAGGCGATACGAAAAATGACGACCATCGCTGCTCGAAAGCCCTATTTTGCCCACCTTCAAGTGGTTATTTTAGGGGAAGATCTTGCTAAAGAAGGCATGAGTGATGCACTTGATTTAATTGTAAGGGACCATGAATTTCGTAAGGATTTCGACGTCATTATGTCTCACGAAGCAACAGCGAAGGAAGTATTAAATGTACTAACACCCATCGAAAAAGTTCCTGCTAATAAAATCTTAAATTCCCTTGATGTCTCTGAAAAGGCTTGGGGCTCCACAATAGCTGTTAATATTGATGAATTAGTCAATACGTTAAGCAATAAGCATAAAGGGGCATTAATTTCTGCTATTGAAGTTCATGGCGATAAGAAATTAGGGGTAGATCAAACAAATGTGCAACGTGTTAAAACACCTGTGCTATTACGTTATACAGGTTTAGCAGTCTTTAAAGGAGATAAATATATAGGGCTACTGACTGAAAGTGAAAGCAAAAGTGTTAGTTTTCTTAATGACAAAATTCAAAGTACGATAGAAATCATTGCCTGTCCTAATAAAGGGACCTTGTCTACTGAAATTACCCAATCCACTACAAAGGTGAAAGGGTCATTTAAAAACGGGAAACCGAAAATCGATGTTCATATTAATGTAGAGCAGAATGTTGGAGAGGTCGAATGTGATATCGATCTTACCAAAAATAAATCGATTGATTACGTTAATAAAAAAACAGCCCAGGGAATTGATGAACGCATAGAAAAAACAGTAGAGAAAATTCAACAGCAATATGAAGTAGATGTTTTTGGATTTGGGGATGCCCTTCATCGGGCAGATCCTAAGCAGTGGAAAAAAATCAAGGATGATTGGACTTCCATTTTTCCAGATTTAGCAGTGGTAGTTCATGTAAAGGTAACTACCCAAGGTTCAGGTACGATGCAAAATTCATTATTAAACAAGCCAAAGGAGGAATAAATGCAATGGTACTAGCCGTAGCTATCTTGATCATCGCGATAATCGTTGCGCTTATTTTTATTCCAAAGCTAAAAAAGCAACAGGATAGAAAAGCCATGATTGTATTCTCCTTTTTGCTTCTTATTGGAACGGCTTTAAATATGGGGATTGCCCTGAAAATCCATATTCCTAGCCCATTAGATTTGATTACCTTTATCTTCACACCGATTAGGGATTACATTGTGTCATTCACAAAATAGAAAGAGGATTGAGAAATGGAGGGTAGCTAGATGGAAAAAGAGATAATTAGTTCAAGACAGTTTACGATCGTTACCTTTCTCTATTCTATCGGTACAGCGATTTTAATTATCCCTTCGAGTATTACTGGTGCCGCAAAGCAAGATGCTTGGATAGCGGCAAGCATTGGTGTTCTCCTAAGTTTACTGGTCCTAAAATTATTTTTAACACTGGCCAATCAAACACCATCCCTAAACTTTATTGAGGCCAATGAAAAAATTCTTGGGCGTTTTTTTGGTAAAATCACAGCGACTTGTTTCCTGATTATGACCTTTCTTTCCGCTGGAGAATTACTCTATTTTATCGGTATTTTCATGAAAACGGAAGTTATGCCAGAGACACCGACATTAGCATTTGCCCTACTGTTCAGTATCCTTATTATGTATGCCGCTTATTTAGGGATTGAGACCTTTGCCCGTTCGGCAGAAATCCTCTTCCCATTGTTTACCTTTATTTTTATTTTTTTCGTCCTTAGTATTACCCCTCAAATTACATTTGAGAATATTCAGCCTCTACTAGAAGCGACCAAAGCATCTATGTTTTATAGTATTGCACGTTTTATGAGTATCTTTTCCTTTCCATTAATTGTATTATTGATGCTCTATCCTACTGGCGTCAATGTACAGCAGTCTGCACAAAAAGGGCTATATATTGGGGCAATCTTTGGCGGAATCGTCTTAGTTACGTTGATTGTCCTATCGATTCTTGTATTAGGTCCTGAAAACACAGCATCAAGGACATTTCCTAGCTATGCCTTAGCCCAAAGAATATCAATAGGTAATTTTTTACAGCGCATTGAAATCATTATGGCATTTATGTGGATTACGTCTATATATATTCGTACATTTATGTATTTCTATACGACCGTTGTTGGCCTCGCACAAATTTTGAAGATTAAGGATCATCGCCCACTCATTATACCGATGGGGATAATTGTCATTGGACTTTCTCAAATTGTTCATCCAGATATTGTGCATTCTACTAATTATAATAATGAAATTTGGCCAATCTTTTCCTTTATTTTCACCATTTTATTACCCATACTATTGCTGATTGTGGTAGTTATTCGAAATCGTAAATCCAAAGCTCAAAAAAACGAAACACCTCAGCAGGAAACAGAAAATGACAATCAAAAAGTCTAATTTCTTCTAAAGCTAGAAAAGAAATTAGACTTTTTATTAATTAAATATGATATTCGATTTCATCTACAAAATCCCATTCATATGGTGTTTCTTGGTAAACATAGTAGTTCAACCAGTTAGAGAATAATAGATGCGTATGGGCACGCCATGTATTCATCGGCACTTGTGTCGGATCGTCATTCGGGAAGTAGTTTACAGGAACAGCGATATCTATGCCCTTCGCCACATCGCGACTGTATTCATCGGCTAGCGTTGTCGCATCATACTCTAGATGCCCCGTAATCATAATATTTTTATTATCTTTTGATTGTACAATAAATACCCCAGCATCCTCTGAATAGGATAATAATCGTAGATCTGGATGATTGCGAACCTCGTCAATCGAAACAGATGTATAGCGTGAATGGGGCGCAGTAAATAAATCACTAAAGCCGCGTACCAAATCTACAGTTAAATCTGTAATCACATGGGAATAGACGCCTGAGCATTTAGCAGAAAGCTCAACCTTGCCAATGCCATAATGATGATACAATGCAGCCTGTGCCCCCCAACATATATGTAGCACGGATGTCACATTCTTTTTAGACCAATCCATAATTTCTGAAATTTCCTGCCAATAGTTGACCTCTTCAAAAGCCATTTTTTCTACTGGCGCACCAGTTATAATCATACCATCATAGCGTCGGTGTCGAATCTGATTGAACGTTGTGTAGAAAAGCTGCAAATGGGATTTACTCACATTTTTAGACTCGTGAGTGGCTGTATTCAAAAAGGTAATATTCACCTGTAATGGTGTATTCCCCAATAAACGTAATAATTGGAGCTCTGTTTTTTCTTTTTCAGGCATTAAATTTAGTATTAATATATTTAATGGACGGATTTGCTGTGTTTTCGCACGATCTTCTTCCATGACGAAGATTTTTTCCTCACGTAAATGTTCTCCAGCTGGTAAATTTTTCGGAATATTAATTGGCATCTTGCTTTCCCCTCTCTATAATCACTCTCTTTTAGCAAACCTTGCTTGCATAGGATGCAACGAAATTAAAAAATCCTCCTCATTCCATACGAGATAGAATGAGAAGGATTTTTTCACGTCCACTCTTATCTCTCAAAGGAAAAAATCCTTTGCTGGAATTAGCACCTTTCTAACAATTGTTAGAGGTTGCTGAAGCGTCATCGGGCCAAATCCCTCAGCTTCTCTTGATAAGATTATTTAATTATCTTGAATTGTAACACGAACTAGTTAGAATATCAATAATTCATAGAATATTTTGTGATTCATGTGCATGTTCCTTGCTCATTTGATGTACACTAAGCTTGCTATATGGGGTGTTTCTACATTTAAAATTTATGGTAAACATGCCGTAATTATGTTACCATATACTTTTAGTAAGAGAGAGGAACGTGAATAGTTTGATTAAAATTGAATTTCCAAAACCAGATCTAGTAATCCGTCAACGTGAACAAGATTTAAAACCAGGTGATGTGCCAATCACACCTTACTTCGGTTTTATTGACTTCCATAAAATCACACGTGATAAAGGCGGCATTTTCTTATTCTATAATGACAAGAATGAGCTATTGTTTGTTGGGAAAGCACGTAAAATTCGTCAACGTATTAAAAAACATTTCGAGGATAATGTATCTCCGATGAAAAACCATCGTGATGAAGTGTTCAAAATTGAAGTCTATGAAGTAGAAGATCCAATGGAACGTGAAATTTACGAAACATACGCGATTAATACTTTCCGCTCTAAATATAACGTAGACAAAGTCTTTTATTAGACATCTCATAAAGAAACCGAAATCTCATCTAAAGATTTCGGTTTCTTTTATCACATAATGGTCATACGATCAATGGGCGTACTCTGACCGTTTATTCGCAAATCAATGGTATCAAGCTCAGGATTCTTGACGGTGATTTGAAAAACAAAGGGCTGAGCCTCTTTCCTTTGCTCGCTGCCTTCTTCTAACTGGATGATAAGCCTATTTCCCTCAGCTGTAATACTTGCCAATACATTCCCTTTTGAATAATAAACAAGGTAATATGGAGCATCATTTTCATGTAATAGTTGTATTCTGTCATTAGAAACAATATTTTTTTGGACATTATCTGGGACAACCGTTAGCTCATGAATCGTTGGTGGTTCGGATGGTGGTGTAGCATTACAGGCTCCTAGCATGAGTAAGCTCATTAAAAATAGCAACACGAAGTTTTTCAAGTTACTCCCCTTCCCTTATAAGACTATTCTAAGAAAAAAGCTTTCCGCTCCTTAGCAATCCAGTCTTCTAACTCCTGATCATCCCGTTTTACTAACCGATTAATGAGTACATCATGCCATATATAATCCTCTAACAAATAAATATGAACCGAATCATTGGTGATAAAGGCCGTCTCTTGGGTAGATGGAGAATGACCATAAATCATTTCCTGACCATCTACCGATAAGATAAACCAATGCGGTGTCGACGCTTTTTTTGTATAATGTGTGGCTCTGTGCTGGTCAATAGAGGCGAGATGCTCTCCTACATATAACGTAATGCCATGAACAGGAACATGCAGCGCCACCTCTTGCAAATCTTCACGTAAGGCATCATACATATCTTCCCACATCGATAGCATCACTTTTTTCTTCGCCTTCTTTAGAAGTGACTGACAATAGTTGATAATGGATTCCTTGCCCTTCAGCATGACCACTTTAGGCTCAGCTTCCTGCACTTTTTCCTCTAATTTCTCTAGTTTCCCGCTTATAGACGTAAAATTGGACTCCCAGCGCTGTTGAATTTGCTGTAAGAACACAGACACAGGCATTGCCGAATAGGTCGTTTGTTCTGCGGTCTCTTCTTTTAACACGATGCCCTTTTCTACAAGGATATTTAAAATATCATACACTCTTGCACGTGGTATGCCAGAATTTTTACTAACCTGATAGGCACTGACATGACTTTGCTGAACAAGTGCCGTATAGGCCTTCGCTTCATATTCTGTAAAACCCATTTCTTTCAGCTGGGTGATTAATTCCTCCATGTAATCCCTCCATTATCTTTATTATAGGCTACCTTTGTGAAGATTTGCCAATGAAAAAATGGGGTTTACAGCGTAAATAAAATTAGTTACTATTTCAGTAGTAACTAATTCTAAAGAGGTGTCATATGTTGTTTGAAATCGATGTACATATTCTCATACTATTAATTTCATTTGGATTTCTGGCAGCTTTTGTTGACTCAGTAGTGGGAGGGGGCGGTTTAATTTCACTACCAGCCTTACTATTTGTAGGGCTCAATCCAGCCGCTGCTGTTGCCACGAATAAACTAGCAGGAGCTATGGGCTCTCTCACTTCCTCTATTTCTTTCTACCGTTCTGGCCAGCTGGACATTCGCTCTGTCCTCAAATATTTTCCGCTAGCATTTATCGGATCATTATGTGGTGCATGGACTGTACATCTAATCAATCCAGCATTACTAAAGCCATTAATGCTTGTTATGCTGGCGGCTGTTGGGGTATATACGATCTTTAAAAAGGATTGGGGTGCCGTCGCTACTGTAAAAAATCTATCTAAAAAACATTTGTTTTTATTTATGCTGCTATTATTTGCTATTGGTTTTTATGATGGATTTCTTGGTCCTGGGACAGGGTCCTTTTTAATCTTTAGCTTCTTACTGGTAGGCTTTGATTTTTTAAAGGCGGCTGGTAATGCGAAGTTTTTAAATTTGGCGAGTAATGTGGCTGGTGTTTGTATGTTTGCTTACTTAGGTCAAATTCATTATGTTTATGGTCTAATCATGGGCATTGCGCAAATTGGTGGGGCTATGCTTGGCTCACGCATGGCAATCAAAAAAGGAAGTGGCTTTGTCCGCACGCTATTTATTGTTGTTACGATGACATTACTTGCGAAAAATGCCTATGATTTTATGATGCATTAAAAGAAACGCCACAGAATTTGAAATCTGTGGCGTTTTGGCGTTAAATCATAAGCTTTTCGTTTTTAAATTTATGACTAGTGGACAAACTGACAAGCACAAAAATAAAGAAGGATGCGACAATTGGTATTGTGACTGTATGCATACCAAAGACAGAAGGATAAAATCGATCAATCATAATGTACAACAACATGCCTGTAATCATCGACGCAATCGCTCCGTATTTATTCGCTTTTTTCCAATACAATCCTAAAACGACTGTCCAAATAAAGACAGCCTCTAGTCCACCAAAGGCAAATAAGTTCAACCAAACTAATAAATCAGGTGGATTGAGTGCAAAGATGACAACCGCTAGGCCTATGACTGTTGTTACAATAAAGCTTGCACGCTTAATCTCTGCATCACTAGCTTTCGGCTTCATATAATTTAAATAGATGTCTTTGACAACTGTAGAACTGACAAGCATTAGTAAAGCATTAACCGTTGACATTGTCGCAGCCATTGGTGCAGCTAAAACGATTCCTGCTAAAAATGGCGGTAATACCTTCAATGTCAGGAGCGGCATGACTTTATCACCAATTTCAATGCCCGGTAAGACAGGTCGGGCTAACACCCCAATTAAATGCATGCCAAACATGATTGTCCCTATGGCAATCGTGCCAATAAGAATCGCTTGATGCATACTTTTGGAATCCTTATAGCTCATCGCACGAACCGCAATTTGCGGAAGTCCTACAACCCCTACACCGATGAGAATCCAAAATGTCGAGACATACAAAGGTGTTAAATCTCCTTGTGCGCCAAATGGTGACACAAAGTCAGGATTTTCAGCAACCAGTGAGGCCATTATATTGTCGATGCCTCCACCTGCCACAATCGTGCCGATTAATAAAATTATTGTACCAATCAACATAATGGAACCTTGGACCGTATCTGTTAGCGCAACCGCACGGAAACCTCCAATAATCACATATACTAACACGGAAATCGCAAAAATAAACAGTGCTGCAGTGTAGCTTAAGCCAGTTAACGACTCGATTAAGCGTGCCCCCCCAACCCATTGAGCCATCATAGCCGAAAATAAGAAAACAATGATGCTAATGGCTGATAAAATAACAATGACATGGCTTTTGTAGCGTTCGCGTAAAAAGTCGATTAACGTAATGGCCTGGTAACGACGAGCAATAATGGCGAATTTTTTCCCTAATATCATGAGCACAAAATAACCTGCTGGTAGCTGAGCCATTGCCAGTAATACCCATCCAAGTCCTTTTGTATAGGCTACACCCGGTCCTCCGATAAAACTACTCGCACTGCCATATGTAGCAATCATCGTCATCGCAAGGATAAAACCACCCATTTCACGACCACCTAGGAAATACTCCTGTAGGAATGAATTAGAGGAACGTACATGCTTATTGGCCCAAATACCGATTCCAAATATAATAATTAAAAATAATAGCAATGGAAATACAACTTGCCAATGCATTAGCGATCCACCTCCTCATCATCAAATGGTACCTCTTTGAAAAAGAGTTTCATCACAATCCAGATAAGAAGGATCATAAAACCTGTCCCAGCGATACAGCTATAGAAAAACCAGGCAGGAAAACCAAATACATACGTGTAATTTTTTGGATCTCCTGAACCTAATCCATAGGCAAAGCCAAACCAAATCGCAAAGTTGACAAGGACGAGTCCAATTCCGATAAGCGCCTCTCGATGCGCTATTTTAAAGCGTTGATCTTTCACATGTAATCCCCCTTACCTACTCTATTTTACTGATATGTCGGTCTGATGGGAAGAGATGTGAGTAAATAAGGATAAGTTATATAGAAATGATTTTGTAATACTAAGTAAAATGTAAGGAGAAAAAAGTCGGTTGATTCTGACGTTTTTCATACAAACCTTACACCCCTCACGATTATGTAGACATCTACAACAAACTGATAATGGAAATATGTAAAAACCTTCGTCCATCTAGTTAGACGAAGGTTAGTAGTTATAACAGTCGCTTTTCCCAAGGTTTTAGCGTCCCGACGATATGAATAGGTGGATCCTGTTGAATGGCAACAATGACACCTTGCGATATTTCCTCATGCGTCAGCCATCTCGCATGACCTTCTTCCATCATAAAACTTGTCTTTATTGCAAACGAGCATGGAGCTTCAATTGCCCTGTTCCACCAATAACTAATGCGTGGGCCATTTATGTGTCCCTCTCTTATTTCGGATTTAGAAAGACTAGCGTATCTTCCTTCTCATCATACTTAACAGATAGATGAGTCGACAAGCCTATACAATGCCTTTTTATCGATTTTACCAACGCTTGTTTTCGGTAGTTCGTCTAAGAAAATCATTTGTTTTGGAATCTTATAACGACCTAATTGTTGATGACATAGCTCATTAAGATCATCTAATAGAGAGGCTACCTGGTGGGGACAAACAATAAAAGCTGTCACGATCTCACCCCAATAGTCATCACCTACACCAATCACGGCCACCTCCCGCACATCTGGATGCCGTAGTAGACATTGTTCTACTTCCTGAGGATAGATATTTTCACCACCTGAAATAATCATTTCTTTTCTACGCCCAACAATATAAAAATCGCCATCCGCATCCATCATCGCTAAATCCCCTGTTTTCAACCAGCCATCTTTCAAGATATTGGCAGTTTCTTGCTTGTTATTCCAGTAAAAGCGAAACATATGCTTCCCTCTTACCAATAGCTCTCCTACTTCTCCAGGTGCACAACTTTTTCCTGTATGATTGATGATTTTCGCTTCATTGAATTGCATACTTTTCCCGACAGCCCCTTTTTTTGCATAGGCACGCTCTCGGTCAATATAAAAATTATTGGGTCCTGCTTCTGTTAAACCATATCCCTCTTTAAAAAATAATCCCTTATTATAAAAAGCATCATAAATAGGATGAGGGCACGGGGCACCGCCAGATAAAAATACCTTCATAGAAGGAAATTGATTTTCCTGAAAATACTTCGTAGCAATCATTGCTTGATACATGGTTGGCACAAAAAGCGAAATGGTCGTTTGATATTGGTTCGTTGCTTGGAGAGCCTCTTCTGCATCAAATTTATCGCCAATAATGACGGTTCCTCCCGCCATCAGTAAGGGAATGCATAAAGCATTTAAGCCACCAGTATGAAACATCGGCATATAATTTAATGTCCGATCTTGAGCATGTAGACCCCAGCTAATAATAGTATTCATGGCATTCCAATTGACCGACAAAAAGGATAGCACTACCCCCTTTGGCTGACCCGTCGTGCCTCCTGTATAAATCATTAACCACGGATCATCCACATCCACGTCTTGCCTACTTGGTTGTATCTCCTTCTCATGCTGGCTAACGTGAAGTGAAAACATTTTTTCTAAAACCAAGGGACAATGACTATCCTCTTCGTATAATAGGATAGCAGGGGTCGCATCCGCCAAAATTTGTGTTAGCTCCTCCTTGCTTAAGCGCCAATTTAACGGTACATAAATGAGCCCACGTAGCCCACAGGCAAATAAAACAGCAAACAATTGGATATGATTTTTCGCAAAAACAGCGACTCTACTTCCTTTTTGTAGCTGCTGACGCTCGAAAAATTGACTCCACTTGCCGATTTCCTCAGATAATTGCTGGTAGGTCCATTGTTCCTTTGATGTTAAATTAATCAAGGCGATGTGGTGAGGTGTTAAAGCTGCACGTTTTAAAATCCATTCTTGCTCAACAAACATCTTGACTACCCCCTATCACATCATAATTGCGCCATCCACATGCAGAGTATGCCCATGAACGTAGGAGGCCTCATCAGATGCTAAAAATAAATAGGCATTGGCAATATCACGTGGTGTCCCTAAACGTTGTAGGGGGACGATTGATCGCATTTGAGCCAAAATATTTTCAGGCATTTTTTTGACCATATCTGTTTCTGTAAAGCCAGGTGCCACTGCATTAACATTAATCCCCTTACGCCCTAATTCCTTCGCCCATGTTTTTGTCATACCTACAATCGCTGCTTTTGTCGCTGCATAATTGGTTTGACCAACATTGCCATATGCTCCACTAACTGAGGATGTATTTATAATTTTGCCTCCACCTGTTGCCGCCATATAGGGAATGACCTCCTGTGTACAATGGAAGACACCTGTCAAATTGACATCTAGCACCTGCTGAAATTGATCCTCCGTCATTTTTGTCAGCATGGCGTCTCGTGTAATCCCCGCATTATTCACTAAAATATCAATCCGTCCTGCCTGTTCGATCACTGCCGTCACCAGCTGTTTAACGCTCTCTCTACTTGCAACATCTACTTGTATAAATACAGCATTTTCACCTAGTTGTTGTGCTGCTAGAATGCCTGCTTTATCGTCAAAATCGGCGATAAACACCCATGCCCCCTCCTCGATAAAACGTTCAGCAGCCGCATAGCCAATACCATTTGCAGCCCCAGTAATGATAGCCACTTTATTGTTCAAACGCATACTGTCTTCCTCCAATTTCTAAAAAAGCTTCAATTTCAGCTGTCAATTGTGCTAAATCATCGATTAACGGTGAATGCCCACAGTCTTTTAGACCTACAAACTGTGCTGTTTTGCCTAAATCCTGTAATAACTCTGCATTCATTTCCTCTGTAATCACCAAATCACGATCCCCTCGTAGCACTAAAATTGGGATATGAAGCAACATGGCCTCCCGAGAGCCTTTTGCCACCTCATTATCAACAGCGCTTATGTTAAATGTATTGAGTGCATGATATACTTCTGCTAAATTGCGCTGTGTAAGCATATCCTCTACATATTCTTGATATTTTCCTTCGTTTGGTCGATGATGCGTATAAATTAATGCATTCCATATAGACTGTAAGCCTTCCGCATTTTTTGCATCGTAGAAGCCTTGAATAAGCTTTGTTTTGGATGTATCCACCAATACCTCCTCATAATGATAGGCTCGCTTAAAGGAGTCTGGATTGCCTGTTCCTAAATCCGTGTAAAATGGATAGCCACGTGTAGAAGCAGACGCAAGTAAAATCAGTCGTTGACAGTATCCTGGATAATTTGCTGCAAACTGCATACAGACAGCTCCACCTGTTGACCAACCAATCATATCAAAGCTTTGCAGTTGTAGTGCATCCACAAATAGCTTGACATCATCACTAAAATCTTTAATAGCTGTGATTGGCTTAAGATAGGATGATTCACCAAAACCACGTAAATCTATCGCATAAATAGTGTATTTGTCGTCTAAAGCATTCATCAGAATATCCCAGTGCTTAGAAGATGTCATATTGCCATGTACCAACACTAAAGGATGACCTCCACCTGATCGCTTGCGATAGGCCATTGTCTCTCCATTTGCTAGTTGAATCGTTTTTACCATGCCATTTCCCCCTTATCCCCAACGTATTGTGATAGCGCCCCATACATAGCCAATGCCAGCACTCACAAGCGTCACAATATCGCCTGCTTGAATTTGATTTTGCTCCTGTGCTAGCTGTAGGGACAAAATTTGATCAATCTGACCAATATGTCCATAGTCTTGCAAATAATTAGACTGCTTCTGTTGTAAGCCAAGCTCCGTTAAAATATAATCATGTGCAGATCTTTTCATATGCAACATCGCTAAATAATTTAGCTGATCGTCACTGTATCCACTTTTCGCTAAAGAACTGCGAATGACCTTCAAAAAATTGCTTAAAGATTTTTGTTCTAGCCGCTCCTTCATCCCAATGGGGTCCAAAACGTCAAGCTTATATAAATTTTCGGTTAAATGGGTTGGGGTTAATGGATTTTTCGTTCCCCCAACTGGCACGACTACATCCTCTGAGAAAGAACCATCCGTTATAATATCTGCCTCTAGTAGCAGATTTTTATCATAGTTTTTTTGTAATAACATGGCACCTCCACCTGCCGCTAAATTGTACATAAAGCGCGTTCGTGGATTGCTGTAATCGATAAAATCAACATTGCGATAACCACCTGCTAACAGAATGGTTCGTATCGTGTCATCTGAAGCCATTAAGCTTTTCGCCACTTTCAACGCCATGATTGTTGTGCCGCAGCGTAATTGCACATCAAATGCCCATGCATTCACTGCACCAAGCTCCTCCTGCATTTTAATGGAGGCTGTCCAGAGTGGATATTCCTTATGTTCCTCCCCCATATAGATGACAACATCAATATCCTTAGGGTCTATATTCGCTTTTTGAATCGCCTCCTGTGCTGCCCAGATACCCATTTGCACTGTATGATCAGATTTATCAGGAATTGGCTTTTCATGAATGCCCATTTTTTGACGGATAATGTCCTCAGGAATATTGGAAACAGCCGCAATTTCCTGCGATGTCATCTTCTGTTGAGGTAGATAAATACCCGTACTTACAATACCAACTGTCATTCAAATCGCTCCTTTTCCTGAGGCAGGGGACCTGTTGTTTTTCGTTGCTTTAGCCTTCCTCGCCACTTCCAAAAGAGCAATCTTAATGAGCCAATAATACCTTTTGGGAAGAAGATAACGGCTAAAATATAGAGAATCCCGAAGAAGATAATCCAACGTTCAAAAATAGGATAATCTCGTGCAAGCCCTGACAGTGCATGTTGCGCATATTCAATGACCGCCGAGCCTAATAACGGCCCCACTAAAGTACCAACCCCACCGATAATCGTCATTAACAATGCATCCAGCGTAATATCCATGGCCATCACACTCGTGTTAACGAAGCGCAATGACACTGCATATAAGGAGCCAGCAAAACTTGCTACAATGCCTGCCACAACTGAGGCAATGACTTTATAGTGCAACGTATTAAAGCCTAATGATTTCGTCCGCTGTTCATTTTCACGAACGGCAATTAAAATACGACCTGTTGGTGAATTAACAAAGCGGTAGAGCGCCAAAAAGATGACAACCAAGCTTGCTAGCACAAAGAAATAGAAGGTCATTCGATCTCTAAATAGATCAGGTGCTCTGAATGTAAAGCCATCATTGCCATACGTAACAGAGCGCCACTTTTCAGCTAAGACTAAAAATAACCCCGAAAAGGCTAGCGTCAGCATCGCAAAAAAATGACTTTTTAAGCGTAAGGTTAATAAACCTACTAAAAAGCTAATGAAGCCTGCTAATATCATGCCTATCACGATAGACAGTACAAAAATCAAGAGTGTGTGATCGATCTGCTTCAGCATGACTGCTGTTGTGTAGGCACCAATGCCGAAGAACATGGCGTGCCCAAAGGAGACGATGCCTGTATAGCCTAGTAAAATATCATAGCTCATTGCCAATATCCCAAAAATAAAGATTTGTGTGAGTAAAATAAGTAGTGTCCTTGAATCATTGACAAAAGGAAGGATAATAAAAATGACAAGTAACAGGAAAAAAGCGAAAGCGCGTAAGGATATTTTGTTGTTCATGATGTCCGCTCCTTTCGCATCGCAAACAGCCCCTGAGGACGGAAAATTAAAACGATGGCCATTAAAATCATATTGACCGCCAGTGACAGCACAGGGACATAATAAGCCATAAAGCTACCTGCTAGCCCCACTAAAATCGCTGCAAGCAAGGAGCCGGAAAAACTACCCATACCGCCAATTACCACAACAATAAAGCCTAAAATGGCATACTCCATGCCCATTTCCGCATAAATCACACCTGAGTAGGGAGCCATCAACATCCCACTAAGTGCCGCCAGAGCAGCGCCCACCATAAAGACGTATAAAAATACACGCTTAATATGAATACCGAGAGCCTGCGCCATTTCCTTATCCTGCACCCCAGCCCGAACGATCAAGCCAATCTTCGTGCGCTTCAGCATATATTGGAAAATACCAAAAATCACAAACCCTATGACAATAATAAATAAACGATATTTAATGATGATCACATCACCAATTTCCCAGCTTCCAGCTAAATAACTTGGTGTTTTTACTGCCACCCCATTTGGACCAAAGACCACCTTAATAAGCTCCTGCAAAACGAGCATCAGCCCTAAGGTAATTAAAATTTGCTGAATATGATTGCCGTAAACAGGCGTAATAATGAATTTCTCTGTCAACAGTCCAAGCAACGCTCCAGTCACAATCGCGCCTATAATCCCAACGATAAAACTTTCTGTCCACATATAGGTAAAGATGCCCGCATAGGCCCCCCAAACAAATAACCCACCATGCGCAAAATTCAATACATCCATTAAACCGAAAATTAATGTCAAACCAGCTGCTAGCAGAAAAATTAACATTCCAGTGGCTAAGCCATTAATGATTAAATTGACCAATAGCTCCAATGTTAGGCACCCCCCTCTATCCAATACCAAGATACTTGCGTTTTAGCTCTTCATCATAAATCAAATCCTGCATATTGCCCGAATTGACTGTTCTCCCATCATCGATTAATGAATAAGTATCACCAATTCGACTAGCCATGATAAAGTTTTGCTCCACTAGAACAATGGACGTTTTCTTTTTCATTTCCACAATCGCTTCCATCACTTTTTCCACAACTATCGGAGCAAGTCCCTTGGAAGGCTCATCTATCAGTATTAATTGGCTATCATTGATAAAGGCTCTTGCCATGGACAGCATTTGCTTTTGACCACCCGATAAATGCCCACCAGCTTTTTTCCAAAACTTCTTTAAGTCAGGAAACAGCTCTAGCACATATTGCTGTCGCTCTAATGTGGCTGTATCCTCCTTGCGCATCGCTACCTTCATGTTTTCCTCTACCGTTAAATCTGCAAAAATCCCTTGATTTTCAGGTACATAGCCGATTCCTAATTTCGCCACCTTATGGGTAGGGCTTTTTTTAATCGATTGGGAGCGAAAGGCAATGTCACCCTTTGTTGCAGGCGTTAAACCCATTATCGTTTTCAGGGTGGTCGTTTTCCCTGCGCCATTGCGTCCGAGCAGTACAGTCACCTGCCCCTCCTTCGCTTCAAAATTAACGCCCTGCAAAATATGATATTGACCAATGTGCGTGTGAACCTCATTTAATGTCAGTAAGGTGGTCATCGTACAGCCCTCCTAAATATGCATGTTGCACAGTATCATTATTCATAATTTCCTCTGGTGAACCATCTGCTAATAGCTGACCATTGAACAACACCATAATAGAATCCGATAAATCCAAAATCATATCCATTTTGTGTTCAATGAGCAAAATGGTTTTATCCCCCTGCTGTTTTATGCTTCGAATAATTTCTAAAATTGTAGGTACTTCCTCTAATGACATCCCTGCAGTTGGTTCATCGAGCAGTAGAATTTCTGTATCTAACGCGAGTAGCATGGCAATCTCAAGCTTTCTTTTCTCTCCATGGGATAGCATTGTTGTCAGGGCATCTCGTTTATTGTCGAGTAACACAAGTGCCAATAACTCCTCCGCTTTGTCCGTCATCGCCTGATAGCTTTTGTAATGGCGGAATAGCTGATAACGAATTCTCTCCTTGGATTGAACGGCTAAACGAACATTTTCGAGAACCGTTAAGTTTGGAAAAACATTGGTAATCTGAAAAGATCGTCCCAATCCCATTCGAGTTCTTTCAATGGCCGACTTTTGTGCAAGTGATTGCCCTTTAAAATAAACATCACCCGCAGTTGGCTTTAGCTCACCACTAATCAAATTAAAGAAGGTTGTTTTCCCAGCACCATTCGGCCCAATAATGGACTTTAAATGCTTCTCAGGCATTTGAAAATTAACGCCATCTACAGCCGTATGTCCCCCAAAACGAATTGTTAAATTATCTGTATATAATATAGGCTCCATTCTCTACTCCCTTCCTTCTCACATTTATGTAGAGAGACAGCTATGCTGCCTCTCAATTCTTTAATTCATAACGGGCGGTGCTGTCTCTTCAGGACTAAGCTCCCGAATAAGTACTGGTACTGGATAATCCACACCATCTTGTTGCTCTAAGCGAATCGAATACATGGATTGTAGCGCCTGGTGATCCTCTTCACGGAATGTCATTGTCCCTTTTGGTGTTTCAAAGGACATACCTTCCATAACGTCGATTAACTTGTTGGCGTCTGCATCCCCATCCGATTGTTTCAATGCCTCCACAATCGCAATCGCCGCAGACATGCCGCCAGGAGTAAATAAGTCGGGCACTTCATTGAAACGTTTTTGATGTTCATCTACTAACCATTCATTGACATCATTTTGAGGAAGTGTATGATAATACACCGAGAAGCCTTCCATCCCAACCAATGGGTTCATAAATTGAAGCGCAATAATATCCGGCGCACCCGTCGAAATTTTAATGCCCTTTTCTTGAATTTTAAGATCTGCAATTTGATTCCATGGTGAATTTGCCCCCGCCCAAACCACAAACAAATAGTCTGGCTTCGCATCAATCACTTTTTGCAAATTGGAAGTAAAATCTGTTGCAGCAGGATCGGCATACTCCTCTAGTACAATTTCAGCCCCTAATTTCTCCGCTGCCGTTTTAAAGGCATTCACCCCATCCCAGCCAAACGAATAATCTGGCGCAAATGTAGCAATCTTCACACCTTTGCCTGCAATCGCCGCTGCTGCCGCATAGGCATCCTGGGATGAATTACGACCTGTTCGGAAAATATACTCATTGAACTCTGAACCTGTAATACTGTCAGCCACTGCAGGCTCTACCACCATAATTTTTTCATACTCCTCGGCAAGTGGTAGAACAGCGAGCGTATCACCCGAGCTTGAAGAGCCGACTAAAAAATCAACCTGATCATCTTCTAAAAGCTTTGTCGCTTTTTGCACAGCCACCTCTGGCTTTGTCTCGGTATCCTCATATACAATTTCTATTTTCTTACCATTGACCTCCATCGTGCCGCCTGTTGCATACTCAATGCCTAAATCAAATCCTCGCTGCGTCTGCTTCCCATATGACTCAAGCGCCCCAGTTAACGATGCAAGCACACCAATTTTAATTGTGCCACCTTCCGCAGTGACCACCTTCGTCTCCCCATCAGAAGAATCCGCTTCCGTTGCACCGTCTTTCGTTTCCCCATTACAAGCCACCAACAACACAGCCAACATCACTAAAAGAAACCAATACCACTGCTTCCTCATCCCATATCCCCCTTCAAAATAAGCTCCCTAGAAAGCGCTTTCTTGCTATGACAACACTATATAAGAGTTCAGTTACAAATTAGTTACAAGCTAAATGGCTAAAATATGAGCCACCTAGCTATGTCCCGAAAATGAAGCGAAGCAGAATGGCAACTAAACAACATTTCTAAAAACAAAAAGCAAGAATGTTTAGAAATCAACATTCTTGCTTTTTAGAGTCCACATCTATTTTTTTCCTATAATTCGTTTCTCTTTCCCTACTGCATTTAATTGCAGTGATACATTGGATTCTTATTGCTTTTTTCCTTCTGATAGCTTTATACCCCTAAATAAAGATGACTTTTAATCGTACGCTTCATGATAACCATTCTTGTTTCAACATACTATACAATAATGAATCTCGCCAAACGCCATCTTGCATTAGCATGTTTTCACGTAATATTCCTTCCTTTGACATTCCTATTTTCTCTAATACTTTGGATGATCCAATATTTCGAGGGTCGCATGTTGCATAAATACGATGGAGCTTTAATGTTTCAAAGCCGAAAGTCATCACCAATTTAGCACTCTGCGTTGCTATTCCCTTTCCCCAATAATCAGGGTTCACGATATAGCCAATTTCCCCGACTTCATTTACAAAATCCCTAATCATGATTTCTACCGCACCTATTAATGTTTCTTGATGAATAATAGCAAAAACATATCGTTCCCTTGGTGTTTGTGTTGCTTCATCGAGAGCATCCTGAATGAATTCTTTTGTATCCTCTTCTGAATTCGGTCCCCATGTTTGATACCTACTAACAACCTCCTGAGAGGCATATTTATGCACATCAACCCAGTCTTGCTGCCTGAATTCTCTTAAAAATAATTTATCATTTGCAAGTATCACTTTAATCCATCGCTCCCTCTACACGATTCAACCATTCACTCATCAGCTCGGTAAACAATTTAGGTTGTTCGATCTGCAAATTGTGGCCTGCTCTATCTAAAATGGCAAAGCTTGCTCTGGGAAACTTCTCTAGAAGTGAAAACGCGTCCTTATAGCCAACCACAGAATCTTGTTTACCCAGCAAAAAGAGACTTGGCTTATCAAAGGACTTTTCGTCAACGGCAAAGGAAAATCCGTAGCTTTGTTGAATTTTTTCTAAAAATGCCTGATCCGCTAGATTACACCCTGCCAACACCTCTGTTGAATAACGCTCCCAATTATAGGCATCTAAGACAACTTGATTAGCCATAAAATCATCTTGCTCCTGCTGACTTAATGTTGATAAAAAAGCGGTGTCTGCTTGTACAATACAATGCGGTGGCACCGTACGTTGTTCTTTTTCAGGAATGATGAGAGGGCAAATAAAGGCAGTACCTAAAAGTTGATCCACTGATTTCCTCATAATACCGCGCGCTAAATAGCCACCATAAGATTCACCAACCAACAAGTACGATTCTTGTGGAATGATTGTGTGTATCAATTCGATAATCGCTTCTAGCATTTCATCCGAGTTCTGAATCGATGAATAGTCTGTTGTCTTCCCCATTCCTGGAAGATCCAGATAAATACGTTTCCACCCTTCACGTTCTTTAAATACAGGCTCCATACAGCCCTTCATCAAACGATGATCAGGAGAAAAACCATGTAGCATGATGATAGGTATCCCTGTTCCAATTATTTCGTAGTAAATTTTCGCTTTATTTGTCTGACAAAATGGCATTGTTGTTCCTCCAAATAGGTTACATTTTTTTCTAGTTTATATTAGACTACGACACTGTGGAGCGAGTTGACATGGTTTATGAGCGGCTCTACCCTTAATTAGAGCGCTTTGTCTACTCTTAGGAGCTGGCCTCCCCCCTCAATAGGAGCACTTTCATATTACTTAGGAACAGTTCAATACACTTCACTTAGCCTAAACAACACTGGCTAACCCATTATCAAGTCATAGACTGTCATGGTAGATTCCATCGGGGTTGTGTTAAACTCCTGTTGTAATTGCTGGACACATTTTTCATACCATTTTAAGGCAAGAGAACGATTATGGAGCTGGTAGTGGCTGTACATGAGCAGGCGATACGCTTCTTCCCAGAGTGCATCCTCGCGTAGCATCTTTTCTGCGAAAAAAATGGCTTTTTTATATTGCTGTTGCCTTGTTGCATTTTGTGCTAGTCGTTCCAAGACTTCGATATATAAAAATTGTAGCTTTTCACGGTCCTGCGTTAGCCAGTCGATTTGCTTTTTTTCCGCATAGAGCGCATCCGTATAGCTCGCTTCCGCTAATAAGAGCCACTCATTGGACAGCTGTGGATCAAATTCGTCGATTCCTAAGCTGTAATAATAGTGAAAGCGTTCAACATCAATTTGGAGAAAAGCAATATTTTGTAACTGATACATATTATTTTTCCGCTGAATGAAAAAGCTCTCTTGTCTTGCATGTCGTTGTGGCTCCAACACTTTGAGTAACGTATTTAAGACCACCTTAAAGTCTCGATCCAAGGACTCGACACTACGCTCGGGCCATAATGCCTGTGCTATTTCTTCCTTTGGTGTAAAGCGATGGCGATGGCAGTAGAGGTACACGAATAATTCCTTCGATTTATCACGTTGCCATTCTTTGTCTTCCAGCTTTCGTTGTGTACGAATTACATGTAAACTTCCAAAAAGATTCATCTGTACTTCATCATGCGGATAACTAATACTATCCTCGACCTGAAAATGACTTTGCAATGCTAAGATAGCTGGATGCTCCATCTGGCATTTTTGACTAAATTGCAATAGCTCGTAAAAAACCATTCGATTGCTCGGACCAAGTATCGTTGGTCTTTGTAAGAAGTATTCATAGCCATTTGAAACACATAGTTGTGCAAACTGTTGAAAATACTGTTGAAACGGCTTCTTATTACACTCTTTCAGGGCAATCATTGATTGATAAAATAACACATGCATCAAGCCATTGCGATCACCGCACTCCTGAAATAGTTGCTGTGTCTTCTTTAATAATTGCTTCGCTCTCCCCATTTCTTGCTCAGTAAGGATGATTTTTACTTCTGCTAAAAGAATAAGCGCAGTCATCCAAGCATCTTGAACTTGCTCCGTTTCCTGTAAGCCCAGTGCTAAGTATTTCTTCGCCGCTACCATATCGCCTAACGAATGTTTGACAATGGCTAACCCCATATATGGCTCAGCCTTCACACGAGAAATATTAATGGCATTCATGAGGGTCAATGCTTTTTCATAGGCTTGACATGCCCCCTGATGATCTGGATAATCCATTAACAGCAGGGCATGAGCCTTTCTGATATAGCCAACCGCCTCTATGAAAATAGACTTCTCTTTTATTCCTCTTCGAATGCCATGTTGGGCAGCATACCAGGCTTCTTTGCCCTGACCTAACAATGCATAAACGAAAGCTGCCAGCAGTTCACTTTCGCGATGGGTTGCAACAAGCTGAGGCGGTAATTCAAGTCGCTGCGCTAATAACTCATTGGCTTCCTGTAGTTGTCCTGTTCGTAGTAAAACACGCACATCGACATTCGCTCGTTGTATGACATTCTCTGGCAATGCAACGTCCTCCATAAAGAGCTGTGCACCCTTAGCCTTCCCTAGATTCACTAAATTTTCAGCATATTGCCGTTGAAGTTCTAGTAGTTCCTCTTTGCGCAATGGTGTATGTTTCGCTAGCTCTAATGCTTTCTCAAGATATGGCTCTGCTATAGCAGGTTGAATGGTGTCTAAGTAAATATGGGCTATCCCAGCTTGAGACTTTGTCATAAATAGGTGATCACGCTGCTGCTGTGCGATAATTGCACATTTTTCATAGGATTGTTTTGCTTTTTCATAGTAAGCTCGGTAGCGATGACATTCACCCTCAAAATAATATAATTTATAAAATTTATCTTTTTCCTGTGCACTAAATCGATTGATTTTTTCGAGCAACCATTCAAATTGACCAGCATGTACGATTGATGCTGCATGAAGCTGTAGTAGCTCTCCACAAAAATGATGATCATTCGTTTTAAAGGCATGATACAGGACAGCTTGAATATTTTGAAGTTCTCCATAATACACTGCTGCTTGTTTATGAAGATCCGCATGTAGACTTGGAAACTGTCGCCATTTCATTTCTAAAAATCGACTAAACAATGCATGAAAACGATATAAGCCATCTGTTGTCACAGGTTGAATAAATAAATGACGCTGAGTTAATGCATTTAGCATTTGCGCAATCTCAGTGCCATAAAACGCTTCCAATAACTCCGCAGAAAAAGTAGGAAAAATCGCTAATTTTAAGATAGTCTCCTGCTCAGTAGCAGTCATTCTACTATAGACTTCCTCTGATAAATATGTGAATAGCTCATTTGTGGGAATCCTCAGCCAATGATCTAACGAAGCATGATGCCATTGCTCTGCCAATAAAGAGAGGCTAATGGCCCAGCCTTCAGTGATCTCTAATACCTTTTTTATTTCTGCCTCGGATAAATGTACATCTACATATTCTTCAAAAAACACCGCAATTTCCTCAGCTGAAAAGGCTAGTTCGTCCTCTTTCATAACCAGCCATCTTTTTTGCAGCCTTAATTTCCTCATAATATCCCAATTGGGTAGTGTTCTTGAAGCAATAATAAAATGAATGCTAGGTGGAGCAAATTCAATGATTTTTTCCATGAAATAATTAATAGGAAAAACATGGTCTACTAGGTGAAAGTCGTCAATCACGATAAGAAGAGGCTCGTCTATATCACAGAGGCAATTGATAAATAGCTTATACCAACGATTGAGCTCATCCATTTTAGGAAAGCGTGATAATTGATCCCACCCATCAAATGTATGACCAAATTTCGGTACGACGCGCTGTATACTAAAAAAGAGATGTCTCAAAAAGGGTAATAAATTATCATCTTCATCAGAAATACTGTACCAAGAAAATGTACTTGATTCGGTTGCAAGAAATTGAGTTAGAATGGTTGTTTTACCATACCCTGCACCGCTATGCAAAAAAGTACAAGAATGATGACGAGTTTTCTTTAGCGTTCGCATTAGTGTTGCTCTATTAATGCAATGCGTGGATGGATTGGGCGCCATACATTTTGATTGAATAACAATATCTGCTGTCATATAAACATAACCTCCATATTTTGTAAGGTTACAAAAATTTCTACAAAAATTCAGATTATTAAATTATTGACAGTTTACCATATTTTTTATGTATTTTTATAGATTTTATCCCCATTTTTTGTTTGAGGAATGGAAGTAGAATTTAGTTTGTATTTTCTTCCTAATTTTTGTACTCTGTTATATTACTAAAATTTAGAAGGAAATTGGCTAAATGAACCGCCTTTAAATATAGAGATTATACGAGTTCCGATTTTAATGGATATTATTTTAAACTGCTTTACCGAGCGGAGGAACTTGAGTGAAATATGGATATGTGGTTATTTTCCAATAGCCAAAAAGGGGCAATGTCAAAGACTTAGTATCATTTATGAAAGAAAATTTAACAGCGGCAACTAGAAAAGCTATTCTTGCTATAAAGGAAGCATTACTTCATCTTCCCACACAATACGCCTCCATTTGTATTGATCAAGCAGTCTTAGAATTTGGCATTAAACATGTAGATGAATCGTTTCATTAGCAACCTATTTTAGCAAAAAATTAGGCTTAAAAAAATTCCCGATTATCAACTCAATGATAATCGGGATCATTAGCTACGTTTATAGTAATTCTTTACGTAATTCAGCAGCTGATTTTGGCGAAAGCAGGCTGAATGGGATATCAAATACTGTTTTCGCACCTTTATCACCCGCTTGACTTAAACGGTGTGCTGCACGTGCATAAGCCACTAATACGCTAGATGTAAAGTTTGGATTACTGTCCAGTTTTAATGAGAATTCGAGAATTTGTTTATCGTTTGCACCACTGTCACCACTGCGAATGACAAAACCACCATGTGGCATACCAGTATGATTTGCTTTAAATTCATCTTCAGAAATGAAGTTCACTGTTGTGTCATATTCATCGAAATAGTTAGGCATTTTGACAATTTCTTGTTCAACCTTTGTTGCATCTGCACCTTCTTCTAATACAACCCAACATTCACGTGCATGTTTTTCACGTGTTGTTAGTTCAGGGTTTTCACCGTTACGAACTCGTTCTACCGCTTCTTTAATCGGTAATGTGTATTGAACAGCATTTTTTACGCCTTCAATACGACGAACAGCATCTGAATGTCCTTGACTTAGGCCATCGCCCCAGAATGTATATGTTGTACCAACTGGTAATACTGATTCTCCAAGTAGACGATTTAAAGAGAATAGACCTGGATCCCAACCAACTGAGATAACAGATACTTTACCAGATTTTTGTGCCGCTGCATCTACAGCATCGAAAAATTCAGGAATTTTCGCATGTGTATCGAAGCTATCAATTGTATTAAACCATTGTGCAAAATGTGGACCTTGCTCTGGTAAATCTGTTGCAGAACCACCACATAAAATCATAACATCAATGTCGTTTTGGAATTTTTCAGCGTCATCTACTAAATATACGCTCGCATTGCTTGCTACGTTTACTGTTGAAGGATCACGTCGTGTGAACACTGCTACTAATTCCATATCTGGATTTTGTGAAATGGCATACTCCACACCACGTCCTAAATTTCCATATCCTACAATACCTACTCGAATTGCACTCATTAAAAATTCCTCCTAACGATTTCGCGACTTTGTGAAAACTTTCACGTTAAATCTAATTACAATAATACTTCGTGTTAGAAAAATTCACAATAGTTTGAGTATGAGTTTTTTAAAAAGAATTTATATCAGTTTTCTATGGTTTATATCCCATAACGGTATGAATACGGTTACAAATTACTAAATCTTCCATGTACCTTAAAGTTATTGTAAAAGCCTTGTAAATAACGGCTATTTTCCCATCTAGTCTTGTACAATAAATGTAACGACAAAAGGGGGCATGTTGAATGAAAAGTACTGGTTACTCATCAAGCACAGCATTGGCACAAGGAGAACTACTTGCATTCCATATGACACAAAACTCAATGAACAAGCATAGTGAATCGATACAAAGTGGCAGTAAGCAACAAGGAGATTATCTAACAAATAATCATTTATGTATCGGTGTTTTACCTTTTGACGTTTTAGAAAACATCCCTGACCTCTCCATCCAAAAAAACAAGGTAAATGAAGTGGACTTTTACCATAGTGGAAAGGATATCGCTCGCTGGTTCATTAAAAAAAGTGAATACAACAAAAACGGATTTGACTTCATTTAAAGAAGTCAAATCCATTTTTAATTTATAACTTATAAAATTGAATTAATTCCCTCAGCTGATCTGCACTGCTCGTAGCAGTCTGAAGCAATGTGTTTCTTAGCTGTCATAACTAACAATAGTAAACACAGTGAAAGAATTGAAATAGGCAACCTTTATGGAATGGTTATTTTCATAGTATTTCCTGTGCAAGCTGCGCGAGACGTTTTTTATCAATAATTTGGTAGCCAGTCTTCCGCTTTTCTAATATCTTCTCTTCACAAAACTGTGCCAAAACATATAATAAATGGCGATAAGAAACTCCTAAATACTCACAGATTTCCGTATGTTTTTCCTTGTAGACACCTTGGTCGGCAGATAATTGGATAAAGGCTGCTAAGCGATTTTCCAGCGGATAGGCCTGATTTTGTGTATATTTAGATGTCATTTTTGTCGCTTTTTCCCCTAAAAATACACAAAGTCTACGTAAAAACAAAGCATCCGCAAGTAACTTCTCCTTACATGACTGTGTAATCGAATAGCAAATTGTTTTGGTGACGGTTTGTATCCCCTTTGTGTACCTAGCCTCATTTAACAATTCAATTTCCCCCATAAAAAGAGGAGCTTCTAGGTATTCAATAAGTGAAACCTTCCCATTTTTATGTGTCATATAGAGCTTCGCCTTTCCTTCTATCATGTAATACACGGTGTCTGGAAAGGAGCCTTCCTGGAAGATCCACTCCCCCTTGTCAAACTGGCGGACTTCTAAATAGGGATTGATATCAAATGAGAAAAAATCATCAATCGGATATTTTTCAAGATAATGGGTACGGGCTTCAGCTGTTAAAATATGCATTTTTTACTCTCCCCTATAAAAAATATGAGATATCTCACATTATTGTAGCGATGAACATGCTATTATTCAACATAGTTAATGGAGGTACGGAAATTATATGAACAATCAACGATGGCTTTCTCAGAATTTCTTTACATTTTTTATCACTTGGGGCATTTTCTTACCCTACTGGACAGGTTGGCTGGTGGATGCGAAACATCTAACCGTCTCGCAGGCAAGTGTAGTGATGGGCTGTGGGCTCCTAGCTCGTGCCACATCCAACCTTTTCTTCTTCCCAGCACTTGCAAAATATGTACACAATAAACGACTCATTACCATTTTAGCAATAGGCTCGTTGCTAACTGCCTTGCTCTATATTCCAAGCACAGGCTTTACTGCATTATTAATCGTGACCATTTTATTTAGTGTTTTTTACCCAGCGCTATTACCTGCTGTGGAAAGTAGTGCAGCTACGCTTGTCCAGTATGGCAATATTCATTATGGTAAAAGCCGTTCCTATGGTTCATTTGGCTTTGTCATCGCTGTTTTAATTATTAGTATGCTGACAGGCGTTTTTGGAAAGAACATCATCTTTTGGAGCATGATTATAGGGTTGATGGGCATGTTACTTATGCAGCAATTTGCAACACCAAAGGAATTGCTGGTAGTCCCAACAAAAGAACAGCGTGCAAAATCATTGTCGATGAAAACACTATGGACTATCAAAGGCTTCCCGATTGTTTTATTCATCGTCATCTTGCTCCAGGGTTCACATGCCTCCTATTATAGTTACGGTTATATTTATTTAGAAGATTTACAGGTTGATCCATTCTATATGGG
Organism: Lysinibacillus sp. HST-98; assembly: GCF_016757845.1. Taxonomy (NCBI): domain Bacteria; kingdom Bacillati; phylum Bacillota; class Bacilli; order Caryophanales; family Bacillaceae; genus Lysinibacillus; species Lysinibacillus sp. HST-98. The sequence goes on from NZ_JAENHX010000001.1 coordinate 51,857, forward strand.
TATGATTATTAATATCGCTGTTATTTGTGAAATTCTTTACTTTATGAAGGCTGATACGTTATTGACGAAATGGCGCTCATCGTCCTTATTACTTTTAGCAGCGAGCGGCTCTTCCCTACGTTGGTTACTAATCTTTATGTTCCCAAATGTCTGGGTATTTATCGCTTCTCAAACCTTGCACGCATTATCCTTTGCATTAGCCCATTTTGCCTTTATTCGCTACTTAACAAAAGCACTACCTAAGGAACAAATCCCCAATGCACAGGGTTTATACTCTGCATTAGCTATGGGCTTAAGTACGGCCATCCTTACATTTTTAGGTGGCTATTTATACGAAATATCGCCAGGTCTGTCCTTCGCGGCCATGCTCATTTGTACAATACCAGCCATCGCTATTTTGCTCCTGACACGCAAAAAATATCAATATTAAACTAAAAGCAGGTGAGAACTTCCTCACCTGCTTTGATTATTTTGGATAATAGGAAAAACCAGGATATTTTACTACAGGCCATTTTTCTTTTCTGAGAGCCTCAAGCAACTCAGGACCAACCTGCAACTTACTTTGCACCAATTCTGTCGGCGTTAACGCCATCCATTGATTTAAGGATACATCCTGGAATCGATCACTTTTAAACATTTCTAAAAACCATAATGGCTCTGTTCCAGTATTTTCAATATAATGCCCCGTCGCAAATGGGACATAGCCAACATCTCCCGCCCGATAATCAAATGTTCGAGCCGTTCCATTTCCTGTGAAAACTGTCATACGGCCTTTTCCTTGCAGATAATATTGCCATTCATCGTTGTTTGGATGCCAATGCAACTCTCGCATCGCCCCTGGCTCAATTTCCACCAGTGCAGCCGCGATATTTTTAGAGATTGGGAAATTAGTCGAATCGACAATGCGCACACTGCCTCCAGGTGTTTTTAATGGAGGCTGTGCCAACAGACGATGTTTAAAGGTTTGGGGAACCTCCCCATAAGGAGATGGCACTTTCTGAGAATCAATTGGCCCCGGAACTCGATCCTGATAAATATATATTTGTTCACTCGGGATGTGATCGAAAGCATGGATAGGAACCCCAAAATTCGCTGATAACACTTCTTTTGGCGTATGAGCAAACCAATCTGAAATTGACAGTGTGTTCAGATCGGAGAAATGCCCATCATCAAATACTAATAGGAATTCACAGCCATCCTCAAGTCCTTGAATGGAATGAGGAATGCCAGGTGGAAAATACCATAAATCACCGGGTCCCACATCCGCTATAAAGTTACAACCATTTTGATCGACAGCTGTAATGCGAGCATGACCAAGCAGCATATAAGACCACTCCGCCTGTTGATGCCAGTGCAGCTCACGTACGCCCCCTGGTGCCAAACTCATATTCACACCCGCCAAAGTCGTAGCAATCGGTAATTCACGAACCGTAATTTCTCGCGACCACCCACCTTGATTTAAGGTCATATGCGTGTCTGAAAACGAGAATCGTAAATTTGGAATCAAACCTGCATCAGTCGTTGGTGGCACTAGCATATCAGGATTTTCTAAGTCCCTCATAATATCCCGTGGTCCCTTATCCACCCCTCCAGCCCCATCACCTCGAATAGGCTGAGGCACCTGAAAATAACCCGGTGGCAAATTTTCCAATCGTTCACCTCTTTATGTTCGTAATCAAAATAAAATACTTCTATTCTTCTAAAATGTATGGATACAAGGCTTGGATTATTCACTTTCTTTTCTATCAGTGGGTTGGGTGGCTAAGTGTGGATACTTAATTGAGAGAGGAGCTTGCTATATGATCACTTTTCACTGATTTTGGAGTGGGGTCCTACTTCTTTGATCACATCTCAACCATTTTGGAATGGGTTCCTCACTTCTCAACCTATTTAGAGCAACCTTCTATCGTTTCCCTAACTCCAGAGCAAGTCCTTACTTACTCTTTCGTCCAATAGCCTCCACCGCACATTCATGTAGGATTTGTAAACCTTCCTGTAATTCTTCATAGGTTGCATAAGCGTAGGATAGACGAATATGATGAAGATCTTGTGGATCGTAGATATAGCCGGGGTTGATTAATACTTGCTGCTGCAACAGCTTCATAAAGAACTCTTTATCTACAAGCGGCTCATGAAACTTGAGCCAAATATAAAAGCCTCCCCTTGGTTTGCTCCAATTCGCCACATCTGTAAACTTCTCTTTTAAAAGCTGTTCCGTAAAATCGGCTCGCTCCTGTAATTGTTGACGTAATCCTGCGAGATGCTTTTCATATTTTCCTGATTGCAGCCAATGTAGGACAATTTCCTGAGAAATGGCACTTGAGCCATAGTCTGTTTGCATTTTTATATCGGCTAATCGCTCAATGACAGTGGTTGGACCGATGAGCCAGCCAATGCGTAGCCCTGGGCTTAAGGTTTTAGAGACGCTGCCAATATAAAGAACTTGTCCGCTATTATCCATGGCCTTAAGCGGCGGTGATGCCTCTTCAAAAAGCAATTCATGATAAACATCATCTTCTACAATCGGAATCCGTGATGCCTGACAAGCTTCATATAGCTGTTCTTTTTCTCTTGTTGTCCATACATGACCTGTTGGATTATGTAAAGTAGGAATGGCATAAAACACGGCTTGTTTCTTTCGTTTCCTTTGCGCTAATGTTTGAGCAAGCTGTACATCACGTTCAATGCTAATCATTTGCATGCCAACCGACTGAAAAGGGTGAACAGAATTTAAGTAGGAGGTTGGCTCCTGAAACACAATAGACCCTTGCTCTAATAAGCCAACAGCAATTAATTGTAGTGCCTGAAGTGCACCTGAAACAATACAGACGTTTTGAGGTTCAGCAGGAATGCCTCTTTTTTGAACATATTTACAAATAGCTTTACGAAGCTGATCATTGCCTTGTGGCGAAGAGTAGCCCAATGTTTTGGGTTGAAAGGATAGCTCTCGCAGTGAAGCTTCTATTTCCTCGGTAGGCAACAAACTGGGTGCTAGCTCTCCCGTTCCTAAACGAATTACATCCTCACGCTGTTCGTATTCATTAATTAATTGGATGGTGTGGTAGTTTGGCTTGTGGATGCTTGTTTCGATATAAGTTTGCCAATTCGGCTGTGTTTGTTGGATTAATGCATGCCAGGAATTGTGCGTAACATAAACACCAGAGCCTACCTTTGCTTCAAGAATGCCCATTGCTTTTAATTCCTCCAAAGCCTGCTGAACTGTGCTTCGATTCACATCGAACTGCATGGCCAGCTGTCTTTGGGTAGGTAGTTTTGTCCCTGCTGCCCAGTCTCCTCGCTCCACATTGGCTGTTATCCACTGTACAATCTGCTGCTGTAATGTATTATCACTTCTTCTATTCGGCTGCCAGCTCATGTTCCTTCTCCTTCCATGCAATAAAATTGGGTGGGTAAAAAACCATCCAATTGGTCGTTTTCTTTTAGTTATACCATATCTAAAATAAGTAAAGAAAGGAGGAATGGTCATTGGAAGCTTTTCTTCATGGGATCATTTTAGCATTTGGACTCATTTTGCCATTAGGCGTACAAAATGTTTTTGTTTTTTCACAAGGTGCTACACAACCAAGTTTATTACGTGCTTTGCCAGCAGGTGTGACAGCTGCGATCTGTGATACACTGCTTATTCTACTTGCGGTATTCGGTCTGTCATTAATTGTTCTACAGTTTGAGTGGCTGCGTATCACGTTAATGGCTATTGGTATCGTTTTTTTACTTTATATGGGCTATAGCATTTGGCGTTCAAATCCAGCAAACACTGAAAATAGCGAAGCATTGCCTATTAAAAAACAAATTCTCTTTGCCCTCTCGGTGTCACTTCTAAATCCACATGCTATTTTAGATACAATCGGTGTTATTGGTACGAGCGCATTAAAATATAGTGGAGCCGAGCAAATGATGTTCACTATTGCTTGTGTGTTCATTTCCTGGCTATGGTTTTTCGGTCTCACTTTGACTGGCGCCTCGTTCAAAAAACTAGACGGCTCTGGAAAATTGATGCAACTATTTAATAAATGCTCCGCCGTCTTTATTTGGGCAACAGCATGTTATCTGGCAAGTGGCTTATTTTAACGTACATAGAAAAAGCTCAGGAGGTAACCCTGAGCTTTTCTTTTATAGAGAAACAAATAAAGTGAGCTTTTCATTAAACAATGACGTCTCAATGGATTTTGCATGAGGCCATTGCTCACCATAATGAATAGCTTTAACTAATACATTTTCTTGTAATAACGCTTCGTGCTGCTGAATCATGAAAAGTACCCCTGCACTACCATTAAAGGCAATCGATACATATTGCGCCACTGGTAGCTGCCATTTTTTTCGTGCATCTTGTATTGTACGAATTAATTCTCGTATTTGCCCTTCTTGTAGTAAGCTCTCTGTAAGTTGAACATTCATCAAGACACGGCAAGTGCTATCCTCCGCTAAAATATAATGGTCCTTGACGATTGATTCAGCTATTACATGTTCTCTTAATAATGTTAGCTGTTGACCGTCCATCATGAGATCCACTGTTCCATGGTGTTGTAGCCTTTGTTTCTCTTCATCTGTTAATGCCAACACATACTCTTTTACTTGATGAACCTTTGGACCAAATGCCGCGCCAGCTGATTTAAAGTTTAACTTATAATGCACGCTTTCATAGGCTGAAAAATCATGTGTCCATCTACAAGCTTTGATGTTTAACTCATCCTGAATGAGTTCGCTATAGGCTTGGTAATCCGACAGTTCACCTTTTAGGGCAACAATGAGTTCACTTAAAGGCTGCTTGACCTTTATTCCCTGACTATTGCGAATGCTACGTCCAAGTTCCACAACTGTTAAGACTGTTGCCATTTCTTGTTCAAGCCTCACATCCACTAGTTGATCGTCGAATAGTGGGTATTTCTCAAGATGAACACTTTTTCCACATAGTTGACGGTAGATATCCTCTGCTATAAATGGTGTAAACGGTGCTATTAATGGACAAATGGATGTCAGTGCCTCGTAAAGTGTGCTAAATGCACCTCGTTTATCTGCTGTCATTCCATTTGCCCAAAATCTAGCACGTGAACGACGAATATACCAGTTGCTTAATTCTTCCACTAATTGACCAATTTCCCGTGTAGCCTGTGTAAATTGATAATCATCCATGGAGGTTGTGACAAGCAAGATAGTGTGATGTAAGCGGGACAATATCCAATGATCTAGCTGTGAACGTGTACCTGTATTTGTAGCATCATACGTAAAGTTATCGATTTGGGCATACATATCATAAAATTTAAACGTATTGTCGAGTGTATCCACCAGCTTAGATTTCGCATCTAAGACAACTTTCTTTGAAAAACGCTTTGGATTCCATGGGGAGCTATCAACTAAAAATGCCCAACGTAGAGCATCTGCTCCATACTCCTCGATTAACTCAACAGGCTCTAATGCATTGCCTTTACTTTTGGACATCTTCTGTCCATGCTCATCGAGTACATGCCCTAACGATAGCACATTTTTATAAGGTGGTTTTCCTGTAAACAAGGTCGATACTGCTAATAAGCTATAGAAAAATCCTCGCGTTTGGTCGATGCCCTCAATGACCACATCTGCTGGAAACTGATGATGAAAGTTCGCTACATCTTCAAATGGATAATGCTGTTGGGCAAATGGCATTGAGCCACTGTCAAACCAAACATCGATAACTTCAGGCGTACGTTTCATGTCGCCTTGGCAAACAGGACAGGTACAGACAATGTCATCTATAAATGGCTTATGGAGCTCTAATTGTTCATTGACAGCTCCTTTGGCTAATTGTTGTAGCGCAGCAACACTGTTAGGTGCCTCCTCATGATTGCAATCCTGACAAATCCACACATTGAGTGGTGTTCCCCAATAACGATTACGACTAATATTCCAATCCACTAAGTTTTCTAGGAAGTTGCCAAATCGTCCCTCCTTAATATGGCTAGGGTACCATGTCACCTGCTGATTATTTTGTAAAAGCTGCTCTTTTAATGCCGACATTTTGATAAACCAGCTATCTGTTGCATAGTACAATAATGGTGAATCACAGCGCCAGCAATGCGGATAGCTATGCTCATATTTTTCTTTAGCAAATAAAAGCTCTTTTGCTGCAAGCATTTTAATGATATCGACATCACAGTCCTTCACAAATCGTCCAACAAGCTCAGGTACCGCTTCTGTATAACAGCCTTTAAGATCAACTACATTGACAAAGGACAAGCCATGTTGCTGCACCGTTTTATAATCGTCCTCTCCATAAGCAGGTGCTATGTGTACAATTCCTGTTCCACTATGCTCTGTCACATAATCTGCCATGACAATGATATGCCCTTTATCGACGGTTACATAGGAAAATGGTGATCGATAGGAAACACCTGCAAACTCCTGTCCGTCATGCTCACTTAATATTTCTACAGGCTCTGAAAAAACCTTTGATACCAACGATTTGGCTAGTATATAGATGCTGTTTGCATGCCTTACACGGACATAGCGAAGAGCAGGATTCATAGCCAAGGCTACATTGGCTGGTAATGTCCAAGGCGTCGTTGTCCAGCCTAAGATATATTCGTCTCGATCCTCTAGCTTAAACATTGCAGTAACGGATAAATCCTTAACATCCTTATAGCCCTGTGCCACCTCATGAGAGCTTAAGGAAGTTTGACAGCTAGGGCAATAAGGTGAAACGCGATGTCCTTTGTATAACAGTTTTTCCTTGTGAACATGGCTTAAAATATGCCACACAGATTCAATATAGTCATTACTTAATGTTAGGTAAGGATCATCCATGTCAAGCCAGTAGCCAAGCTGCTCTGTAAAAGTACGCCATTTTTGCTCATAGGTAAAAACGCTCTTCTTACATGCTTGAATAAATTGCTCCACCCCATAGTTCTCAATCTCCTGCTTTCCTGAGATTCCTAATGCCTTTTCTACCCCTAATTCCACAGGCAACCCATGTGTATCCCAACCTGCTTTTCGTTCAACTAAATAGCCCTGCATTGTTTTGTAACGTGCCACCACATCTTTTATGGTTCTACCAAATGCATGGCCAACATGTGGTAAACCATTCGCTGTTGGGGGTCCCTCATAAAATACAAAGGGCTGCTGTTCAGCACGATTACTTACGGATTTGGCAAAGGTCCCTTCTTGCGCCCATAATGTACGAATCCTTGTTTCTCGTTCAACCGTTGTTTCTTTCTTTTGTTCTTTCTGCATATTAGTTCCTCCTATACAAGCAAATTTGTATAAAAGGCATACAAAAAACCCCGTCCCAAGGAAAAGGGACGGGGTTAACCGCGAATACCACCCTAATTCTATTGACACGATGGCCAATAGCACTCAGCAACGTACAATCATACGTGTTCTTTTTAACGGTAGACACCCGGATTAGCTTACTCCATTCAGCTAATCTTCTCAGAGAGGATTTTCATGTAACACCTGCACACCGACTTCCACCAAATGTCGGCTCTCTGTAGAACAAAGTGAAACACTACTCTTTCTCATCAACGAATTTGTATGCTTTTATTGTCCTTCATCTTAGCAAATTACCAATTGTCTGTCAACGGTGGACAATCTTAAAAAATTTCGTTGAGACAAGTGGCAATACTTTGATGGAGATCAGCATATTGTGGCTGATGAATGGTTTGAATCAAAAAGCTCTTCAGCAATGTTTTACTATTGAATAGCACTATTCTGTATTGTTCTTCACTCAGCTGTTCCTTCATTGAGGCTAAGGTTAATGGCATTTGCTGCACTATATGGATGACTTCATTTTGTTCCAGCCCTTGCTCCAACATCGCGACTATTGGCACCAATAGTCGTTCATCCTCATCATGGATAAAGACGTAATTGGGTTGTAAATAGATGGACCATAATGCGTGTAACATATCGGCATAGGCTGTTTTCAATGATTTTGGATTTTTCACCAGTTCATCGATAGCATCTGAAACATGCGCCACGCTATGTGCCCATCCCTTGCCAGTCACATAGCCTCTTACATCCTTTTCAGATGATACATAGTTTAGTAACTTTGTTTGACAGTCCTCTATGCTAGCCTTGGGCAAAAAATTATCCTGTAGATCTCTTGCTAAAATAAGCGCTACTAATAATGATGTAAAGGAGCGAGTAAAGACCCAATCCGATTCCTTTTCTCCAATTCCCTTAACTAATAAATGGTTTAGGCTATAATCCCATAGCTCCGTTAAGCAACGATGGTCTAGCAAGTTTTTTTCTAAAATCCATTCATAAAAGCTGCCATAAATATAAGTATCTCGTAGCTCACTATCAATAGAACCTATATGTGCTAACATGGAATGCACAAGCTGCTCTTGATTTTCTAGCTCCATTATTGCTTGCCCCTTTTTCAATGCCTTTAATCGATCCTTTAATTCTTCTTCCTTCAGTACATCTTGTATCAACTCTTTGACTCCCCTTTGCTTATTTATTTTGATACTCACTCTCTCGGTATATCCCATCTAACTTCCAGTTCTCATTAAAACGGACATATGTAAATTCCTTTTGCCAATTATCTTGGTGTACAATCACCTTACTACGCCAAGGAAAGGTAAATGCATTCGCCTGCCCCTTTCGCACATCAGCTATATCATCCGCTACTTCAAGAAGCGTCGTAGGCTTCATTGTATTGTGCATCAAATAAAGCTGTCGATCTGAACTATCCTCAAGCTCCTGCATTACTTGCTGATGGAACGCAATCACCTGCTGATTTGCCTGATAAAGTGAATAAACGAGTGAGCTCCCAAATAGCAGCATCAATGTTGCCACAATCACAACATGCTTTTTCTTTAAGCCTATATAAAATGCCCACTTCTTTTCCTTGTTGTATAAATAGATATAGATTGCTAGACTAATTGGCCATAAAAATAGTAGCTGCCAAAAGAGGACAACCCAAAAAATTTCTCCATCCGAGACAAAATATCGAATGCAAAAGTAATTCAACAGCCATAAGGGCATTGACCAACGCCAAAAGGATTCTTCCTGTGACATACTTTTTAAATAAATCAGTAGAAGAGGTAAGCTTAGGAAAAACGCTGTCGCATTATCTAATATAGCAAATACCAAATCAACACCTCTATTTTAGAAAAATATTACAACTATTGTATATGAATCCAACTTTAAAGAAAAGGCTAGACATTCTAAAATCATTGAATGTCTAGCTTCTTGTTAGGGAAATTCCTTTACTATTTTCATCTCTACGATATCCTTATAATCAATGAATGGCTGAGTGTCATCGTTCCCAATCGACTGTCTATACTGTACTTCTACTCGATCACCAACTGAAAGTGTTTGCGGAACATCCACTAGAGGGAACCATGTACCATTACTATGTTTTTGCACTAATTCTTCTACAGATTTTTGCCCAACCTCGCTAGCCAAGACGCCTGAGACAACTAAAAATTCATGTTCCTTGATTGCTAAGACCGTTCCACTTCTGATGAGCTTCATTTGGCTGTCCTTTTCTGGGATTTTATATTTTTCTCTTAAGGAGGCAATGTCTTTATGATAATGTTGTTCTAAATATTTCATGGCTGCTTGCTCGACAAGCCATGTACGAATGGGATTACTTACATCCTTATAATCGGCTTGGCTTACCTCCCATAATAAATCAAATGTAGCCATTTTATAGGCAATTGGCTTGCCATAGTTCTCTATAAACCCTTCGTTTGTGACTTGCAACATTTGCAGAAGCTTATCATAAGTTGGCCGAGTATCATCCTCATAGCTCCACTCTTGCATGAACTGTTCGAGTGCCTTATCTACTTGCTCTTGTGTAGGTTCTAATTTTTTCGATTGCGCATAAGCAAAGGTCGATTCAAAATATAAAAAATTATCAAAGCTTGCCTTTCCGTTCATAAAAGAATCAAGTTGTAAATATAGCTCTAAAATCCGCTCATCTAATACGGGTGGAATAGTAGAAGCTTGCTGTTGTTGTACATTATATTGTTGATATATAAACAGCCCTATGCAGACACTTAAAATCATAGCCAAAACACCATATGGCCAGCGTTTTGCAGATTTTTTTTCATGGCGTTGCTGTAAATGCTGAACCACATTTGTCATCACACGCTTTTTACTTTCTGATAAATCCCTTACTACGCGAGCATCCATTTTACTCATGCAGGAGCACCTCCCATTCAACATGCTGTAATTGTAGCTTCAATAACTCTCGCCCACGACGTAGCCTTGTTTTGACGGTGCTTTCAGGAATCGTTAACAGCTCTGCAATGTCTACCACAGGCATTTCTTCAAAATAAAAATGTATAATGACCTCTCGCTGTTTGAAAGGGAGAGCTAGAATCGCATTTTCAATCAAAGTACGTTCATCTTGCTGTACAAGCATATCTCTTCTCATAACGGTTTGCTGCGGAAAAATCCTCTGTTGCACTTGAATTTTCCGATAGGTCCAGCTGCGTAAATAATCTTTACTTCGATTACTAACTAATTTCGATAAATACGCCTTTAGCTCCCCACGTTCCTCATAGTTTTGCTGATTATCGTAGAATTTAATAAAGACATCCTGTACGATATCTTCAGCACTTTGTAAATCTCTAACATAGTAAAAGGCAAGACGAATAAGCCTCTCTGTATGCTGTTCCATTATTCTTTCCAGTTCATGAATTAGCAACATTCTTCCTCCTCTCTACCCTATAAACGGTGCTCACGGCTTCGAGGTTTGCTTTTTTTGTCATTTACTCCAAATCATTGTCAGCAAATGGTGTAATCACCTGTTTTTCCGTTGAAGATAACACGATATTAGTAGAAGGTGTACCATAGGGCATAGCCGCATCAATAAATTGTTCTAATGTTTCTACTGAATAGGTCGCTAATTTAACAATATAGCTAATTTCCCCAGCCACCCGATAGCATGCCAAAACATCAGGATGAGCATTACAAAATGAAGAAAGACTTTTACAATCGATGGACTTAAATAAAATAATGGCTTCAATCGTACGCTCCATCTTTTTCAGATTTACCTTTGCATGATAGCCTTCAATCACACCCTGCTCCTCTAGCTTTTTGACTCTTTCAATAACGGCAGGAGAGGATAAATGAACGGTAGTGGCTAATTCCTTCATCGAGATTTTGGCATTTTGCTGTAACTGCTGTAAAATTTGTGTATCAATATGATCCACGGTCCATCACCTTTCTAAATAAATTATTTATGGCATAATACCTTTTCAAATAAAGTTTTTTACCTAAAATCCATTATACAACGTATGTAATCTTTTCTCCCTTTTGTTTACAATAAAAGCAATAAAGGAGGCAAAATATTTATGAAAAAAATATTGTTACTATTAGCAAATGGCTTTGAAGCGGTGGAGGCAAGCGTCTTTACTGATGTGCTCGGCTGGAATAAGTGGGAAGGTGATGGAACAACAGAAGTGGTTACGGTCGGCTTGCATGAACAGCTGCAATGCACCTGGAATTTTAAAGTAACTCCTGAAAAATTGCTCCATGAAATTGTATTAGAGGACTTTGATGCATTAGCGATTCCTGGAGGCTTTGAGGAAGCCGGTTTTTATGAGGATGCGTTTAGCGAGGAATTTCAGGCAGTCGTTCGTCACTTTGATGAACAGAAAAAACCGATTGCAACAATCTGTGTAGCTTCTCTTATTTTAGGCCACAGTGGAATTCTTCAGCACCGTCAAGCAACAACCTATAATCATCCAACAAGTAAACGTTTAGCACAGCTAAAAGGCTATGGCGCAGCAATTGTCAACGAGCGCATTGTGCAAACTGATCATATCATCACCTCCTCTAATCCAGGAACAGCCTTTGATGTTGCCTTTCGCTTACTAGAAACTCTAACATCTGCGTCAAACACAGCGAAAGTAAAAGAATTAATGGGCTTCCACTAGCAAAAAAAAGTAGGCTTATACCAATATACTTGGCATAAACCTACTTTTTGTATTATTTACTTACTGGTGCTGTTTCTGATGCACTTAAATCCATTTCCTTTGCATTGTCTAGCACATCTTTTGGAATCGTAATTGTCGTTACCGCATTGAAATCATGATATTTGATCGTTGTTTGCTGTCTTGTCTTGATCGAATTGCCTTCTACTTGCATCTTTAATGTCATATCCATAGCAATTTCTTCTACATCGAATGTTTCTTTATTAATTAATAATTTATATGTGAGACCATCAAAGGAAATATTGCCTAATTGTGCCTCTAGATCGGCTTCCATTCCTAAATCCATTGCGCCAAGCTGCTGCTTCACTAGCTCTGTGAATTTATCGCCAGAGCCTTTTAATGTTAACTCATAACGGTTTGCTGATTCTACTAACGTGAAATCTTCGGCAAATGCTTGTAGCATCTCCAATTGTTCAGTGGCATCTGGCTGCATTCCTGTTTGGCTCAGTACATCTTCAAATAATTGTTTCGGGAACTTTACCCAGGCCTTTTGTTCTGCCTCATACATATACATACCATCTTTAGCCGTCATATACATTTTAATCGGCAAATTAATCGCTTCACCGCTTGTTGGATCTGTTAAAGCCATTGAACCATCAGCAAAGAATTGCATTGGCTCTGTAACAATTTCCATCTTCATGTTGCCTTTAGAATCCATTTTCATGGTTTCCTTACCATCGTTTGCCTCTACTGTCTGAGAGATCGTCATGGTAGCCTTCATGCTTTTTAGCTCTTTTTGCTTGGCTAATGTTTTCGTAAATACTTCCTCTAACAAAGCACTATCCTGTGTTGTAGTAGGCTGTTCTTCTGTTACTTGCTCCTCTTTAGGCTCTTCCTCTTTTACTTCCGTTGTAGGCTGTGTATCCTCAGCTAAGCCTAATGCGTTCACAATAAATGTTGCTAACTGACCACGTGTAACATTTTTATCTACACCAAATTCTGTGGCAGTAACACCCTTCGCAATGCCTGCCTCATACAGGGCTGTTACTGCATCTGCAAATGGACTATCTTGCTGTACATCTGTGAATGGACTTTTACCTTCTGCTGTTAAACCTGCAGCCTCTGCTACCATTACCGCCATTTGACCACGAGTAATTGTGTCATCTGGACGGAATGTATCATCCTCATAGCCTTGTACAACGCCAAGATTAACTAATGTAACAATCGCTTTATAGTATGGGCTAGATGAGTCGACATCCTTAAAATTCGGATTCTCGACAGCCGTATCCGTTGTAGTTAGATGAAATGCACTTGCTATCATCTTCGCTGCCTGTCCACGTGTTACATCCTTTGAGGGCTTAAATGTACCATCTGGAAAGCCATTAATGATGTCTGCTGCATGCAATGTGGAAATACTATTAAAATGTGCATAATCTTCGCTCACATCTGAAAATGGACTAGCCGCCGAAACAGGTACTACCGCAACAGCAGTAACCGCCATTGCAGCTGTTGCCGCTGTATAAAACTTATGTTTTTTCTTTGTCATAATCAATCGTCCCCCGTTTATGTAAAAATTTTATCCTTACCTATTAATTTTACCGAAAGAATTGGAAAAATGCTAGGTTCATTGGAAATTAAATTATAATTATCCATTAAATCCGTCATTTGGTGCTATTTATACATATTTTGGCCACTTCTATCCAACACTCTCTTAATAAATAAAAAACCGACCTCCTAAGAGATCGGTTTTTATGGTGATGATTACTCAGCAGCTTTTGCGCGTAGAACCATTTGTAGGATACCACCATGACGGTAGTAGTCTACCTCTACTTCTGAGTCGAAACGAGCTAAAGCTTGGAAAGTTTTAACTGTGCCGTCTTCAGATTTAGCAGTTACTGTTAAGATTTCACGTGGTTTTACGTTGTCAGTAATGTTAACAGAGATTTCTTCTTTACCAGTTAAGCCTAATGTATCAGCAGATTCACCTGGCATAAATTGAAGTGGAAGAACACCCATCATTACTAGGTTAGAACGGTGGATACGCTCGTAAGATTGTGCGATAACAGTTTTCACGCCAAGTAGGAATGTACCTTTCGCAGCCCAGTCACGAGAAGAACCCATACCGTAGTCGTTCCCAGCAAGTACGACTAAGCCAGTACCTTGTTCTTGGTATTTCATACATGCGTCATAGATGTACTCTACTTCGCCTGTTGGCCAGTAAGTAGTGAATCCACCCTCTGTACCAGGAGCAACTTGGTTACGGATACGGATGTTTGCAAATGTACCACGCATCATTACTTCGTGGTTACCACGACGAGAACCGTAAGAGTTGAAGTCACGGATTGCAACACCGTTTTCAATTAAATATTTACCTGCAGGTGTTTCTTTACCGATTGCACCAGCTGGAGAAATATGGTCAGTTGTGATTGAGTCACCGAACTTCGCCATAATGCGTAAGCCGTCTAAGCCTTTAATAGCTTCTGGCTCTTTTGCAAGACCTTGGAAGAATGGTGGGTTTTGGATGTAAGTTGATTTGTCATCAAATGTGTAAAGAGACTCAGTTGATGTTTCAATTGCATTCCATTTTTCGTTCGCTGTGAATACAGTTTCGTATTCTTTTTGGAATAACTCACGGTTAACAACAGTACCTAATACTGCATTAACTTCTTCAGTTGATGGCCAGATATCAGCGAAGAATACTTCGTTACCATCTTTGTCTTTACCAAATGAATCTTTTTGTAGATCGATATCCACTGTACCAGCAAGTGCATAAGCAACAACAAGTGGTGGAGAAGCTAAGTAGTTAGCTTTTACAAGTGGGTGTACACGACCTTCAAAGTTACGGTTACCAGAAAGAACGGAAGTTACGAATAAGTCATTTGCTTTAATTGCTTCTTCGATTTCAGGTAATAATGGACCTGAGTTACCGATACATGTTGTACAACCGTAACCTACAGTGTTGAAACCGATTTGGTCAAGGTATGATTGTAAACCTGAATCTTCAAGGTAACCAGTTACAACTTTAGAACCTGGTGCTAAAGAAGTTTTTACCCATTTCGGTACTGTTAGACCTTTTTCTACAGCTTTTTTCGCCACTAAGCCAGCAGCGATTAATACGTATGGGTTAGAAGTGTTTGTACAAGAAGTGATCGCAGCAATCGCAACAGCACCTGTTGGGATTTCTACATCGCCTTCAGCGAATTTCGCTACAGAAGTTTTTGCGAATTCATCTTCTGTTAAACCGAAACCTTGTGTACCTTGTGGTGCCACTACTGCTTCTTTGTAACGAGAACGCATTTGAGATAGTGGAATTAAGTCTTGTGGACGTTTTGGACCAGAAAGGTTTGGTTCGATTTCAGCTAAGTTTACTTCTAAAACATCTGTGTAAACTGGCTCTAATGTTGGATCGAAGAACATGTGGTTCGCTTTTAAGTAAGCTTCTACAACCGCAATGTGCTCTTCGTCACGACCAGTTAAACGCATGTAGTTTAATGATTCTTCGTCGATTGCGAAGTAACCACATGTAGCACCATATTCAGGAGCCATGTTAGAGATTGTCGCACGGTCAGCTAGTGGTAATTTAGATACGCCAGGTCCGAAGAACTCAACGAATTTACCAACTACGCCACGTTGACGTAATACTTGTGTTACTTTTAATGCTAAGTCAGTAGCAGTTGTTCCGTTTGGAAGATCGCCAACTAATTTAACACCGATAACTTCTGGAATTGGGAAGTATGAAGGCTGACCAAGCATACCTGCTTCAGCTTCGATACCACCTACGCCCCATCCAAGAACGCCGATACCGTTAATCATTGTTGTATGAGAGTCAGTACCTACTACTGAATCTGGGAATGTTTCAAATGTGCCATCAGCATTTTCGTTTACGTGTACAACTGGAGCTAAGTACTCTAAGTTTACTTGGTGAACGATACCTGTTGCTGGTGGTACAGCACGGAAGTTATTGTAAGCAGTTTGAGCCCATTTTAAGAAGTTATAACGCTCAGCGTTACGTTCAAATTCTAGGTCCATGTTCGCTTGTAATGCAGATGCATTACCATATTTGTCAACTTGTACTGAGTGGTCAATTACAAGGTCAACTGGAATAGCAGGGTTGATTTTGCTTGGGTCGCCGCCCATTTCTTTCATTGCAGAACGAAGAGATGCAAGGTCAACAACTACTGGTACACCAGTAAAGTCTTGTAATACAACACGAGAAGGTTTGAATGGTACTTCTGCCTCTGGGTCAGCACCGTTACCCCATTTTGCTAATTCGTTTACGTGTTCTTCTTTAATTACATACGCATCATATTGACGTAAAACAGATTCTAATAATACTTTGATTGAGTAAGGAAGGTTTGAAACTTTTGCAACGCCAGCTTTTTCAATCGCAGCTAAGTCATAGTAATTGTAAGTTTTACCATTCACTTCGAATGATGCACGGCTGTTGTGTAAATTACCTTGTGCCATTTGCGGATCCCCCTAATATATATCTTTTTGAAAAGGCTTTAAAAATGTGTAGCATCTTTTCTCCAATACCCATGATAGCGCATTTATATTCATAAGTAAATTACATTAATATTATCTTTTTTGATAAGCATAACTTATGACCTTGGTTTCTATCCTGATGTTTTTAATTTTTTGATGTGCATAATATCAAGGTTTTGTATTAATGAAGGTTTCTATACCTGTCTAACGAAGTGTATCTAAATGTATTTAACTGGGGTACTTTTTGGGGCACTTGCTGGGGCACCTGTAACTTTTTTAAAATGGTGCCCCAGTTCGTAAAAATGTAGATAAAGAAGGTTTGGACAGGTACTATTTTATAAGGAAAGAACGATATATAAATTCCTTTAAAGTTAATAGTATTTCTTTGCCACAATCTGTGGCATTTTTATTTTTTTAAATACAAACAACATTCTACTATATTAATACATTTTTATTATTACAAATAACTACCAAGAGAGTAAATACATTATGGAGAATTTTTTTATTTGACACTTTTTAATTCTCTAATAATTAGTAGGAGGTGTAGATTCTTCAGAGGATAATATTTATAAACCTGATAATTTACCAAGGCTGGCCTAAAGAAACACTTTATCGTCGGTAATTTCTCTCGTTAATATTCTTGGTTGTCAGACCAAATCAACCAAAAGTCCTCAATCCTGTTTTATCAACAATACTGTTATTTGCCTCCCTAGTACAGAAGTGTTTTTTTTATAGTTTAGAACCAAAACGGTAGGCGAATACTAAAGGTACACTTTATTAATAAAAGTAGGCGAAAAAATGACAATGAATAAATTATTATTTCTTATTTTATCCTCTACTCTGCTCCTGGCAGGCTGTTGGGATGGAACTGAATCGCAAAGGATGTACTATATCAATGCCCTAGGAGTTGATTTTGAAGATGATAAATATAAAGTCTACTTACAAATTATCAATTTTGCTGATGTAGCTAGATCACAGCAATCTGGTGGTGATGTTGAACCTGCTGAAGTCGGGTATGCTGAAGGTAAAACAATTGAAGAAGCGATTTATAAATTGTACCGTTCATCTGATCAAGAGATCTTTTGGGGACATATGAGATACCTAATCTTCTCAGAACGTGCCATGGAAAATGAACGAAGCATTCCTGTTATTGATACTTTTATTCGTTTTCGAGAAACAAGATATCATATTTGGGTTTATTGCACAACGGACCCTATTAATGACTTAATGCTTGTAACACCAATTTTGCGAAATTCTATGACAGCTTCGAAATTAAGTAATCCAATTAGTACTACTGAACAATTAACATTTGTTCAACCTATAAATTTGAGGGAATTAATTATTGGTTTAAATGAACCGAGCCATGAGATTGGTATACCTTATGTAAAGATAATGAAAGGTTGGGAAAATGATGAGGGAAAAATGGATGAAACCACCTTTTCCGGTATAGGCATTCTCTCAAAAAATGGGATTAAAGGTTTCATTAAAGATTCCTCAGCAAGAGGCAATCAATGGATGAATGAAGAGACAAGTCGGGGAGAAGTTACCTTTAAATTAGAAGGTGGTGAAAGGGATTATCTAACTGTTGATATAGATAATTTAAATCTCGAAGTTAAGCCCATTGTTAATAAAAACGATCAAGTTGAATTTGAAATTGATATCAAAATACAAGGAACACTCAATGGATTCAAAGGAAAGATTACTACGGATGAAGTGAGAAAAAATATCGCTCAACAAATAGAAAAAGAAGTTAAAGAAACTTATCAAGAAGGTCTAAAATTAGATGCTGATGTATATCGTTTATCAGAATATCTATACAGAAGTAATGTAAAGGTGTGGAAAAAAATCGAGCATAATGGAAAAATACCTTTAACGGAAGATTCAATAAGTAAAATAAATGTTCATGTTAATAAAATAAATCCAGGAAGAAAAACTTTTGATGAGACAATTGAAGAATAAAAAAGCCCGTTACCTTAATTGGTAATGGGCCTTTGAATTACAAGAGAGCTGATATTATCATTTTACTTCGTATAATTTTGTTATTTTACTTTCATTGTTATAGACAAGCTTTAAATTTAACAAATCCGCAATATTACGTACTTGAACATGCGTCCTACCATCTATAATCACAGCTGGAATAGTTTTTGTATCATTAAACATAACTTTAGCTTCTGTAATTTGAGCCCTTTTTACTTCCTCCAAGCCATTTAAAATGTCTAGCTTGAATTGTGCCTCGGAGATTCCCATACTCGCTAAATAATCATAAGGATCTCTATGAGTTGTGCCTTTTAGATTGTCAGTAATCCATCGATGGGACTTGATACCGTTACCTGCCCCATCCAATACAACTGGTATACCTGCCTCTTTTGCAAGTTCTCTCAAAAGCCAAATATAAGCTGCATAATCT
Organism: Lysinibacillus sp. HST-98; assembly: GCF_016757845.1. Lineage (NCBI taxonomy): Bacteria > Bacillati > Bacillota > Bacilli > Caryophanales > Bacillaceae > Lysinibacillus > Lysinibacillus sp. HST-98. The sequence goes on from NZ_JAENHX010000001.1 coordinate 70,631, forward strand.
TTTTTAAATTGTTCTTTGTCATTTGTTCGAGCCAACTCAACCTGTGCGTAGCTAAGTGGATTCCCTTTTGGACCACAACCATACTGAACACGATTAACTGGCGCAATTTGCACGATACGTCCTCCACCACCTACCCAGTGGGAAGTGAATGCCTTTGCTTTATTTCGGTTCATATATGCAATTTCATTTTCTAATGCGTTCGGTCCACAGTTTTCGGGATTGCCTGATTCATGAGCAATTACATATTTAGCGCTATCTAAACGTACATTCGGTAATCCAGAAATTAAACGTTTTTCAATTAAATAAGACATTACTGCTCACCTTCTTTTTTAGCTGCTTTTAGTAAATCAAATGTTCCTGATGCTGTTAATCCTGCAAAAAATCCAGAAATCACCATTACATAGAGTGGGTAGCTGGCTAAAGGCCATAACACCAAACCAATAAAAATACCAATCACTACAGATGTGATTGGCATGTATTGGGTATTTAGATTAAAAGTCTTTTTAAGTACCTCTGCAACCGCTAAGACAATTGCAACCATTCCGATTGCAATCATAAAAATATTTGTTAAATCCATTTTACGCACTCTCCTTGTTATATGTATGTTTTTCAATACGGTCAACTCGACCCTCTAATGTCGAAAGACTTGAATGAATTCCTTCTAATGCATTTGCTGTCCTTTCTTGTGATTCATTAGAACGTTCTAAGTGACGGGCACGATAGCCAATTGCCTCTAATATACGATCGTATTCTGGATTCCCTGACACGGAAAGAGCTTTGTATTGCTGCAATGTAACATTACGAAAATCTTTTAACTCTTTGGCCGTTAAATACTTCTTAGCCTCTGCATAGGAAATCTTATTATCAATAGCATAACGAGAATAAAACACCTCAATCTGCTGTATGATGTTCACTTGTGCCATGCGTAGCTGTTCTTCCATAAGATCTTGTGATGCCTCATCTCTTCCGCCGAAAATATAAAAATAGTTCACCTTGCCATTTCGAGTGACGGTGAACATATTTTCTGAACGATATTCTTTTACTTTATAGCCACGGGACTGCAACATCCGCTTCAAAGGTTTGAAAACGTTTCGCCGGAACAAACCGATTGTTTTCCCAGCACGAACAGAACCATCACAAATAAGACCATCTTTATCTTTATGAGGGGAATCAGATTGCCACCATTTGAGTACTTTGAGTTGCTTCTTGCTGAACGGCTTGAATTTGAATAGAGCAGGTTTCTTCCATTTACTCATCCCAAACCACTTCCGTTCCCTTCAACGCCTCTAAGAAACCATCATCCTCGAACTCATCGTTGTTATCACCATTTTCTTTGCGAATAGCGATTTTGGTAAATTGAATTTCCGTTTTGGTTTTCTCCATATTTAGCTGCATATGCTCAAATTGCAGCCTACGTTCATCATCATAATCCTCCATCTCAACAAATTGACGAATAGAAGAACGCAACTCCCCGATTGCTCTCGATTGAGCAATTAGTAGTTGCGCCTGTCGTTCCCATGCAAATTGGAATTCATATTCCTCCTCTGTTACAGCCTTTTCTACGCCTCCACCATCCTCTTTAGAACGGGGATAGTATTCGTACTTTGCCTTTTTGAGCTCCTTTATGATTTCGTCTTTTGATTCAACGTGCATAATACGTTGAGCCCGAATAATAGCTGCATACTGTATTTGTATTTGATCCCAAATTAAATCAGCAGGAGAACGCTCGTTCATAGCTTTCATGATTTCAAGTGTTTCTTCTGGCAGGAACTTTTGAAAGAAACCATGAGTAACAGCAGCAGTGTTCCGTTTTGTAAATTGGTTTGGTGGATTAGGATTACCTTTATTTCCAACAGCGTAGGTATTACCTTTTGGGGCTCCTAACTGCTTTTCTTCGGTTGCATCCTTACTAGAAATAGTTGCAATCTTCTTAGTTTTGGTTGCATCCTTTTCAGTTACATCCCTCAACCATTTCTCACGGCTTTTACGACTCTTTAATGTACCAAGCTTTAGTCCATGCTTTTCAGCAAGATCAGCAAGTGTAATCTTCGTGGTTTCCCACTCTAATTTAATTTCATCCCAATTAGCCATATCTCATAAACACCACCTCCCAAAAAAGCCACCACTTAGAAGTGGAAGCTTTTAACCAATATTTATATTTCTATTTTCTTGTTCTCTCAAATATTTTAGAATAGTAATTATAGTTAGTAATCTATTGTTCTTCTTATGTATTTTTGAACCTACATAAAAAACAGCGCCTACTATTATAAGTTGCAATACAACAAATATACCAATATAAAATAAAGAGTTTTCTTTGAACTCGCTAGTTGTATCAGATGCAACAGTGATTCCTACGAAAGCACCAATAAACCCAACTGCAAGAGTCATAATAACACTTAAAATTGAGCCTGAGAAAGATATAATTGTATTATACTTGTTAATTTCTTTTAAAATCGTATCTTCCATTATTTCTAAATCTTCATACGTTAATTCGTTCCAATCAAGTTGTAATTTAGATCTCAAAAGCAAGTACCGTTACCCAGCAGTCAAAGGGGAGGAAAACTCTGCTCGATACTCACTTTTCAGGGCAAAATCAAAATAAAAAACACTCGTTAAGAGTGTTTTATTTCATTCACTATTTCCCACATTCTATTATCTGCTTTAGCAATTCCGTTATGATAAACTAATTAATCTTCCCCTTTAATGAAAACAAGCACTAATCCTAATTACAAAATATTACTAATAGGGGTAGCACCATGTGTATTTTTAGTCAATCCCAATTAAGTAATTCAACCTAAAATTCTATTCTATATTTTTTTTAGCTGCGTAATCACCATAAAAGTAAGTGTCCCAAAAATCACCATATTCAGGAGTGGCAATTATTGTATATTCCCCATTTTCCTCAACTTCAAACAAAACTACACTATTATGTTCCCATCCCACAAAATGTTTTGAGTCATCTACGAGCATATAGATGCTGTATATTCCCTTTTCTAATACTTCACTTTTTTTGAAGTCATCAATTAATTCTTTGGCGTTTGGAATAGTGTGTTTATTTTCATTTATGTCAAATTCAAATTGGAAATTTACCACACCTATTTTCGATGCATACCTTCCATACCTGTCATCACCAATATTATTTCTTGGGTCGCTTGGTACCAATGTAGGTAAAAGTTTAATAGTATCTATCTTTTGTGTCATTTTAAAATCGTCAAGTAGCTCTTGATAATTACCTACACCTATCTCAATATTGTCGTAGGGAAATATTGAAACAGGTCCATTTCTTACTGGTTCATATTCATTAGGGTATTTCACTAAACCATATTTTGTTATTAGCTGTTCAACTACTTGAACTACCTTTGGATGTTGCTCAATATATGCACCCTTGAATTGTGAAAGGTAAATATCGTCATGACTGCCCTTTCCTATAACCTTCAATGTATCTCTATCAATCATTAGGTACGGATAAGCACGATATGGCTCTTTCATTTCTATATATGTTTGATGGTCAATACTTGCAAACCAGTTATTACTTGCCTGAATAACAGAAAACTCACCTTGTATTCCATAGTTTGTTTCTAAATATTCTTGTATTGGTTGATTCAGATCATCTTTAGAGAAACATCCACTAAGAATTAGGATTGATGTACTTGCTAAGATAACTTGAATCAATCGTTTAATACGCTTCATTTCCCAAACTCCATTTCCTAAATTTTGATAATATTATAACATTTTCCGTTAAATAAGCTACTCCGTTAGCTTAAGTACATATTTTCACAAACTCAACTAAAGATTGAAGTTACTCCACAATATGGCCCGATTGTTGAATAAATGTTTTAAAAAGAAGCAGCCTTTCGGCTACTTCAACATCTGACTCAAAATATTATTTCTTACTCTAAAAATTGTTGTGCTAGATAACCCCATATGCTTGCCAATTGCACGCATGCTATCCCCATCTAGCATTCTATGAAGGACCTCAACCTCCCTGTCACCAATCACGTAAGGCATACGCTTTTGCACTTCTGCTATCTTTTGCTCGTATTCCTTAATTCGATAGTTTAGCGAATATACACGGCGTTGTACCTCTGTGAATACTGGATCGCTTGTACCTCCACTAGCCTTCGGTAATGTCGCTTCAATGCCATACATAGCTGTTTTAGCTCCGATGTAGCTGTTGTTATCCATCTTCGCTACTGGCTGTCATGCTTCCTCAACGGTTTCAACCATCCAGCGATATTTCTCAATCCACTGAATTAAATTCTCTTTCGTTACTTTGATTTGCCCATTAGGTTTGCCCTCCTACGGTGTGATATACTAGAGTTGTGAACACCATCAAAGGGCATAAACCAATTCAAGCTGTAGCGTGTGCAAACGCCGCGGCTTTTTTTATGTTACAATTTACATAAAATACATAATGAGGTAATTGAATGGAGTTCTTAAAAGCTTTTGCATTTGGTGGATTAAGCGTGCTATCTATCATGTTGCCAGTATTAATGTTAATGGTTGTTGTAATTGGTTGTATCGTTGTTTTCTCGTCATTTTTTGAAAAACTACTCCCAAAAATAATTTATAAACCTCTTTTAGTTTGTGTGGTTCTTGTTGGTTTTTATATTTGGGCTGTGCCCATGGATATGGGATTTCGTGAATTTTTTAGAGCGATTTTTTAATCGCTCTTTATTCGTCTTATCCTTATAATGTGCAATAAATAAATTAAGCTTCTATCAACCAATACAAGACAAATTTCAAATAACTCAGATTGCTTTACTACTTCACTGACTGTTTTACTTCTCATTTCACTAGCAAGCATGAATATTAATAATGCCTGTGATTTATAAATTTTCTTTGCTGTATAATCTGTTTCCCCTTGTCACTTGTTAACTTTCAAACTAATGTACAATGATCCATCTGTTTGAACTTGGGCAAAATAAACGTCTTTTACGTTTTGAACCTTTTGCTTTCTCAACTTCTTCATAAGCCAGTCTTCAGTTAATTCAAGTTCAACTAAATTTTCGTAAATAAGCTGACCATCTGAAATAACTTCTGTTGGCAAATATGTCGGAGGTGCAATGTTTGCATGGACATCTTGCTTAGTAGCTACTTGTACTGAGGTTTTTTGTAAAACGCTAAGCTTACCATCTGTCTCAAGTATTGCAAATTGTATATCCTGTACTGAAAAAATTGCTTTCTCCCTTAACATCATTGTTAGCTCGTCCATATGCAACCGATTTTTCTTTAAAGAAGATTCTAGAATTAGGCCATTTTTAATGACAATAGTCGGTTTATCATCAAATAATACTCGTGCTTTTTTAGATTTTAAAGAGATGATGGTTATTAAAAATGTTAAAAAAGCCCACCAAATTAACGATATTAATCCATCCAAAAAAGGTGTTTCAGCTACCGCGGCTATTTGAGACGCGATAGAACCAATTGAAATGCCTGTTATATAGTGGAAAAAAGTTAGTTGACCAAGTTGTTTTTTTCCAAGAAGTCTTGCCAGAATAAGAAGTACAAAAAAAGAAAATAATGTTCTAAGAGTCATTTCCCAAAAATTAAGTGTGAAAAAGTGATCCATTCAACCTTGCTCCTTTAAACCATTGTTGAATAATAGCATGTACAAGAAACTCCTTCTAATGCTTATTTATGAGAATTTGTTCAGTACAACTATAGGCACCTTTCTACACTGCAATACATAGAATACATTTGAGGTAATTCATCACTCTTAAAGTAAAGAGGATATTAATTAAAATGAATAAAAATAATTCACAACAACCTTCTGTGACTACAGAAATTCAGATAGCAAGACTTGCCTATATTGGGGCCTCAATTGCAATTCTGGGCGATGATACCCGGATTGCCCCAAAGTGCTCATAGCCCCAGTCAACAGCAGCAAAATATTTAACGATGTTGAGTTTTTCGAACTCTTCACTAGCAATATAGTTTCGGTCCTTATTAAAGTCCTTGTATATGATCCCTTCTACAGACACCCATAAACCGTGAATATCTCGATCTGTAAACATTCCAGATGGTGTAGAAGCAATAATTGACTCCACGTATTCCGGATCCAGAAAGATGTTATCAAACAAAGTGAAATGAAATACCTTGATATTTAATCTTCCACTTTAAAGTAACTGTCCATCTTTATCGATAATGTCTGTCTTAACTGGATGTGCTGGATTTTCTGGGTTAGTATCTAAGAGGATTTGAGCCCCTGGATATGAACACCGTGAGATAACCTCTTTGACAAACATGTCATGTAATGCGGTACCTTCGTTTAAAAATCCACCTGCTGCAGTAAAACCACGTGCCTTTTTCCATTCATCCGCATTGGTTCCATCAAAGCAATAAACCTTATTACCGAATACACGAACAGCATTAGTTTTATCCAACTTTAATTCTTTGCCTAAGATAGCCTCCATATCATCAAGCACGTTACGTCGAATACTTGCTTGTGTGGATCCACCAATAATAAAAGAGAGCCATTGGTTTTCGAACTTGGCAATGTGCATTAAAAAAAGCAGTATAAGAACAAATGTCTTACCCGCCCTCTTCGCACCACTAGCAACCAATATTTTAGGCTTTTCATGAATAAAGCAGTCCATAACCTCTTTCTGTTTGGGTGTGAGTTCTGCCATTATCCATCACCTGCCATTTTACGCAGCATCTTTGCAATTTCGCTTTCTTGGGTTGTTGTATCTTCAGATTGAATCTTTTCGATTTCTAGTTTTGTTTTATCGATACCTAACTGCATCTGCTTAAGTTTCAAACGACGCTCATCATCCTGGTCAGCCATCTCAACAAATTGACGAATAGAAGAACGCAACTCCCCAATTGCTCTCGATTGAGCAGTGAGTAGTTGCGCCTGTCGTTCCCATGCGAATTGGAATTCATATTCTTCCTCTGTTACAGCCTTTTCTACGCCTCCACCATCCTCTTTAGAACGGGGATAGTATTCGTACTTTGCCTTTTTGAGCTCCTTAATTATTTCGTCTTTCGATTCGACGTGCATAATCCTGTGAGCCCTTATGATTGCAGCATACTGTATTTGTATTTGATCCCAAATTAAATCAGCAGGAGAACGTTCGTTCATTGCCTCCATGATTTCGAGTGTTTCCTCTGGTAGGAACTTTTGAAAGAAAACATGTGTAACAGCAGCAGTGTTCCGTTTTGTAAATTGGTTTGGTGGATTAGGATTACCTTTATTTCCAACAGCGTAAGTATTGCCTTTTGGGGCTCCTAACTGACTTTCTACAGTTGCATCCTTAATAGAAATAGTTGCAACCTTCTTAGTTTTGGACGAAGTTCACATATAAACCACTCCTTAATGTTGGTCATAGTAAAGCTGTGAATTGATACATTGATAAATAAACCGCAAATAAAAATAGCCCGATTAATAACCAACCATAAACTTTTCTCTCGCTCTGAAATGCTTCAATTCCTTTAGTTAACATGAATAAACCTGAGAAGAATACCATTAAAAAAGTCAGATCGTAATCCCGTGTTATAAGTAGGTAAGCTGAAAGAGAGACAGTTATGATAGCAAAAACAATTTGTAAAATGTTAAGCATAATATTCCACTCCTCTTTAAATATCATATAACAAAAAGAGAAGTCATGGAAATGATTGTAAATATTTAGCCTTTAATATTAATTAAGATTCCCTTAAAAAATATAGGCCGGCCTACCTCCGAGTTTACATCATATTTTTTCTTTCACAAAACATGATACATGTTTTTCATTTGTTCCTTTTGCTACATTTGTTCCAAACATTATATTTACAATTTTATTAAAGCACCTTCAATTTAGCATCAGAGTTTAGATAATACCCTATTAAGGTTATTCCATTCGTATGTGAGAAGATTCAATTCCTTACCTGCAATTGTTAGCTGTTCGGATTTAATTAAATTTGCACCATAATACTCATAAAAATAACGAGTTCTATTGTCTTCTAATACCTCCACAAAAACTTTATTGAGTCCGAGTTCTTTAAATTGAAGAAAGAGTTGTTTCAATAGTTGTTTTCCAACTCCCTTTCTATGATATTCTTCAAGGAGATAAATAGATGTTAAATCCCCAGAATTAGGGACATTATTACTTTCTCTTTTTCCGCAATCAGCAAATCCTACAATTTCACCCTCATTATTTTCTGCAACAAATACATAATTCCCCTCTTTTGAAATATTGCTATCCCATAAATCAGTTCGTTGTTCATATGATAATTTCTCTAAAAATCCTTCAGGTATGATGTTTTTATAAGTAGATCTCCAACTATCAACGTGTACTTTTGCAATACCCTTTGCATCAGTCAACATAGCTTTTCTTATGTTCATTAAATACACCTCTTAAAAAAGTAATTAAAATATATATTCCGTTCTAATACTAATAATCCTTTTTCTTAAAGCTTGACCCAATAACTTAAGAACATTTCTTTACAATCTCTTTATGTTACTAAACAATCTTGCCCGATTGTTGAATATATGAAAGATATCGTTACACAGCACTAACCTTCTTCGTTAGTTAAAGAAACAATTCTTTTAGAAAAAGAAGTAGCCCATAGGCTACTTCATCATTTGTTTCAAAATATAATTTCTCACTCTAAAGATAGTCGTACTGGATAATTTCATGTGCTTACCAATCGATCGCATGCTAACGCCATCAAGCAATCTATAAAGTACCTCAATTTCTCTATCTCCATGTACTAACGAAATACGTTTTTTCAACTCTGCAATCTTTTGCTCATATTCCTTAATTCGATAATTTAGTGAATAAACACGGCGTTGCACTTCAGTATACACTGGATCACTTGTCCCACCACTAGCCTTTGGTAATGTTGCATCGATGCCATACATAGCCGTCTTAGCCACAATGTAGCTATTGTTATTAGCTTTCGCTACAGGCTGCCTTGCTTCCTCAATCGTTTCAACCATCCACCGATAATTCTCATTCCACTGAACTAAATCCTCTTTTGCAACTTTAATTCGCCCTGTTAACATAGTTTTGCCCTACTATTCCCACACTGGTAGGTATGGTATAATAACTTAACGAACAAGCCATCAATGGGCATAAAGCAATTCGAGCTGTAGCGTGGGATGACGCTGCGGCTTTTTCAAAAAAAGGAATGATGATATGAACCAATTAATTCAATATATCAGCTACAAACCAAGCTTGTAGGGAGTGCTGTTTCTTCCCTTGACCTCCCTGCAAGCTTGGGTTTCTCAAGGGAGCTGATATTGTTGAAAAATCGTTCTAAAACCTATATTCGCCATCAGAGAGAGCGAATCATTCGAAAGAAATGGTCAATTTTAAAAGATGTAATGTTACGAGAAAGTGAGTTCATGCCTGTACGTGGTACATTAAGCAAAGGAAAAATTCATTGCTCATGTAGAATGTGCCGATACGAGCAGTATCACTCGATTCCAAAAGCCAAACATAAAGCAAAATTAAAAGCTATGAAAAAGGAAATAGACGATTATGTCTATTTCCTTTTTTCGTATTTCCTTACATCCTTTTTAGTTTGCTTTACCAGTTACGACACTGTAGCTTTTTTGTGTTACAATTTACAAAAAATACATAACGAGGTAATGCTATGGACATATTTACAGATATATCAAGCATCAGAAGTCTGTGGTTATTAATACCACCAATGATCTTACTACCAGTTGTAATGATAGGATGTGCTGTAATTTATAAAATCCTATTGGGCAATATTTTGCCAAAGAAGATTTACAACTTTTTGCTTGGCCCAATTGCCCTTCTTGGATTCTTTATTTGGGCTATCCCAATGAACATGGGATTTTATGAGTTTTTTAGAGCGATGCTTTAATCGCTCTATTTTTATTTAATACTCAAAATGTTCAGTAATTCATATTAACAATGTAATTTGTTCCATTGAACAACCTATTGTATAATATAATTAACAAATATTAGGGGGTTCCGGAATGAGTTTATTCGTTGCTTCTACCTTTGCAATGATTGCTTTAATCATTGCTTTACTTAATGACATGAAGATTAAGAAATTAGAGAAACGTATCGAAGAACTTGAAAAAAGCAAATCGAATTAAACACTACTATCTTATAGATGGGAATCCCATCTTTTACTGAACAATATCTTTCTGACACGATCCTCAAAATGTTCGGTAATAAAAAATGGTTTTAACACCCAACTTATGTTAATCTTAAAGCGAGATATAATTTACATAAATTGGAGGTATACAAATACCTGGAAATTTACGTTTTATTGTGCAAGTTGTTTCAACAATTTTAGCTATCATCTTTGTTTTCATGAACTTTTTGGGGCATTGGACAGCAGACAGATTCTTTCAGATCATATTTTTTATTGGTATGATTTTCGCTGTTTTCAGTGTAGGTATTGAAACGGAAAAAAAGCTAAGAAACAGAAGCTGATTGGAATATAAGCCAATTGGCCTTTTTTACTGAACAATATCTTTCACTTGCTCCATCATCCCAATTCCACAAGCTCAATTGCCCTTTAGCTGGCACTGGCTCAAGTAAAACTTTCATTGTTTTCAGCTCCCATTCATATCGACCATCCATAAAATCACCAAAGTACAGTTCATCACCCTCTAATTTTTTTCCGAATTCCATGCCTGCAGCACTTAACTTAGGCAACGGTGATAGAGAATATGTACTCACTTGAAAATAATGCAAAAAAAGTCACTCACTGTTTTTCTAATGAGTGACTTTCTTTATAAGCCTAACTGGCTATAATCTCTTCAACTTGGGGTGCTTTCCCCTCATTTTTTTAATTAAGAATAGTAAACTTTTTCTACTTTATATAATGTATGCTCGATAGTCGAGCAGAGAGTGGCATCCACTTTGTAAAATTTAACACGAAAGTATAAACTTTTCAAAAAGTTCTTTATATTATTTTTTTGCTTAAAGGCAGGGAGAAATTCTGAATTTTTCTCCACATCACCGAAACTTTGAATCCATTGCTCTACATGAGCCTGACTAAGTATTTTTCTATTTAAAACACTAATTATGGATTTTACCATTCTCTCATCTTCCCCATCGGAGTAAATTCGATCTGTTATGGTCATCTTTTCGTAAACCAAATCGAGGATAGTTAAGAGGTCATTTTTATCCAGTTCGGAACATTGTGCCAAATCATCTAAAGCATCCGCTGCATGGGCTATGGCATGAGCCCAGCCTTTTTCTTCGTCATACCCACGGTAATCTCGCTCTTCTTGTACACTGTAAAATACTTTCTCTTTTATGTGATGAATTTGCTCACTTGAGAGAAATGGTGATTCTCTATGCCTTGTGAAGAGGAGCGGTATGACTAGCATGGAGAAAGATCGAGTAAAGACAGAGTCTGTATTTGTTTCACCAAGCTTAAAAAGCAAATGGTTTTTATCCAAAACAACCGGAAGAAGTTGTTCTAGTTCGTTTGCTGTTAGAGTATTATCAGGAATCCAGTGTGATAAGGTTGTATAAATTAGCTCATCACGTAGTTGGGCATCCAAAGAACCGATGTTATTTATCATTTCTAGTATCAACTGAAATCTATCGGGAGGTGCTTGGTACCCATTTTCTTTTATTAATATCAACTTTTCTTTTAAATTCATTTTACACGCTCCTACTAGGAATTATCTGAACTAACTTTTTCAAGGGTTTCTACTAACTATACGGCTTTTTCCGTACCCTTCTTCCCTTCCTATATTGAATACTAATTTTTTCTCCTTTTTAAAAAAACATCTGTTCACTTATTTAATTATAAGCGAACAGATAATGAAATTTCCATATTTAAACAGCTTCATTATTCATTAACTACTTTTTGGCTCTTTTTGTTTCATTCTACTTTGGAACAACGGGTATGATATTTTCATTCTCTGCGGACCATTCTGATTACGTTGTAACCCTTTGCCCTTAAAAAGTTGAAAGCAACATCGTCTGTTAGTGCTTTATGTTCTTCGTGTGTTAAATGTAAGCTTGATAAACCTATAATTGGTACATTGTCAGGCTTGCGTTTGAATAAAAATTTTACTGGCACTATTACTTCATAGCTCATAATCTTCACCCCTTTTTATAGATATTCCTACATTTTAGGTTAATTCCCTTCCATAAAATCGATGACCGACTTTTATTTCTATGTACAAAACATATCTAATTACCTAAAATGGTAAATAGTAGTTAGATATATTGAGGTGAATATAAATGAATAATTGTCCTAATTGTTTAGCCAGTAATCCTTTTAAGAAAGTATATAGAGATGGTTTAGTATTGGTGAAATGTGAATATTGTAATACGATTTTTGAAGATATTACAAAGAGAAAAACGAGAGAAGTGTCGGAGAGAGTACGAAACGAAGTCCAAAATGATGTGCAAAAAGAAAAATCTTCAGGTAAGGCTCTAGCAATTGGGATAGGACTTATGATCCTTTATTTTATTATTGATACGATATCTAAACTTTATTAAATTATAAAATAAAAGTTTGTTATATGAACAAGGGTATTTATGCTATCTCAGTCTTTCTGTTAAAAGAATGAAAAAAGCCCAGGCACAAATATTTAAGTACCTGTGCTTTTTTATGTACACGTATAACGAAGTTTCCTAAAATGATAAATAATACATAAAAAGGTGAGGAGGGGTATTTATGAAAAATTGCCCTAACTGTTTAGCTACAAACTCATATAAAAAATTTCACAAAGAAAACACTGAAATATACGTATGTGAATATTGTGGTGCAGTATCAGAAGATTATACAATAGAAACTCATATAGAATTTAATCATTCGGAAACAGTAAGAGAGTCAGAAAATAGAACCTACTATTATAAAGAAGTGACTCCATCAAAATGGCCGAAAAAAATCGCACTAATTTTGATTAGTATAATAGGATTATTGGTAATTGGACAATCCATAGAATTGTTTTTTTCAGACGAAGAAAAGCCAATAAAACAAATCTCAACCATTACGCCCGAAAAGTTTCGAAAGCTCAAAGTAGGTATGAGTGAAGAAACCGTAAAAGAAATCGTAGGATACGGGGCCTTGCACGAAGATGGAGATAAACTTAATTATAAGGGAGAAAACGGTGTAGAAGAAAATTCTAGGGTAAGTTTAGAATTTTATAATGGTAAGTTAGAAGCTATATATGAATTCGGATTAATTACAAAAAGGAAATATTAATATGGTTATCCATAAATTACTTTACTACTCTAGCAAAATTATTTAGACCAAAACTGCATTGGACTCGGACAATTGCACATTAAATAGATCATGTGAAAACTCATTAAACTTATTACGATTTAGACGCCCAAACTTGGTTGCTAATCCATCTGAATATGCAGCAGCTATTACCCGCTTATCAGGATTTTCACCCAAATAAAAAGACGGAAACGATTCTGTTACCGTCATACTTTTACCATGTCGTGGAGGCATCTCTATAATATAGATAACTGTTCACCATCAACCACACGTTGGAGCACATCACAAATTAATTCAGTATGAAGAAAGTGCTCATAATGGCCAAGAGGTACATATTCAACATAATCACGGTAGAAGCGGCTTGCCGGTTTCATCATTTAAAATTTCCTCAACACTGTCAACTAGTTGCTGTTTTAGCCGCATGATTTCTTCTTTTATACCTTCAATTACCATCAAACGATGAGCATTTCGATTAGCTGTTATATAGTCGCATTGATATGCTTTTTGATAAGATTTTGTAGCATTGAAGTATTTAACGTTATACATACAAAAAAGCAACTGTTTATCGTTGAGACCGTCACTTGGGACAATATCAAACTGTACAGTTACTTGCGATTCCGCTTCTGGGATTACTTTGCTCTGTTGCGTTTTTTTGTTTTCTTTTTTACGGAACGTTCCGTATTTTTCGGCTGTTTTGATTGGAACGTTCCATTCGATTCCGCTTCAAGACGATCATACCAGCTATCTTTGTTTTTCCACCCACGTATAGTTCCCTCAGATACACCTAGTTGCTCAGCTATATCCTTTAGCTTTATATCACCGTTATGTGCTTTGTAAATATTATACGCTTGGTCACGTCTTGGATCCCTTGCTCTAGCCATATCTCATTTGTTTGTTTTGTAATCACCCCATTATGCTAGTCGCTTAATTCAATGAAAATAAAAAACCACGCTCGAATGAACGTGATCTAAAAGCTATATTTATTTATCAAAAAAACTCTATTACACATAAAGTATAAATAAACTTTTGTATTTTATTCATCGGGTAATGACTCTATGGAATCACATTTATTACATGTAATAAGCTTAGCTTTAAATTCTATACTTGTTGAAAGTTTCTGCAACATACTTAACTCAATAGCCAACTTTTCTATTTCAACAAATCCCTGACTTTGCAATCTAGAAGTGTCTAGTTCAAGCTGTTTTAATGACTGTTGAATTAATTCTAAATTCTCCATATATTTTTCTAAAATCTTTTCAGTATCCAATATATCATCCTGATTGGTTGTGTCTTTAATCATTTAACGACTCTTCCTTTCTCTCTATAAAGTCATCTTTACCATGTATATTTTTAATACATGAGATATTAATTAACATCTTAGGAAATGGAATAAAAACACCTCTTAAATCCTATTTAATTAACACCATTATAAAGGTGTTTAACTTATTTAACAAATTACCATTTTCATAGTTAATTGCATAATAAAAAAGCCACACCTATTGGTTATGGCTTTGTAAATTAATTAAGGAAGTACATACATAACTGTCACTGCTGCTCCAAACGGAAGAGCCCCATCCCCTGTTACAATTCTGACAGATAATAAATCACATTTATTTATAGCATAGTTAGCTGTTGTTGAACCACAACAATTGGGGTTTGCAGCAGTATTTGGCCCTGTTACTGAAGCAATAACACCTGTTGAAATCGGGTCAGTAAAACCACAGCTTCTACTAATAACTACTTCAGCCGTTACTGTATCTGCAGCTGTTAGTGTATTATCACGTACATTTAAAACTAATCCAGTTATAATTGCGTTTTCTGGTATAACAACCGTATTTCGTGGGAATAGCGCGGACGCAGTTCCTAATCCTAAATATTGACCATTTCCTATAGATTCATCTGTTGCTAAATAAATTTCACACACTCTTGCGTTATTAACTGGTGGTGGTGGAGTTACTCCATTCATTTCTGGTATACATGGTACTTTGAATCTAAAGAAACACTGATTTTTCTCACAACCGCACATATTGTTTGCATGGTGGTGATTCCAAGCTTTATTACAATTTCTACATCCCATTTTTAAAATCCCTCCTTGTTTTTACTACACTATTCAATTAGGGATAAAGGAAATAGACAATTATACTATGTACAATTCATTTAGTTAGTTTTTTATAATAATACAAAAGACCACTAATAATTGTGGTCTTTTAACAAAGGGATAAAAAAATGTGTTTGAATAATTCTAGTGGTTACTCAAGCCACTTC
Organism: Lysinibacillus sp. HST-98; assembly: GCF_016757845.1. Lineage (NCBI taxonomy): Bacteria > Bacillati > Bacillota > Bacilli > Caryophanales > Bacillaceae > Lysinibacillus > Lysinibacillus sp. HST-98. The sequence goes on from NZ_JAENHX010000001.1 coordinate 86,057, forward strand.
TACATCCTATTCCTCTCAAGACATTTCTCATAGGTAAAAGCCTATGGCATATACACAGATTATGGTTCAAAATAGTGCATTACCGCCAACTTTATTGTTAATTAATTGAATAAAATGGAAAGTGGGCGAAAGTTCACATAAAAACCACTTCTTTATATCATACCCTCCATTTTACACCGGATATTATTTAAAATGATACGTTTGGAACATTTGTAACATTTCATAAATTTTACTACATCGGGCATCTTAGTTTAAGGCTGCTTTCTCAAAGATTGTTGCTTCTGGTTTGCCAAAACACCCGAGAGTTGAAGTAGATTTCTTCACCAACTTGTATTTTTAAACTTAATTAATTATTACTGTTCACACGCTTCTTTATTTTTCTTATGTCAATTATAAGCCATTTTAAGATTGCAATTATTAGTACTAAAAGTGGTGTTGCCTGGGCTATGAGAAACCCTATCCAAAAATCATTCATAGTACTGGTCGGAGAATCTGTTCCCATTCCACCTACCCAAAAGGACATTGGGATTGAGATTACATTGAATCCCAGACTAATCATAACAAATGATAATTTTTTACTTTTAATCTTCGGTAATCCAGCCGACCAAAATAAAATTACTGCTACTAACAAAATCAAAAAAGACAAGTACCTCAAAACATCCAATAACGCAAAGCCTCTACCTCCTAACTAAACGATAGCCCATCCCACTTTCCTGTAAAGATTAAGTTGCACCCACCGTCTAATATTTTACCACAAAAACCCATATCGTTCTTTAACTATACTGCTCCATTAATTTTAAATCCATTTGACACCTCAAAATTTGGGTTCTAAACGATACATAATTTTACCAAATAAATCTTCTAAAAATGTATAATCGTTCTATTTTCGTTTAATCTTTAAAATGTTCAGTTTCTAATATTGCATAAACAATATTAGGTGTTACTACTACGGTATTATGTCTTTGTATATGAATTCACCTTTGTTTACAGATTCATTTATATTACACTTTCTACTAAACAATTCACACTTTGCTTTTATTTTTAAAGTAACTTGATTAATAAGTCTATTTAATGTAGAAGCGTAATGCATATTATGTAAATGTAATCTGCAGATTATTAGTCTTTCGTTAAAAGGAGGTGAAAATTACATGCCTTTAACTACTGGTCCAATTGAAAATACAGGAAATCTACCAGCTAATGCCTCTAGCGTTCGCATCAAAGTTCTTAATCTCACTGGAGGTTTATTAACAGGAGTAGTAAGGGTTTTCAGACTAAACGGCACGAGACAATTATTATCAACAACTCCTTTTGCTGCTAATGCTAACGCTTCTACTTTTGTAACGCCAAGTGTAGGTGGATCCGCTCAATATGAAGTTGAGATTGTTCCTAATCAAACAGGCGGATTATACAGCGTTTACGGTCGAACAGCTTCAGGTGTAATCATCGATGCCCAACGATTTGTGAACTCAGAATTAACACCGATTCTTTAATTTTATAAACAGATTTCACTGTTGAAATCTCGGAAGCCTTATACTCAGTTATAAGGCTTTTCGTATTTTATCAATTCCTCTTCCAATTTCTTTATGATTGGAGCATCATTTTGTTGAGTTAAACCCTACAGTAAATTTTTATCATCACCTTTCTATACTGCAATACATAGAATACGTATGAGGTAATTCATCACTACGAAAGAAAAGGGGATATTAATTAAAATGAATAAAAATAATCAGCAACAACCTTTGGAAACAACAGAAATTCAGATAGCAAGACTTGCTTATATTGGTGCTTCGATCGCAACTTTGGGCGACGGTCTATCTGCTGTTGCAGCAGGTTTAGCATTAAATGCTTTAGAAAAATCAAGTAACCAAGATCCTCAAGTCCAAAATAGTGACCAATCTAAGGAAGTAGAGGATCTTCAAAAGCAGATAGACTATTTAATAAGTGAATTAAAACAAGTAAAAAAATCGATGCGATAAAACTACTTTAAAAAGTGACATTAAAAAATAAACAAAAGGAGGGTAAACCTTTGCAATACTTTGTACAACCAACTTCAAACAATAAATTAATTCTCGATCTAGTTAAAGCCATAAACGGAGAATTTAATGCTATTCGATTTTATGAACATTTGGCTCAACTAGCTCCAAATAAAGAAGTTAAAAATCGTATACTAGAAATACGAAAAGATGAAATGAGACATTACCAAGGTTTTGTTTATACCTATACTTACCTAACTGGTCAACAACCATCTCCACAGATAAACGAAACATTACCACAGAATTTTAAGAGTGGTATCCTAACTGCATTTAAAGATGAACAAGAAGCAGTTGAATTTTATCACCGTGTTGCTAGAGAATATAATATTCCTTATATTAGTAATCAATTTAGTTCAAATGCTTCAGATGAACAGAATCATGCAGTTTGGTTTTTATTCTTTATTAACCAATATTGATAAAGAAGCATTACCGACTAAACGTCGGTTTTTTTATTTATTATCTGTACTTATGAATAATACTTTCAATTAACTACATAGCTATAAAAAACTAAACTTGTATATGTTAATTTCAAAACAAACTCAGCTGTTCATATTTTTGTTCTTTGACAGATTCATCCACTATTTCAGGCACATTCTGCACCATTTCTTCTATTTTTTGCACCTTGCTTATCGTTAAAATTAGCCGCTTCTAGCGTGGTTCTTAATCTAACTTTTCTAATAGCCTGTAGTTCCTCTCCATTAGTGTTAATTTCGAAAGTGTAAAAGCAGAAATAATTCCAATAAGAGCACCTACAATTACATCTAAAGGATAATGAACTCCTATCCAAATAAGTGAAATTCCGACTAATATAGCAAGCAAAATCCATAGAATCCATTTTCCTTTTTTAAATAACCAAAGAAACATACAGAATGAAAAAAATAATATGGTGTGATCATTTGGAAATGAATTATTTATTGCTTTTTCTATCAACTGATTTGTATTCGAAAGGACAGCAAATGGTTGGTGATTAAAATGTAATAACCCTAAATTTCCCTATCACTTTGATTTAAAAAACTCTTTATGATTAGTTGTCTCAATTGCTCGTTTCTACACGTACAATTGAACGTGTTTTTTTTTGCATATTCATAATGTATAATTGAATCAATCTGGATAATGCAATATTTACCACTTTATGTTATCCTTATATAAATTATTAGGAAGCCTCGGGGGTTGTTATGCGTTGAAAATACATTCTACAAATAGATATATCATATTTATTTTCGGTATTACTTTGATGATAACTGGAGTGGGAAGATTATCTGGTTTCCTTGAATATGATTCAGTTATTCCAAATCAATCTGTTGCACTACTATACATACCTATGGGCGTTTTTGTGATGTTCATTTCTTACTTTGTTAAACCAAAAAAAGAAAAAGGTTAATAGTTTACTATCTTTCAAGCACCTTCCTCATATTGTGTAGTTAGAAACTGTAAACAACCATCCTTGAAATATCTCTTTAATTCTCTTTTCCTAACAACCATTTCTTTATTGTTATTTACTAATCTTACATACTTACTATTCTTTGTTAGCTTGAAAGTATAACTATCGTATGTTTCAACTTTAAAACCTATGGTATAGGTTCTGCGATACTCTAATTTGCTAGGTAGCCAACCCAGCTTATGACGTAACATAAATGGTTTCATAAAACATACTCCTTTATTATCAATTCATATCAATTTACTGACAGCCTATATTGACTTTCGCACTTTTGTACTTCCTCCATCAACATCAAATACTCAAATTGTGCAATAATCAAAACAAACCATATTTTCAAATATTACCTAATCATGTTATTATTTCGTAAGTCATTACCTAAATATCAGGAGTTGTTATAAAATGAAAACACATTCTAGAATTGGACATATCATATTTGTTTTAGGCATCGTATCACTTTCAATCGGATCAGCGAGATTAACAGGTGCCCTAGAATACAATTCATTTATTTCAAATAAATCTATTGCAATACTACTCATTGTGATAGGGGTTTCTGTTATGTTCATTTCATTCTTTGTAAAACCTCTAAAAGTTAAATAACTTTACAGAACAATATCTCTTAGATATTTAACTCCAATTGACCTGTTATTTCTTGTACATGATCATTCCAAGCAATTTGATAATTATTTGCTATCAGAGTTAGCAGGAACAATTTAAAAAGCCTCTAACAGTCGAAGTGATAGTTGCCAACTACGTTTAAAAAAGACTATTAACGATATAACTAGTACTCCTATTATTTTATAAGTGACCTGACTTTACTGAGAAAGTGAATTAATTTTTTTATTACGAATATGAACAACCCCTGTATTACTAACTTTTATATTCACTTCTGTAATGCCTCTTTTTAAAATATGTTCTATTGCATATCTAATCTCCCATTCTTTAACCTGACCAAGATCATTTGAAATACTAGCATGGCTAGATTTCTTATTTTCACTATGAATAATGACTGTCCCTTCACATTCGTATACCTTTACAACACCACCCATAAAACCAGAAGCAATAGTTACAACATCGACTCTTTCTTTTGTTATATCTCGAAATGTTTTAGTTGGAAAATTATATATTTTCGCCATTTTGACCTCTCCTTTTTCAGAACATTCGTTTGTACTTATAATAGAACAAGCGTTTGCTCTTTAGCAAGGAAAAATTTATGAAAATAAAAAAACTTTGTTATTTGATAGTGATTAAATTCTTTCTTCTAAATACTATAAAGCTAAGATTTATATATAACTCGTTAATTTTTTCATGATAAAATATTAAATACAAAAAAATCCGGGCTCAACATTAATTGAGTACCTGGACTTTTTTGTCGTCGGAGTATTGCTTTTGTAGATTAACACTTCTACCTGTACAACTTCTGAACAAAATATCATAAAATCTCGGATAATTTTATTGTTTTGCTTTCATTGTTATAGACTATCTTCTATAAATCTGCAATTTCACGGACTGGTCCGTTGCAAGTAATGCGTCAATTCTTTCATTTTAATAAATCTCTCTAAAACTATTAAAAGTGGGGTACAAATTGAGGTGCGGTTTACACCGAACCTCCCCACCCCTTTGATATCAAGGGGTTTCTATACCTGTCTAACAAAGCGTATCTAAATGTATTTAACTGCAGTACGCGCACTTTTGTACCTCCGTTTGTACAATGCATATTCAGTCGCTATTGAAGCACCACTTTCTTTCCAGTAATCTTGCTGTTTTATTAATACCTCCAGTAGTTTTAGCAGACTGTAGATCAACTCAATAAGGTTTGATTTATTTAGTAAAGTCCCAAGGGCAATGTTCACATTTTTTTAAGAAGCTTCTTTACAAATCATTAGTAAATTGCCATCTAAATCTTTGAACACAAAATAAAAATTGTCCTGAATCTCTGTAACAAGTTCAACATTATTTTCTTTCATAAATTGATAAGAAGCTTCAATATCATCGGTTAAAAGCTGAATTGACGGAACTTGGTAAGTAGAAATATCACCATCTTCTTTTCTCCACTTTGGCATGGAATCTAAAATTAATCCAGCTGTACCTTTCATGGGTACCACGAATAAATGTCCAAAATATTCTTCTCCCCCTTCCAAACCAAGTATTTTTCTGTACCATTCTTTTGCTTTCTCTAGGTTACGAACTGGAACAAATACACCTCCAATTCTGTTTTTTATTGGTGATTTGTAGTCATGGCTAGTCACAAATACATCCTCCTTAATAATTTATTTCTACTTGTGGAACTCTATATTTTTTCTATTTCAACGTGATATTCTACTATTCCTTCTTGCACTAACCCAGATAAGTTGAAGGAACAACACTTTTAGAAATAACTAAATAGAAGCAGCTTAAAATATTGTTTCTCATCTTCAGACGTTCGTTTCAAACGTTCAATTAGAACGTCAAACAGCTTTAATTATTGGTATATTCTAATCCTTTATTTTCTAAACACCTCATTAAAACCAACAATCTTCTTTATTTTTCTCTAAAATTTGATTTATTTTATTATCTGTATTTAATAAAACTTGTTTAATTTGTTTAATCTGATGTTCTCTTTGTATCATCTGCTCATACTTTTCTTGGAATATAACTTTTATAATTTATGATTACTATATGGCATGTCAAGCTTATACTGCTCCTCTAATAGAAAATCAAAAATCTCCTTTAGATATGCTTAGCGTTTATATTGAATCAAATCTTAGATTCATAGATGAAAATCGGCAACATGTTTTCGCTGTCATTGAAATTGTTTCTAATTAAAGAACTGCTGAGGGCAAACTTCGATTTGCGGCGGACCATGATGAGGCTATTTTTCTTCCCATAGAAAACATACTTACTCTAGGAATGCACGCGGGTGTTTTCCGAGAATTCACCAAATTGGCTTCAAGAGTAATGGCGTTAGCGATAAGAAATTCCATTGACGGTTTCACTATTGAATTAATGAGAAATCCCCAGTTAAATGTTGAGGAATATACGAGAGAACTGATTACAATATTCGATAAATCAACTAAAAAGTAATATGTCAGACTTAAGGAGGATAGGTATTGGTATGCATTACTATGAGGTAATTTGTTCTAGTTGTAGAAATAAATTCAGAGTATATGAGGGGTCACTAAGATTCAGACAGTTAAAGGAAAGAACCGATAAGATTTTTCGTTGTGAAGAATGTTATAGTAAAATCCGTATGGATGCCATTAAAAATTTCTTTAGATAGCTCTTTCAGGCGACCTACTAGAGGTTTGAGAAGAATAAAAGGAATGACAAAGTTGAATAAGTATAAAGCCCAGGCTAAAAATCAATTGAGAACCTAGGTAAAGTGGCCGGATTTATCATGTTACTTCATAGAATTTTGCTCTAGTCTTATAGATTTGCTGCTACTACGTATACGATCCTTAATCCTTTGCCTCTTTGGCGAAAATAAAAAGCCATGAGATCCATCAAGAATTAGGAGCAAGTACTTCTTCCCATCTCATGGCACTCATAGCATCTAAAAAGAACACCCATGTTAGGTGCTCTTCCGATCAATTTTTCTTGTTTAAATCATCTGGATAAACTATCGTGTTAATTACATCTCCATTTGATTCATCTTTAAAAATTACTTTGACTTTATAATCCTTTTCATCCACACCATTAAATAATTGATAGTACATACCTGTTAAAGCTAGTCCGAATGAGGCCATTGTGTCAAGACTATTATCAAATTCTTCTTTGTTTACAGATAAAGTGAATTCTGAAAAAGATTTGTCATAGGTTACATCTTTAATAGATTTGAACTCCTCACTTGCTTTAAGCTCATCTACACTTGCTAGAATGCCTTCTTTTAAACCTTTCATCATTTCTTTATGTTCTGTTTCAGACATTTTATAAGTTAAAGAACCATCATCGTTCTTACTGACTTCCTTCATCCCACTGCTTTTTGCCTTTGAAATAACAGAATCAATGTCCTGACCCTCAAAAAATATAGCTGGAATAGTTACTTCTACATCCCCACCATCTTTGCTACCTTTTTCCTGGCCCTCACTACAACCAGAGATCAAAACACCTAGTATTAAAAATAATGGTAGTATCCATTTTCTTGCCATTAAATCTCCTCCTCATACTCCAATATACAGAATTTGAAGAGATTACACTATACTTTATTAACATAAAGCTCTATTTCTTAACCGCTTCTATACATGAAACATCATTTCTTCGTCAATTTTAATGTGCTTAAACTGGTGACGTTCGACATCATTAATAAAATCTATTTCCTACTAAGCGTTCAATGCTTAACTTTATAAAATTCAACACGTACTTTGATATAATCAATCATGCGTTGTTTTACATTTCTTCAACAAAGGTTGTGATGAATTTTTATGTTTGCAGTACTTTTAGCTATAAGTATTGGAGCTATTTTTGCTGTGCAAACAGCCATTAATGCTCAATTAAGAAAGTTTGTGATTTCTCCTTTTTTAGCTTCAATGATTTCCTTCGCTATTGGTGTCATCTTCTTAACTATTACATTAGTAAGTAGTGGTTCATCACTGGGGATTCCATTAGATTTATTGTTGACCCAACCTATCTATATATGGTTGGGGGGAATTGGTGGCGCTATTGCGATAACTACTAACATTCTTCTGTTTCCTAAATTGGGAAGTGTGCAAACGGCCATCCTACCGATCTTTGGAATGACTCTCATGAGTATGTTCATCGATCATAATGGATGGTTTAACTCCACCCAATATTCCTTTGGATGGAATCGAATCTTTGGTATATCGTTAGTCTTAATCGGTGTCTTTGTAGCAACAGCTATACGAAGCAAGAAAAATGACCAATATTCACCTCAAATAAATAAGGAGAGGATGTTGAATCAATGGATTTGGCGAATAGTAGGCATACTAGCAGGAATGTTACTAGCTATCCAAATTGCTGTTAATGGGCAATTAGGTAAAGTTCTTCACTCTTCTTCTCATGCAGCCCTTGTTTCATTCTTTGTTGGTACTATTACCTTGATTATGATTGTTGGGTTAAAGGATCGTTCTTACACAAATATTAAAGAGCCTTTTAAACAATCTGCTCCTTGGTGGATATGGACTGGTGGGATCTTAGGAGGATCTTATGTTCTCATCAATGTGTTTCTTGTCAATCAAATTGGTAATGGCCAAACTGTAGTCCTTGCTTTATTCGGTCAAATCACTGGTAGCCTACTGGTAGAGCAATTCGGTTTGTTTAACTCGATAAAGAATCGTATTCAACCATTACAAATAATTGGTTTAATGGTGATGATAGCTGGTGTATTTTTAATTAGGCTATTTTAAATAATTTCCTTTGTTAACCTTGAACGATGAAACTCTTTTTCAAGAATGGATGCGACATTTCCCCCAAAACATAAAACCAGAGTTCATCTACGAAATGTAGCATAAACTCTGGTAACGATTGTGGTCCATCTTTATTTTATTAATTGCCTCATGATGATTTCTTCGCCGATGCGTCCTATTAGCCTTTCATTCGTATCTTCAAACCCTACTTTTACATATAGTTTCTGTGCTGGTATATTATCTTTGTCTACAACTAAAACAATTTCATCGCAATTAGGAAATTCTGCTTTAACAAACTCAACTAGTAATGTCATTCCTTCTTTTGCGTAGCCCTTCCCTTGTTCCATATGATTAATTGATAATGCAGATAAGAGCATCGCATTTCTATTCGTAGAATATTTTTTAACTCGTTCATTAGAATTTAGGAGAAAGAAACCAACAGGTGTATTTTCACTTAGAATTACAATGCGATGCTGTCCTTCGTTAATTTCCTCAAAATTGCTCGGCAGTGCAGAAAATTGTTGTTGCTCTTCAGTAAGTACAAAATCGTTCAGTTCTTGCATATATTCACTTGAAAAATGCTTTAATTCAACCTTCTTCAATTTTTCCATTACGTAATTCTCCATTCGCTTTTCTATACTTTACCACTTTATTAGCTGGTGGTCATTCATTTATTTGAAATTTCGAAAAACACGTACGTTAGATAAATAAATCACCTAATAAATGCCTAGGCTCAACATTAATTTGAGTATCAAGGCATTGTTGTTACTTATACTTACTCTTGGATATGGTTACAGGGATAGTGGCAACCATTAATATTAACCCTAGATAGAGAGGATATTTTAAACATGCATTCGTTGAATACCCCAATAAATAAGGCATACCTATTAAGGCCATGACTACTCCAATTACAAACAAACCCATTTCAATTTTTCTAATCATATTTTACTCCCATCCCTTACCATTTCTTACTCATTTTCTAACGCTAACCCTATAACCAGAGAGGCTTTATCTGGAGCTTCTTTAAAATAAAAGACACCCCTCAGAAATAAGGAATGTCTAACTTTTTATCTATACACATCTAACAGATTTAACAAATATCTTTCTAATTCATTAATCGCAAACAAAACTTCCTTATGAAGTCTATCCTCGACAACACTATCATCATTAAAGACCTCTAAGTATTTATTCACTTCTATAAAGAATTTTTCATACTCCTGTAAAAACTTATCAATCGTTTGATCACCAGGTGTTACAGATAAATAAATTGTTTTAAATAAATTAAAATCACTATACGCATTACTTAAAAAATAGATAGCCAGTATTCTATCGTTATTAATATACAATTTCACAAAAGATAGATTTTGTTTCAATTTTTTCAATGCATTGATAAGATTGTTCGTTTGCTTCAACATATTTGCCGTATTACTATACATCTGATAATCACCTCCATCTTTATAATAAGCAGAAAACCAACAAATTGGAATAATTTTCTGCAAATTACTAGCTGAAAACTTCGCTTATAATACAATTAAATCGAAATATTAATTAATAATGCTAAATGTATTACCGAAAGGACCCCCATTGGATAAATAATGGATCTTGAAAAGCTATTTTTAAATTCATTTCGAGGATGCCTTTCAAAAAATAAATGCAGGATGGCATGAATGATAAAGAATAAATCAAGGACCCAAAACATGATGGTTTGATACTGACTGAAAAGTAAGGAAAGGATGAATACGTAAAGAAACAGGTGAATAAAAGTGAATACTTTATAAGCCTTTGCATCTTCCATATCTTTAAGTATTATAAACAATCGCCACTCAGAGCGTCTTATTGCATCCATTTCGTGCAAAAGAAATAAAGAAAAGTTAAATAAAAAAAGAATGAGTAATAAATCAGGCATATAAAACCTCCTACAATCTATATACCAAATGTTACTATAAAATCACTAACGAAATACTAAGTAAACACGCCTAAATATGTCGATTTGTAGGACTAAGAAGGCTTTCATTCTTTTTCTTATATTAGTGGTATCTACATTTTTTAATTGCATGCATTTTTTAGTTTAATAAAGGAATTATATTTATTATAGGTTCTTCATATGGATGATTATCAGTTATTACCTTTTTTACTTCATTAATTTTTGCATAAAGACATTTAAATTCCATATTACATTCAGTTCCAAATGGAATTTCTCCTCTTTTTCCGTTAAATGGTACAGCTTTATTTAATGGCCTCCAATATCCTTTTGTAAGTGTAAGAAACAACATGGTCATAATGACCAACTGTTAAAACCCCTAGTTTATGTTCAATCGATTCTTCTGGTAATAAGACTTCAAACTTTACAAATTTTATATCCATTCGACACCTCAAACGTATTATGTTATCGACTCCATCCATCCCTTATATATAGGTTCAAGTGGCACCATTCTAAAATTGGTCACCTTCCTTAAGTAAACCTAGACAACTACACAGCACACAATCAGAAGGCTTTTCGTTGGTAAATAATATGTGTAATGCCCCAAGAAATAATATAGATTAGCATAATGAAAAGTGTCGCCCCTGTATATAAAACTGTAACGGATGTATGATCTACAAAATCAATAATCGTTGATAAGTGTTCATTCATATACAATGCAATCGGTCGTGAAATCCAAGTTAAGAGGATAAAGCTAATAAGTATAACAATTGTAATATAACCCTGTTTAAATATCTGAAATAATGGGAAGGTAAGCGCAGCAAATAGTAAGAATAAGCCACTACCAATGGCAATGTCAGATATCGTAAAATGTTTATTGAAAGCTAGAAGCGCTAGACTTGTAACACCTATGGATAAAATCATATAGACAATCGCTCCAAGATAGCGGGATGCGATAATTTCTGTACGTGTGTATGGTAAGGAGTTTAATAATATATTCGTCTCAACTTTTTCATCGTATGCATACGTGTTAAAGGGAATAAAAATACTGGCGACCAGAAAAATTAAAACGGGTGGGGTCCCCACCAAAATAAAAACTAAGATAAAAGGAATAAAAAGTACTAGCTGCCTTTTCTGTAGTATGACATCGCGTTTAATTAAGTTAAGCATGATGGATGCCTCCTTTAAAGTAATACATGATATCTTCCAGAGAGGCACGTTCAATAATAACTGTGTCTCCAAAAATATTTTTCGCTGCTTTAATATTATCCGTTAACGCTTCAAATCCTGTGGATGCACGATGTACATGAACAAATGCTTTTTCAGTGTCTCTATCAAGTAGATTCAACTCGCCTTTAACGAGGGCATAGTTTTCAGCTACATCGTGAATAGATTGATTAAATACTAATTCCCCTTTCTGTATAAAAGCTATGTAATCTGCGATACGATCTAAATCAGTTGTAATGTGCGTAGAAAAGAAAATAGTGCGATTGCCATCAACCATTAATTCCTGTAATAGGTCTAACAGCTCCCGTCTAAAAATGGGATCTAATCCAGCTGTCGGCTCATCCATAATGATTAGCTCTGCATGATGTGAGAGGGCTATTGCCAATGAAGCCTTCATTTGCATCCCTTTTGAAAATGTTTTGATTGCTTTATTAAGCGGTAGTTCGAATTGTTCTACGTATTGATAAAATAATGTATCGTCCCAGCGCTTGTAAGCAGGTGCAACGATACGTTTTATATCTTTTAAGTTCAACCCTTCAAAAAATATATTGCCATCGTATACAAACCCAATGCGCTGCTTAATCTCCTTCTCATGCGTCTTGTAGTCCAATCCAAAAAGCTTAACTTCTCCAGCATCTGGCCTTAATAGATTCATCATCGTTTTTATCGTTGTGGACTTACCCGCTCCATTCGCTCCAATGAAACCCGTTACAAAGCCTCGCTTTACCTGTAAATTTATATGATTTACGGAAAAGCCTTTGAACCTCTTTGTGACATTCTTTAACTCGACTACATTTTCCATCCCTTTCACTCCTCGTATAAAATCTTCAATAATTCCTTTAGTTCATCAAGAGACAGGCCTATTTCTCTGCTATTCGCAATGACCGCACTTAGCTGTTCCTCAATAACCTTCAGCTTCTTTTCCCGTATAACCTCCAAATTTTGCTCCGCTACAAACGATCCTTTGCCAACAATGGAATAGATAAAGCCCGCCTTCTCCAATTCCTCATAAGCCCGTTTTGTTGTTATTACACTAATTTGTAAATCCTTTGCGAGGTTGCGCATGGATGGTATGACTGTGCCCTCCTGTAGTTCACCTGCTAAAATAAGTGATTTAATTTGATTCGTAATTTGTTCATAAATTGGCTCCTTTGAACTGTTCGAAATAATTATTTGCATGCCAATCCCTCTTCTTTATTTTTTTGAGAATATCGTTGAAAAAATACTCCCTAGTGCTGCAATCAGTATAGCAATAACATGGATTGTGATGAACATATTAAAAAAAGGAAAGGAATAAGGCGTTATCCATTCGGTGAAAAGCCTCGAATCCAAAATCCATCTTCCCATTCTGGCAACTAAATTATTACTATCGTTCATGTTCGGCTCCAGAGCAGTGCCATCGACCGTAATAAAGATCAATTGAACAATTAAAAATATACCAATAGTGATGATCCATCGTTTTAACCGATTACTTTCATCCGCTTTTTCAGTGCCTATCACTTAAACAATTCCCCCCCAAATTCATTATATTGTATATATACTATATAAACATTATATACACAATTAAAAAATTTGTTCAACCACTTTTTTGGGTTTAAAGGAAATTTTACCGTGAAATGAGCTATGGCATTCAAATACATAGAAGGAGCCTGTTTTGATAGCTATTATCAAAACAGGCTCCTATTAACTACTTGGCCATTGATTGTGTCTTGTCATGCAAATATGTTCATTCTGCAGTTGCAATCTGATAATTTATGATATAATGAATCATCTGACTAAATTGGCAAGACAATGGCTGTAGCGTGTGACGACGCTCCGGCTTTTTCTTTGTTTTTTCCTTAATTAATTTAAATATTTACCCTGCTTGGGTAGTGCGATTTGATCAAAATCATCGACAAGTTTTTTTAGATTGCTTGTCAGTTCTTCGCCCTTCATTGGTAATCCGTGCCCTGTGATGGCAACGGAAGGTTTTAGTATGGCTAATTTTTCAATAGATGCTCGAGCAGCCAGCCAATCTGTTGTAAAATATTGAGGGGGACCACTGATTTCTTTTGTCTGTGTAATCACCTTATAAAGAGATTCTTGTTTGACCGTAACAAATGCATCGCCAGCAATAAGCACCTTATCCCTTTCACGGAATAAAGATATATGCCCTGGTGAATGGCCTGGCGTATGAATCCATTGGAAACCTGCCATAAATGGAACACTACCATCAGAAGGTAAAACTTTGAGGTTACCACCTAAATTTATAGCTTCATTTGGAAAAATAGGTGACATTTTAGCAACCAAGCCGTTATTGACCGTTGGATCAGGCTCTGGATAATTTTGTGTTCCAGATAAAAAGGGTATTTCCAATCTATGCGCATAGACAGGAACATCCCACATCTCTATTAATTCTATGATTCCTCCGACATGATCAAAATGACCGTGAGTCAGTATGATTGCCTTCGGTCGAGACTTAGAACCATAACGTTCTTCAACAACTGAAATGATCTCATCCGCACTTTTGGGCATCCCCGCATCTATTAGCACAAAATCTTTCATCTGGGGTTCACCATAAAGTACAATATTTACAATTTGAATCGTGTATTGATATAAATCAGGTAATATGTCTATACCTACACCGCTTCCAACAGAAGTTGCTGGGATAAATTTATAATCTTCCCCGTAATTCAAATTCTTGTCCATTTTAAATCATCTTCTTTCATTAAGTCATTGGAGGTTTAAGCATAAGAATGAAGTTTTATTTATGGAAATGCCACAACTGTAGAGGGTGGCATACTTATCTTCTTACTTCTTTTCTTTTTTATTGAAGGGTTGTTCTTTCTTTTGCTCTTGTTCCTCTTTTACTGCTTCTAATTCTTCAGGATTAAATTCCATTGCTAGTTCTTCTTGCTCTGCTTCACTCTTTTGCTTTTCTTTTGTCAAAACACTCACCTCCAATATGCTTTAAAGTGGCCTTATTAAGAAAATCTATACTTTTCACTTTTTTCAAAGCTATCAAACGTATAAATAACCAAAAAACACCCATTCTATAAGTGCGTAGTGTCTCACTACTTAAAGAGCTGCAGAGATTTCTTTCTCTGTGGCTTCTTTTATTTTTTACATTAAAAATTTTATTAAAAGTGAATTTTACTTGTTTTTTCAGCCATACTAACATAGCTTTAACGGCGAAAAATAAGAAAAGGATGTGTACAGATGGGTATTCTTGGTGGAAATCCAAAAGATGAACCGTTGCATTATGGTGAGGTATTTAGTGTGTGGTCGGGTTTAATTGCAGACTATGGCATGATTTCTGGCTATCAAACATTTTATAATCATGCTGGTGATGAAGATCTTAAAAAAATTATTGAAGATATCATCGAAACATGCAGGGAAGAAGTAAAGCAATTAGAAAAAATTCTAAAAACAAACGGGATTGCACTACCTCCTGCATCACCTGAGAGACCTGTAGCAAGACTTGAAGATATTCCTCCAGGTGCTAAGTTTAATGATCCAGAAATAAGTGCTGCCCTTACTGCTGACCTAGTAGCTGGATTAGTTGCATGTAGTCAGGCAATGGGTACTTCTACTCGTGAAGACATCGCATTAATGTATGGGCAATTCCATATGGCTAAAGCTCAACTTGGTGCAAAACTTTTACGTTTAAACAAAAATAAAGGCTGGCTTGTACCACCACCATTACATGTTAATTATCCTGAAAAATAAACATTCCCTTAATTTAGTACAGTACTCATAGACACGTACGTATAGATGGGATATGTTCTAATCAGAAATTTAGAGACACTTTAGGGGTAGATTAGGGGAAATCTTCTAAGCACAAACTCCAAGTAGAAATGGTGGAGAATTAAATGTGTCCCCTCCACCAGAAGGATTCCCATTACCTGTTATGCCAGAGATGCCAAATGAACACAGTCCTGGCCTGAAAGATAAAATATTTTTAGCTGTAGCGTTTGTCGACGCTGCAGCTTTTTGAATGTATAAATAGACTATAATTGTATCGCGCACTTTAACACACTTCATAGGCTGTGACGTTGGTTGACCGTTATAGTCTTATTTTTATTTTAAAGGCAATAAACTATGCACAATGAGTTAACTTTTCATATTAATAGTAGTGTTAAGCTAATCTAGTTTAACTTGTACCTCCCGAATTGTTACTTAGGGTCACTTTCAGCCGAGTGACCCTTCAATATTCATTCATTTATTTAAATCTCGTTTTAAATTAGATTATTTGGCTTGAAGCTTTCTATACTTTACATATTCTAGCTTCTCGAAAGGAGGGACTTTCATATGGGATATGAAGTTTACGGTTCAAACTATGGCAAGCATGATAATTTATCATTCGCTCTAATTGTTGTCCTCTTTATTCTTTTAATTATTGCTGGCGCTACTTTCTTATATCATTAATATTTACCTTCTAATATCCTCAAATATTCATGCTAGGATCAAAGGGTCGTCTCCCACCTTGGTGACCCTTTTTTACTACTTACTTTGTAGCATAGAAGCATATAGCAAGCTTGCATATCAAGTTTGTTACTCACACAGTGTACTAATCTAACAAACAGTTCATAGAATATATCAAGCATAATTAGGGCTAAAAATAACAAAGGAGAATGCCTATGAGCATTGATTTTATTACACTTGCCCCAACAGTCATGCAGGTGTTTAAAGCAGGAGATGCAAATCCAAAAAAAGTAAAGCGTATTGTTTATGGACAAGCTACCTCTGATGCAAATGGAATAGCCACATTATATTTTACAGACAATGCATTAGCTAATGGCAATCCTCTCTTATCTACTATTGACTATGCAGTGGCAAGTGTATACTCGACAAATTCAACGATAAACTTAAGACCGAGAGTTCAAATGAGAGAGAAGAATATTAGTGGGAAATATGTCTCTGCTAATATTACAAATATTAGTGGTGTGACAGTATTAGGAATTAGTGTATTAGGATCAGAAAATCCAGTAAGTGGCGTTATTGTAGATTTTATGGTTTTAGGTAGTTTTGATTTGTAGACAGGTCATACTGAACAAACTCCCTCCTGTTGCTTTTACATCCTTTATTAGATGGTAGACCTTTCTTGGTAAAACCTCACATCCTCACTTCTTTCGTCGAGATAGGCAAGTAACAAATTATTTTGATGTGAAATGTAATGAGAAAAAAAATAAAGACAAAGTCGAAAAAATCGACTTTGTCTACTGAAAACACTCTATTTAAGAATGTTTTTCTTCATTTAAAAATTAAAGTTTAACGATGTTAGCAGCTTGTGGTCCACGTTGACCTTCTTCAACTGTGAATTCAACTTTTTGACCTTCTTCAAGTGATTTGAAACCTTCACCTTGGATAGCTGAGAAGTGAGCGAATACGTCTTGTCCGCCTTCTACTTCGATGAAACCAAAACCTTTTTCTGCGTTAAACCATTTTACTGTACCTTGTGTCATTTAAATGACCTCCAATAATGTTATTAAATAAAATCATACAACTTCCAAAGAAAAAAATTCACATATTACAAAAAGTAACTAACAAAACACGATTACTCTTTGTAATATGTGAATTTATTATTTCTTTAAGAAAGATTCTATTACATACAGTATATGATAAAAAATCGTATTAGTCCAGTGTAAAGTGAAATTTTTTATCAATGAAAGGCTAAAACTTGCATATACCACCTATTTAAAGGGGTAAAATTAGTCATTTCACCGCCATTAAGTAGCTACAAATTATTTATTGAGGAGTTGGATGTTACACCAATCGCCTACATTACATTGGCCTTCATTATTCCTGCTCACAGCTAACATCGTGCCGTCAGCCTTTAGCCCAACAGTATGATAACCCGCAGCTAGAGTAGCTAGAGGCAATTGTTTTTGTATTTCAATAGCAATATTCCTTACCTTATTAATCCGTATATTTTTTGAAGCTGACTATTACATTTTAGGACATAATTGCCTTATGCTTCCTTAGGCTCTACATGGACATGCACTTCATAAACCCCTTGCTCTTCCACCATATTTTTTTCAACAACCGAAGCAACATCATGTGCTTTCGTGATATCTAGCTTTGCATCTACAAGTATAACGACATCAATTACCTCATTATTACCATAATTTCTTCCTCTAATTTCTTTCAATCCTTTAACGCCATCTATTTTTAAAATAATCTCTTTGTATGTTTGAAGAATTTTCTCATCAAACCCATCCGATAGTTCATGAGAAGCTTCCTTAAAAATCTCCCAAGCTGTTTTACAAATGATGAAACCTACAACGATCGCAGTTACTGTATCTAACCAAGGCATATGTAGTTGTGACCCTAAAATTCCTACAGCGGTTCCAATACTTACCCAAGCATCTGACAAATTATCTTTAGCTGCAGCCATAACCGCTTTACTATTGACTTTTTCAGCCAATTGTTTGTTGTAACGATAAACAAAATACATCACCAATGCTGATCCTACCCCTACATAGGCTGCAACCATATCCGGCGACTCTTTTCCACCCTGAAAAATGGAAGAAAAACCACCGACCAATACTTGAATACCAACGGCCATCATAATAAATGAAGCGACCATTGATGCAATGGTTTCACTTTTCCAATGACCATAGCGATGATCATGATCTGCGGGTTTTTGTGAAAGCTTTAGTCCAATAAGTACTGCAATAGAGGCAATAATATCTGTCGTATTATTCAATCCATCCGCTTTTAAAGCTTCTGAACCACTCAAGTAACCAATGCCAACTTTTATGATGGATAAAATTATATATGCAATAATACTGATGATGGCACCACGTTCACCTAATTTAAGATTATTATATCTTTCTGCTTCCAATTCACTTACCTCCCACTTACGTACATTATGATCATAACAACTCAACATCGAGTGGGTCTACAGCAACCTTTTTGCCTTTCTATACATAAGTAGGAGGAATATAAAAGTGTTGATGAGGGGAAAAAATAAAGCCCCTAGGAAGAAACTCAGATACTGGTTCAAAGCCTAGAAATTATTATACTAACCGAATAAAATAGTAGTGTATCTGTTCTTTAAGATTTTTTCCTCCAACGAACACACCTAACAAACCTTGGTCATTTCCATTTTCGGGAGTGACCCTTTTTACGTACTTATAAGCACGTAAAAAACCTTGCCACAACTGTAGCAAGGCTTTTCATCTCAATTATCCTCGTAGAAACCCGCCCTCTGAGTGGATTATTTGTCCAGTTATCCATGTAGCCTCCTCGCTAGCAAGAAAGCTAATCACCTTGGCCACATCCACTGGTGTCCCAATCCGCCCCATTGGAAATTTTGGTAACAGATAACCCCTAATCTCATCATTCATCCATGTAGAATCTGTTGGCCCTGGATTGACAGCATTGACGGTAATGCCCAGTGGTGCTAGCTCCTGTGCTAATGATCTAGTAAAGGCGGAAATTGCCCCTTTCGTTGCTACATAGGCTAACTCTCCCCTCATAGGACCTAAATCTTGACCAGATGTCATATTAATGATTCTCCCTGAATTTAAATTAGCTTTTTCAAAAAGACGTGCAAATTCCACACAAAGTAGTAAGGTAGACCTCATATTCACCGCGTAATGTTCGTCTAATGTTTGAGCATCTAACGCTAAATAACCATCTTGTGCTGAATGGGCAGCATTATTTACTAAAATAGAAGGTACACCTAGTTTTTCGAAAACCGTTTGGAGTATCGTTTTTGGAGCTTGGGAATCTGCTAAATCAATTGACAATTCTTCACATGAAACACCCTTACTCAAAATCTCCTGCTTGAATTCTCCTATCCACTTACGATCAGCATGCCAGTGTGTGAAAAAAACATTGACACCATCCGTAGCCAATCTTCTACAAATAGCTGTTCCAATATCTTGAGGGTGGCTTGCACCTGTAATGATTGCTATTTTACGTTTTGTTTTATTCATTTCTTTTTACCCCCATGCTTTTTGATGGTTATTGAGATTATTAATAAAAAAAGAGCATCACCATAATGGTTTGCTCGTTTTTAGAAATCAAAACCCTTACACTGCACATCCTTTGAAAATGACCACCATACCTAGCCAAACAAAATTCGTGTTAATTTTCTAATCTAAAACTTTAATCTGATTTTGAACTTCAATAGAAAAGGCTTCTACATCAAATTGATGCTGCATTATCGTATCTTTTGCTAACTGTTGAGCCTTCTTTTTAGCCTTGTCATTTTTCTCTTGTGTTAAATTAATTCTTACTTGAATTTTCTCAGACGTCATACTATGGTCAATGCTGAAAGTGCCAAAATTTTGTGCAAACATTGCCTCAAACAGATTGGCCATGACATCATTATAACTTAGCCGAGTTGAGATCGCTTCTGCTGGCTCATAGAGTTGCTTTAATGTTATTTGAAAAGAGATGGGGTTTAATTCATTAGCTGTGATAACGTCCAGCATTGTTTCTTCTATATGTTGCTTTGTCTTGTGATCGACCTTGTCGGGTAATGACACAAGGAGCTCTATTTTTCCATTAGGTAAAATTCCATAATCTAATAGAAAGCTATAGGATTCTTTGCGCAATGTATAAGAAATCTCACTAATTAAAAATTGATATTGCTGAATATAACGCAATAATTCATCATTACTAGGTTGTGACATAGAAACATTGGTTTTTTCTGCATATTGAATAGGTGCATTTGCAAAAAAGAAAAATGCACCACAAACAATGCTTAAAAGTAGAAACCATAACGTAAATAACCTTTTAATTAACATGTATAGCCCCCTTATTCGGGACTATATGCCAATTATCTAAAGTAAATTACGGTAGAATTTTATAAAACAACACACGATCTTGATTTTCACCACCATAATTACTATGAATGGACATATTATCAATCACCTTGTCACCCTTTTCCATTCTAAAACCGAGATTCTTGTGGAAGGCGATGGACACTTCGTTAATAGGCGACGTAACACATTTCACAATATTTCGATGGTATTGCTTCACCACATGAAAGAATACATCATATAATCTTTTTGCAATATTCTGTTTTCTGTAATCAGGATGGACCCCAACAAAATGGATAAACGCTTCATTTGTTTTGGACTGCGATAAAAAGCCAATGAGGAAGCCGATAATTTCGCCATCCTTCTCCATAATCAGGCTCGTATTTGTAAAGTGATCAAAAAATAATTTAGGAAGCTTATCTGACATATTCCTACCGCCCCACCACTCATTAATCAATGGAGATAAAGTATAGTAATCTGAACTCTGTACACTACGAATGTTCATGGAATCCCTCCTCCTTTTCAAGTCATACAACAGATTTATAGTCTGAATATATCTACAGCTATTATATAAATGGTGACAATCACCACAGCAAACACACTACAAATGCATATTTAAGTTATTGTGCTGCGGCTCATACAAACTCAAAAACAATCACCATAACCAGATATGGATAAAACAATGTAGATGAATGCTATCTATATACCCTCCATCTAGGATGGTTAATCCTACTCTTATTTTACCCTACCATTTATTTCAATATCAATGGTTCTATTATACCTTTGCCATGACTAATGACTTTAACGTGTTACTTAAAGCCTGAATATGATTTGTTGTATCCGTCATGCTTACTAGAAGCTGGTTTTCGTCCTCCACTGAATGTAAAATAGCTCCAGTAGAAGTTGCATTTTGCTCCGTCATGTGATTCAGTTTTTCAATTTGCTTTTGGATTACCTCGAATTGTGAGATGGCACTGCTTAATTCATGCATCCCTCTTGTTAAATCTGTATTCGTTTCCGTAAAAGAATCCTTTAAACTATTAAAGAAATGACTGACATCCTGTAAAAGCTGTTCTCCATGCTGGAGTGCCTTTTCACCGTCATCAGAACGTTTATGGGCCTCTGTTGATTTTTCAAACAAGGTTTTTGTTACATTGGTAATGCTGACGGTAATAGCAGCGCTTTCTTCTGCTAGCTTACGCACTTCATCTGCTACAATCGCAAATCCTTTTCCGTGTTCTCCCGCTCTAGCCGCTTCTATTGCCGCATTTAAGGCCAATAGATTAGTCTGCTCTGCAATATGGGTAATCCCCTTTAATAAACTATCCACCGTTTGTAGGCTGTGTTGTAGCTCGTTAACAGTTTCCGCAGTTGAGCCCATCGCATGACTCATGACGTTCATTTGAGTCATTGCTTCCTGCATTTTATCCCATCCTGCTAATACTTCTTGTTGTAGCTCAGTAGATTTAACGACCGTATCCTTCGAAATTGTCAATGTTTTATTGACAAAATGAACCGAGTCACCCATTGTGCCGTGAATCATTTGTAAACTGGATGCCTCCTGCTGAATACTTGCAGAGATATCCTCTGTTGCTACTAAAATTTGCTTACTAGAGCCAGAGATCCTTTGCATTGTTTGTTGGAATTGCGTGACATGCTTGTCCAATGCCTGACTGCTCTTTTCGATTTCCTGAAATGTATTTTGTAGTTGATTGAAGGATGCTTGCACTTCATTTTGCTGGATTTCTGCATGTTGAATCAATTCATTCCCCCATTTTGCCAGCAAATAAAAAGCTATAATGACCCCATTCATGATTGCCAGAAGTGTCACAAAGACAATGGTGTCATCAAATGGTCCTAACAATGATGACGAGTTGACCATATATAAAATGAAAAAACTAAGATTAGTTAAAATCCCAAAGAAAACAATCAATTCTTTTTTAAAATACAGGGCAATAATAGCCACTGTGCACAGTAAAATATAATGTTTATTTAATGAAAAGCTATCAAGCAAAAATAAGGTAAACACAACACTTGATGGAATGAGGCCAAAAATAAAGCCTTTGACATACGTTTTTATAGGTAAAAAATAATTACATACCGCCAAGGCAATAACAGCTAACCCAATAAATAAAAAATGGATGCCCTTTGATAGAATCATAGGTCCACATATTAGAATGGCCAAAATTGAGATAATAGCCAAATTTACACGATGAACTTTTCGTGTATCATAACGAATTTTATGCTCCATTACTATCCCCCTAAAAAAATGAATAGACATTCAGTTTAATTTTCTATTATTATATAGTATAACAACTACTTTTTGTAGCTAAATATCGCATTTATAAGAATAATTAGCTTTTTTTGAAATAAAAGGGGGAAATTAAATTGACTAGCGTCCAACAAATCGCACCAAATTTCTACTGTATCGATACACATGATTTAGGTCGAGAGCAGCGAACAAGCTCCTATCTATTAATCGATGAAAAGATAGCTCTCATCGAAACTTCAGCCAGCCCATCTGTACCTTATATTATGGAAGGGTTACAGAAATTAAATATTGCCGTAGAGGATATAGACTATGTCATCGTGACACATATTCATTTAGACCATGCAGGCGGAGCAGGTTTATTTTTGCAAAGCTGTCCCAATGCTAAATTAGTGGTTCATCCACGGGGCGCAGCCCATATGATTGATCCAAGTCGTCTTATTCTCAGTGCTAAAGGGGTTTATGGCGCTGAATTTGACCGCCTTTTTGATCCAATTGTGCCCATTGACGCTGCAAGAATTATTGAAGTTCTTCACGAACAGCGTTTGCAATTAGGTCAACATCATTTAACGTTTTATCATACTGAGGGGCATGCTAAGCATCATGTTTCAATGCTTTATTCCGCAACAAATGGCTTGTTTGTAGGAGATACAACAGGCGTTCGCTATCCCGAAATGGATGAGGAAGCAATCGATTTAATCATTCCGTCCACCTCTCCAAATCAATACAACCCTGAAACAATGGAACAATCCTTAAAATTGTACGAAAAGCTACAAGCAAGTGAATTATACTTCGGTCACTATGGGGCTTATAAAAATCCAGCAGAAGCCTATCGTCAGGTGCGCTATTGGACACCGCTCTTTTTAGAAGAAGGTAGAAAAGCGCAAGCAGCATCCAGCCAGTTCCAAGAACAAGTTCACTACTTAGATGCTCGCTTAAAGGAACTTTTATTCAACTATCTACAGGAAAACGGCATTCCGTCCGATCATCCTGTCTATCAAACCATTCCATTCGATACCATTGTGTCCGCAATGGGCATACTGGATTACCTCGAAAAGGCAAATGCACAGGTTCCACTTTAACGGCAATAAGAGGTGTTCCCCATGACATTGGGGACACCTCTTTTTTAGAAGCGCTTATAGTACTGGTCAATGCAAGCTTTTTGTAAAACCTTCCCTTTTACATCGGAGGGCGCTCTTTTTTCAGGTGAACCCACTTACTTTTCTGATCAAAGCGCTCACCTCATTCAGTAGTGCCATGACCTGTCTCACATATAGAGGCTTATCCTTGTCCTCATTCCTTTAATTGATCTAGAACTGCTTGAAAATTTTGTTGCTCCCCTACTTCACGAAATAATTGAAAGGGATTGCTCATTTTTTTCATGCGCTCCATGACAAAGGGAATCGTAAAAAGTGTTGGTGTTAGGTTTTCATTGACCTCCTCCCATAGAAGCGGTGTGGCTACTAAACCCATTTCATTGCCCCGAGTAGAATACGGAGCAATGATGGTCTTGCCCTCTGCATGCTGCACATAATCTAAATATAATTTTTCATGACGATTCTTCTTTAAACGCTCAATTGTATATAAATTTGGCTTTTGCTCACATAAAAAGCGACAAACAAATTCTGTAAATATACGTACCTCTTCATAAGTAAATGTATTGGCGGGTAAAGGAATATATAGCTGTAAACCTTTTCCACCTGATGTTTTGACAAAGGATTGTAGCTGAAAATAATCAATAATGTTCTTTAAATCAAGTGCTCCTGAAACGGCTAATGAAAAATCTTGTACTGAGGGAGGATCTAAGTCGAAAACGATTTCTGTCGGGTACGGAGAATGATGTGTTTGAAATGGAATGTGGAACTCTAATGCCAGCTGATTTCCAAGCCACAATAACGTTTCCAAGTTATTACACACGATATAATCAATATCATCCATCAAAGCTGTTGCCACAAAATTAGGCATTTTTTCTGGTTTACTTTTTTGATAAAAACCTTCATCTGGAACACCATGTGGATAGCGTATTAGCGTTAGAGGGCGATCCTTTAGAAAAGGCATTAAATAGGGCGAAATATTTTGCAAATAGAACAAGTATTGATCCTTTGTAATACCCGTATTCGGCCATACAGGCTTGTCTGGATGTGTGATAGCAACTGAATCAGGGATAGGATACAGTTGACGTTGCATGTGCAACCAACGACAGTCCTCAGGTGATATCTCTAATCGAAAGGCATGAAATCTAGGTTCCCGAAGCTTACTACCATCAAAATCAATACAGGCAATATCAACACAAATCGAAGGCTCAAGTGCCCATAGCTCCTTTTTACGCAGTCCATTAGTCTGAAAGAATTTGACAAGTATTCGATGCTCTTCCTCTGTCATACCATGCTTAAACGTAACGACTTCTCGTAATTGATTGTCCTCAAAAACTGCACCATGAAAATAACTATTGCTATGGTCATATTGTGTGACAATGACTGTGACATAACGCCAATTTTTTATCTTTAACCAGTGATTTGATCGTATATTTTCAAGCCATTTACTTGTTTTCTTCTTAGCGACAATGCCTTCCCCATTGTAAAGCTTGATGGACTGCCATAAGCTCTCATGCTCCTCACTACCATGTATGACTTGGATAGGCGTTGGATTCTCATAGTTTACGCTTGGCCATTTGAACTTCGTCGCAAGCTTGCCCAATTGCTCCTTACGCGTTTTTAAATAGTGGTTTTGGAGAGATTCTCCTTTAAGGGTTAAAACATCAAATGCTAGATAGTGAAAAGGACATGAATGAGCATGTTCCTGAATCACGTCTTGATTTTGCATTCTTCCCCTCTTCTGAACAACGGCAAAATCACTTTTATAATGATTGCGTAAATAAACTAACTCCCCATCCAAGGTTAGGGGTAAAAAGGTTTGGATGGATGTATAGATTTGCTGACAAAAAGCTAAAATTTCGGGAAACAAATGATTTAAAAGTCGTCCATTTCTGCTAATGAGCTTCGGCTCCTCATCCCAAACTAATAAGCAGCGAAAACCATCATATTTTGTTTCAAATAGCCATTCATCTCCACTAGGAACATCGTTTGTTTCCGATAAAAGCATTGGTTTCATTCCGCTATACCTACTTTGCTTTTTATATTCAGTGTTTGAAGATTTCATTTTAAGATACATAAAAAACCTCAAAATACATCATAGTAAGAAAAACGAGGTGACAACAATGCATACAGTGTGGAAAGGCAGTATTTCCTTTGGACTTGTTAATATTCCTGTGAAACTACATGCTGCTACTGAAAATAAAGATGTCAAATTACGTCAGCTTCACAAAGACTGCCATACGCCGATTAGCTATAAAAAGGTTTGTGAGGGCTGTAACCAAGAGGTAACAGATGAGGATATCGTGAAGGCTTATGAATATGCCAAAAATAAATTTGTTGTGTTGGATCAAGAGGATTTAGAAAACTTGCGTAAGGAAAATGAAGATAAGGCTGTGGAAATTATTGATTTTGTGCAATTAACTGAAATCGATCCAATCTATTTTGAACGCACCTATTTTTTATCACCCGATTCGACGGGAGCCAAAGCCTATTCATTGTTACGAAAAACATTAGAACAATCAGGGAAAATTGGCATTGCCAAAATCGTTATCCGCTCTAAAGAGCAACTTGCCATTGTGCGTGTTTATCAAAATGCCCTTGTGATGGAAACAATTCACTATCCAGATGAGGTAAGGAGCATTGGCGATGTCCCTAATATTCCAAGCGAACAGGATGTAGTACAAAAGGAGCTCGATACAGCCCTCATGTTAGTGGAACAACTAACAACTACATTCAACCCTGAAAAATATACAGATGATTACCGCAATGCTTTATTAGAACTAATTGAAGAAAAGAAAGCTACAAATACGATATCTACAAGCGATAAACAACGTCCAATTCCTGAAAATGTCACGGATTTAATGACAGCTCTACAGGCCTCTTTAGAAAAAACAAAAAAGCCCGCTACAAGAAAACGGACTACACGTACAAAGAAAAATGCTTAAGAACAAGCGTATCCTGACATCGGGATACGCTTTAGAATTGTCGAAAATAGGAATCTAAATCCTTTTTGCGCTGAATCATTAAAAGTTTAGCCAATACAGCATGTTGCTGTTTAAAGAATTTAGGCTTTCCTACCCTTTCAAAGCGTTTATTCCAACGAAACATTTTAAAAAAGATCGAAAAAGTAGGTTGATAGTGAGCTTTTTCGAAGCCCATTTTTTGTTTTATAAATCTTTTTATTATACGAAAGACTCGAATTTTATAAGGCGTATCGAGAAAGATAATGCAATCAGCTTGCTGGAAGCTATCAACAACCCATTCCTCCTGATGGATCCCCTCTATAATCCAACTGTTCGTTTGGAGAATGGTTTGTAAGTGCTCCTTTTTTTCTTCATCTGTTCTTAAAATATCCCCTGATTCCTTTCGCATCCATGCCACATTATCAAGCTCATAATAAGGAATCTGCAAGGTTTTAGATAACTTCCTCGCCAATGTTGTTTTCCCACTGCCAACGGACCCAATGCTATGTATTTTTTGTGGAAACGCTTTTGTCACAGAACCCCTCCATTATATGTACCTTTGTAGAAATAATTCCTTTATTATACAATAGATTTCAGCTTACATAACGATAGTTTTCCAAGAACATTCATTCCCAATTATGGTATGATGAAGGAAAACTAGGAGATCTTTATTCATGACAATACATGAGCAAATGTCGCAACAACAAATAGCTGGCCTCAGCATTGCCTATATAAAGGATGGTGAGCTTCAGAAAGCAGAGTGCTTTGGTCTATTAGAAGTCGGGAAAACTAACAGAATCAATACCGAAACCATCTTCAATGCCTGTTCAATTAGTAAACTAGTTACAAGCATTTTAGTGATGAAGCTGGTCGAGCAAGGTATCGTAGATTTAGATGAGGATATTAATCAAAAGCTCACATCTTGGAAGATGCCAGAACATAGCTACACTCAGGAAAAAAAAGTAACATTACGACATTTGTTAAGTCATCAGGCCGGGATTATTGACCCTAAAGGCAGCTTCTCTCCCTTACATTCACTATGGCAGAGGCCTTCGATGGTCGACTTATTAAAAGGTACAACTCCTTATTGTTCTATACCAATCGATAGTACTTTTGAGGCTGAGCAAGAATTTCACTATTCCGATGCTGGCTTTTGCATTGTTCAATTGCTGATTGAGGATACAACAGGCTCAAGTTTTTCAACACTCATGACAGACCTGATTTTTCAACCACTAGCCATGACAAATAGCTTTTTTTCTTCCGCATTCCCAACTGCCAATACAGCAAGTGGTCATCAGAAAGGTGGCACCCTAACAGCACAAAGATACCCTATTTACCCGTATGATGCAGCTTGTGGATTATGGACAACACCGTCAGATCTAGCAAAATTATTACAAGAGGTAATGCAGGCTATCAAGGGAAAGGGTACACTTGGTTTAGCTTCAATTCATGAGCTAATTCGTCCTCAGGGCTGTAAAGAATGGATGGGCCTTGGTGTATTTCTTGATGGTGCTGGTGAGCAGCTTGAAATATCCTCGCTTGGCTGGGGTGTTGGCTATCAATGTATGCTAGTGGCCTACCCCCACCTAGACAAAGGCTTTGTGGCCATGATTAACACCGATACAGGCGTCCATCAAATGCAAGGTCTCTTAGGAGAAATCTATCGTTCCTTTATCAAATAAAAAAGAGGCGTGATTTAAGCCTCTTTCTTTACCTCATAATGCAGTTGTACCATTTGACCATATCGTTTTGTTTCCAATAGCCTTAAGTTTTCGAATGGACGTGGAGATTTAAACAAGGGTATTCCTGAGCCCAGTAAATGCGGTGTAATCGTAATAATCCATTCGTCAATTAGCCGCTCCTGTAAAAAAGCATCTAGAAGCTCCCCTCCCCCTACCATCCAAATCTTTGTGCCTTCTTGCTCTTTTAAACGTTGAGTAAATGTGATGACATCCTCTTGGATAAACGTCACATGCTCATTTTCCCCAGTTTGAGTTGTTGAGAACACATAGCATTTTTTATCAGGATAAGGGAACGGTTTAATATGTTCTAGGATATAATCATATGTTCGTTTTCCCATAATGACGGTATCAATAGTTTGATACATATCAGCGTAGCCATTATCACCCTCTCCCTCTGTTTCCTCTAGCCACTGTAGATCATCATTTTCCTTGGCAATAAATCCATCTAAACTCCCTGCAATAAATACCAGTATTTCCCTTGACATTACGTCAGCTCCTCTTCTTTTGAAAATCTCTTGTACAATCTCTATACTAAATATAAAACATGACAACTATTGGCATGATTAAATAAAAAGGTGAAAAAATATGACCAAAGCTAAACGATTAATTGATATTTTGCTATTCGTCAGTGTGAAAAAGAAATTTACAGCGCAGGAAATTGCCGACACCTTCCATATTTCCGTGCGAACGGTGCATCGTTATCTTTTGGATTTAAGTGATATGGGGCTACCCATTTACGCAGAACAAGGAAGACATGGGGGCTATACGGTGCTATCAAATGCCATTCTCCCCCCGATATTATTTACTGAAGAAGAGGCGGTCACCATTTTCTTTGCATTTCAGTCTTTGCACTATTATCGTGATTTACCCTTTAATACTGAAATGAAGTCTGTCTCTCAAAAGCTGTATGAATCCTTACAGAAGGAAGCCAAGAAAAAGGTGGATACGCTGCAATCCTATATTGCCTTTTGGAACCCTAAAAGAGCCATTACAACACCACTCCTAACGGACGTTTTAGAGGCTATCATCAACCAATCACAACTGCATATCCAGTATGAATCGAAGTCTGGCATCACCTCTAAGCATATCCAGCCTATTGGGGTGTACGCTCATGATGGCTTATGGTATATGCCTGCGCTACTGCTATCAAATGAAAGAATATTACTCTTCCGTGTAGATCGAATTAAAGACATAAAAATTAGTGAAACAAACCGTAAAACGACGATGAATTTGCAGCAATGGCTTGAAACTGACTATGAGTCTCAGCAGCCTATTCGCTTATATGTAGAATTATCAAGCGAGGGCGTTCGTCAATGTTTAAGTGAGCCCCATCTTGAAAAAGCGGTTGTTCAACATAGTGATGGAACAGGTTATATCGATACGATCATCGATCAACATGAGCTCCACTTTAATAGCTCCCTATTCTTTCGTCTTGGACAACATGCGATTGTCAAAGAACCGCAAGCACTAATTCAGCTTATACGTCAGCATGCACATGAGCTATTAGCGATTTACCCTGAGCCATTAGAGCCTCTATAAGATGACAATTTTGTCAGATTCACGTAACATTCATCGTTACTACTTTTAAAAGATCTTCCTTATAATGAGTTTTGAAGGAGGAGATATACGTTGCAACCGACCAACAGTAATAAACGAATTGATACATTAGATTATTTAAGGGGGTTCGCCTTACTGGGCATTATTTTAGTCAATATCCCCTCATTAATGTGGATTGAACCACCTGAATTGGCTAATGATATTGCCTATAGCCACTTTCTAACACTTTTTGTAGAGGGCAAATTTTTTATCATTTTTTCATTTTTATTTGGAATAGGATTCTATCTCTTTATTTCACGCGCACAGGCAAGGGGCGAAAAAGCCTATGCCTTATTTAGTCGTAGACTTTTGATTTTACTGTGTATGGGGCTTGTGCATTTTTATTTCCAACCCGGTGAAGCCTTAACTGTCTATGCTATTTTTGGCTTTGTAGCCTTACCTTTTTATAAAATGCGCAAAGACATCAATCTCATCCTTGGGTTCATCCTACTAGCCATCACCGCCTATTTTGGTCTAAAAATTTTAATGCCATTTCCACTGATTTTGCTTGGTCTAGCTGCTGGTCAATATCATTTATTTGAAAATATCTCGTTACATCGAAATAAAATCAGGTTAGTGACGATTGTAATGGGCTTTATAAGCATGGCTAGCTGGTTTTATCAATGGCAGTATGTCCCTGAGCCTCTTGTTAATATCCAACATTTGCCCAAGGATCAGCTAGAGCCTCATATTACAAATATCGAGCAATTTTCATTAATTGGACTACAGTTTAGCCCATTTGCTTCTGCCTTTTACATGGGAACAATCATCCTATTATTACAAAATACTTTGTTCCAGCGACTATTGGCACCGTTAAAAGCATATGGGCGCATGGCCTTGACTAATTACTTGGGGCAAACAGTGCTCATTCTCTTAATTGGTCATGCTTTCGGTTTAATCGGACAACTTCGCTATCTTGAATCTTTGTGGATTTGTTTAGGTATTTATGTTTGCCAATTGCTCTTTAGTAAGCTATGGCTATACTTTTTCCGCTTTGGCCCTATGGAATGGCTATGGCGAATCGGGACATATTGGACAATTCCTCCACTACGACAAAGTAAGGAAGATTATTTATCGTAAAGGATAAATACCTATCAACTTGGTGGTAAACATCATATATTGGTAATGTACCCTACTCGCTTTCCATCTTTGCTCATATCTTCAGCAAGAAACACATCCCCATTTTATGTGGTCACCGAAGTGACTAATTTAAAAACAGCGTTAATCCATTGTTAACGCTGTTTCTTTTACTTTTATTAAACCTAAAAAGTGAATTATTGGGGGGTACTTTGTGGGGAATAGGTATTATAAGCTAGTAAAGTTACTGGGACATAAACATACAAGTCACGGGATTTTAAATCCCGTGACTTGTATTCATTGCCATTATTTTTCTCTTGCAAGCAAGTATAGCTCTTCATCTTGATAATTGGTTCACTGTACTAAATACGGGTTAATGCGCCATCAGGTTTGGGAATTTCTTGAACTGCTATCTGATTCATTTTACAAAAATGTTTAAAGAATTGTTGTGCCAACTCCCGTTCTTGTGGGTCACTTTTCAACGATATGATATCAAGTAAAATTTGAGCCATCCATAAATTTTCGAAATAACGATATTTCCCCGTCTTCCATGTCATTTTTTCGGGGAATTTTTCATTCATATAATATTGCCAGAAAAGTAACTGATCCGATTCCTGTTCTGTCAGTTGAATTCTGTATTTTGAATGGGCAGGAATATGTCCATCTTCACACAGCTTGCCAACGAATTTTTCATTCACCATATAGACACCTAAGATGCGTCTATCACTTTCAGGCTGGCTGGAATCTCTTGCTGTTAAAAGGACAGCGCTATTTTGGTGCAAGCGGCTCGGCTTGTTTGGCTTTCCTTTGTTACTACCACTCTTTAATATACCTGAAAAAACATTCCACTCTGAAACAGAACTATTCTGTTCCTCTGAATCACACCAAAAAACCATCTGTGATGAGGGATGAAGTTTATGATTACTCATAAGTTTTTCGTGTTCCAAGCGAAGCAAGAGTTCTTTCCGTTGAAGTTCTTTTACCTCTTCCATCCGCGATTCTTCTTCTTTTCGTTCAATTTCCTTTTTTTGTATGATTTCCTCAAGTAACTTAGCATCACTTTTATCATGTATTGTTAGGTGCTTTCCAAATACATCTGGAAAAACAAACCTTTTATTTTCTGATGCAAAATGTATTTCAATACTTGAATCATTTTGATTAACTATACTACCTATGCCAAAACGCTTGTGTGTAACTTTCTTATTAATTAGATTCATTCATCTAGTCCTCCTTATGGAATAAAAATTAAGTTACTATTAGATAGTAAATTTTTTCCAAATAACTTCTTTAAACAATTTCGAATTTTTCTTCCGTTTAAAAATAAAAAAACGTATCCAAATTCTTTCTGCAAAATAGGACATCGGAATTCGAAATACGTTTATAAAAAATTATCGTAATACTATTATAACATTTTTTAATAAAATTACAAATTTATTATTGACAACTCATTTTTACATGAGTTAAAATATTCATTTATCCTCTGAATGTCATTTGAATCATCTTTGAAAAGACCATAAACTTCTGAAAAACGCCTTATAAAACCAACTGTCCCTTGTTACATACTTTGATGCCCATAAATTCTTCACCTGTTACTTATCCTAAGCATACAATGCAACTAATACCCTTTTTTGTAGGGCGGATTATATGAAGCAAAATAAAGGTAATCGGAATAGTGAGGGATTGGAATCCGTGAGTCCAGCAGCTAAGCTGGCTGTCGCGATCACAACACGTGGAGACGCTCTAGCGACCATTGCGGCTGGTCTTGCGTTAGAAAATGAGTTGAAGGAAAATGAAAGTAATAGCAATGATATTGACAAACTACAAAAGCAAATTGACGAATTAAATTATGAAATGAAACAATTAAAAAGGATGTTACGTTAATACCATGTTACACAAAAACGACAATACCACATGGATATTGTCGTTTTTCAGGCTATTTAGCAGCCCAAAGTTCAATCTCTATTTTTATATCTGGTAGCCCTAATGCTGATACATAAGCAATAGTCATAGAGGGATAGGAATGACCAAACATTACTTCCCATTGCTGATCGAAATGATGCCAATCAATCTCCTCTGTCGCCCATATATTCACCTTTACCACATGAGATGCATCCAATCCCTCAGTTGCTAAAAGCGCTTCAATATTTCTAAATGTATTGGTGGTTTGTTCAATTAGATCTGTAGGCAGTTGATCATCTTGATCAACCCCAATTTGTCCAGAAAATGCAAACAATGTTGCATCTTTCGGAATGATTGTCATGTGGCTATATTCCCCCACAGGGCTAGGTACCTGCATTGGAGTTTTACGTATAATGTTTGTTTTCATATTCTCTTCTCCTTTAGGATCGTATTTTTCTAAAAAAGGGCAGACTTATCCCTCGTTCGTTGATTTTAGAAAAAAACAGCTGTGGAGAACCCTATACCCATGCTTAAAAAACGAATAGCCCTTTTTTTCATGTGAATTCTCCTCCTTGTCCCTAAAGTTATGTTCATTTTACCATTTCTATCCTACACAATCAATGAAATACCCAAACTATTTAGCATTTCATTTATTATTTCTCAGGCAATTAACTATTCAACTATAGCAATCACAACATATATATAGTAGTGTAAAGCTAAACTAGCCTTACACCTCCGAAATTGTTACTAGGGTCACTCCATCCCAAGTGTCCCTTTGCCTAATAGAACTAGGTACCCCTCTTTGGCGTACCTAGTTTTTTCGTTATTTTGGGGTCGTGTCGGTGGCTAAGTTTTGTCCACTTCCATTACAGCTAGTATGAATTCTGAGGTGTAGAATTCTTATACGGAAATATACCATACCCAATACAAGAACTATAAACTTAAATATAATTACACATTACACTTCCCTAATGCGATCATTTTGCATTAAGCTCAAATACTAGAAATTCTTTGTCTAAAACATTGTTTATAAAACAAATATATAGAAATGAATACAATAGGCAACAAAAATGTTAAGCTGAGTAATTATGAGCCGAGTCATGTTTACATGACTAAGAGATAAAAATATGAATCCCTCCTGCAATAACACTTAATGCGGCTATGGAAATATGGATTGTTCGTAAGCTTCGATTTTTTCTATAGTTGAAAAAATTCATTCCTACGATAGCAGTAATAGACAAAAGAATAATTGCAATCAAGCCAATAATTCCTTCATTCTCCAATTCACCCTCATTAAAGTACATGATTAACCCATGACCTATACCTAATAACAATGCCATTATGCCAAAAAGAATATGATATCTACCTATTAACTTTGCTGCAGATAAATATAGCCCTTTAGCTTGTGGGAATGTACGAATTACAGACTTCATGAAGGTTCGAATAGGAAAAATCATACCAGCTGCACCAATTCCTATGAATGTACACCAACCAATTAATTCACCAATATCCTCATAACGTCCTTCCTCGTGTTGTTGTCTACCGTTATCCTCATAATCATATTCATCTTTTCCATCAAAAATATCATCTGCATATATGGGATTTACATCATACATAAAAAATATAACTACCAATACTATCCCAAAAATTTTTAAATATCGCATAGGAGATCTCCTTCCATATTGAGTTTCAACATTAGTCTAAGCAAACAATATGAAAAAAATCTGAAAAACGGCACTAGAAAAAATTACGATATTTAACTAAAATTTCTTTTTTGACTTAGAATAAGTAGAAGGTTGGTTGCATAAAAAATTCAGGTGGATTTCATAATGTTGTTATAAATTAGTTATACTGAGTATAAAAAAGGTAGGGGAGCTTCGTTGAAAATACTGATAGCAGAAGATGATAATCGGTTAAGGAAAAACATTGTTCACATCATTCAAAAAGAATTTCATCAGGTCGATGCTGTAGATAATGGTCAGCATGCATTAGAATACATACTGTTTCAAACTTACGACCTCGTCATTCTAGATTGGATGATGCCAGAATTAAGCGGTATTGATGTGTGCAAAGAAGCTAGAAGAAATGGTTATGAAGGTGGCATTTTAATACTAACAGCAAAGGATGATAGCAATGACATCATCCTTGGATTAGATGCAGGTGCTGATGATTATGTTGTTAAACCATTTAAAATGGAAGAACTCTTAGCGAGAATACGTGCCATTTTAAGAAGAAAAAATAAATCCATTCATCAAATTATTCAAATTGATGATTTAAAGTTATATTTGGATTCTAGGACACTTTATAAAGATAATCAAGAAATACTATTAACTAAAAACGAATTCTTATTGTTAGAGTACCTTTTTATCAACAAAGGCATCGTTCTTACTAGAGAACAAATTTATACACAAGTATGGGGATTTGATCATGAAATGACTAACAACAACCTTGATGCGTTAGTAAAATTAGTTCGTAAAAAAATCGATTATAATCGATCAAAATCCATTATTGAAAACATTAGAGGAATAGGATACAGAGTGAGGTAGCATGTTTAAGAAAACTCGTAAAAAATTAACTTTATTTAACTCCATTTATTTTATAGGCTTTTTCTTTGCTTTTCTTATTATTCTTTATTTTTCATTAGTTCAACTAATGAATTATCAACAAGTAGAAGAACTAGAAACTTATTACGAAGAACAATATCATGACTTTTTTGAGCACAAAAATGATAATGAAGGGAAATTAGAATTTAACCCAAATGGTATGTATTTTTACTATGTTTACACAAAAGACCAGATACTAGTCCACGGTGACGAAAACTATCAAGGTTTATTTAAAGATCTAGAAAAAATCATTCAAACGGAAAATCCTTCTAAACGTTTTGTAAAAAATTTAAATTGGCGCGATAAACATCTTTTAATTTTATCGAAACCCATTCAGACTAACGATGAATTCCTAGGATATATTGTTATAGGCAAATCGACCACATCACAATATCATTTTTTTCAAAAAATGATTTTACTGTTTATAGTTTTAATTATAATTTTTACAATCATAATTGGATTCTTAAGTTACTACATGGCAGGAAAAGCCATGATCCCCATTCAACATGCACTTGAAAAACAAAAAAGTTTTGTTTCAGATGCTTCTCATGAGTTAAGAACACCGCTAAGTGTATTTTATAGTTCACTCGATATTTTAGAATCTGATGAAGCTAATAATATGAGTGATTTCGGTAAAGAATTAATCGAAGATTTAAAGCATGAAGCAGCGTTAATGAAAGAGCTATTAGAGAAACTATTATTTTTAGCCCGACATGACAAAAATCGTATTCATTCAACTAAAGAAAAAATCTCCTTAACAGAGTTGCTTATAACGATTAGTAGGAAGTTTAAAAGAGCGTTACCAAAAACAATCGTTTTCGAAACAGAAATCCAACCTAATGTTGAATTTATTGGAAATTCAAATAATATAACTGAATTAATTTATATATTATTAGATAATGCAGCCCAGTACACACAAAAAGGATCCATCTATCTAAAGCTTTTACAGACTGATAAAATGATATATATCTACATTGAAGATACAGGCATTGGGATTTCTAAGGAAGACCTCCCTTTTATTTTTGATAGATTTTTCCGGAGTGATGCTGTGAGAAACCGAAACGGAACAGGACTGGGACTTGCTATAGCTGATTCTATTGTTCAAGATCACGGAGGAACATTAACAGTTCAAAGCGAGTTGGAAAAAGGTACAACATTTTGTATTCAATTTCCTCTTTATAATAAAAAGTAGGCTATTTATCGTTACATGATGGATAAACCATAGAATGGCATTACATGAATCAGTAGTGCCATTCAACTAGGTTATTTTTGTGAGCTACTTTGGCAGTCTAGCTAACATGGAGAAACTGCCTTTCCTCCATTCAAGCACCGCTTACTTGCTAACCCCTTGCTTTTGATCTTTCTTCTTAAACCCATCACTCATCAACCTTACAAGTAGTGCGATGATTATAACCATTACCGTACTACTATAAAATAAAATTACTAACATTTGATTAGAGTCAGTACCAATGAATAGCCCATGAATAAGTGATAATATCCAAGCAGGTAAAACAAGAAAATGTATCTTCTTCCAAAGTGAGAAGTTCATTTTATTTATCCATATATCTGATGTTACAAGAACTATTAAAAATAAATAAAAAGCTATGGTTCCCAGCCCAGACAACAATGGCTGATAGTTCGCGCTAAAAGGTAATACGATATCAGCAATAGTATAGGGTTCGTATTGATCAATCATTAGTAAAAGTAAATGTACAATAACAGTTATAAATCCCATCCATCCACTCATTTGATGTAATTGAAAGTACAAGTTTTTATTGGACTTGAGAGTAGAAGATTTCCTTAGTAAACCAAACAAAATGGACATACTGAAGTAAAAATAACTTAAAAGCCCTAATAATCGAATCCATTCCCAAGTACTAAATAACATCTAACTTTTCTCCTCCTTTCAACCAATATATACTTCCATCATCTTTTGCTATCAAGCAAGCGCAAGACATCTGTAGTTTGTCAAACCACACTTGTAATTCTTGTTCATTTAATAAAAAAGCAAGTTTTGTTGCTACTTCTGCTTGACATAATGAGTTTGTTATTATTGTTGTTTGAAGTATAGGGCTAAGGATTACCTCTCCAGTTCTTCCATCTAATAAGTGATGCTTTTCTTTCCCCTGCTGTTTCCAACTTCTAAATATACGATTTGAAGTGGCAATTGCTCCATTTTGAATTCTAATTGTACTGATCTCTTCGTGTATATGAAATGGATGAGCAATCCCAATGGTCCATGTCTTGTTGCCTGACGACCACATTTTCATATCTCCACCACCATCTACAATTCCAAACTCTGGAGAAATCTGTCTAAGCCAATCAGCTATTTTTTCAACTACGTATCCTTTGGCAAATCCACCTAAATCAATTAATTGATTATCCGTTTTTAAAACTTCATTGTGATCCAAAAAAAGAAATGGCTTATTTGCCTTTTTTTCTATTTGTATTGGCTTATACTTTGATTCGTGAAAAGGAAAGGATCGATCATACCCATGTTGTTCTAAATGTAATTTTAAATACGGAGAAAATATATTATTAGTTAATGTATAATAGTTGTCTGCTGCTTTTAAACAATCGTATAATGCAGGAGTAATTTTGCCTATTTCTCCTACCTTTAGTTGATTAATTTGATTTAACTCATTATTTGGCTCAAATCTTGACCACTCTCTTGCAACGTATTGCAACCATTTCACCACTTTGTCTTTCCAATCAATTTGTTGTGTTCCAGCAATTTCAATATAAAAGTTTGTATTCATCGTGTTTAGTGATAAGGTATCCAAGCAATTTCAACTCCACTTCAAACTAAGTTTAGGATCGTTTGGTCGTTCGATCGGTCCGAATTTTATTTGGTTGTTGTAGCTGATTCACTCCCACAATTTCAAAATTTGTCCAATCCAATTGAACAAGTTCCCTTTCTCGGTCTGACATTTTTTTTGATTGTTCATTTGTCAAATTTAGATCAGCTATGTTTGTATCTGATGGAACATGATTAAATTGCGTTAATAGTAAAGAAGATAATATTACTCCAGAGGTACCTAATATCCATTTAGCTTTCTTTTGATCTTTCATTTAATCATCTCCTTTTTTATTTTAATAACTTCAATACAACAGCGTTATTCATTTCTTGCCATTCAGCCACATAGCCCAAACCATTTGAAATTACACTAATTGGAACATATATATTATCATTCAAGTAAAATGTAACAGCTGGTATCGGCGATTTTATCTCGTTATAGTACACAACATTTGTCCCCGCACGAAAAATTAGTTCTGTACCAGCTTTATTAATTTCTAATATTTTACTATTATCATAATTAACTACTTTTGCACCTAAAAGTTCAGCAACAATTTTACCTGG
The DNA here is from genome assembly GCF_016757845.1 of Lysinibacillus sp. HST-98. Taxonomy (NCBI): domain Bacteria; kingdom Bacillati; phylum Bacillota; class Bacilli; order Caryophanales; family Bacillaceae; genus Lysinibacillus; species Lysinibacillus sp. HST-98. The sequence goes on from NZ_JAENHX010000001.1 coordinate 125,375, forward strand.
CACATATATTTCACCATCTAAAGGAATCAAGTAAAGTGACACTGTATTATTATTATTTTCTAGTTTTATTTGAATTTCTTTCGCTTCTTTAAAGGGTAACTCTCCTTTATTTACATAAGTCGATCTTGTCCAAATATTCCATGTATTACTATTTGTTTCAAGGTATCTTTGGTCATAATATTCGTACTCATCCTCTTCTTTATAATAATCATCATCTTCCTCGTCATCATCATCATCTTCATAATCATTGTGCTTTTTATGAACATCACCCTCGTATTTTTCATAATCTTCTTCATCATCCGCATTTGCTATTTTGGCATCAACAAATGGCCAAATTAAAATCATAATTAGAAGTATTTTGATAATCCTCATTTTTTCAGCTCCTTTTTGTTATTTCCATCTTAATTAAGCTAAATGAAAAAATACTGAAAAAACAAAATCGTTCATTCCAAATTTAACAAATGTATTGCTTGCCCTTTTTGTTTCGATAGAGGTAGGTAATTTTCTATGAGAATTTAAATAGCATTCTTGATTGAAATCAAAAAAATTGCCTTCTACAAAAATAGAAGGCAACTTCAGTATTTTACTAGGCTTTTAGGATTCTCCCATCATACCTAGTTCACTAAATATATCGAATTGCAATTGTACTCCTGATATGTTGTCACTAAAGAAATTACTAATATTATCTAAAGATTTTGTGCTCATAAAGATAATCATAGGAAAGGTCAACAAACAAATATTCATGCTCGTTGATCGCAATGGAGAATGTTCTTGTAATTTCTCCTGTTTCAATATCCCGATACAATTCAGAGATTTCCCCACTTTGATCGTTGCGCATTTTAATAATTGTTTGAAGGAAATAAGGACGCCAGCTCCAATTTTTATTGATGGCACGCGGCTGTAGCTCCCAATTCCCATCAATTCGCATAACGTTAGGCGTTAACTGGAATCCGTCCTCATTACAAATATAGAGACGGAAGGAGTAGCTATCCAATAATTCAGCTAAGTACTCTAAATGGGAGACATTGTCGCTTGTTGGTTTCACACGGTGAACAATCGCCTCTAATTCCTCCCTTAATTTTTTCAACTGCAAATATTGCGCCTCTAGCATTTTCTTTTCGGAAGTAATAAATTGCTGGCATTCTTTTTTAAAACGTTCCTTTAATATATCCTTATCAACAAAAGTCATAGCTGGATTTGCTAGGTATGGCCCTTGATAAAATCTACCACCATTTTTCCAAGCAAATTGTAGTTGATAAACCGTTTCAATTTCTTCAAATAATAGATTCGCTCCAATTTTATAAGCTAGGCTACCAATGGCAGAAATCATGTCCGATTGAGCGGACCAAGAATCGTAATTTAAATCACGTGTATTGACTTTTAAGATATGTGGTGCCAATAGCGCAATATGCTCTAAATGACTTTCGGCGCCTACTTCCTGAACGGCAATTTTCACCCCAAACGTCGTAAAATAGCGTAGGGCGTGATGTAATTTGTTAATATCCCCTATAAAACGATGCTCTGATACGACAAGTACGATACGCTGTAAATCTTTTTCCTCTAGATATTGTTGGATAATATTAAAATGACTTTCACCAAAATCTTGCATCAATAAATTTGGATTGCTTGGAATATAAATATCAATTTCTGGTGCAATTTCATCAATTTTGGCTAATGCCGCATGTAAAATTTTGTGTTCCATATCAATTCGATATTCTTCTGGAATATCTTCATTGTTGACGAAATCCTTTAAATTAATTTGCTGACCTTGAATTTGTAGATATCCGGAAATTTCGTAGGCAATCACCGTATGCGCGTCTGCGCTAAATATCGGTTGATAATACCCATGTATTTGATCTAAATTTGTTAACACTTCAATTGCGTCCATCATCGAAACCTCCAATATGAATAACGTTTTTGTTGTTATTCAAAAATAACATTACATTTATCATGACTAGCTTAAAAAATGCTCTCTGACTGTATAATAAGTTGTTTAAAGTAAAATCGCAACTTCACTACTCATCATTTATGGCAAATCCGCCCTCATTTTTAACCACCATTGCATTAGTTGATTTTTATCCATTCTAACGATTTTCCTACATAGTAAGTTGCTTTTTACACCATCTTGCAACCTTATGCTTTTGTCCATCCAAGGCTGTTCTAATATTTTACTCTCCCTTTAATCTATGCAACTTGACGCAATGACAGCCGTGATAATGGATGATGATTATCCTATATAAGCCAATTAATTCAGTCATTTACCCAGTATTTAAGGACAATTTTATGAAAAAACAGTATCCCAAAAGGACAACAAAAGGCTCCTACTGGCATACTGTTTATTATTATTCAGACATAAAGAAATACCAAATCAGAGTGATTACTGCTAAGGATAAAATAACAGCAATTGTTACGCGAAGCGGCGAGATAGGAGCATTGCCGCCAACTCGACCCGTTTGTCCATTCACCATAAAGCGGTAAACCTTCTCCTTATAGCGGAAAGAGGATAACCAAATGGGTAACATTAAATATTTGTATGTAATATCATCATGGTTTGTGGAAAAACGTAGATTGGATACTACATCCGCCCTATTTTCCCAACGAATTTTGGACGTAATCTGCGCATGGAGATGATCATGAATTTCACTTTTTGCTTGGCTCCAGCCATCCTGCAAACCAACACTGTAACGCTCTGATAAAAATCCAGCTACATATTGGGGTTTATAGGCCTTATTATTAAGAAGATTAAATGGTTCAATTTTTCGCATCATGTCCCGATCATAGCGTGTTGTGGCACTCACTAAATGATCGTCTATAAATTCCTGATAAAAACCACTTGTTGAATACCAATCTGTTTCAGTATGCGTTTTACCATCTTTATCCGTAACCGTTCGATGTCGTCCATATCTTGCGGAGTATCTGGAGCTTGTTTTTGAATCAAATGTCCAATACGGGAGGTATACCCCTTTAAAGGCATCAGGCTTTGCACTTATTTTGGCAGCCTTTGGTGTAAACCATCGACCTTTGATCCATTTCTGAAAATGTTCTCCAGCCTGCTTATCTGTTACTTCAAAAGCACATACGCCATTGGGAGCAAGCGTATTTTCAGCGCTCGCTTCCATGACCTGATTTGAGCCGCAGTAAGGACAACTGTCAGCGACCTGCAGGGCATCATAAATTGTCTCGGCCGCACAAGCTTTACAAATAACTGTTTTCTTCTCCACGCCCCAATTGAAATTCCCACGTTCCTCTGCTTTTAAGAAGTCCATTTCCTGAGCAACCTTTTCCTCTTCTTGTTCAGGGGTTGCAATTTCTGATTCAAATCCACAATACGGACAAGTCAGCTTACCTGTAGCAGGATTAAACTCAATTGATGCACTACAGGACGGACATTCTGCATCAAAGTCAAGTTTTACTTGTTTGACATTTTCAACTTCTTGCGTTGACATAGGTCATCATCTCCTTACTTGACATCTTTTTCATCAAAAACATCGCCGCATTCTGGACAGAATTTAGGCGGATTGGCAGGGTCCTCTGGTGCCCACCCACATTTATCACATGCATAGAGTAAAGCACCAGCTGTTTTTTTAGAGCCACACTCGCTACAAAACTTTCCTTTATTCACCGCTCCACATGTACATGTCCAGCCCTCTTCCACTGGTTTTGCTGCCCCGCAATTTGAACAGAATTTCCCTGTGTTGTCATGACCACATGCACATGTCCATGTTCCAAGTGCTTTGGCTGATTGATTTTGCAACGCAGCCTGAGCCATTTGCGCTTGCTTATTTTGCTCATTCATTTGATAAAGCTGACCAGCATTGACTCCACCTGCTTGTGCAGCCATATTCATCCCCATAAAGCCTGCCATAGCGCCACCATCATTGTTAGCAGCTGCAATCATCGCTTCTGCCTGAGCGCCTGTTAAATGGGCAGCAGCCATACCTGGATCACGCATGACCGCATTGCGTTGTAGTTGTTTTATCATGGCTTCGTCTTCCTCAGAAGCCTTCAGGGTACTAATGCCAAATGACACAACAGCTAAACCACGTGTAGCAAGCCACTTTTCTGATAATACCTTATTGAGTGCGTCTGCTAAGGCAACCGTATGCGCAGGTATTTCACTATAACGAACGCCACTTGCTGAAATTTGTGCAAAAGCTGGCTGTAACGCTGTCATTAATTCTGATTTTAACTGGCTATCAATGGCCTCTCGCGTAAATTCACGCTCTACATTTCCACATACATTTGTATAGAATAATAACGGATCAATGATTCTATAAGAATACTCACCATGGCAACGAATGGCAATGTCGATATCTAATCCGATATTACGATCAATAACTCGGAATGGAATTGGTGCAGGAGTGCCATATTTATTCCCAACAATCTCCTTTTTATTAAAATAATAAACTCGCTGATCTTTAGCAGGTTCCCCACCAAATGTAAAACGCTTGCCTATCTGTTTAAATGTTTCTATTATGCCTTGGGATAAATCTGAGCCGTACATAATCGAAGGTTCTGTTGATGTATCATAGACATATTCCCCAGCTTCTGAAGAAAACTCTACAACTTTTCCCTGTTCAACAATCATCATACATTGCCCTTCATTGACGGCAATAATCGAGCCATTGCTAATAATGTTGTCATTTCCTTTATTTGAACCTCGTTTAGAAGTGCGTTTAACACCCTTAGTTACTAGAACATCTGAGGATAATGACTCACAATAAAAATACTCACGCCATTGATCCTCTAAAACACCTGTTAATGCCCCAACGCCTGCTTTCAATAAACCCATAAATATTCCCACCTTCACATTGATGTTTAGCTTATTTTAACATCTCTTAATATTATGTAATACGCAAAATCAGACAAATTGTTTCATTTTCTTCCTTTCAACTAAAAAACGAGAAGCTCCTATGATATAAATCATCAGAACGTTCTCGTTACTTTTTCTGTATCAGGATAAGGCAGCTATTATAACAAGCACCCACGCAATAATAAATAACATGCCACCAATTGGCGTAATCGCACCTAGCTTTTTCACACCTGTCACGGCTAGCACATATAGACTACCAGAGAAGAATACAATCCCTGTAAACATCAAGTAGCCTGCCCAAGAAAGCAAACTAGAGCTTCCTAAAAATGCATCATTGGATAGAATGCCAAGGGCTAGAATCCCTAAAGCATGGTACATCTGATATTGCACAGCCGTTTCCCAAATGGCTGCATAATGCGGTGAGGCAAACTTATCCTTGAGTGCATGTGCACCAAAAGCACCTAAAACAACACCAAGAGCTGCCAAAATAGCGCCTAAAGCTAGAAACATTTCCATCTATTGTTCTCCTATTTTGCCTCGACGGCAATTTCTTTATATTTGGCATCCCAAGCTGGGTCAATCTTACTTAATGATACCGGTCGCAATGTATCCTTATGCGCAAGAATATGTACGGATTGAGCTGTGGCTGCTACCGTGCCATCCTCATGTAAAATTTCATAGCCATACGTAGTTCGTAAACGATCATGCTTTTCTACCCAAGTGCGCACCGTCGCCACTTGTCCATAATGCATGGCTGCTTTATACGAAATCGATAAATCCATCACAGGCGATACATAGCCATCTTTTTCTAATGCAGCATACTCAAAGCCAGCATCACTTACAAGCTGGGTACGCCCAATTTCCATCCAAATGATGTAGTTCGCATGGTACACCACGCCCATCTGGTCGGTCTCTGCGTACCGTATTTCAATTTGTTTCTCACTCACAAACATTTTCTTCACCTCGTCCTACATTATAGCGTAAAAGTGTTGATTTGGTGGGGTTTTTGCTCTAAGGAAATCGGAATGGTGAAAAATAGAGGGATGCTTTTCTTGAATATCTAAAATAAATATAGGTTTTTCTAATATGAAATATAATTCATATAAACTCATATAAACACTTTTAAGTGGGGTACTATCTGGAGTACCTCTTTATTCTTAATAAATAAGCATACATGAGCAGTTACACTGATCTGTATTTACACACAGTAGGCCACTCATTTCATTCATATGAGTGACCTATTTATTATTTATAACGTACTGACAATACCTACTAGTATTGATACAATTTCATTGTATTACCATTCAATCCTTATTTTATGGTAGTACCTAGATGATAAGGAAGGTGGAAAATCATATGTACGCTGAACAACAAATTACTGAGTACTTAAAACCAGTAGGAAGGAATCTTGCAATAAATTTACAGAATGAGCTACACACACTAGCAGGACATGTTGAGGAATATGAAATTGTAGAAAACGTTGGACTCGCTTGCCGTGGTTTAAGGGGGTTTCACTATATATTGTTGTTGCCACATTAAATATTGCAAGTTGGACTGTTATTGGTAGTGCTTTTGGGGTGCTGGAGCTATGGGCGCAAATTTAGGTAAAGATAAATCAATTGCAACTCTTTTCTTAAAGAGATTTAATGGCGAAAAAATTCCACTTGTAATAAAATGCGATAAAAAAGATTTTGAAAAGCTTTCACTTTTAATAGTTGCTGAAGAGGAAGAGTTACACACGCAACTGTCACTTCCCTTCCTGCGACATCATCAATTCCTAAAGAAGAATTCATTAAACTAAAGAGCTATTAGATTTAGTTATCCTAACGCAAGAAGGATTTGATGCAAAGAAGAAACAGCTATTAGGGAGATAGTAATGAAATTTATAAAAAGAATAATTGGATTGATTATATTAATATTTGGTATCCTATTATTAAATATTACAATAAAAGATGCCATAATAAAAAGTATAATTTTGAAAATGGTTGGCGGTATTGTGATGATTATAGGAATCATAATTTTGAATAAGAAAAAACAAAAAATTAGGGACTTAAAATAAAACTAACCAGGTACTCATTTGAGCGCCTGGTTAGTTTTTAGAAATACCTCTGTAAAAAAGATTATCCTTGCATAATTGCTTGGATTGGCTAGTCTTTAATCTTATTAAAATATCTTTTGAGTTTAGTTTTTAGTTACTAATACTTGATCAGCTTTAACCCATTCTGCACCTAAATTATACCAACTATCTTTAGCTGCATGCACTTTATAAGTCCCTGGTGCTAATTGGCGTTTAAATGCTCCATTAGGAGAACTATACTTATGAATAGTAGTTGTAACAGTTGCATGGTGATTAGCAATAGTTCCATAAGCATTGTGGATATAGCCAGATCCAACATTATAGTATAGAGTGCCATCAGCTGCATATTCTCTTTGACCATACACTTTGTATTTTCCACCAGCTTCAAGTTGACCGATAATTTCATATCCAACATTTTTGAACACATTTGCTTTCTGAGTAATTGTAATCGTTGCCCAAGTTCCATCATAAGTATGGTAGCTAACTGTTGGCTTGTCCCCATTTAAATTTCGTTAAGAACATTTGTTCTTGTTTTAAGAATAGAACAAATGTTCTCATTTTTCAAGGGAATATATTCATTTTAAGTAAAATAATTAAATTGAACATTGAATTTAAATACTAGTACTTTTAGGGTGTAGAAAGGATGTGAACAAAGTAGATTATGATAAGGTTTTAGCTTATTTAGTCGCAGTCGCTACTGTAATTAATTTGCTGAAAGGCTCAGTAAAAAATATTCAAGGCATGCGAACAGGTAAGCAAAATAAAAAGCGATGCCCCTCTCGCAAAGGTAAACGTCGCTAAAAGCTTACAGAAGGAGGTTAGCCACTCCTTCCCTATAATCTTATCATATCCATTGTATTATGAAAAATATCGGATATGTAGCAGCTTTTGCATTTGCTATTTACGCTTTGATTAATATGGTGAATTGGAAACAACCAGGCTTCTTCGATGTATCTATGATTATTATTTACTCTTTTTGTTTAATCTTAGTGATATTAAATATCATAGTATATTTTAAAAAAAGGAAGGATTAAAATGGAGAAGAATTTTCAGACTGAAGCTAATAAACGTTGGCAAGAGAAGAATAAAGAGCGTGCAAAATACATTAGCGCACGATCAAGAGCGCGTAGCTTTATTAAAAACCACGCTTTAGAGGAAGATTTAGAGGAGTTTATGGAATTGATTCTAGAACGCAAACAAATATTAAATGAAATGAAAATAGACCAAGACGGCATGTAGCTGTGAAGTGAACCCTTATTTATGCAGCTAATCGGCTGGCATAAGCTCGGTATTTTACCGGACCGATGCCAGCCAATCTTTGTTTAATTCGATCGTTATTATAGTAATCCATATACTTTTCTATTTTCTTCTTTAACTTTTCATTCATGATTTCCTCCTTGCCCAATTTAGTTATCCATAAGAATCCCTAAACTGTTCAAAAGTGTATTTGTTCTCGTTCTTTATAGCGTCTGGGAGAAAAAAGACAAAATAAAAAGCCACTCAAAATGAATGGCTCAATCTCAAGCTTAGTATTTAAATTCTTGCACTAAAAGTTATTACTTATCTTGCCAACAATTTTGTTAGTGGCACTACGATTTATTGTAATCGCTCTAAATCCTGATATTCTTTCATATAAGGACCATCTTCTGCAACAAATGAATGATACAATGCCTTTACTGCAAAATTTTTCTCTAAACCCATTTCAGATTTTAGCTTTTTTAATTCATCATGCAATGTTCGATGTTCATTTATAAGCTTTAGCATAATTGTCTTATTATATTTCATTACATCCGTCCTTTTTGTTTACAACATGAATGCTATAATACACTATTTTCACTTATAATCGCAATAACAGCCTTGAATACCCCACCTCCATCGACCTTTGTTTGTTTTGGAATGGTTACATCAAGTTTCTTTATATAATAAAAACACCTCATATGAGATGTTTAGTTGCTTCAGTCTAATAAATTGTATAAATTCTTCATAAATCTATATCACTGCTCTAAAACCTCTTGGATAGATTGTTCTAAAATATCCATTGCCAGTTCTAATTGATGTTCCTTAATGATAAGTGGTGGAGTGAGAGTAAGCACATTTCCTTGGGATACTTTAAAGCTTAATCCCTTTTCCATACATTTATACATTACTTGCTCTGCTTCAGATATAGCTTTTTCTTTCGAATTGCGTTTTAATACTAATTCTACTCCGTATAAAAGACCGATTCCTCGAACATCACCTATAATTTCATATTTTCCTTGCATCTTTTTAAGACGTATTCTCATATAATTTCCTAATTGATTAGCCTTATCAATTAATTTAAAATCCTCGATATAATTAAGAGTAGCCAATGCTGCTGCACAACCTAATGAACTTTTTTCATGAGTGTAATGACCGAGTGCAATATCTTGGGCAACATCAAGGTCTCCTTTTACGAGCATCGCTGCCATTGGAAATACGCCTCCACCCAATCCTTTTCCCAATAAAACAATATCTGGAATAACTCCAAAGTTTTCAAAAGTGAACATTTTACCTGTTCGCCCTAAAGCTGTTGGAATTTCATCAAAAATCAATAATATATTGTTCCTATCACAAATATTACGTAAACGTTGATAGTACTCTTTTGGTGGGATATGCACGTCTGTACAACGAACAGGCTCTAAAATAATTGCACCGATTTCATTTTCTCTTTCAAGTACATATTCTAAATAATCAAGGGATTTAAATCTACCATTGTCATCATCAAACAAACCACGATATGAATTGTAAGGAGCTATATGCAGACTCCCTGGCATTAAAGGACCCATACCGTTACGGAAGAGTGCTTCTCCTCCAACTGAAATAGCGTCTAAAGATGCACCATGAAATGAATCCCACATAGATATAGTTTTAAATTTACCTGTTACCTTTCTAACAAGTTTTAAAGCCATTCCAACAGCTGAAGTTCCCCCAGGAGTCAATAGTACTTTATTTAAACTTTCTGGTGCAATGTCAACTAATTTTTTTGCCAACTGGATCGCAACTTTATTTGTATAACGTCTTGGTGAGAATGGAAGAATATCCAACTGCTCTTTTACTGCTTGAATAACATACTCATTACCATAACCTATTTGATGAACATTATTTCCGTGAAAATCCATATACTTTCTTCCATCTATATCCTCTATGTAAATACCATAGCTTTTTTCAATAATATTTAAACAAGGAGTAGAAAGAGATTGATGTAAATAATACTTGGAATCATCGTTTAAAAGCTCAAATGATTCTTTGCTTAAGTGTTTTTCTTGCCATAAAGAACGAGTTTTTGTTAAATTAATGTCCCCCTCTGTTCTTAAAACTTCAATGTTTTTTTCCATTATTTCTTCTCCTCTCATTGTAGGCAATTAATTCTTTTACCTAAACAAAATAACATGTTTTTTTTAATTAGATATTAATATCTTGTAAATCTTTTCACCTAATCACATTTATACGTAGTTGTTATGAATCAATAATAATAACCTACGCTCATAGAACACTGACGAATCAAAGGCGAGAAACTTTGCTCGATACTTACTTTTCAACCCACACGAAGGATGTTTTGATTATAATTTGTTTATAACGATTTTTTCTCTAACAATAAATTGTGTTTTACTTTTAAATGGAAAAAATTTTGTCGAAATCTCCAATGCGAAAGTAAAGCTGCATGAGCATTTACTTCAACTTTAATCATTGGTATATGTTTGCTCTCAAAACCACACCAAACTCTGCCCTCTCGACTCGAAGTGTTTTGGCAGTTTGACGCAGTTTTCAAAGCAAAAGAAAAAAGCATCATAAAGCTATTACAATGCTTTTATAGTTCTTGTTTAGACAGGAATAAGTAAAAGTAGATTTGCACCTTGTATGGTAATTTTCGTGGTATCTCGTTTATGCCCGATCTTGCTGGAGCTTCAGCGCCCTATACAAAGAGCCATTAGCTACACCACTACATTACGTCTACCTATTCCGCCACTACTCCTTTACATCAGCCTTACTCCTACCGAACCTACCTCCGAGTTTACAATACAAATTTTAAATCACAAACGATCGTTCATGTTTTACATTTGTTCCTTTTGTTTCTTTTTCCTTGTTGAATTAAGTACCTATTAGTTCAATGAAAACCATGTAGATGGAATCATTTATTACCACGTTGCTTTAGTATTACATTTTCAACATATTGGCTGAATTTCTCCTCTGCATCGGAATAAAATTTGACACTAAAGAGCAAAGGGTCCATAGGGTATTTAAGTTTTTTTTGATTGGGAGAATCAAAATTATCATATTCCACTTTCGTAGAAAAATCTTCAAAATAAATGTCCCACATTCCTTGTTCATTTTTATACCCAATAGCTTCAATATAATCATCATTTTCTTCGTCATAATAAGTGATATGCCAATGACGACCTTTTAAATGCTCCTTTATTTCTTCAGCATACGGTTCAAATGATGTCTCTATCTCCACTAATTCCATCCCTTCGGAAAGGTCATTTCTATTTAGATAGGAAGGTTCAGGAAGCTCTTCATTGTCATAAAGGATTCCAGCCAAAGTGTAAGCTAAATCCTTTTTGGCATCTTGTATTGCTTTGTGTCTAGTTTCTCTTCTTGTTAATGGATATTCCCATCCATTTTCAAGAAACAGAGTAGGGAAATAAACACAAAATATTCCTTCATCATCTTGCTGTATGAAAGCTGGATAAATTAATCTATCGAGATTTACCATAGCTACACATCCTCTCTATTTCTTTATAATAAATTATTTTAGGAAAATTGTAATGATCAAATCTCAACTGAAACGCTGCATTATTTGAAGCAAAAACGTCCCTAAGCGTCGTTGGTAAACATTTCTTAAAAGCTTGTTATTCAACAATCTGGACCTTAATTGAAAACGAGCGCTGTTTTTTGTTACAGAATCCCGCACGATTGAGAAACAACTTTATTGTTACTCAGTAAAATCCACCTTTCAATAAAGAGGAAGCAAAAGGGTTATCAGGCAAATACAAACCCTATGACGAGTAAACAATAAATACTAGGAACTCAATTTTATATGAGCGCCTGATTATTTTTGTTGAACTTATTAATGCAATTCTTAACATTCAAGAATGCGATTTCTCCAGATAGTGAAGCTTGCAATGGCTTTGGCTCTAGCCACGCCACTTTTGGTTCTGGTTACAATTTGATTAGCGATTTTAGCTGTTATGAAGTAGCTATATTTTGAATATATTGTTACGAAATTGCCATAAAATAATTTATATGTAAATGATATACTGTTTTTGTAAGTACTAATTATATAGGGGAGAGGGATTTTGCTATGTCCGAAAGCAAGCAATTTATTAAGGATATAAATGAAAATAATGTGAAATTTTCCGTAATAATACCCGCTCACAACGAAGAAAAGTACATCGGGGGATGCCTAGAATCAATCGTCAAAGCTGCACAACTTTATAAAGATCAAGTAGAAGTGATTGTTGTGCTTAATCGTTGTACAGATAGAACAGAGGAAATTGCAAAGTCATACAATTGTATAACATTGATTAATGAAGATAAAAATTTATCCAAAATTAGAAATGCAGGAGCAGCACTAGCAAAAGGAGAAATTCTAATTACAATTGATGCAGATACTCGAATGACTGAACACTTGTTATCAGAAGCTGAAAAGCATCTAGCATCTAATCAATATATTGGAGGCGGCGTAAACGGAAATTTTGAAAGAATTTCGCTTGGAATCATTGTTTCTACCTTTCTCTTAATTGTTCCCTTATTGTTTAAATATGGATTGATTTCTGTAGGGATTTTTTGGTGCTATCGAAAGGACTTTCAAGCAATAAAAGGTTTTAATGAGAAGATGCTGATGGCTGAAGATGCTGATTTTGCAAAACGATTAAAACAATTGGGTAAAACAAATGGTAAAAAATACGGAACAATAAAAAATGGTATGATTACTTCTTGCAGGCGTTTTGACCATTATGGGGACTGGATTTTACTTAAACGACCTAGTATGATTTTAGCTTATCTAAAAGGCAATAATCATAAGGCTGCAAATGAAGCCTATTACGACGATCAAGCAAGATGATAATGAGTAGACTCAATTGTCTTATATAAAAACAGATACATCTATGGGCCAATTAATTGAATAGCACTTACTAAATTACAGTAAGATATTGAATATAATTACTTGTTTTTTGTACTTTTAAGGAGGCGTTGTCGATGAGAAATTATTTATACTTGATTGGGCGAAAAAACAAGGGGATAACGTTTCAATAGCCCATAAACTACGTGATTCCCCTTCAAAGGGAGAGTACCAGATTGAAGAAAATTTATTTAAAGCCTATTGATAAAAGTAATTGGGAAGAAGCAATTAGATTATCTGTTAAAGAAGAACAACAAACATTTATTGCATCCAATCTTTATTCTATTGCAGAAGTTCAATTTCTAGATAATTTCTATGCAAAAGGTATTTTTCTTGATAATAAAATGATAGGATTTACTATGTTTGGAATAGACCCTGATGACCATAATTATTGGATTTATAGACTTATGATTGATGAAGAATTTCAAGGTAAAGGTATAGGTAAACAAGCAATATATCAGGTTATTGAAGAGATAAGACGAAATAATACTGCAAACGTTCCTTTAATAATGATTGGATACGATCCTGAAAATCTTACTGCAAAATTTGTATATAAAAAGGTAGGATTTATTGAGACTGAATTATCATCTTGGGGTGAACAATTAGCTAAGTATTCCTTGTAAGCACTTGATTTTACCACAATGAATATTTAGACTATTAAATTAAAGGGGCAGATTGTGGAGTAACATAAATAGGAAATGATTAAACCTTTTATAAAAAAATGAACCAATTTCATTATTAAGAGCGTGTTTTAATCAATTTTTTACAAAACACGTTCTTTTTATGTTGCTTCTTCATTTAAACTCCCTGCTAGTTTAGTATAAACTTTCAAAATTCAGTAACATTATTATATACTAATATACGTTTTACATTCCTCCACAATCTGGCCCGATTGTTGAACATTCTGACTCAAAATATTATTTCTTACTCTAAAAATTGTCGTACTAGATAATCTCATTTGCTTTCCAATTGCACGCATGCTATTCCCATCTTGTAATCTATGAAAGACTTCAACCTCTCTATCCCCTTCTACAATGGAATGCGGTTCTGCACCTCTGCAATCTTATGCTCATATTCCTTAATCCGATAATTTCGCGAATATACACGACGTTCTACTTCTTCTACCTTCGCTACCAGCTGCCGTGCTTCCTCCATCATTTCAACCATCCATCAATAATTCTCAATCCACTGAAGTAAATTCTCTTTTGCCCTTTTAACATAGGTTTGCCCTCCTAAGTTGCGTTATAATGACTTATCTGACTAGCCTAGAAGGGCATAAACCAATTCGAGCTGTGGCGAGTGATAACACTGTGCTTTTTTTAGTTACTGTGTAATATGTTCATATTGTGCAGTTGTTTGTTGTATTCGTGTGAAATATATCAGGTTTTTTATGCTATAATTTACATACATTACATAAAGAGGTGATATTATGGAAAATAATAAATTAGTTTGTAAGACTTGTGGTAAGGATTCCTTTATAAGCGGTCAAGTTGGTGGTAATAGTAGTTCGGGTAATATAAGACCGATTGGTTCAAAAATGGCTTTTGGTTCACCAATTCTTATGACTTTTTGCAAAAACTGCGGAGAGATTGCATCACTCAAAGTTGCTAATCCTAAAAAATTCATATAAAACTTCTGTTTAGGGTCATTTCCAACCTAGTGACCCTTTTTCGTTTCTTTCTTTTCAACTAATCTCTGCTACGGTTTTATCAATCTTTTCTGGCAATTTCTTCTTTACTTACATAGTCAATACTCCGTTGAACGTAACAATGTTCACTTTTGAATTATTCATTTCTATGACGAACAATTTCAATTGCTTCGTTCAGTAATTCATCATCCATCGCTGGCAAATGCATCTTTTGAATATAAATTGACTAATACTACCGTAATTAAGAATTTAACCTTTTTTCTTGCTGCACAAATTCTTTCTAATTCGAAGTGATTTCGCATTTCTTACACTTAAATTCCTCAATTTCATATCCATCTGCAAGCACAATAATATCGCCTGTAACCACCACTTTTTCCCCCACACTTCTTACACTTTTTAATTTGATTTACTCCTTCACATTTTCTTTCATATATTCACAGCATATCGACTGCTGCTAGCACACATTTCTGGTAAATTCCCTCACTGCCTTAATCCCATATCAATTACTTTTTTTCTCTTATTACTGGGGTCGCAAGTGCAAACCGATCTCTAGTAGCCAACATAATTACACGTGACTTCACGGCAATTGCCGAAAAAATTCAACTTTTAACCAAACTCTGCCCTGTCAACTCATAGTGTTTTGGCTGTTTGGTGCAGTTTTCAAAGCAAAAGAAAAAGCCTCCATCCTAAGATGAAAGCTTAAATATTATGGTAATCCTATTGTGGAGAGCTCACTTGCAACTCGTGATAGAGCGACACCACGTTATTTTGGATGTAGGTTGGTCGTTGGTCTGTTTTTTCCTAACATTGAGGTTATTGTAAATAGCAAAGGACCTACCTCCGCGTTTACATCATATTTTTCTTATTACAAAACATGCTGAAAGTTTTACATTCGTTCCAAACATTTTATTAAAGCATTCATTTATAACAATTGCGCCTATCTTTTTGAATCCCACATTTCATCCTCTAAATAATCAAATTTTCTCGCGTGTTCTACTTCCTGAATGGAAACTTGGCGTGTTAGTTCATCTGTTTCAGAGATATGGTATGAATCCCATTCGTCATTAACGGCAATTTCTTCAGGGTCTTCATATAATTCATCATAATCTTCAAAATCCCCTTCAAAATCGGAAGGTGTTTCAGAAGTTCCATATTTCGCCACAACTTGAAACATATCTTCATAATCATGAATATCATCCTTGTCATCTCGGCCAGCAAAAGAATTGTCTACTGGAGGAAGCATCACTTGCTCTTCAACCGGTCGATCTGTTGGAACTTCTTTTGCAGTATGTTCAATACAAAAAGAGGTATAAGGCAGTGCCACCAATCGATCATACGGGATATCTTGTTGACAAACTTCACATACGCCATAGGTACCATCCTCAATCTTTTGTAAGGCCGTATTTACTTTTGCTAACTCATCATTGTCATGGACCTTTAACGCCATATCTTTTTCACGCTCGTATAATTCGGTACCCAGATCTGCTGGATGATTATCGATTGTTGACAACTCATCAACTGAATCCCGTAAACTATCTCGTTCTAAATATTCATCATCTGTATCCATTCTTCGTTGGAGCGAGTGTTTTTGCTCAATTAACATATTTTTTAGCTTTGATATCTTCTTCTCATTTAGCATTGTCATCACGTCCTTTTCATTATTATGAACGAATTTGATTGAATTATTTGTTTGTAAGGATAAGTTTAAAGACAAAAATACTCTTTAATAAATATGCCAAATATAATTAGTTTAGCGTGCGTGCGAATATGGATATATTATATCCGCATGTTTTCTATGCCCTTTTACATTGTCCTAAAAGTTATTGCCTTCGAATAAAATGCCATTACATTTGATAATTGGAGGCTATTTATGAGTTATTATTATCATTATATTTAAAATAATGTTCAGCAAGATTTCTCTTCCTTGCTGAACATTTTATTCAGAGTGTTCAGTAACATTCCTTTGTTTTTATGACACTCACCAATGAAAACAGAGAATAGGTTAACTAAAAACACAATTTGTGTTAACCTATATACATACCATTATTTGGAGGTGTGTGTGTTGACTGACAAAAATAAAATATTACTTAGTTCGGTTGGCAGTTTGGCTTTATTTACTTTAGGTGGATATAGGATATTCACTAGCAACTTAGAAGCTATGTCCATACTAGTAGCCTATATTTTCTTTATTTATGGATTTATAGGCTTTGTTTTTAATGTAGTAAAGTTGTCAAAAACCCCACGTACTTAGCATTGCTTCGTTGCAATGCTTTTTTCGTTTGCCATAGTCCCTGCTTTCATCTGCACAAAAGTATGATTTAGTCGGGTTTTTGCTCTAAGGAAATTGAAACGGTGAAAAATAGAGGGATGCTTTTCTTGATAGTTAAAATAAATAGCGATTTTTCTAACATGATATTCACTACCATCTAAACTTCTATAAATACTTTTAAGTGGGGTATACTTATAAATAGTTTTATACATTAAGCATGAGTAGTTACTCTTATACATACAATGCGTCCCTCATTTACCTCCAACTGAAATAATTGTATTGAAAGAAAGGTTGGATGCTAATCTTTGATAAAAAGAAACTGCTTTGGGAGTGGAGTAAAAATTAGTGCTTATTTAAATAAGGGGATGATCGATTGAAATATATTTCTGGTTTGATTGGATTTATTTTTATTGCCTTTGGCAGTTTACTAATGAATATCACTGAAAATGGAGAGACATTTACAAATGTAACATTAAAGATTTCAGGGTTCTTTGCTTTAATTATCGGTTTAAAATTTATTTTTCCAAATATGGGCTTTATAAAAAGTAAAAAATAACCAAGTAATCATATGGACACTTGGTTATTTTTTGATTAATCAACAACTTTTCAGTGTTATAGGTTAGTTGCAAACAACCCAGCACCAAATCAATATAGACTAGTGCTGGATTGTTTTTTAGATACTACTTAAATTCAATTTCCTCTGCCGAAGCCCCTTTAGTATACGTAATGGTCGCTCCATCAGGTAAATTTCGTATTTCTTTTACATTTTTTCCTTCGATAATAATTTCACCAATTTTCGTACCTTTAAAGTCAATAATCGCATTTCCTTTTTTGGGACTAATCGTTACTGTTTTATCTGCAAATCCTTCCCCATGGAATTCAGCATATTGACTAAATACTGCAATTCCATTTTTAATTTTCGTATTTTTCCCTAACGATAGCGAAATGCTTGGGCGATTCATTATTAATTTACCTGTTTTGTAGTTATCATAGTTGTATACATTTTCAGGTGTTATTGGTGTAGGTATTTCCTCATTCTCTGCCTTCAAATCAATTTGAACTAATACTGGGTCATGATCTGATGCACGGCCCTGTGCTTCTGTAAAGTTCGCATTTATATGAATCAAGTCAATTTCTGTAACGTCAGCAAGCTTATTCGAAACTAAAATATGATCCAACACTTGATTGTTTCCTTGGAAGAAGTACGTAAAACGATCTTGCTCTTGGGCTTTATCTATCATATTCGTTAAAACATCACCTTTTAACGTTTGAAGAGCTGGTGTGAATTCAAAGTCATTCATGTCCCCTGCTACAATGATATTTAAATCTGGGTTAATGGCAAGTCCTTCATCGATAAAATCATTGATGGCTTGAGCAAGTTGAATACGTTTCTTAACTGATTCTAGCACTGGTGGCTGAGTTGGTCCCCAAAGTGAACCATCTCCCCCTTTAGAATTTAGGTGAGCCCCGATAATCACTACACGTTCTTTCTGAAATTCAAATTCGGCTGCAATTGGTTTTCGTGTATCTACAAATTTTGATGGATCAACAAAGCCAGGATTTAAAGTAAGGCTTCCATCTGCTGTCCACGTATTGGTTTGGTCACCCATCCCTTTTATACCTGACACTAATGAAACACGATTTGGATTATATAGGTAGCCTACACGAATATTACCGCCAGGTGCACCACCTACTGTATTGTTAATTGGCATGACATCAATCCAATCATACGCAGGACCACCCGTAGCTTTAATTGAATGAATTAATCGCATATAGCTTTCCGATGCATCTGCATTTCCTGAATCAGTTTGTCCATCATTATCTTGAACTTCGACTAATGTAATAATATCTGGTGATTTCATATTATTCACAAAGGTCGCTGCTATTCTGGCCACTTTTTCGTTTGATGTATTGGCAGGATTATTCGAAAAGTTTTCGATATTATAGGAAGCGACATTTAACTTGTCCGCTACTGGTTCAAGATGCGTCACCTCTTGCTGAAGATTCGCTTTTGTCACTTCTGGGAAGACTTTATTTGTGTTCAGTCGATAGCCATCTGTAAAATTTTCTACAAATCCGATAAGGGCATCATTAAAACGATCACCTGAATCATAGTTTTTCCCTGCTACCCCTTCAAGCATAATTTTTTCTGGGTTATAATCATCGGCCGCTATATTTAAACCGCCATTCACATTGAATGTATTATTTGTCGTGCTCGGTACAACAATTGGAGAATCGTTATTATAAATCGGTCCTATCACTCTCGCATCTGGGAATGATACCAGCATATACTCGATAGATTCCCAAAAATCGATACCATCTTCTTGTGGGTCAAAAATTGCAAAACTATCATTATCGATAATTTTATTTGGTGGCAACAGATCCTCCCCTATCACAAGGGCTTCTGGAATTCCTGCTGTACCTGTTTTTGTAATATTTGTTGCTGCAATTTGTGTATCTGTCAATCGAGAGTTGCCACCAGCCTCTACTACATTTCCTGATACGTTAATAACGTCCCCTACTGCTACATTATGTCCTGTCTTGTTTACTTTGATAGCAGTTGATTTTACGCCATCAAATGACGACTCGTTTTCCTGCATAATAAAGCTAGTTGAATTTAAAACGAATGTTACAATTCCCGCCACATCATTTACTGTTAAATCGACATATGGTGATTTATGGCTTGCCCCTTGAATATCGCTAATCTTGGCATTTTTAGTATCAATAATTTCATAAACAAATGTAGCAATTGCACTGTTTGTTAAACCTTCTTTCACTGCAATCGCTTTAAGCGTCATTGGTTTATTAACAAGGATTTCCTCTGTATACTTTGCACTAGCTGTTGTTGGCGTTGAGCCATCCACTGTGTAATAAATCGTAGCTCCTTCAGTCATTGTAGAAAGGGAGACTTTCGTGCCAGCTGTTACGCCCCCTACGTGCGAAGCTTTGATATCCTGCACCTTTGTTACATCTTCAATAACGCGAAGTGGGAGCAATTGGTGGTTTGTATATTGACCAACAATTCCTGTAATTTCCCCATACGTTTTTCCACTCACTAAACCAGAGTCTCTTGTTTTATCGTAAATAGCAAATGGGCCTACTTCATCAGTACCTGTAAAGTTTTGACCCGAACCAGTAACGGTAACATTTTTAAGTGAAACTAGTTTCGATTCATTGTCTTCTGTGACCTCATTACTTTTAATAAGATGTGGCTCTGGTATTGTCGAAGGAACAGGCATACCGACAAGTGAAATATTCGTTAATTGCTTTAGACCGCTATATTCATCTACGCGTCCTTGCACCGTCACCCGATCACCGACATTTGCGGCAAGACTATCCACAGGATAAATGGCTATCGCCGCCCCATCTTCATCTTGAATGTGCGCTGTAGCTGTTTCTAATTTGGCTGTCACGATCCCTGATACGATAACAATTTGCCCGATTTCTTTATTACGAGCTTCCGTAATGGATATAACGGTTGGCTCTTCTTTAACTGTATAATTAAAGGATGCAATGTCACTATCATCTAGGCCTGTTGCAGTAGCAAATGCTTTTATAGTCATGGCTTCATTTACAACTATCCCTGCTGCTGCATCATACACCTCACTAGCTACTGACGGTTCAGAACCATCGATTGTGTAATAGATGGTTGCATTTGGGATATTTGTAGACAATGTTACTTTTGTTCCTTCATAAACTTCGCCTGTTGCTGGTAAAGCCTTAACTTTCTCTACTTGTGTTGGCTCATAGTTTGATACTAATTGGAAGCTTTCCGCGCTTAACGTTTTTAATTGATAGGTCCCGTTAAAAATTGACGCAATCCCTGTCACTGTGATGACATCATTGTTATTGAAACCATCTGCTTCAAACTGAGAGAACTGATAGCCTGTGCGGTTATCATGGCGAATTAACAGTTCGTTATTTGCTGCATCGACTGCTTTAAATTCAAATGTACCATACGTACCAGATGGCGCTAAATATTTAATCTTCACATTTTCAAGTGTGATTAATCTACCTTGTGTGCTATCATCTGCAATCGGAAGAGTCACTGTTTGCGGTTCAGGTGCTGTCCCTGTAGAAATCCGTTCAATTGTCGGTGAATTAAATTGAACTTCTCCACTATATAAACTAGTTTTCCCTGTGATGCTGACAATATCTCCAACAGCTAAGCTCCCTGCTTCTGCAGAACTAGAGAAGACATATACCCCTGCTGTCTCATCCTGTACATAGAAGGCCTTGCCTCCCCAGCTACCAGGTGTTGTCGTAACCGTCCCTTGAATTTTTACTGTGCTGTCTGTTCCAACAGCTGCACGAGCTTCGGCAATTGTTGCTGTCTCGGGAGGATTTGGTTCAGTAGTATCGTCCCCAACAAACTCCATTGAAGTTGGTGATTTTAGCCCTGCATGGTTACCAAAATATTTTTCCAGTGAACCTGTTATTCTAACTTTTTTCCCAAGATTACTTGGGTTAGTAAATAATCCGAAATTGGCTCTATAGGAGCTTGGTAATTGAATATACAGCATTTTCGTGACATCTGTTTCATCTGGTGTACCAGCAATCGCAATATTTGTGTCACTATCTGCTATCACAGAATAAGAAGTTTCGCTTTTGGCGAATCCTACTATATATCCCTCTACAGTAACATTACTCTTTACTGCGGTTGGATCAAATTGATTGACCGCTTCCCCCACTCCAATAGCTTCTGTCGTTTCGGCCTTTACAACTGTGAAGTAAGGTGAAATCATAGAGATTACAAGTAAAAATGATAACGCTATTTTAGTAACGACATTACATTCATATTTCTTCATTCGCTTAGCTCCTTATGATTTTAATCTAAAATAATCTTTTCCTTAGGTTTTACATGGAAGTTATTATTCAATTACTGTATTCCCTTCAACGGTTAACCCATTTAAAGAGAGGGTACATTTGGCGCATAAATGATTAAATCCCCCGAAATAGTACCTGTACTACCAGATGGCATTAAAGAAATTCATATTTAAAGCTTCTCCAACATACAGATGATTAGTTTTTTCGGGTTTAAATATACCATCATGGAACGATCATTAAATTATTAATCTTTTTATAAACTTGTGGCGAGCGCTGTACATCCTTGTAATCGGTGCTACTACTACCACTGAAGCTGTTAATGCGTTTCAATATATTTACTCATACTTAGAGTAATCCCTCCCTGTTTAATAAAGATAAGTTTTAAATCCTATTAACACAATTACTGGTAATTATCAAACAATACCAATATATTGTTTAACATAATAATTTTAACAGAAAAATAATAAATACTTTGTTATTTAATATGAATATTCTAAATTCTATGTAAAACAGTACATATTTATCTTTCACAATAGTCATTAGAATAGTAGTTTTATATTATGTAATTACATTTTCGTATGTATAAAAGCGCTAATGTACCTACTCAGCTCCATCAGGCATAAATACAGAAAGATTGTTTCTTGCTCATTCCCTACCACCTTCTTCTTATGAAGCATCTAGATACAGTAAAACGACTCATAGCCCATCACACTTGTTGTCATAGTGGATAATAAAAAGCCTTCCATTTGTGGAAGGCTAAAGTAAATTCGTTTGGTTTGTTATAGTAAGGAACATTCAATTTTTTAAAGGTTCATCTTCTTCCATTTACGAATTTTGGTTCTAAAATTTGTAAATGGAGCAACTGAGTTAATATGAACCCATTTCCAAACAGGCCAATTAGCTTGTGTTTTTGCCCATCGTCTTTGGTCAACTTCAAATAACTCCTTTTCTGAAAGGGTATTTAACCACTCACATAAATGATTGACAGCTTCATTCAGCATGGACTGTTGTTCCTTCAAAGAGTACTCTCCGTATTGTTTATAAAAAGAGTTATACAATCCACTTAGATTATTCCATTTATAGCCTTCTGCAGGTGTATGTACTTCTTCTCCCTTTTGTTCTTTTTGCTCCCAATGAAGCAAAAGATTTATCCATCCAAGTTGATAAGAAAGATTTTCAGACGGCGTTTTATCAACTTCTTTCATCCGTTTATTTTTTAAGATTTCGGGTATATCATTAAATTCGGCAATATATTTTTTATACTTTTCGTCAATCGTACTAATTAATTCTTCTTTGTTGGCATACTGTCTCACTCTATTTCCCTCCCTACCATCTATTTCTTCATGTTCAGTCTACCATAATGCGAATACACTAATTTTTACATTTTATTAAAAAGTTGTTATTTGATAAGTGTTACCTTCTATCTTTTCAGTGGATGTATAAGTAACCAAAATTTACACACACTAACCTTTAGTGTATTACCCATAATGAATGAACAGAGGGTTTTATTTCTTATGTGTGATGATTAATAATAGAGGTGCTTGAAGTGACTACATTCGGAAAATGCTTATATATCGCATTCTTTATCATCATTTTTTTATTTACAACCATTTGGAATTATATTAAAAATGGTCATTGGGCTTTGCTAGAAAATTTATTCTTTGCCTTTTGGGTGGCCAGTTTCTTATTCATGGCATTACTACTTAGAAGTAAAAAAGAAGAATCGAAAAAAGCTGAAAATAGAAGCTGATTTGCCTGTTTTAACTGACTAGTGTTAAAATTCTCATCTATATTTGCTGTAGCTCTAATAAGCTGCAGCTTTTTTATGGTTGCACTAAACTAGTATTTTATCCGTACATTCAAACTTAAAATGTTATACTATTCAAAAAATACTTTTAGGAAGGAAACGTGAATGATGGAGGCTAAGACCATTTTGTTAGATCAACTTTTAGCTAATGCAAATGACCCAAGTTGGTATATCTCATTTTCTGAAGTCGTAGAAGGGCTATCTGAAGCAGAAGCCTTTTGGAAACCCGATTCTTCTAGCCATAGTATGGCTGAAATTGTCCAACATCTAATCTATTGGAATGAAATTTGGCAAATACGGTATCGAGAAAATCAAGTGAAGGCCCCTTCGCAAACAAATAATGCAAATACGTTTCTAGTTAAAGAGGAGGTAACTTTCAATGAATTAAAAGAAAAATTATTACATATCCTACTTAAGTGGCAAGAATTAATTGAGGAAGAGCAACTTTTATCTCTCGTAAATGGGTTCCCTGTGAAAGCGCAATGGTGGGCTATCATATCTAATGCCGCTACCCATAATGCCTATCATATTGGACAGCTCGCCTATTTACGTAAAATGGAAAAATAGACATTTATATGCTATACTCTTAAAATAGGACTACTGTTAATAGTCCTATTTTTGTTTGCCGCCGCTTATTTAACACAAATACCACCAAAGGAAGATGCATGTGAGCCTAGAAGAAATTACACAGATCTATTCATTTTACTTCTTCACGACACCAATTTTAGTAAGATTAATTGTATTTAATTTTATTTTTAAAGCCCATAAACATACTATGGTTATTGTATTGGATGCGATTGTTTTAATATCAACCACGATTTGGTTAATATTGATTAGAGATGTCATTCTCCCTCTGCCTTCGTTAACTTTAAATGTATTCAGTGTACTTTACATCCTTTTGATTATTGACATTTCTCTCAATTATTATCGCTTAAAAAGGAAGCGTCCTTGAAGTAAAATGCCCAATTCATACATATAAACAAGCTCCAAATAAAAGAAAAAAGCATCTTTTTTCAAGATGCTTTGCTCTTACTATTGGGGCAATTCTTCTGGTGTTTTCTCAAATTCAAGTATATGTCCATCAACTTTTGCTCTTTCTAGTTCTTCAATAAATTCTTCCTTACGTTCATCAAGTCTGGAGTCAAGTGTGTTTTGATAACCCGGAAATAGATTGTAATCTACTGGTTTCCCCATAAGTTCACCTCTTATTCTCAGCTTTTTTATTTATTATAGGGTATATTGATATTTTCTGACAATTGTTTATGTCAATTTTGATTACAAGGACTGACAAGACAATACAACGGAAGTCTTATAAAAAACGCCTACCTATACTTTATTGCCCATAAAATTATGCTGATAATTCGAAACCGTAAGGATTATCTTTGCCTCTAAACGTGCAATTTCCACAAATTTTGTTGATAATCCCCAAACTGTTCCCCCCCTTTTTACGGAAAATAAAAGCATATTTACTATAAGCACTTTCCTTCAATTAGATATGCCGTACAATCTTAAGAAATCTTCATAATTTTTCTCAATAATTATTAATAATTACCATTTACAATAAGAAAAGTCGACAATAGATTAACATAGTTAGGAGCATCTTGTCTTGGGCGTTACAGATATTATGAATAACATTCGGATTTTAATGTTGCCAGTCATCCTTATTATTGGTGCTGAGTTCTTACTTATTGGACTTTATTATTTCCTCTATCATAAAAACCAACAGTCAAATCGAAAAAAAATAAACTTTAAGCAACTGATACTTGTAGCACTCTTTATCGGCTATATTGTTTTTGTGTGTGAACTAACGATTTTTGGGCGCGGTTCTTCCCATTTCATGCAAATGAATCTTCAACCATTTAGTGGCTATATAGATGCATGGAAGAAATACTCGTTACGTGATCTTCAAAATTGTATTTTTAACATTTTAATGTTTGTACCGCTAGGCGTTTTCTTACCTTTACTTTTCTCTAAATTCAAACTGTTTAAATGGCTTCTTCCTGTAGTGGTGATTGCAACCTTATCCATTGAAACGTATCAAACACTTACAGGAGCAGGGATTTTCGAGCTTGATGACTTAATCAACAACTCGCTTGGTGGGATTATTGGATACCAGTTATATAGACTAGGCTCTTCTATTGTTCAGCATAAAAAAATAAAAGTGAAAAGTTTGATCGGAAACCTAGCCATTCCTCTCATGATGGGTTTGATTTTTATTGGCATGATGATTGTCTACGCTCAACAGGAATTTGGTCATTTAGCAATTAACGCCTACACAAAATCAAATATGTCGGATGTTGATGTAACCACCTCATTAGATTTACATACAGCATCTACCGTTGCCCCCGTGTATAAAAAAATTAATCATACAGATGAAGTTGAGACTTTTTTGCAAAAGAAATTTGATTTAGCAGAGTTAAGTCAGCAGGATATTCGTGGTGATCGGGAGCTCTTATTAAAAGATAAAGCAGAGAACTCCTATACGTTATTTATTAATTCAGAGGGAAATTGGTCGCTAACAGACGATCTTTATACGCCAGTGCAACCTTCTTTAGCTGTGCAAGAAACACTCATGAAGAAGGCAAAGAGCATGATGGATGAGCTTTCACTCCTTCCTAAAGATGGAGCGTTTACAGCTTTAGATAATGGCATATTTGAATGGACGCTTCCTGACCAAGCTGAATTGAACCAAGATTATTGGTTTGGTGAAGTAGAGCTCGGTTTGAAACCAGATGGTAGTTTGTATTCATTATCGTATAATATTCATGAGCATCAATTGATCCGTGAAGTCAATATTTTGTCACCTGCAGAGGTGTATGAGCGAATTAAGAATGGAAAATTTCCACAGATAAAATATAATGCACTTGTAACAGAAGAAGAACTGTTGATAAAAAAAGGCGATCAACTTACTGTCGATTTAATAGAGCTCTCGTATATGTACGATACAAAAGATTTCTATCAACCCATATACAGAGTTTCTGGCACACTCAATGGAAAAAGTTGGTTCACATTGATTCAGGCGAGAAAATAGCTTTTTTGATACTGTTTACTAAGGAAAGCCTGACTTGATACTACGATGAGAATGGCAACCCCCTGCATTGGGCAGTTGATCACTATCAGACAGAAGGCATTCGGGAAACAACCTTCCTTACCGAAAATGTTATTAAATACCATCGCACACTGTCTACTAATATGAATGTCTTAATACAAGCTGGCTTACGATAAGTGCGGTGAAGGAACCTTTGCCTTCAGAGGAAATGCTAAAAATATTCCAGACATGTAGGAGGAACTACGGATACCTATGTTTTTAATCATTGCAGCAGAGAAAAAATAATCACTGTGTGCTTATGTATTGGGTATCGCTAATATCACATATAAACAAAAAACCAGGTGCTCCCCAAAAGAGAGCATCTGGTTTTATTGTGAAAGTGAATCTTACTAACTTACTTAGTTTTGATTCGTTATAATACTACGACAACTTGAGGCGCTGAACAAGTTAAAATATTTTCCAATAGGATTTTAGGGGAAATTAATGCTTTTTCGAGAAAATAAATCATTCTATCAAATTTTATAGTTTTCTTACTTTCATTAAAAAAGAAATAATGAAATCTCATAAATGACTAACCTTTGCTAATGACACATGGTCATTTACCAATGACTGCCCCACTGTATAGGTGGATGACTGTTTGCTATTTTCACATAATTTAAATTGTATTTCTACAAACTAAAATTGAAAATAATGCTCTCCTCTGCTCTAACTGAATAATTAATGGAATTTACTTCATCATTCTCGCATGATGATTGGAAAGCAAGACATGCGCTCTTACAACCATACAGGTCTCTATGGCTTTAACTATGATAGATGAAGCTCTATACCTAAATTAA
Organism: Lysinibacillus sp. HST-98; assembly: GCF_016757845.1. Taxonomy (NCBI): domain Bacteria; kingdom Bacillati; phylum Bacillota; class Bacilli; order Caryophanales; family Bacillaceae; genus Lysinibacillus; species Lysinibacillus sp. HST-98. The sequence continues at coordinate 152,840 of NZ_JAENHX010000001.1, forward strand.
TTTCCCCTTTCATAACTTTTTCGTGCTATTAATAAAACATGCTGAAAAATCACGGTCTGCTAAAGGAACATTAAACAAAAAGACCAGTCACTCTTTTAAAGAGAACTGGTCATTTTGCGTTTAGGTTGAAGACTATGAAAAATCTTCTTTCATAGATTAACATATTATACTGAACAATATCTGAACAACCATACAAAAAAGACTAGATTCTCACATAAGGATGTAAGCTCTAGTCTTTTAAGTGAAAGTGAATCTTACTAAATCTTGTCTAGCTTTAGATTCAAATTACAATACGAATGAACAGGCTAAAGGTTTCATAAATTCTTTATTTTTTCGTTAAAATATAGGACCACCACCACAAAAAGACCAGGAAACACGAAAAAATGTGAATCCTGGCCCTTTTGTGAAAAGTGAATGTTACTAGTTTGCTTTAGTTCTTTGTATTCTACTGATGAGTTAGACGGCTGATGTTTTAAAAAGTTACACATTCTTAAAAATTTTTTACGTTACTAATTAAATGGCAAAATCAAACACGCCGTCAGCTCCATCTACCATACTAATTGACATAGCACACGCTCCCTCTGACTCGTATAGGCTTCTTTTTCCTGTAAAGATATTTGTTCTTCAGCAACTACTATACCTTTAGCCCATATTTTCCCCTCCGAACCCGTGTCACTCCAGTTAAATTGTTGTGTGCCTTTATTTTCACATCATATCAGATACCGAGTTCTTCATCAGAATGGTCACTACAAAAGGAGGTGTGAAATTCACCATTCCCAGTTGGTTCATCTCATCATTCACAGGGAATATCTATGCTGTATCCCTACTTATTTAGCTTGTGTTGGATACTAACTAATTCTGTGAATCTTCCGTTGCTTTTTCTAAAAGACTAAAAAAAGCGTGATCTTTTATCAGTTCAAAGCTTTCATTTGTGTTAAGGAGAACCAATATTTTTTTTTTAGAATCAATGAACATCGGGTAGCTTGTATTGAGTGAAATTGTCATTCGGTAATCGTAATCAATAGTTTTTATGGCTGTTTTTTTGAATGTTGCCTGTTGAAAAGACTGTATCAATTCTCGCTGTGTTTCTTTTGATATTTTCATTTCAGAAAAGATATCTTCTGTATCTGTATCTATACGATGTAGCGTAACAGTGGAATTTTCCACATGAAAATTAGCATTTTCTAATAGATCAATAGCAGAATAGCTTTGATCTTTCCATGTAATGAGCATACCACTAACAATTACTGCTAAGAGTAAAGATAAGCTTATTTTAAATTTTTTCATATTACTCCTCTTTCTCAGTATCTAAAGCTTGACAAAAAAATGTTTTTATGCTAAAATTTACATTTAAATAAATATTATATATAATAGGATTCTCCTGGCCAGGGGAATCCTATTTTTTGTTAAGGAGTGTTGGTATGAATCAACAGGAGTCTAGTATCACTTCATTAGTGGCTGCCTTTAGTAGAGCCTACCATAGCCAATTTGATACACCAAAAATTGTTGATGATAATATAGCCAAAGAATTGATTTCACAAGAAGAATATGAAAATATTCAAGCTACTATGATACAAGGCGTTGAATTTTTTAATAAAGATATCGCTACAAAGTTTAAAGACAATTCAAAGGAATTAATAAAATGGATTACACAAGTTCAACTCTCACCAACTCCTTTGGCACGTGCTGCTTATTGTGAAAGAGTTTTGCATAGCGAAATACAGCTTGGTGTCGAGCAATATGTCATCTTAGGTGCTGGTTTTGATACTTTTCCGTATCGTCAGCAACAAGGACAAACCAGGCTAGAAATTTTTGAGGTGGATTATCCCATTACGCAGGCATCGAAAATGAGAAGATTACAGGAAGCTTCTCTCCCCCTCTTGAATCATTTGCATTTTGTACCGATGGATTTTACAAAGCAATTTCAATCTCAATTATTTTCAGAGCAAGGCTTCCAATCAAAAAAAACATTTTTTAGTCTATTAGGTGTTTCTTATTATTTAACAAAAGATGAATTAGCAAGTTTACTCAATCATCTATTTGCCTTAGTTCCAGCAGGTAGTTCCATTGTTTTGGATTATGCTGATGAATCTCTCTTCACGGAAAAAGGACTCTCCAATAGAGTAGAAAACATGGTCAAAATGGCCGCACTTGGTGGTGAACCAATGAAATCATGCTATGCTTATGAGGACATGGAGAGGATGCTAGATCGATTAGATTTGCTTATATATGAACATCTATCTCCTACAGCAATTCAAGAGCTGTATTTTCAAAATCGAACAGATTACTTGTGTGCTTTTGAAACTATCCATTACATGCATATTGTTAAAAAATAGGTCCATCCTATTCGATTTTCCAAAATTCTAAATTTTCTTTTTATTACCCAGGCAATTAACTATTTCAATATAGAGAATTAGTATACTATAGTAGTGTAAAGCTAATTAGCCTTACACCTCCTAGATTTGTTACTAGGGTCACTGCTAACGCAGTGACCCGCTTATAATGATTGACAAACACCTAAAGGATTCCCATCAGGGTCATAGAAGGTAAAAAATTTGGTGTCTGCTTCTCCTTCTAAAGCCTCGACTTGAATATGATGTTCCACTAGAAATAAATAAGTCTCTTCAATATTTTGAGAGAGGAAATTCACATATTTCCCCACACCAAAGTGATTGTCTGGAAAATGACATGGCTGATGCTCCTTAGCTTTTACTAAGCAAATGACCGTCGGAGATTGTTCAGTAATCTTCATAACTGCTGCGCCCGCTTCTATATATAGAAGCTTAAATCCAAGTATTTCCTCATACCATTTAGCCGATAATTTGGGATCTTTTATTGGAATAAAAATGGCCTCTACACCTTTAAATAAAGATTGCTTCATTTTTCTTACCTCCCTTTCACAGTTTGTGTTCTTCATTTTATTCTCCTTTAAAAAGATACATTGAGATTTCTATTATTGATTATTTTGTCTGTCTTTTGCTTATCCTTAATAGTATCGGAAATGTCTTCTTTACCTAGAGGAGGTGTCCACCATCAAACACAAGGTATCATTCATCCTATTGCTGTCAGTACTTCTTTTATTAGGTGGATGCTGGAATAAGCGGGAGTTAAACGAACTAGCTATTGTTACGGCTGTTGGAGTGGATAAATCGGACGAGCTATTCGAAATTTCTGTTCAGATTGTTAATCCAAGTCAAGTGGCTTCGAACAAAGCAACTGGCATTCAAGTCCCTGTTTTTACCTACCATGCTAAAGGGAAATCTTTATTTGATGCCATTCGAAAATTAACAGCGCTAACACCTAGAAAGCCTTATTATGCGCATGCCCAAATTATTATTATTGGTGAAGAAATGGCTAAGGAAGGTATGAATAGCGTTTTAGATTTATTTCAAAGAGACCCAGAAGGACGAAGTGATTTTAACTTTATTGTTTCTCATGATTTTACTGCACAAGAAATATTAAGTGTTTTAACCCCTTTAGAGGATGTGCCTGCTAGCAAAATGTTTAAATCATTAAAGGTTTCTGAAGCAGTATGGGGGACAACAGAATCTGTTATTCTTGATGATTTAATCCAATCTTTAGGCAGTATTGATCATAGTGCCGTCTTACCCTCTATTCATATACATGGTGATGCGGATGCTGGAGATTTTAGCTCGAATATAGAAAAAATTGATAGCCCTGCACAATTAAAATATGGTGGACTGGCTATTTTTAAAAATTATAAACTCATCGGCTATTTAACAGAACAAGAAAGCAGAGACTATAATTTTTTAAATAATAATATAAAAAGTACATTTGAAATTATTGCTTGTCCTGAAGAAGGGAAAATCTCAACAGAAATTATTAATTCTTCTACTAAAGTGACAGGTCATTTTCAAAATGGTATACCTTCGATTTCCATCAAACTCGAGATTGAGCAAAACGTTGCAGAGATAAGTTGCCCATTGGATTTAACAAAATCAAAAACCATCGATGCTTTAAATAAAGAAACGAGCAGACAAATCAAGGAACGGTTAGAACGTACACTTCAAACGATTCAACAAACCTATCAAGCCGATTTATTAAAATTTAGCAATGTACTACACCGAGAGGACTATCAAGCATGGAATCGAATTAAAAAGAACTGGCTAACCCTCTATCCTGATCTTGAAGTTCAAATTGAAGTCGATGTGCATACAAAAGGAATAGGAACTGCAACAAAATTAAAGCTTGACTAATTCGTAAAAATGACCAGTACTCTTTTAAGGAGTACTGGTCATTTTAATTAACGTACCGCTTCAAACGTTATGAGTGACGTTTCTTCAGTTGGTTGTTGAAGGAACTTATAATGCGCAGAACAAGTTATTGCAGAGAAGCCAACACTTTGTAATAGGAGCTTAAATTCCTCAAGCCCATACCAGCGTAATAAAAACTTTTGCAGTTCCGTATCACTTAATGTACCTTGTTGCCACTTCTCATATTTTAAAACCATCAACGTATATTGCTCCACCCAATTCATGGCAATCGATTTTCTTTCAAGGGCAATTCCTTCATCTTGTGAAATTTGATGGTAAGATGTCGTAATTTCTCCTGTTTTCCAGTCTGTAGGAAGTAATAAATCTACTAGGAGTCTCCCACCAGGGACAAGATGCTGATACATAGAGGTTAATGCTGATAGTGCTTCTTGATGATTTTCAATTAAACAAAATGAGCCTGTAGGCATAACAATGGCTTCGTATTGTTGACCTAAGGTAAATTGGCAAATATTTCCTTCATACAGTGCTGGCGTCAATCCTCGTTCTTGGCATCTTTTTCGACAGGATGCTAGCATTTCTGGGGAATGATCAATTCCTTCTATATCAAAGCCTTTTTCCATGAAAGGAATATAGAAACGTCCAGAACCAACCCCTGCTTCTAAAATCTTCCCCTTTACACCTTGCAGACGTTCTAGATAATATTCAATATCTCCACCAAGCGAGTATCCAACTGGTTTTGTAAAATCATAAAGTGCTGTGCTTAACGGTCCGTAATTTTTGTACATATTTTCTCCTCCGATTGTTTGCGGAAGAAATCAACTAATCTATTTATTCTCCCGCACCTTTATTATATTCAATGGGAAAACAGAGCTGACTATCATTATCTATCACTCACTTTCTTGTAAATTTAGTTAAATTATACATTTATTTATTGTTTTAATCAAGTTTTCTATTGATTTCCTATATAGTACAATTTAATGTACAAATTAGCACAAATTATCAAAAAACCCTTCCTATTCAACGGTACCATTGAGTTAAGAAAGGATGATGGTATGGATTATTTTGAAAGAATTCAAAACGCCATAGAGTTTATTGAGAAAAACCTACATGAAAAGTTAACGATTACAGATATTTCTTCTCAGTCTTACTTTTCAGCATTTCATTTCCAACGACTTTTCCAAGCCATTACAGGTTTTTCTGTGCAGCAGTATATTCGCAACAGGAGACTTTCTGAAGCAGCTTCCTTATTAGCAACAACAACGCAGAATATACTTGATATTGCAATCAACTTTCAATATGGTTCTCAGGAGGCATTTACACGGGCATTTGTTCAGTATTTTGGTGTCACACCTGCTAAATACCGAAAAGGAGCGAACTCCATACCATTTCAAACCAAAATAAACTTTTTGGATTATAAACTGGAAGGAGAACTCCCTATGCAACGACCAGAAATACTTCACTTATCTAAAAAACGTATTACAGGCTATGAATACAAAACGTCCTTACAAGACGAACAGTTCTATGCAGAAATCCCAGGCTTTTATTTGGATTTTGGTCAGCAGCAATACTATGAGCGAATCTCATATAAGGTAGCCCCTAATATGGCGTATGGCATTTCTACAAACTTTCAGGAGGATGGCCGGTTTTCCTTTATTGTAGGAGAGGAAGTCGAAATCTTTGAGGAGCAATTAGAGAAAGGCTTCACCCACCTAGAAATTCCTGCTGGTAAATATGCAGAGTTTACATTGAATGGCACTGCGGAAGGAATTCAAAATACAAGACGTTTCATTTACGGCGTATGGTTGCCAAATTCAAATTATGAGCGCGATACGGGTCCTGATTTTGAAATAACCGATGTCATGCAATCTATTTATCCACATGAGATGAAAATGAAAATCTACATTCCCATTAAAGAATAATAAAGGAGCAAGGTCGATGAATATTGAGAAAGTATTTAAGCAATTCCCAACCTTACATTCAGCTAATTTACAATTAAAAAAAATAGAAGAATCACATATACAAGAGCTATTTGCTATTTATGATAATGACAAGGTATTTGAGTATTGTGGCATCATCCCAAAACACAATCTTCAAACCGTTCAAAAAATGATTGGCCATTTTGAACGTGATTATACAAAGAAAAGCAGGATTAAATGGGGGATCTTCGAAAAATCACAAAGTGAAAAACTAGTAGGGATTATCGAAGCGATGGACTTTAATCAAAAAGTAAATATGGTAACAATTGGTTACTATTTAGCTGAAGCATCCTGGGGAAAAGGCATTGCATCAGAGACAGTTGCAACAATCGTAGAATTTTTATTGGAAGAGGTAAACGTTAATCGAATACAGGCAGAAGTCATGCCTTTAAATGAAGCCTCGAAAAAGGTTCTATTAAAAAATGGATTTTTAAAAGAAGGTCTTTTGAGACAAGCTTCATTATGGTCTGGCAAGGGTGTTGTTGATTTAGAGATATATGGCTTATTGAATGGCGATTACAACTTGAAAGACTAAACTCTACTAATGAGTTTAGCCTTTTCTTATATTGTACAGATAAATGGACATTTTACCATCTCCTAAAGGGCTCTTTCACATAGACTAGAAATAGATGACTCATGCTAGCATGACATTGTAATCATAAAGGAGCGTTTTAGAAATGGATGGAAACAGATATTTAACACGAATGAATTGGGAATTTAACAATTATCATAAATTTTCTAAATGCTATTGTGAATCAAAGAATGTTTACTTTGGTCACTCTCCCAGCGTAGATCATCCTATTATTGAGGAAGATTCTTATAAAATAAAATATTATAATAGTCCCCAATTTGAAAAAAAATATCAGAAACAAAATCAAGTTAAAAAGCATTGTCAAAGCTGTATTTGTAGTCACTTAGAATGTTTTGAACCAGGGACTTTAGTAGATGTATACCTCTCAGATGGCAGCCAATTTCTAGGACTATACTTTATTTATCTTCTTCCGCAAAGCTGCTGCGGGTACTTCCTTCAAATCGATGATAGGGCACGGCCTGTCATTATGGACTGTCAAAACATTGATGCAATACGTAAAACTTGTTTAGGTAGTTGATACTCTGGCTTTTCTCTTTTCATTATTAAAATAGGCTGGTTAATTGCTATACAGCATAACCAGCCATTCGACTACCCTTCGTTTATCCATTGAATTAGCTGTTCATTAAAACATACAGGTTCTTCAAACATAGGATTATGACCACTTTTTTCAAAAATGACTTTCTTTACATGGGGAATATGATCTACTGCATCCCATAATGAGATAGGGGCTACTAAATAATCATACTTGCCTAGACCTACAAAAATTGGCTTGTTAACTTGTAGCATTTGTTGTAAAAGGTTCTGCTCCGCAAAAGCTACTCCCCATAGATAATCAATAATTTCCATATTCGGATGAACGTTATCCCACATAGAGGTAGCATTGAACATAAAATCATAAAAGCTATGTGCCCCCATACGAATACACATATGAACAAAGCGTCGTTCAGGCTCCTTCTTTAGATCCTGCTCCAATAAGGCTATATCGTGCGCAAATTGATGTTTACGCTCCATACTTGCATGTGCCTCAAAATAAGACAAGCTTTGCTGCTGTCTTTCTTGACTATTCGATGTTGCTGTATTTAATAGTACGAGTTTTTGAACATGCTGGGGATAAGCTTTGGCATACGCCATTGCCATAAATGCATGGCCTGAATGTCCTAAAACAATCAAATCATCTAGCTGTAGGATTTGCCTTGCATACTCCATATCCTTCACTATTTTGTCCAATGTATAATCTTCTTGCGTAAATGCTTGAGCTGGCTTACCAAAACCTCGATGATCTAAAAAAATTACCTGGAAATGTTGGTAAAAGCCTTCTGAGAACAGACGTGGATAATAAACACTACTCCCCACCACTAAAATTGGTTGGCCTTGCCCCTTTATACAATAGTTTAATTCAAATCCATCACACATAAGTTTTTGATATTTCATTATCTTCATCCTCTTTTCTATTTTTGTATCTTCACTCCCTTCCCTTTTGGTTTCCCCGTGTTTTTTCCATTGAACGCTCTAGCATTCTATCACCCCAGTAAATGTTATTATTTACATTAACAATATCATTCCCAAAGATTCCTAGCAATGAAGGATCGTGTATACTGAATAAAAGGAGAATGTCTATGAAGGAAGATCTAATAAAGCGTTCGCGGTCATTTTTATTTAATGAGAAGCATCAAACGTTAGTGGGTAAACCTGCAAGTCAAAGAGAAATAATAGAGGCACAGCAACAACTTCATGTACAGTTTCACAGCGATTATGTAGCGTTCATTGAAACGTTTGGTGGGACATATGCAGGTATAGCAATCTATGCTTTTTCTAATGGCTCAAGTCTAGGAAACGAAACCGTTGTCGATTTAACAATGGATTTTCGTCAACAATATAAAGAGTTCCTATCTCCAAATATTTTAGAAACTAGCTATGTTAATTCAATGGATGCTGGGGGTAATCCCATTTTCATCGAGCCATCAGGCCATGTTTTTATTTGCGATTATGATTGTGGAGAATTAAGCGAATAGCTGATTGATTTAAGTTGCTGATAGAAGATTGTTTTTATGAATGGTAAGTTACTTAAGTAAAGATGAGGTTACATATAATGGACAAACAATTAGAACACGTACTTACATTAAGAAAAAACGGACAGCTTGAGGAAGCAAATCAATGTATGGTGGCACTGGTCAAGGAACAGCCTCAAAATGCTTATTATCAATTTCAATGTGCTTGGACATTTGATTCTTTAGGGCAGGAAAAAGAGGCAGTTCCGCATTATGAAGAAGCGATAAAGTTGGGGCTAGAACCAGAAGTTTTAGTGGATGCCTACCTTGGTTTAGGGAGCACCTATCGGACTATAGGACAATACGAGCAAGCAAAACGGATCTTTGAACAAGCCATTCACGAGTTCCCCAAGGCTGAGCATATCAAGGTCTTCTATGCCATGACACTCTATAATCTTGGTGAACATGCAAAATCAATGGAAACATTATTGAACACGATATTACGCACAGCCAATCATCAAGGCATTCAAGATTATAAAAAAGCTATTCACTACTACAGTGATAAGCTAGATCAAACATGGTTATAAAAAAACAGGCTCCTATTCAGGGCCTGTTTTTAGCATTATGATACGGAAGTTTGCTTTTTGAATGTAGAAGATAACGCCATAATCAAGAATGTAAGTATGCCGCTAAAGATAAATAAATAGCTCAATGGTATTAAAAAGAAGTTCTTCTCTACTATCGTCCCATCTGCTAGTATCTCATCTCCTAAAAGGCCTTTTATAAATAAACATACAATCCCCATGATCATCGGAATTGTGGCAAGTAAATATTTTTTCAATATTTCTTCCTCCATATTATTAAATCCTTGTGGGTATTGATGATAGCGTTATTTTTATTATAAGTCAATTATTTTTTATCGAAAAACAACAAATTATTATTGATTAACACTCCTGACCAAAAGAACAAACGTTCCCCATCTTTTAATTTCTTGTACGTGATTTATTATGTTTTTTGAGTAAATTTTGTGCGAGTTGGCATAAATAATTACATTAATTAATGTCGGATAATCTGTTATACTGAGCGATAAAAAACAGCTACTTTGTTAAAAGTAACCGTTTTTCCATAAAATCATATTGATTTAGAAGCTTGTTGTATGAGGGCAGCGACCATTTTATCCATCTGAGCAAAGCGATCATCCTGCGTTTGCCCTTTAACATAGCGATAATAGATTTGCTGACAAATAACGGCTAATTTAAAATAAGCCAATGTGCAGTAATAATGAATAGCTGACACATCTCGCCCACTCTTCTCCGCATAACGATCAATAAATTGCTGTCGGGTATAAAAGCCTGGTAATACAGTTACTGGTGGTTCACCAAGTGCATATAATAGCATTTTCGGGTCATCCGCTTGCATCCAATAACTCATTGCTACACCAACATCAGCAAGTGGGTCCCCTACTGTTGCCATCTCCCAATCAAAAAGGCCAATCATTTCGGTATAGTCCTCGGAGAACATTGCATTATTCAATTTATAATCATAATGAATAATGGTTGCCTCATGATTGGATGGAAGATTGTTTTTTAACCACTCTGTTAACATCGCTACTTCTGCATGTTCTGCTGTTTTCGCATTTTCATACCGCTCAATCCAGCCATGCACCTGTCTTTCAAGAAATCCGTCAGGCTTCACAATATCCTTTAATGGTGTGTCCTGATAAGGAATAGCATGTAATGCAACTAAAGAATCAACCATCATTTCAGACAAATGACATGCTAGCTCCTCTGTTGGCTCTGTGCCTTTTGGAAAATGTGTATCAAGGACGATACCTTTTTTGCGCTCCATTAAAAAGAAATCACTACCGATAATGTCTCGATCCTCCACATAGACATATGGTTTTGGAACCGATGGTAAAAATGGATGCAGTGCCGATAAAATCGTATATTCCCGCTTCATATCATGCGCTTTTTTGGCAACTGGTCCAAGCGGAGGACGACGTAGAACAGCTTCAAAGTCAGCTATTTTTAAACAATACGTCAAATTGGAATGCCCTGCACTAAATTGTGCTATTTCAAGCTTCCCCTGTGGAAGCTCAGTGAAATAACTCTCTAAAAAGGCATGTAGTTTATCCATATCTAAACGTTCACTTGACCTTACTTGCATCGTATCCATTCTATTTCCCTCCTTAAATAATGGAGCTCATGCCCCCATCTACTACCATGACATCCCCTGTTACATAGTCCGAAGCTGGTGCTGCTAAAAATAAAGCTACGCCCTTTAAATCATTTTCGGAGCCTAATCGTTTCAACGGTGTAACACCCATCAAATAGTCTTGTCCACGTTCGATTAAGGCATTGGACATTTTTGTAGGGAAAAAACCTGGTGCAATGGCGTTGACATTGACTCCCTGTGGCCCCCATTTGACAGCTAAATCCTTCGTTAAAGTAATGACAGCCCCTTTACTCGCGTTATAGGCAATCGTATCCATAAAGGCTGGTAGCGTACCACCTAGTCCAGCAATAGAAGCAATATTAATGATTTTGCCACTTTTCTGCTCTAACATAATTTTGCCAACGGCTTGGCTGAATAAAAATGTTCCGTTGACATTGACATCAAATACTTTTTGCCAGGCTTCGTAGGGCATATCAATGGCAGGTGTTCCCCATGATGCGCCACTGTTATTGACTAAAATATCAATTCTACCAAATGTTGTAATCGTTTGGGCCACCACATTGGCAATATCCTCAGGCTTTGTGACATCACAGGCTAGGGCTAATGTTTGAACACCAAGCTTTTCAAGTCCTGCGGCAACCTCCTCACACGCCTCCACCTTTCGTGAGCATAAGACCACATTGGCTCCTGCCTCTGCAAATCCTTGTGCAATTTGTGCGCCGAGTCCACGTCCGCCACCAGTCACAATCGCTGTTTTACCTTTTAAGCTAAATAACTCTAGGACCGTCATTTCACCAGCTCCTCTTGTTTGTTGGCATGCTTTTTCAATTCTAGTTTAGCAATGGTATTACGATGCACCTCATCCGGTCCATCCGCTAAACGTAATGTACGAGAATTAGCCCATTGTGCAGCAAGCGTTGTATCTGGCCCTACCCCAGCAGCACCAAATGCTTGGATAGCTCGATCAATGACTCTGAGTGCCATATTTGGAGCAACTACCTTTATCATGGCAATTTCAGCCTTTGCCTCTTTGTTGCCTACCGTGTCCATCATATAAGCAGCCTTCAATGTTAAAAGTCTTGCTTGCTCAATATCCATCCGAGATTCCGCAATGCGCTCCCGCATTACCCCTTGATCTGCTAGTGGTCGATGAAATGCCTGCCGTGCTTGTACACGCACACACATTTCCTCTAATGCACGCTCTGCGGCACCAATAAGACGCATACAGTGATGAATTCTCCCTGGCCCTAGTCTGCCTTGCGCAATGGCAAAGCCTTTTCCTTCACCCCATAAAATATTTTCCACCGGTACACGCACATTGGTAAATGTAACCTCACCATGTCCCTCTGGTGCATGATCGTAGCCAAAAGCCGTTAGCATACGCTCTACTTTTACCCCTGGTGTGTCCATCGGTACGAGAATCATAGACTGTTGCTCGTGGATAGGGGCCGTTGCATCTTTATGCTTGCCCATAAAAATAGCCACCCTACAGCGAGGATCCCCAGCACCAGTTGTCCACCATTTATGGCCATTTAAAATGTATTCATCTCCATCGCGTTCAATGCTTGCCTCAATATTTGTAGCATCACTGGATGCAACGGCTGGCTCCGTCATCGCAAAGCAGGACCGTATTTCGCCTCGTAATAATGGTTCAAGCCACTGTTTTTTTTGCTGTGCCGATCCATAGCGTACAAGTACTTCCATATTGCCTGTGTCAGGTGCATTACAGTTAAACACTTCGGGGGCCAGAAGTGAGCGGCCCATGATTTCACATAAAGGTGCATATTCTAAGTTGGTTAAACCTGCCCCATATTCACTATCTGGTAAAAATAAATTCCACAAACCTGCCTGTTGTGCCTTCTGCTTCAGCTCCTCCATAATCGGTGGAATCGCTCCCCAACGATCCTCCATTGCCTCAACCTGTGCAGCATAAACGGCTTCACTTGGATAAATGTATTGCGCCATAAAATTCTTCAGCTTGACCTGTAACTTCTCAACTTTTTCACTATAGGAAAAATTCATTAGAAGATACCCCCTTTGCTTGAACTTCGCAAAATGAATGAATGTTCATTTTCATTCTTACAATAAATGTTACCGCTATTTTTCTAGTAAAGCAATGTTCTATTTTTGAATTTTCTAACAAAAGAGAAAATTCATTACTATGAACTGACATCATTTATTTTCAAAAAACTGTACAATATCCTTCAGTAATTGTCGGATGGCTAATGGTAAATGACGGTTTTTTAAGTACACTAGATAGACATTGCGACTTAAATTCAGACCCTCTATTTCTTTTTTTACAATCGTTTTGGCAGTCGGTCCTTGCAAGTAATTTTCAGGTAATATGGTCACTCCTAAATGTTCTCGTACAAGCGATACAGCGGTTTCAAAACGCTCAATTTCAAATTGGATATTGATGTTTTTACCAGCCTGTTCAAATGACGTTAAGATATCTCGTCTTGTTTGAAAGCCCTCGGTACTAATAATAAATGGTTCTTCACAAATATCTGAGATGGTTAAAGTATCCTTTTGGGCTAACGGATGATGTAAAGGTAATACTGCGACCAACCGTTCTTCATATAAAGTTTGAACTTCCAACTCTGGATCATCCATTAGCTGATTGGTGATGATTAAATGAGTTTTATAGCTTTTCAAGGATTTTTTCACTCGCTTACTACCTAAAATATCGACTAAGTGAATTTTCATGTGAGGATAGTCTTTTTTATAGTTGGCGATTACCTTTGGCAGCCAATACTTAATAGATTCCATGACACCAATGGTGATGTCCCTCGTGCCATGAACAATCACTTCATCCATTTCGATTTTTAGCACTTCCATATTTTTTACAATAATTTTTGCTCGTTCAAAAAGTAACTCTCCAGCTTCTGTTAATTGCAGATTTCTAGTATTTCTCTCTAATAAGGGGGAGCCAATCTCTTGTTCTAATTTTTTGATCGCATTACTTAACGAAGGCTGCGAAATATGCAGTCTTTCTGCGGCTTTTGAGAAATTCATCTGTTCTGAAACAGCGATAAAATAGTGCAATTGTTTAATGTCCACCTATAGATACCTCCCAGATTTATAGTTAAAAGCTATAGATTAATATTAATTATATATTAGTAATTATAATTATGTGAATATATAATGAATTACAACAATACTTTTTCTACAATAATATTCACAATGGGGTTGATAAATTTATGTACACAATGACAGATCAAAAACAATGGAAAGGTCGAATAGATTCAACGACAAATACAAGCAGCTTTCGTTTACATCAACAAGTAAAAAGAGTTGCGATTAATGATGTAAGCGCTTCAGATAAGAAAAGTGCTGCTATTGTTGGTTTTATCTGCGATGAAGGGGTACGTCGAAATCAAGGCCGTGTAGGGGCAGCAAATGGTCCAAACGCCCTACGAGAAGGCTTAGCCAGTTTACCGTGGACATTTGAAGATGATCAGCAAATTATTGATGTTGGCAATATCGTTTGTCTAAACCATGCTTTAGAGGAGGCCCAACGTGAGCTTGGTGAAGTCGTAGCAGCAATCCTACAAAAAAACTTATCATGTGTGGTGCTAGGTGGCGGGCATGAAACGCTGTATGGCCATTATTTAGGCGTTCGTTCTGCTCTACCAAAGGAAGCTAAAATCGGCATCATCAATATAGATGCTCACTTTGATTTACGACCATATGATGAACAACCTTCGTCAGGTACGATGTTCCGTCAAATTTTAGAGCAGGATCCACATGCTGACTATTTTGTTGTAGGTATTCAACGCTACGGCAATACAAGAGAACTTTTCGAAAAAGCTGATGAATTAAACGTGAAGTATGTTTATGAGGATCAAATGACAGTAGCCTACCAACAACAATTAACGGATGCATTACACCATTTTATGGATAAGCATGATTATATTCTTTTAACATTATGTATGGATGTATTGAACGCAGCATTTGCTCCAGGTGTAAGTGCTCCATCACCGTTTGGGCTTGACCCATCGACTGTGCGCTCAATTTTGCAACAAGTCACTTCCCACCCTCACACCCATTCATTTGATATATGTGAGGTCAATCCGTTATTAGATGAAAACGGATGTACAGTGAAATTAGGGGCCTATTTTGTGTATGAGGCACTGAACAACTTACTTAGGGGGCAAGGTTCATGATCGAAATTAATCAAATTACAACGGTATTCCTAGCTGTTGCACTCTTTGCATTAGGAAGCTTTCTTATCAATAAAATAGGCCTTTTAAAGCGATTCTGTATCCCAGCACCAGTGGTTGGGGGTTTATTGTTCGCTGCTCTTGCTACCATCTTAAAAACAACGGGTATTGTAGAAATATCACTTGATACTTCTTTACAAAGCTTATTTATGATTACTTTCTTTACGACAATTGGCTTAGGTGCAAGCTTTAAACTTGTAAAGCTCGGGGGTAAATTACTGATTATTTACTGGCTAGCATGTGGCTTCCTAGCGTTAATGCAAAATGTCATTGGGGTATCCCTGGCCTCACTTATGGGGATTCATCCGTTAATCGGTATGATGGCGGGTACCGTTTCTATGGAGGGTGGTCATGGCGCTGCAGCTGCATTTGGCCAAACCTTAGAAGATTTAGGGATTTCTTCAGCTATGACAATTGGTGCTGCAGCCGCAACATGTGGTCTAGTTGCTGGTGGCTTAATTGGTGGACCAATTGTCAAATATTTAATAGGTAAATATAATTTAACACCAGATGAACAAGAATCAGAAGAAGTCCAATATGAAAATAAACATGAGCAAATTACATCGGATTCGTTCTTTACACAAGTCTTATTAATTACTTTCTGTATGGCTGTTGGTACGTATGTCGGCACACTATTCTCTGAAGCAACAGGTTTCGTTCTACCCGGCTATGTAGGAGCAATGTTTGTGGCTGTATTAGTGCGCAATATTATGGATAAATTCAAACCTGAAGCCATTAATATGAAAAGCATCTCATTAATTGGAGATGTCACATTAGGTGTATTCCTTTCCATGGCACTCATGAGTATTAAATTATGGGAAATTGCTGATTTGGCACTACCATTATTCATCATTGTTTTTGCGCAAGTATTCTTTATTGTTGTATTTAGTATTTTTGTGTTATTTAAATTACTTGGCAAAAACTACGATGCTGCTGTTATGGTAGCAGGTTTTGCAGGACATGGTCTAGGCGCAACACCAAATGCCATGGCCAATATGTCAGCCGTTGTGCAACGCTTCGGGCCTTCTAAAAAAGCCTTTCTTGTCGTACCGATTGTTGGCGCATTTTTAATTGACGTATTTGGAATTCCTATTATTATTACAACTATCAATTTATTTAAATAAAAAAGAGCTTTGCATTCGTCCTGAGTAGACGATTGCAAAGCTTTTCTATTATTGTAATATCTCACTTACTGTAACAAATTCATAGCCTTGTTTTTGTAAATAAAGAATAACATTTTCTAAACCATTGGCAGTCGTTTGATGGATATCGTGCATTAGAATAATACTCCCATCTTTTACAGAGGCTTTGACATACGCTAAAATTTTATCTGGATTGTGATGTTTCCAATCCAGTGTATCAATCGACCACAAAATCGAGGGGATTGTCATGACAGAACGTACTTGGTCATTGGTCGCTCCATAGGGTGGACGGAAAACAGTTGGATACTGCCCGATGGCTGCATAAATAGCGTTACTTGTGCCATTGACTTCTTGTTTAACGCCTGCTATAGATAAGGTCGTTAATTTTTTATGGCTCAAGGTATGGTTGCCGATTTCATGTCCTGCTTCATAGACTTGTTTAACGATTGTAGCATTTCTTGACACGTTTTTACCTACCATAAAGAATGTAGCCTTGGCATCGTATTTCTTTAACGTTGCCAAAATTTGTGGTGTGACCTTAGCATCTGGCCCATCATCAAATGTTAAGGCTACCCGTTTTTTTGCGCCTTTTGCTACTGGCACACCTTTATTATAAATTTTATTATCTATTAACTGAATATCGGCTAGCTCAGAAGCTTTGACATACCCTTTTTGGTCACCTGCTTCTACATAAGCCCAACCAGCAAGTGTTATGTAATACTGGACAGTCGTTTTATTGGGAAGTGTACCAAGAACTTCTCCGTTTGGACTAGCTGTTAAACGTAATTCAGCACCAGCAACAGCATTAATTTTTTTCTTCGTTGGAGCTGGTTTTTTTAATGCGTTTGTCGCTACATACCCTATCTCCTCGCCATATTGAACGAAAGACCAACCACCAGGTGCTGTGCCATATACATAAATCATTCGTCCTTCATAGAGCTGTCCTACATGCTGGGCATGTTGACTTGGGGCTGTAAATAATGTTGTACCACCCTTTTGAATCACTAGGTATCCCTCAGACTTCAACTTGACTAAAGCATCCGATGTGACATAGCC
Organism: Lysinibacillus sp. HST-98; assembly: GCF_016757845.1. Taxonomy (NCBI): domain Bacteria; kingdom Bacillati; phylum Bacillota; class Bacilli; order Caryophanales; family Bacillaceae; genus Lysinibacillus; species Lysinibacillus sp. HST-98. The sequence continues at coordinate 170,227 of NZ_JAENHX010000001.1, forward strand.
CTCCTGCTCTGGCGTTTGAATATGTGTCCAACCTTTACTTACTTTTGTTACTGAAACAAAGCTTCCTTTCGCAAGCTCCCCGATCTCCGCACTATTCGTAGAAGCTTCTTCAAAAATAACCGTATCTTTGACTACCTTGTGAATCACCACTGACCCTTCAGCATTTACTGAAAGTTGCCCTGCCAAGATGCACATCATAAACGTCAAAACGATGGCAAAGGGTAAAAATTTTTTCATTGTTCTACACCGCCCTTAGATGTCTTCCATGTCTGTTTGCTAAAAAATTGCTAAGATTTAACTTTCATTATAGAGTAAACAACCCTGCCATAAAATAGTAATAATCAACTAGATTCCCTTTTACGATGCTACTAAAATTCGTATTTTAGTAAATACTTATACATTCCTCCTTCCCTTTTTACTGAGAAACTATGCATAGGTTATGATAATTAAATGATGGTGGCTTATTTTGTAGATTTTTTGTTAGCTCCTTTTTCTCATGCTGCTAAACGGCCTACGGACTTAGGTGAGTGACCTTCTCCTTACTGGGAGAGGGCTCTCACCTCTTTGAGCAGCAGCTCTCCCCGTATTTGATGGTTCCTATAAAAAGCTGGTTATCCACCACCGAACCTCAGCTATATAATCCCCCTTTTTATTAAGACGTTAGGAACCATGAAAAAGTTGAGGTCTTTTCATTAATTTTCCTGCTATAAAGCTTCGAAGGCCGTTAGGGCATCTTCAATATGTGGGGGTGGGGTCCATATATAGCTAGGAGCATTGGTTGTAATGAATAAAAAAGATTTCCCTTCTTTCTCGATTATGGTCGCCAGACACAGTCCTGCTTCTGGGGTATAGCCTGTTTTTCCACCTATTATCGGACTGTCTAGACCCGGTAATTTTGTAAATAATGAGTTTGTGATGATTAATTGATTGGGTACATAAGTTGTGTAGCTTTTTGAGGTAAATATTTGATAAAAGGTAGGATTTTCTAATGCATACCGCAGAAGCTTGCTGATATCCCGCACGCTGGATACATGTGCCTCATCATGTAGGCCACTGGTATTAACAAAATATGTGTCATGCATGCCTAATTCTTGCGCCTTGTTATTCATCAACGTGACAAATTTGCCCTCACTGCCAGCGACAGCATCTGCAAGTGTTCCTGTTGCATCGGCACCTGAGGCAAGGAGTGTACCATACAATAAATCCTCCGTCGTGACAAAATCTCCTGCCTGAAAGCCTGCCATCGAAGCATTTTGTGCCGTATAGTTCGCAATCGTTTGGGGCTCTACAATGGTTTGTGTTTGTAAATTATCTGTCATCTCTATGGCAACGATGGCTGTCATGATCTTTGTTAAAGATGCAGGATAAATAATAGCATCCGCATTTTTTTCGTATAATACTTCGCCCTGTTCATTGAGTAACAAAGCATTTTGACTATGTAATGATGGCAGTTCTAGATGTGTGAATTCATATGTTTTGCTTGTATAATAAAATAAGAAAACCATAATACAAATACAGCCTAATAACATCCATTTTTTCATAAAAAACGCCTCCTACACATTATAAGAGGCGGCATTTCTGAATATTCCTTGAGAAAAATGGGATGCGCTCAAATATTTTCACAGGTAAAAATCATCATCGAAATTTGAACTAATTCTTGTCATCTCTTTATTTGTTAATTTGAACATTACATCTTGAGAAACCTCTAACTTGAGTGTCTCTTCTTTGCTTAGACCCGCATAGACGCCGCGTAAAATACGACCAGTCAAGCCATGCGAGACAACAATCACTTTTGAAAGTGGTTGAATCGTTTCAAGTAAAGCAGTTAATCTCTTTACAACCGCTTCATAGGTTTCCCCATCTGGTGCACGAAAATACCAATTGAAGGCATCTGTGTTCGTTAACAAGGCAGGCCATTGTTGCTGTATTTCCGCCATGGTTAATCCAGCCCATTGTCCCACAGCAACCTCTGTTAAACGTGTATCCTGCCTCACCTTGTTGCTGTCATAGCCAAGAGTTTCACAAAGTATGGCTGTGCTTTGCATGGCTCTTCCCATTGGACTTGATAGGATGGTCCATTCATCTGCATCGCCAATAAGTGATTTCAGCATACGTGCATTTTGCTGAACCTGCTCCCGACCACGCTCAGTGAGTGGTGAATCAAGCTGACCTTGATATCTTCCTTGCGTATTATAATTCGTCTCACCATGACGAAGTAAGTAAATCATTTGCTCCATTTTTATTTCCCCCATCCTGCTCCCCTTGTTAAAGTAAAATTGCTGTTAAACTAACACCAACACATACACAAAGCTAAGAAACAAGCATAAAGGACTATACCATTTTGAATCATATTGAGCAAACTTGGAATGCTTAATCGTTTTAAAAATACCAACATATTTAAAATCACCAATTGCTCGTAGCAAAAATACTAGCGCACAAACGATACTTCCTACTTTTGAAAAAATAGAGGCTTGAAAAAATGGCATGAAGCCTCCTTGAACAAGGATGATACCACTTGCTAGCATCACCAGCATGGCAACACAGAGCGTTCCCCATTTTCTAGGAGTAAAAACGGCTTGTTGGCTGCCTTCTTTCATAGGAATAACAGCTTCTGTACCCCATCGACCACCAAAGGCCCAATAAATATGTAGGATACTAATGAGCCCTAATAGTACCACTGCGACAATTGATAAAATAAACATGTTCTACCTCCTCTTCACATTTACATACGCTACCGTATGTTCTAGCGTTAAATATAGTCCCTCAAAGCCCATATTAGCTCTGAGAGACCTTCTTACTGTATTAACAGCTTAATCATTTTTTCGAGATCGAAATGAGGATTGGCTTCAAATCGTGTCATCCAGCCTATATAGGTTAAATAAGCTAATCTTGCACGATCAGTGGATTCGTCTATGCTTATACCACTTTTTTGATAGAGTGTCGCCACACAGGCTATTCGCTGCTCCTCTATTTGAACGATACGCGTTGCGACATCTGAATCATATTTGGCCCAAGCATAAATACCTATCTCCATCTTTTTATTTTTGTGAAAACTTATCCGTAAAAGCTGCTCTAAAGTAGCATCAACTTGCTCCATATTTTGAATAATGGCCTTTGTTGCATGGTTTTCCCAATAGTCTAGCATGGCATCTAAAAGTTGTTGACGATCACGAAAATAATGATAAAAGCTACCTTTACTAATGTTTAATGATCGAGCCAGTGCTTCAATACTTACTTTATGGACCCCTGCTTCTGCTAATTGCTCTAGACCCGCTCTAATCCAATCCTCTTTCGTTACTTGCATAATCGCCCTCCAAAAAATACGATAGCGTATGTTTTGTCTTATATTACCACTTTATACATCACTCATCAACTTTTATCGTTTTTATGGCGTACATTCATATGATTATTCACTGTAACATGAACTGTTACTAGTCGTGGTAAAATACATGCACACACTAAAATAAACACTAATAGCTTTTTCATGAATTTACTCCTTGTCTTAAAAAGTATTGTCAAACAACTTTTCTGCAATGCCTTGTAAAATATCCTGCTCCTCAAATGTCATGAGTTCTTCTCTCGAGATTGTTGCCTGTTGAATCAATCGGTTTGATTGGATCGTCACTAGTTTTTCAAACAAGTTTCGAATATAACGACCATTCGAGAAATTAGGGATGGTTTCAATCGGCATATGACGTAGCTGTGTTTTCATATGTTGGGCAAATGCTTCGCCAAATTGATAATCGTTCGTTTGACAAAGCATCGCAAAAATATCATAGAGTTCATCCGTGCTAAAATTATCAAATTGTACAAAATGATTAAAGCGAGATTTAAAGCCTGGATTAGATTGTAAAAAATCTTCTATTAGCTCTGTATAGCCCGCAACGATAATTACTAAGTCATCGCGTAGATCCTCCATTGCCTTTAATAAACTATCAATAGCTTCCTTCCCAAATGCATCCTGTTTATCATTCATTAATGAATAGGCTTCATCAATAAAAAGTACCCCGCCCTTTGCTTTGTTAACGACTTCCTGAACCTTTAATGCTGTTTGTCCAACATAGCCAGCGACTAACCCTGCACGATCTGTTTCCACAAAATGCCCACTTGAAAGGACGCCAAGATGCTTGTAGATTTGGCCAATAATGCGTGCCACTGTTGTTTTACCTGTGCCTGGATTGCCCGAAAAGACAAGATGATACGTAATAGGAAAGCTTGTTAAACCATGATCCACACGCAGACTTTGAATTTTAATAAAGTTTATTAAATTATGTAATTCCTTCTTTGCATTCGGAAGACCTACAAGACTATCTAATTGTTTTTGTAGCTTGGCAATCTCTTGCTCGACTTCAGGTGTAATGCGTAACCGCTCATCGTTGATAAATTCACCACTATAGATAATTTTGCCTTCTTCATTATAATAATCGCCTCGTCCATGTTTTTTGCCTTGAACGAGGTCACCAATATAGGAAGCTTGCCCATTGGCATAATAGAGCGTTCCTTGCCCTGTCATCATATCCTCTTTAAATTGCCCTTCCGCTTCTAGAATTCCATCCCTAGAATATACTTTGCCTTTACCATGCTTTAAGTCCTCAAAGAAATGACCTTCATAGTGAAGTGTAGTTACACCACGTGCAAGCTCCTCAGCTGTTGGTGATTCCGTAGGATAATAAAGCTTCCCAGCCCCTTGCAAATGATGCCAAATAAAATCACCCTCATATTGTAAAAATCCATTTGGATAGTATTGCTTGCCTTTTCCCTTTTTCATGCCGTGGACAAAGTCACCCTCATACTGCGGTTGATTTAAATGTGGATACTGTGCTCGTAGTGTTTGATAAGGGCTAATTACTTCTTCTTCATAATATAAAACACCATAGCCATCCATTAAATCATTGCGAAAATGACCTTCATAATGGATATGCCCATCCTTATATAAAATGCCATGACCCTGTTTTTTATTTTGTATGAATTCACCCTGATAAATGAGTTGTCCTTTCAAATACATAATGCCATTGCCTTGCTTCATATGATTGACGAATTCACCCTCGAATAATAATTCTCCCTCTTGATCAAATAGCGAGCCTTTGCCGTCATAAATATCGTGACCAAAATCATTCTTCTTGACGCCACCTCGATACATGATGATGCCACTTGGGTAAAATAGTTCTTTTTCTTCATGATTATGTGTCATTTAATTGCCTTCCTTCATCATTTCAGTATATGCTCAATTATAGCGTGGAAAAGAATACATATGTGCGAATTTTTAGAATTTAAGGAGACGAGCATGAAAAAAAGATACAAACTACTTCTAGGCATTTTACTACCACTACTTATTCTGTATATCTCGACAATGCTGTTAACACGAGACACCGATTTTACAACAGAGGTAACAGAACGTCTCGAAATGGAGGAAATTCATGAGATTGAAATTATTCGTTCCTCAGATGAAAAAACAGTAACGATTACTGACGCAGCAGAAATCAATCAAATTATGCAACCGTTCAAGGACCTATCTTTAAAAAAGGTGTGGTTTTCGAATTCTGATTCTCATGAAGCATACTGGCTAACACTCTCAATTAATGACAACAGGGAAATTGGCTTGCGTTTAGATGATGACCAGCATTTATTCGTGTATTTATATGAGGAAAATTACATGAAAGATTATAAGCTCACTAAGGATATCGATATGACATTTATCAAACAATTGTTTCAGTAAGCGTAAAAACCCGTGCATGTACACACGGGTTTTTATATGTAACGATAATTTTGCTGCATAGCTTGTACGGTCTCAATGATCTCTTCTCTCAGTTCAATTGGCTCTAATACCTCCATATCGGCTCCTTGACTTAGCAACCACTCTTTCACGCCATATTCCAACACTTCTGCCTCAAAAACATATTCATGATTGTTTTGTGAAACTAGGTGGGCTGTTGGGAAACGACTGTAGACTATTTCAGGAGAACGACCTTTATAGAGAAGACGTATATGAGTAAGGTCATTAGCGTCCTCTACTTGTAATGGATGTACAGATGGAAATTCAAAATTGATAGCCATTTCACGAAAATGCTGAATACGATCCATTCTGTAAACAGTTGGGATGTCTTGATTATCTCCTATCAAATAAAAATAATGTGTTGAAAAGATAACAGCGAGCGGCTTTAAAATTTTTGCAGTTGGAATCGCTTCACCCTCCTGTAAATAATCAATGGTAATGACCTTTCTCTTTTGAATGGCTGTGGAAATTCCCCATATTAAGGACAATAATGACTTGTTTTGATGAAGATCTTCATATACAACTTTTTCATTTAATAACAGTGGATCGACTGCTACATGTGAGAGAAGTTGATCAATGATCTCACCAATATCCGATTTTACGAGAGCTTTTGAGGCAATCAGAATTTTAACGATGACTAGTACCTGTTCTTTAGATAAACGATTGTTTTTTGTATTTATTAATTTATACACTTTTTCTGAACGCACATATTGTAAATGGTAATCTAGCTTAGCCTTTTCTAGATACGTACGAATTTCATCGATATCCCGTTGTATGGTTTTTTCGCCAACCTGATGTGTCAATGCTTCTTGCTTCTTGTTGATTCCTTGGCCATCCATCAATCGATCAAACATCGATAGAACGCGATAGCCTTTGCCTTGTTGTGAATCTACCATATATCCCACTCTTTCTTCTATCATGCCTAGCTTGCAATACATTGGCCAGAGATGGCCCTCCCACAGATTGTGTCCTGATTTTTTGCGAGTTGCCCAAAAAGCTCCTCTTCAAAATCTGTGACATCCGCTAAGGCTTTTATCTTGATTCAGTTGGTATGTTAACACCCACTAAATCAAAGAGAACCATTTTGTGCATTCATCTCTTATCTATAAACTGAATCAAGATAAACTTCTACTTTATTGGTATAATTTGTACTATACGCATCCTATAATAAATCACCATTCAAGCAGCACAATAGACTGTATTTTTGACATAATTAACTAAAATTTTACAGCATTTTAGATGAATGTGTCACTTTTTAACCATTGAAAAAGGACTTTCATTGAATGAAAGTCCTGCTACTCTTTTATTTGAATTTTACAGCTGTTCCATATACCAATACTTCGGATGTACCATCCATGACAGATGAAGTAGCATATCGAACGCCTACAACTGCATCTGCACCTAATTGTTTGGCTTCCTCTACCATTGCCTCTGTGGCAATTTCACGAGAGCGCACAAGCATCTCCGCATACTCCTTCATTTCTCCACCTACAATATTGCGAAGTCCTGCTATCATGTCACGACCAATATTTCTAGATTGAACTGAATTCCCTTTCACTAGCCCTAATGTTTCCATAATATCTTTTCCTGCCACCATGTCTGATGTAGCTAATAGCATCATGATGCCTCCCCGTTCTGTAGTTTTTGTATTGCTTTTACAGCCTCTTCAATAGAAGATGTAATCACGCCATTGCGTTTAATTAACCCCACAACAAATAAATTACGATAAACAAACTGATTCTCTAGCCCATCTCGGATCAGTGCCTCTATTTTTTGCATATTGTCCCGCCCTTGCTGACGAACATCAGTTAGCACACCAATAATAGGACGATTCAGCATCGAAAACGCACCTATCTCTGCGGCAACGCCAGAATCGATCTCCACCCCATCTAATACAGCTATCAGAACATCGCTACTCTGTAGCATCTCTAAATCTGCTTGGGCAATCGCTAAGCTATCTGCATAGGCAGATTTATCATTGATGGCTTCATTCTCCTGGGGTAGGTATAATGCGATGCCTGGCACTGCCTCGCGAATAGCTGCTGCCAATTGTTCATTTACAAAACGATCGCCTAACGAAAATAACCCATTTGCTAAATATGCTTTCATGTATAAAACTCCTTCATCAATTGTTTTTTCAACCATAATTTTATGTCTGCCTTTTTCATCAATAAATGTTGATAGTATATCGAAACCATGTTTGAGGTTGGTAATAAGCATGGTTTTGAATGTATTTCTTCCGTATGTACGAACTTTGTAAAAGCCTAAAGTCTTGATATGTTCATGCTGTTGTTTCATTAATTGACTTGCAATTCCCTGACCTCGATGTGCCACATGAACGCCACCAAACCAACTATCAATTACGCCTTTGCGTAATTGCGTCCAGATTTTTTCGAGCTTGCTCGAAAAGCTCCTCTTCAAAATCTGTGACATCCGTTGGGGCTTTTATCTTGATTCAGTCGGTATTTGGACACCCATTAAATCAAAGAGAACAATTGTGCATTCATCCCATTCATCCCATCACCAATAGAGGTGGCGTTTTCTGATGAATCAAGATAAAAAAGACCATCTGGATGTGGGTAGCCTAGTTTAAAGCCCATCAATGTGTCACCTTCCACTAGCCAATATGCAAAGAAGGCCTTCTTTCTTTTCTAGCTTTTCGAGTGGCAAATTAGCTCCATCAAAAACGTGCGCGTGGATTTATTGTAATTGTTCAAGCCAAGCATAGGGTATGCCTTCAATCGTCACAATATGCATATTCATCACCTCTGTCTGTCATTATAGCAGTTCTATAGCCTGAAGAAAAAGGTAGGCATCTGCTCCAAAAGCAATTATTATCACTGCATAAAAGTAACTATTTTCCATCTAAGCTATTTTCGACACCCACCAAATTCAGTATACTTGACCAAAATACAAAACAATAGCTAGGAGGAAATCCGATTGACACCATTTACTAGTTGGTTAACCAATTCATTGCGCCCCTATTTCGGCCTACATACTTTAGAAGCACATTGGGAAACGATTCCGATTCGAGAGGATTATTTTATTTGCCTTGAAGGTGATCTCATTAAAAAAAGAATTTTCGTGAATGAGCATAGCTACCAAGAAGCGGATGTTGACATTTTAACGCGTAATCGTGAAGTCATTGTCCCTCAAACCGCGCGTGGAAAAGAAAAGAAATTGAATTATACCAATATCTCCGCTGTGAAAGCTGCAGGCGTTGTTTTTTCTGCTGGACTAGGTAATGAAAACCATCCATCTAGCTATATCACGGCTCGTAACACTAAAACATATTACCAGCTACCATTAACAGGCTTTGAGCATTTAACGACTAAGTCGGCTCTCTTGAATTGGTTACAGCAATTTCCCTCCCAGCTTCCTGCAGATTACTCAGACAAGCTAGAAAAGCTAACCAAGATGAAAAGTCTACGCTATAAGACTGTGCCAGGTGATATTTTTCGTGTAGAAATCGATTTATTTGTAGATGGCTATGTGCTTGTCATTGGCGATTTACGACAAATGCAAAAGGATCATCTATTTGGAGAAGATAGTATTTGGCATAATGTAATGACAATGCCATTGTTTGTACGGCCCTATTTATTGACAACGACTGAGCGCCTGCCTTCTCTTGAGGAAATCATATCTGCTCCATTGGCCCCTCAAACCCATATTGTGATGGATGACCATTTTATGCGAGGATGCTATGAAAAGATAGGCCATAAAATGTTAACAGAATCCGATATTGTATTTCCAATGGGCTATGGCGTGACACTAAACTATGGGAAAGAGCCCCGATATCGTCTATCCTGGGGGACAGGAACAATTAGTAAACCTGCACATTCCACTTCTTATCAAACAGCTAGCCGTTTTACCAATCATGGTGTTTATGCAGGCGTTGCCAGTGATTGGTTGAAGCAAGAGGAAGGAATTGTAACAGAGTCGCTAGATCATCCTCACTTCCACGAAGATCGTCAGCGGGCACTCGCTGAATTTAATTTACCAGAAGATATCTCCTACGATGACTTTAATCGCCAGACGGGTGGATTGACCCGCACCCAATATATTCATTACCTCAATAAAACCTATCATCGTACACACAAAAAATAGAGGGAGCTTCTAGATGCTCCCCCTCCACTTTTTCATCGATGGTTGATTTCATCCAATAATTACTTATAATATAGAGATATCATTAACCAACTCCATCACTAGAGGTGTATTTTGTATGTATTTTGGCATTATTCCACTGATTCTTTTCATCGTTTTTCTTATTTCTTACTTCAAAGACCCAAGAAAAATGATCAACGGGCTATTATTTAATCTATTTGTCTGTTCATTTCTGCTATTCTGCGTCATTCTATCTTTGGCATCTGACCATTACTTTTTAAGGCTGATTGTCATTATTCCACTAATTGCTCTTTTCATCTTAATTCCTTTTGGCATTGTTGCTTTAATGTTTGGTTTATTTTTAAATGCGAGAGTATTAATGAAGCGAGAAGGTAGACGTTTAGCCAATTCCTTAACATTACTTGTGGCCATTGGCATTTTACTTTTTATCCTATTACCGATTCTCAATCCAGCAAGTTTGTTTTCAGTCCACCTCCAGCCCATTTTTGGTGGAATTTCACTCATTACGTTTTATTTTTTTATCCATTTATCCAATTTTTTATCTGCTTATTTTCTCTACCAATTCAATCGCCCTCGATTGAATCAAGATTTTATTATTGTGCTAGGCAGTGGATTAATTAATGATAAAGTGCCTCCACTTTTAGCTAGTAGAATTCAAAAGGCAATTGATTTCTATCATAAGCAAGCAGCAGTGACTACTCCACCTACCATTATTTTCTCTGGTGGACAAGGTCCTGATGAAAATCTACCCGAAGCTGAAGCGATGCAACGATATGCGATTGAAAAAGGCATACCCATTGAGCATACACTTCAGGAGAACCGCTCTGTGAATACCTATCAAAATATGTTATTTTCTAAGCAGCTTATGGATGCCCGGAAACAGGGTGAAGCCTACAACAGTATTTTCACCACGAATAATTTTCATCTTTTTCGTGCGGGTATTTATGCAAGACTCGCGGGCTTAGATAGTCAGGGCATTGGCTCTAAGACAGCCTTTTATTATTGGCCAAATGCGATGATTCGTGAATATGTAGCGATTGTTGTAATGGCACGAAAACGACATATGAAAATGATTGGACCTATTGTGATCATTTCAATTGCGTTATCTCTATCCAGCTTTTTCTTTGTATAGGTTCTAGCATATGGATTCGTACACTTTTTATAGAAAGTGTTACGAATCCTTTTTGATGCTATCATACCCAAAATTTCTTCAGCTGTTGTTCATATAATGTCCCATAGTAAAGTTTTCGAGGATAGTGTTGTTCTTGTAATACCTGATAGAGAATGGAATCATAGGTCATTTCCAATCACTCCATCTATTTTTATTGTGGCAAACGGTTAATCGCTTGTTCCACCGTCTGAATAAGATAGGCTAAGTTGGACTGCCATTCGGGCCAACTCTTGGACTCTTGCCATAATTCTACAATCTCTCTACTACCATGTTGATCAGGTACTTCATCTCTAATGTCCTGTAAATACCGCAATATAAATGTCAAAGAGCTTTCATCTACTATCCATTGTATTTGCCTATCCTTACTTTCTTGACCATAAATGGTTCCCGTATGCAGATAATGACTATAAAGTTCTGCCAAAGCCAGGGCACTTATATCATAGAAAAAATCAATATCCTCAAATGTTTTACCAAAAAAGCCTTGCTGTTTCATTGCCTGTACAATACCCGATAATGTTAGCTGATTGGATTCCTTTTGCTGTTCCATAAACTCCTGTAAAAACGCCACTACATCTAATCCTTCATCACTTTCCAATGCTTTGTATCCCCAAGCCCCCATCTCACTGCACCTCTCTTTTTTTATTGTAGTAAAGCTCTGGTAAACATAAAATTGGTACTTTATTAGTGCATGACCATGGCAGCAGTCCATTATGATATGCGCTCTTAAAATTCCTTCGCTATATCAATAATTCTCAGCATCCTTTGGTGCGTTTTTTGATCGAATACTGCTCCTTTTTATAGGTAGGAGCCAAAGTAAAACTTCATCTTTTCTTGTGAATAGCCATCCTGTCCTCTCCAAGTAGCCATTGACATAAAATCCGTTCCACGTCCACGCTCCTTGCGATAATCATCCTTTGATACGAGTAGTCCCGCGTAACCCCAGATTTCCATGACCACATCTCGTTCATGTTTATTGGACTTGAAAACATCTTTCCAGCGCTTTTCAAGTTGTCTAGCTGCATCTGTGTCGTTACAGGATTCTATTGCTGCTACCATCTGTTTTAAGATGGCTACGTCATCCTCACTTACATTCAATGCTTCTTGTTCTTTCACTAGGCATTCTAAGTCTAGTAAACAATAGACAAGCCAATTGAGGCGAACCCCTCCCCACTTGATGCGTTCAAAATTAAGCACATTTAAATCTTCATTGACATACGTATCATTGGACATGATTTTCCGCTCATTACAGTAGCCACAGCCACTATAGGAGACCAATGCCACAGGTTGTTCATCATACGTATGCATTGGTAAATCATGCGTTAGAGCCCAGCTCGAGAAGGCACTGCGTAAATGTACTTTGCGCGTCGATAAGCTATGCAAAAATGCCTTTACCACAAGCTCCTTTGTTAAAAATTTCTCGTGAAGCTGTTGCAATCTTTGTACACATTCATCATGGGAAATCGTTAATCGATCAAACATCAAGCCCTTACTTTTAGCATATTGAAAATCTTCTTCTGTATAGGTATAACCACCTGAACGCCATCCACCAGATTGCCAATAGGTTTGCATTAATATTTTCCTTGCTTTTTGGTCCATTACTCTCTCCTCGCTAGCTAGCACTTTAATTTTTCTTGTAAGGTTAGTGCCATCTCTTTCCATGGTCGCTTCCAATTGGAACTCGCTATCTCTTCCTCTGTTAGTGCTAGCCAATATTCTCCTTCCATTAGCTCATACATGTCTAGCATGGTAATAGGGGCACAAACTGGATTAGCTAATGCTGCGAGCATAGGCTCGGGGCCATCATCCCAGTTATAGCTATTGACAATGGCATGTAAAATAACAGCTGATGATACCTTGCTTATGCGCTGGCACATTGTATTGAGAGAATCCTCGTATAAAATGGCATCAACTTGCTGTTGTTCTTCTGCATTCAAAGTTAGACGGATTGCACCTGGTGTATCTACCAATAAATCAGCTATTCTTGCATGCTCCCTTGCCGCAAACCAAGCTGTAGCGGTAATCCCCTCTGGCTCAGATAAATTTACACCCTTTGCAAGTAGTAAAGAAATCACTTCTTTCTGCTTAAACTTTACCGCTTTTTTAAGCGCTGTATCACCAAGCTTATCTCGTGCCTCCAAGTCTATATGCTGTGCCAAAAGAAGCTTGATTCCTTCATGTGGCATTCGATTCGTTATAAAAAGCATCAATGGTGTTCTCCCACGTGCATCTCGCTCATTTACATCTAATTTACTAATGGCCTCCCGAACGACCTCTAAATCCTTGGATTTACTCACTTCCGTCCATTCCATTCGTCTACCCCCTTCAGGAATCCATCCATTGCCGTAATTTCTCAAGCTCTTCCCTTATGGGTGCTGATTCTTGCTTTAGTCGCTGAGCAAGCTTCTTGGAACTACCGAATATTCGATATAAAACAAATGGACGCTGATAATCTGCTTTCTGTTCAAGTTCTTGTCCGAGTGCCACGAGCAAATCTAAATCCATGATGTCAATGTTCTTTATTGGCTTAGCTGATTCACTTGCACCAAGTAAAATAGCTACAAACACAGGCATCATCTCTACTGATAAGCCATGAGCTTCAAGAAAGGCTTCCGCATAAGCATCTTGCACGGATTGATGCTCTGTATCAACGAGTAACATGTATCGTTGAACAAGCGGAAAATAATCCTTACTATAAAGCCCTAATCCAAAAACCGCATAGGTGCTGGGCATAGCTGATTTTTCGCTCGGCTCAACATCCTGATACCAAGCAAATTCCTCCATAGCAAGCTCGGAATAGTCCGCTAATAAAGGGAAAAGATTTGGATATTGTAGGCAATTGGCGAAAAACTGATGAAGCTTTGATTTAGCTAACTTTTTAATAGGAAGATAATTTTTCGCTTTACTCTTTAAAGTCAGCTTATAGCCCTTTGGAAAACCTTCTTGTAGCAGTTGAATGATATAGTAAAGGGCTTCACGATAAGCGTTTTCCTCTTCTACCATCACTCGTATATCAATCGTTTGTAAAATATCATTTGCCTGTTCTTGGCATACATCCTGCTTTCTAATACTTTCAAAACGCCCGCTTCCTTTTTCCAAATAATTAGCTGCCTGCAGCGAGCCAAGCTGCTTCGCAAGTTCCAAGTATTCTAATCGTGTGGCTGGCTCTTTTTGACCAACCTTCAACGCGACATAAAGAAAGAAATCTAGTTTTTCCTGCTCTAGTTGTTGTACCGAGTCCTCTGTTTTCAATACCCACTCTTTCCTATAATCGCCCGCTTGTTCAAAATAGTGTGTTAAAAAATGCTCCTCTGCCCACTGCTTAAAGGCCATTGTATAATAATAAATCCATCGGTCTAAACGTTCTTTATTCGCCCGATGCTTTTCTTGAAGCCGGTGAATAAGTGGTTCAACTTCCTCAGCTGTTTGATGGAAAAAATGTGGATTGACCAAATGCTTCGCAAGGAAAAACTCATCATTGTCACTTGGTCTGACTGGTAGCTCTGCCATCACCTTTGTTTCTATAAAACTTGCCAGCACTTGTTTCGTTGACGCTAGTTTACGATTATTCAACAGCTCCTTTTGATAATGAAGCACCGTTTTATCATGTTCAAATTCCAGCACTACCTCAAAGCGGTAATCAAAAAATCGGGGACCGTATTGCTCAGATTGAAATACTTCCTCTGTTTTAGTACATAAAGCACTAAAAAGCTCTTCAATATGCTGGACATCTGTAAATTCTTGTATGTATGAACCCGCTTCCACCTTATAGGAACTATCACTCCAACTAAATGGCTCATAAACATCTATAAAGATTGTGCCATTAGGACTTTTTCCCTTTTTCCAGGCAACTTTCAAATATTGAAGGATGCCTGCTTGTAACCTACTTTGCTCTTTCAGCCCTGTTATTCGTTTACTCTCTTGTTGATAAACAGCCGTGAGTTGCTCCCACACAGCCGCTAGAAAATGCTCTACACACTGCTTCACTGTACATCTTCCCTTTCTATTGTTAGAGAAAAATCTCCCGCTAAAGCCTTAGCGAGAGATTCATCTTATCCGATTGTTTTCACAACCGCTCCTTCTTGATTTTTAATATGTGTCTTCAAAATTTGAAAGCTTACGCCAGCTAAAGAAGAAATAGTGAATTGACTTTCTTGCGGTATCAGCCTCTGACTTAATTCTTCTACTGCTGCCTTGTTCAATGTAATCGTGATTTCTTGACCATTCTCAGAATAGCCTACCTGTGGGCCTGCTCTAAATATGATCGTTATTTGTTGACCGACTAAGGTAAGATCTTTATCTTTCAGAATGCGTCCACGTAATAATTTACTAATGACAGCTGCTTGCTTTGCCCCAAGTTGAACAACATTAGACGGTTTGTTAAACCAACTCTTTTTTTCTACTTCCCAAGCGAGTTGATCTACGAAAAGAAACCCCGTATTAGAACCATCTTCCTCCATTCCTCGCACAACTGCCTCGGCGACTTCAGGATTTTGTAAGAGAGAAGTTCTTGTTAAATCCGTAGTATAGCTTGGTATTTGCTTCATGCCAGCCTGTAGTACACCAAGCGTATTCCACGTCTGCATCGCTTCTAACTCATCCTCTGAAATACCAACCATTTGGATAAACTCCAGCTTGCCATTTGGTGTATCAATTTCAGCAAGCTCTGGATCATGTGTAAAGGCTAGTGCAGTTAATTGCGTGTCAGCATCAAGGCAAATCGGACCATTTGCATCCAAATAATCTCCAGCTCTAAAAACATTTCCACTATTAAACACATATCTGCCCATATTCTGTAGTAAATTCAATGCCCAAGCAGGTGGCTCTTCCTCATCTAGTTGACGTACTAGTCGAAATGTTAATTCAAATCCATATCCACTATAGTCCTTGTTTTCAAATTCCTTTTCATATAGTTCCGAAAAGCCATATGTAACAAAATGCCAATGTGGGATGGATGTTTCGCTTTTATAAACACTAATTCCATCTAAAGGATCTTGTCCTCCTAGTGAATAGGGAATTAAAGTTCCATAATGCTTTGGCTCCTGCTCACCATATACCTGTGCTAATGCCTGATCAATCGCATCCCAGCCAACTGCTGCTATTTCATCACTCATTTCCATATCCTCCTTGCTGATATTCACTCGTAGAACGTACGTATCTATTATTTATGATAGCAATTTTATGGTGACTCTTTTAACAGGAATAGGACTCATTTTCCACTTTCCAGTAACTAGGTTTATTGACATTCTATATGGGGTAAATATGACTAATATTGATGGCGCCTTAGCGTAATTGCGTTCAGTTTTTTCGAGCTGGCTCGACAAGTATTGAGAAACCCATTGAATAAAAAACTACAATTTGTATATTCATCTCACCACTGATAATGAAGGGCGTTTTTCTGTTGAAAGATAAAAAGACAATCCTCTTGCAAAATAGAAGATTGTCGCGTGAGTGTCTATTTTACGATTTAAACGTCAGGTAGTGTATCTTAACCATATAGCATAGCTGGTTCACGAACCGTTTGTAAATAATCTGCCAGTTTCCCTGCAAATACTTTCTCTAAATACGGTAATTGCGCCAGACAATGAGGCGTCATTAATGCTGGGTTTTGAACTATTTTTAGCCCTCCCACCTTTAGTAGCGTCGCTACAAACTGGGAACAAAAATAAGCACGCTCACGTCTCACTTCTTTTTGCATCACCACACCAAAAAGTCCGATAAAATTATATTTATAGCGATCTCGATTCCAATACATATAACGGACAATTTTCATCATATCTAAATATTGATAATGGGATATACGACAGCGATAAATAACACAATCCGCACACTCAAATAGCCCTCTTTCTGCATCCTCTCGTAAAAAGCCACCACTTAACGGATTGTTCAATTGCCTTCGACCAAAGCTATACATCTCAAAAAGCCCCTCATCAAAGGCTATGGATGCATGATTCATCTCCTTGCCCGTATACATGCCGATCGCTTTTGATAATAACGTCCCTGTTTTGGTTAATACTATGTAAATCGTATGTGCCATATCTTCACCTACTTAATATTCTCTCTCCTACTACCAATACGTTTTAAATCTTCAAATGGTTTCGTTAATTTCCTTTTTTTATAATTATACACAGCGAATCTTAAATATTTCCTAGTAGAACCTGAAGATTTTCTTAAGATTTAATAGGCTGGAAGTATTTTTAGAATTGGTTATGACGATGAAAGGATGTTGATTTTTTTACTACCTTTATTTATATGAGCTTTATTGTAGTGTTATGTGTGAAGGGATCGTGAAAATTTTTTCTAAGGCAAGCAATCTATTTCTCCTTTTTATTAAAAAACGCTACTCACTATTGACTAGCGTCCTGTTGTTGAAAAAAGGTGATGTCAACTGCAGAAAATTTGAAAGGCAAGGGGTTGATTTCCGTTCCGCCAGCGTCCTTTCCAGGGGGCGTCCGATGAGCCGCTTCACTCACTTCCGTTCGCTCCAGGGTCTCATCTGTGACGCTAACCCTTCTGCAAAAGTGTCTTTACTTTTTTCATACTAGCATAGCAATCAAATAGTCCAATATCTTATTCTTAGGGGGATCGGATTTTTATTTTCAATGTGGAGATGTGATGAGTGACACCCCCTCCATAAAGAGTAATGAAAACCTTTGCTAAAAAACCGTTTTGTGGGTTGGTGTGAAAGACTACTTGACTCCCGTGGGATAACATGAGACAGGTGAGCCACTAAACGGAGCGATAACGGAAAAGCGGCTCGACGCTCGCCCACAGGGAAGCAAGTAGCCTGCAAGGGAAACCATTTTCAATTTTCACAAAAATTCTATGGATGGTTTTGTTTTTCAACACTATGACGCTACTCAATTTTGAGTAGCGTTCACTGAGTAATCATGCATTTAAATCCGTTATGGCTGGGACATTAATTTCTTTTACACAGGAGACTGCTGATAGATTAATGACACATTGCACAAGAGATACAATATCTTGTACGGGGATTCGTGTACCTTCATATAAATGAATAGCTTTCTCTGCCCCTTCTTCATAGGGTACTTCTGCTGCCAGTTCACCAGGATTAATGCATGTGACAGCAATTTTATCTTTCCTTAAATGTTCTCGTAGTGCATTTGTAATGCCCCTTACGCCGAATTTGGATGTGACAAATGAAACTTGTGCATTGTTTGTATGGTCTAAGCCTGCTGTAGAGCCAATTAAAATAATTTTTCCATGCTCTGCTTGTCTTAAGTTGGGTATAAGTGCCTGTATATATGTAATAGTAGAGGTTAGATTGATATTGATTAAGTTCGAAATATCCTCTACTTCATCTTTATCAAATGTATAATTATCTTCAAAACCATGCTTTTCCCAGACACCCACATTATAAATTAATACATCGAGAGGAATGCCTTGTAACACTTCTTTTAAAGTGGAAATTTGTTGTTGGCTAGACAGATCAATGGATAGCCAGTGACGATTTACTCCGTCATTTAGTTCTAAACTATTAGGTCTCGTTCTTGCTACCATCCATACTGTATCACCTTTGACAGGTAAACCCTTAACAAATGCATCTCCCAATCCTTGGCTAGCTCCAAAGATAATAAAATTCCTACTCATATTACCACCCTTTCTCATGACAAAATGTAATGAAAACCTATATCTTTTACCCTAGGCCGATCAATATATTCTTAAGTGAAAGGAATTTCTGCCTTTCAAAATTATCGCTAATAACTGAAAAGAATGAATAACTTTCACCTTATTTGATCTTAACGTATTTAATGCTATTAATCTCTTTTTATCACTTGAACTTGCCACTGCCTCTTTTATGATTGTCGTATGATAATTATTGTGAAGAGAACCTAAAGTAGTTGCAGTAACATCTATAAATCTAGTTAGCTCTAGGTCACTTTATATTTGTTATTCATTACCAATAGAATTTATCTGTTTAAACATGCTATCATTTTGTGGATATTGGTTAAAGCAGGTGAAAGATGAAAAGAAAGCTTATTTATACAATGATGTTCGTTTTATTCTGTTTCGTTTTTTTAATGAATCCCATTTCTGTCTCTGCAAGTGGCTTTGATGATATAAAAAAACTGCCGAATCAAATGCAACAAGAAGTACAGGATTTAACAAAAAGAAATATTATTAAGGGGACAACACCGACAACTTTTTCCCCAAACTCTACAATTACTCGTGGTCAAGTTGTCATCATGATGGGACGCTATATCGAACAGAATGGCATAGCGAAGGTTGATAAAAATTGGGAGGAAATGGATCGCTTTATGGATATGCCCCTTCGTGTGAAGGATCGTGAATTGCTAAAGTATTCAACTTTACTTTACGATAATGGCATCTTTAAGGGAGAAAATGGACGTCTAAATCCATATCATCACATGACACGAGAACAAATGGCACTAACGTTAAACCGACTTATGGTATTAGCCCGTAACTATTCATTGATTGACTATGCCTATGATTTGCAAAGTCATGTAGTGGATATACAGAAAGCAAATAAAGAAGCTAGACCCTATATAGAGGCACTTAATGCTTTAGGCATTTCCAATGTAGATACTTTCAATCCCAAAAACAGTGTGACACGTGTGCAGTTTGCTTCTTTTTTATCAAGAACAATCAAATTAATTGAGCGCAATCACCATGTTATTCATTTTGAAAAAACAGCTGAAGCGCTAGGATTCCAAAAAATTTCAAATGTAACAACGGTCAATAAATCCCATTTACAAGTGTCCTTTTCTAATTCACTTCTTCATATTTATGCACGCTATGATGGTAACTTTGCCATCGACGAAGAAGTGCTAATTGAAGGGACTAGCCTTTTTGGTCGCCCTCACGAATCACGATTACAGCTAAGAAATCAATTTATGCAATCAAATGCTTTCTCCATTGTAAATAAATACATTCCAGGTCAACATGGATATATTAATATGAATCTTTTCTTAATGCATAGTTTTACAGATGCGCATTACAAATTATTAGATACAGGAAGAGAATATGGATCAGAAGCAGGATATATCGATCAACAAGGTGTATCTATGTATTTCATAAACAGTGATTCGGGCATAATAGAGCATACAGTCAATGGAAATGTATTATCTATTGATAATGAAGAAATTATAAGAACACCGAAGACTGTACACTACCGATATTATTTCGACTATCAAGGTGTCATGGTATTTGATACAGATGCCATGAATCATATCGGTGATAAGCGTTACACAGTAACAAATGGTGGAGACGTTCTATTTGAAGGAAAAGTATTAAAAGATCGTACATTTTATTATTTACCTATCATTCGACCTGTACCTTTTCATACCTATAATGATGATTTCAGTGGATTTACGTATACCGATGATGTGACATTGCAACAAATATTAGCATTCCATAAAACGGACGGACAAAAATCAAGTATTCCAAGACAATACATGCATCCAAAGGTGCTAGTGATTGATGGGAAGAAAAATATATATGGTACAATTAATCTACGGGATGCAACATTCGGGACTTTCGAAGAGATTAAAAATTATTAATATTCTTATAAATAAAGAAGCCATGTGGTGTTGTTATGTTTTCAACACCACATGGCTTCTTCGTTTTACAGTTTATTCATTGTCCCAAATCAGATAATATGACTCGTGGATTGGTAGCTATAATAAGCTGGTCTTACGCCATTAATTTACATAATATGGTTTAATGGCAAGACTTAAATTATGTGCCAAAAATTTTCTATTAGAAAGAAAATATAAATTCAACCATCGCACACAAGGAAAAACCACCTGTTATTTATCCATGATGCCTCAGATGATACCTATAATAAAAGCTTTACACCCTTATTTTAATTACTTTTCAATTTACTTACAGTGGTAATGTTCTTAAGTTCTTTCACATACATTAATGTCGGGATAGCACCTTTAACATCGCCCCCAAGATGTTTTTGTACAATGCTATCCCTTTTTACATACTCTGTTTAGTTGGAAATTTCCGCAAGATTTAATTCATTAATAAGCCGTTGCATTATTCTTGGGAAGGTTCTCCTCATTACATAAGCCACTGCGATTTAAAACCGTCGTGACTTATGTCGTTTTTCGATTGAGAAAGTCCTATCATTATTACGTTGCATGTTTTACGAGTTCATATTGTAATCAGTAAAAGTGCTCTGTCTTTAATTTTGAACCCTCACAAATAAGTGTCTTCAAAATAGTTATTGATAGTGTTCCAAGTATTTTCCTTGTTCGAAAATTTCTTGTGCACTTAAGGCTGTCCAATCCTCTGGTGTTTGATCAGGATGCAAGTCAAGATAGGATTTAACCATCTTATAGCCTTCACTGTAACCATAATTTTTCGGTAACCCTTTTCCACCATATAAGATGTCTGAGGTACGATTACTGTCGTACTTATGTAAATCAGGTTCTACTTTAGACCATAATTCCTTGTTGTAAGTTACATTCTTTGCTGTATAGCCGTAGTCGGGATAAACAGTTTTTTCAAATATGACCGCTTTTCCTTCAAAGACGATACTATCCAATACCGAAGCTCCGACATCTTTATTAAAATATTTTTCCGCCCAAACGCTGTGATGGTATTCGTGGGCAACAGTTGACTTTATACCATCATCCAAAACATTTAGATAAAGCGGGAGGATTATTTTGCCCGCTCCAACTGCGAAGGGTATTCTATTATTGGTTGCGGAAGGGAATACACAAACGGCTACATCGCTTTGAGAGGGTAAGAGGTCTGCGGATTTCAATAGCGATTCTTGAATAAGTTGATTGATTTCTGCTTTATGCGTCTCCATTTTTTCACTCACCATTTGTATTTCTGTTAGCCTGCTAGGAACCGTATTAAGCAGGTTTTCTGCCATATGATAATATTCCCCATTTTCAAAACAATCCTGGTAGATCGGTTGAATAACCTCCTTATTATACAGTTCCAGAGTTTCCGAGCTTGAAAGATTCGGATTCTCTTTGACCTTTTCCATATACGGATAAAACAGTTGATTGGCATGAATGATTTTGTAGTTTTGTTTGGTTTGAGGGTGCTCAAATGAGAACACGATCTCTTCATCATCTGTTATTTGCTTTTTCTCATGAAGTTGGCTCTCACTTTTTTCTGTTGGTGTACAGGCAGCAAGCATGAGTAATAAGAAGCCTAGAATAAAGGTGACCCCCTTTTTAAATTTCATCCATTTTCCTCCCGATCGTTAATAACTAGTAATTCTTTATAACCCCATTTATAGATTATATTACCATATAAATAGTAATGAAAGAATGATCGATTTGTCAGTATTTAGTTAGCATCTCCAACAACAGAGTGTACGATTTGTGAAGGTAAGAACCTTTAGCCACTCCTTTCATATATTATAGTGAAAGGAGTGGCTATTGTGCCTTGGCAACATAAAATTCCGTATTTAATCGGTCAGCCTGTTGGTGTTTCTTTTACAAATGGTCAAGGAACTTCTGGTGTCCTCTGTGGCGTATCTGGAGGAAAACTTCTTGTTCTTGAATATTTGTATCAAAGTCAATTTGCCTTAAAGCAGTACGACCTTCATATGATTCATGATGTGAACGGCTTTCCCCCTTGTCATACGCAGCAGCCGTTATACTAAAAAACATCCTAGAACGGATGTTTTTTTACATCGTGTTGAATATCAAAACAATTAGTAAAATTTGTTTCATTATTCTTGATGCTATTTGAGCATTTTCTAGTGCTATACAGGCTAACAACTAGCTCAAGCTACTATTCCATCATAATAATAAAGTAAAGCTTTCACCGCTTTATTCCCGAATGAAGGGACAACTCATTTTTTCTCTAGTTGTAGCTTGGCTCGCTCCCCCCTTTTTGTCCTATACATACTTTAGAAGAAAGAAAGGAGGTGTGTTTCATGAGTTACTGTAATTTCAATAGTTACTGTGGCGGGGACAATGGAAGCGGCAATAGCTCTACATTCGTGCTTATTGTTGTACTATTCATCCTTCTTATTATCGTTGGTGCTAGCTTCATGTGTTAATTGATCGTCTCAGGCTTTAGCCTCTGTTCCATTACAGAAGCTAAAGCCTTTTTACAATGAATCGCTACCACAGCTATTCTGTCTAATCTCCTTCCTTTTCGTTTTTTTCTAGCTCATTTATTTTTACTCACAATTAAAAGCTAGTAATTTAGATAGATAACTATCTTAAACCGCTAGCTTCACATAATAATAGTAGTGTAAAGTTCTTTCCACTTTACTTTACACTCCTTTTGGTACTTGGGGTCACTTTCGTCCGAGTGACCCTGTTCTAGCAACACACATTTAGTTTCTCCTTTTCCCTATCAAGCGGAATCATCGGAACATTCCTACAACAAATTCGTTTTTATAGGAAGGAGGAAAACAATGGGAATTAATTTAAATCTCTGGTCATTTATCTTATCTTTGGGCTGTATTCTATTATTTTTTCTATCAGGTTCAATGAAAGACTTCTTTGACACCTATCTTCATTTCCATCCATTACTGTTGACACTACTCTTGTCTATTGCCTGTTTCTACCTAAGCCTGGTCGGTATGAAAAATGTTAAAAATTTAACGACCTTGCTTCGAGGAATTTTAACAATGGTCATTACACTTATTGTGATGATTAGTATTTCTTTTATTTTACTTTTTGGTACCCTTTTAAGTTAAAATGACCTACCCCCACATTATTTTAATACAAGCCTCCTTGACGAACGTTTGTTCTATAGTTAAACTATTAGAAAAGGAGGCTTTTTTATGCAAGAAACAACGAATATTGAGTTAGTACATTTCTCTGAAAGCTATGTAGAGCAGTTAAATCGTTTTGAATTACCTGAAGAACAACACCAATTTACGGCACTTCCTCAAGAGATTTCAATCGAGAAGGTCGGACAGTATCCAATTGTGATTTTAAGTGGTGGCGTACCTGTCGGCTTTTTTGTGCTTCATGCAACGGACAGAGTCCAACAATATTCTAGTAATCCTCAGGCAATGTTACTAACTGCCCTGTCCATCGACCATCAGCAGCAAGGTAGGGGCTATGCTAAAAAGGCTATGTCTGCACTTGCTGATTTTGTGAAGCAGGAGTTTAAAGAATGTAATGAAGTAGTGTTAGTCGTCAATCATAAAAATATAGCTGCACAGAATTTATATGTCAAAGTAGGCTTTGTGGATCATGGAGAAAGAAGAATGGGACCTATTGGTGAGCAGATCGTTATGAATTTGCCGCTGTAAAGAAATCGTCACTCATTTGCTTTTCAAAATGAGAGACGCCTTACAAACAATGGAATTCTATTTTCCCCTACCATCTCTAAGAATTTCATTGTTACACCTCCACTCCCTGGCATATAAGCTTTTCCTTCACGAATTCAACTGCTATGGGGCATGTTTATACAGTATAATAAAGTCAATTAGCTATAGAAAAGGTGGAACTAGACATTGAAAAAAGAGATGTGGCTATGGTTATTAGGAATTTCTCTACTAGCTGGATGTAGTGTTACTGTTCCAAACGAGACAGTAAACACCCCTGCTGAACAGGTCTCATCACAGCTGGAGATACAGCATGAGGCTCCATTGATCGCCGTTTCCGATGATGAGAAGGTGAAATTATTTGCACGAAATGAAGCACAAAATGAAATTACAGAGGTAACTTTAGATATTGATGGTAAACGAAAAAATTTTGACTGGACAATTCCTGATACAGGAACTAAACCTCAGTTATTCTACACAGATCTGACAAATGATCATAAGGAAGAGGCTGTTATGATTATCCAAACGGGACGAGGGACAGGCCTTAATCACTATGAGATTCATGTTGTAAATGGAGAAGATTTATCGGAGATGAATGTCCAACATTATGAAGACATCGTTGCACATACTATTGAATCAACGATTACTAAAAATAATGATGGCACATTAGCGATTACGATAAAAGCACAGGGAAAAGAATCTACATTTGATTATGATTTTGATCCAGCACCAGATATCAATCAAGCGCAACTTGCTTTCGGTGGTGTGGTCGTTTATACAGTAGCAAATCAAAAAATAATGTTAAACATCCCTGGATCGATTGGCATCTCACCTATTTATGTAGCCGATGTTCGTATTACCTATCAATTTGATCGTACTAACAATGAATTTCTAGTTGAGCAAATTGATGTGAAACCTATCGAGAATTAAAGCCGCCAAAAGCTGACCACTCCTGTCATCAGCTTTTGGCTTTTTCATCGTAGACGTAAGCCTAGGCATTGTGTAAATGTTTATTCATTAGCTCTTCGACTTGGGTTTTTAACGCTTGATTGGCATAGCGTAGTACCTCATCATTGCCTGCCGTAGCCACCTGCACATCACTAAAGTAATCATCAATTCGATGCCAGCCAACTAATCGTATTTTTTGTTGGGCGAGCTGACGTTTTAATTGAAAATAATCTTTGTGTAGCTGCTTTAATAAAGCATCCATAGCAGGTAAAAATACACGCTTCATCTTAAAATGCTCTGCCACTGTTAGATCGTGCTGCAAGGATTTCACAGCTAAATCAAGCAGCAAATATTGATGTAATAATCGTCGTTGCTCTCCATTAATCACATCCATCATCTTCTATACGAGCCGCATAAATGTATCTTAATGGGATGCGCTTCGTTGTGGTAATGGTTTCTAGTAGCAGCTGGTCCTCGTTCATCGCTTGAATGGTACCTCCCCATTGCACATAGTTACCATGTTCCCATATAGTTAACATAATATAGTTATGCTGTGTGAATGCTTGTGTGATTATTTGCTGTAATTCTTCAAGCTCCCATTCAGCATGTTCCCGAGGCAACTCTGTCAACACCTCTTGTTTCCATGCCTTCAAAAGCATTAAATGCTCTGGTAGCATCATCGCTGTCCATTTCATCGTGCCTCTATCTCTTATCATTTTTTTCACTCCTTATGCTAAATGCCCGCCCACTAAGCGATTCCGTGAAATAGCTGTACCAGCGCTGGTATAGGAGGCTGCGCGTAATAAGGCCACCACTCCATATTTTCTACGAATCGCATCCATGACATGACCAATGACCTGCCGCTGGTCCTTACGCTCATCAAATAAATCAAGCTGAATGCTACGTTCTGCCTCTAAGTTTGTCAATCTAACAGATAATTGACGCGCTGGCTCACCCGCAAAATGCTCATCTAGTAAGGCCAGACAAGTCTGATACATAACAAGGGTCTCATTGGTTGGACTTTCCATGGTTCTTGAGCGATGGAACCCTTTCGTCATCGCATTGCGACTGTAAGAGAGCCCCAAGCTAACAGTCCGCCCGACATAGCCTGCTTCCCGTGTACGTCGCATCACATCCTCACACATTTCGAGGAGTACAACTGCAATATCCTTTCGTGTATGATAATCCTTCATGAGCATTTGGCCCTTCCCAAAGCTTAATGCCTTATTGTTCACTAATGGCTCACCTAATGTGGAGAGATCAATGCCCCATGCATGGTAATAGTATTGATTACCCATAATACCAAAGCGCTTTTCTAATTCGGCTAAATCGGCATGGGCTAATCCACCGACTGTTTGGATGCCCATCGCATTTAAATTGGCTGCCATCTGTTTCCCAATCCCCCACATATCAGACAGAGGACGCACGGGCCAAAGCTTTGTTGGGACATCGGCATAGGTCCATTTGGCAAAGCCTGTTTTTTTTGCCTCTAAATCTAACGCTAATTTAGCCATCAACATGTTTGGTCCCATGCCAATGGCGGACGGAATGCGAAACTTTTCATAGATGTCTTCCTGAATCAATTTGGCTACCTGCTCAGGCGAACCCCAAAGTTGCTCTGTGCCTGTTAGATCTATAAAGCTTTCATCCACACTATAAACATGGATCGCCTCTGGAGGGACATATTGTGCAATCAGACGCGTAATGGCCATGGACATCTCTAGAAAAAAGGACATTTTTGGTTCAAACAACTTAATATCTGGATGTTTGGGAATTTCATAACGCCGATTCCCTGTTTTAATGTTAAATTTTTCTTTCATCACTGGTGATGCAGCTAGCACAATACTGCCAGGTTGTTCAAAATTACCGATGACGGCAATTGGATCTGTCAGCACATCTAGCCCTTCTAGCATGGCAATACAGCTTGCATAAAAGCACTTCATATCAATACAAAAAATATCTTTCTGTGGGAAGTCGTTGTAATTCATATCACCTCAGACTCCCGTTGGAGAATGGGCAGAAGTGCTAGAACATTGTTAATATGAAACGTACGCTTCGCTAGCCTTGTAAAACAAAAGGCGGTAAAGGAATCACCTTGAATGTGGATGATTTTCACGCGCCTTTTCGTAATGGCACCTGATTTCGCTAGATACATCATGTGGACGATTTGGTGACGATGCATGGCTTTTCTCAACTGTTCTTTCATGTTGAATGCTCCTTTACTGACTCTGTTTGCGTTCATGTTGAACAGAGTTTTTGATAACTAAGAACAAACGTTTGTGTTTTTATTATACGCACGTATGTTCTGAAATAGAAGTGGTAATTTTAGCTAATTTTTACCCAGACAGAGGCTAGCTGTAGCTAGGCATTTGTGTAAGTCTAGGAGCACCTAAAACATAATCTATGATGATGAATAGCTCAATTTATATGAGAAAGGATGTAAGTATCAGCTCAAATATCGATTATAGCTCCCCTTCTGCAGCGTTCACTTTTGATGTCAATAAAAGTACGCTTTTTAAAAAAGACTCCCGAAATTACATTAATATTCTCGGTGTAGAACAATTAAATACATTAGAAAATACATCTTTGCTTGATATTTTTTTAAGTAAAGACAATGTCATCGAGCCACATTATCATCAAAATGCTGCAGAGCTTGTCTATTGTATTGCAGGAGCAGCAACGGTTTCTCTATTGAATCCCTTTACCAAGAAAATTCAACACTATCCTATCAAGCCTGGGCAGGTTGCCAATGTACCACAGGGCTGGTGGCATTATGAAGTAGCCACAGAAGATGACACGCATCTACTTGCTATTTTTGATGCGCCAACGCCAGAGGTCATTTTAGGCTCTGATATCTTAAAATTCACACCAGCCAATATGATGGCCCATACGTATTGTTTAGATGAAGAACAATGGAAGAAAACAATTGCACCGATTGTTCCTACGACTTATATCGGACCAGCAAAAGGCTGCAATCGTGTCCGATCAGCAACCGATCAAGCCCCTTCTAAACCAACCATGCCACAGCAATATATGAAACCATGTCCATACCCTTATCCCTATCGTTACCCTCCTATGTACCCTTATGGCACCTACTATTAGCGACCTCTTATACATTTTTTATTGTAAAAAATGAATAGAATGTCATTTACTGCTACATCCTAATCTTAAATCAACCTAAGAGTTAGGAAGTGTCAGGATGACAATGATAAATGAAAATCTAGCATCGTTACGATTTAAGGAGATTTTCAAGCTTTGGTCACAGCTTGGGATCAATCAAGGCTATATTGCTTCCAGTCATGCTTTTTTTAAGCATACGCGTGATAAAAACTTAAAAATCCTTACATTGGAATTTATTCAATGTTTAAAAGAGGAAAATAAACAGCTAACACTGCTATTAAAGGAAAACGGTGTGCTGGCACCAACAGCATCGATAGAATACAGTAAAATGAAAATAACGGATATTCGTGGGAAATCCTTCATTAATGATAGCGAAATAAGTGCTATTTTATCGATGAATATTGCCTCCTCTTTGATTGCCGTAAGCCAAGCTTTAGAACTGGCAGTAAAGAAAACACATCTAACCAAATATGGTGAACTCCATATGCGTTATGCGCTACTTGGAGCGAAATTGATTGATCTAAGTAAGAGTAAAGGCTGGTTATTAGCCTCTACTCACTAAAAAGAAGCCTCCGTTTGATTAACTAACGGAAGCTTCCTTTTTTAATCTTTATCGATTTCTTACGAACAGTAGCTTATACCATTGATTGACTAGGAATGGTAACACCGATAGGCTATAAATAAAGCCCAGCTGAGCTGGTGTTAATGGAGCTACCTCAAAGACCGTTGTAAGCATCGGCATAAATAAGACCATGTGTAAACTTAGCACACCAATGATAAAGGCGAACCACGTATATTTATTCGAAAATACACCAATCGCAAAGATGGATTGTTTGGATCGAGAATTAAAGCCATGCACTAACCTTGACAGGCATAGTGTTGTAAAGGCCATCGTGCTTGCTGTTAACGTATCGCCTGTCGATAAACCAATTTGAAACGCAATAATGGTGGAGATGGCGATTAATATCCCTTCAAGCACAACTTGTGTGGTAAATTTTTTATTTAATAAAGGAGTATGAATGTTTCTAGGCTTGTCCTTCATCGTTTTCTTATTATTTGGCTCTAAACCGATGGCAATAGCAGGCAGACTATCTGTTAATAAGTTGATGAATAGAAGATGGACAGGTGCAAAAGGAACAGGTAAGCCCAGAACCGTTGCATATAACACGACAAAAATAGCGCCTGCATTTCCAGATAATAAGAACAGAATGGCATTTTTAATATTTGTATAGATGCTACGGCCATTGGCGATTGCTTTAACAATTGTTGAAAAATTGTCATCCGTTAAAATCATGGATGAGGCATCTTTTGCAACCTCTGTGCCTGTTACGCCCATAGCCACCCCAATATCTGCTTGCTTCAAAGCAGGTCCATCATTGACACCGTCTCCCGTCATGGCAACCACATGTCCTTTATCCTGCCATGCTTTAACAATTCGAATTTTTTGAGCTGGTGTCACACGGGCATAAACTGAATAATCCTGTACTTTATCTTGCAGCTCTTGATCCGTTAAGCCTTCGAGCGCATGTCCCTCTATAGCTTCAGCTGGATTTTGCAAAATACCAATTTGTTCGGCAATCGCGGTAGCTGTAATTTTATGGTCTCCTGTTATCATGACGGGTTTAATACCTGCCTTTATACAGCTTTCCACAGCCTCTTTCGACTCTTTTCTTGGAGGGTCCATCATCGCAACTAAGCCGACAAAGATTAAATCTCGTTCCGCTCGTGGATCGACTTTTTGTAGAGGCAAGACCTCCTTATAAGCAATGGCTAGCACCCTTAAACCATTCATAGAAAAATCACGATTCACTGCCTCGATTTTCTGGCGATGCTGCGGGGTGATCTCAAAAATACCTGTTGATGTTTTGATTCGCGTCACTTTTGGTAAGAGTACATCCAGAGCCCCTTTGGTAATCATGATGGGCTGCTTGTCCATCTGATTGACAGTGCTCATAAGCTTCCTCGTCGAATCAAATGGAATTTCAGCCAAACGTGGATATTGCTCACGTATCTTCAATTCATCTAAACCATACTGTTTCCCCAACTTCACGAGCGCAATTTCTGTAGGATCACCAATTTCTTTGTGGTCACGCTCGACAGCGTCACTACATAAAAGCGCTTTTACCATTAGTTCTTTTTCCACTGGATTTATTGGATTGAGCCAATCATGAGGAATTTTCTTCTGGTCCACAAAAACTTCCTGTACCACCATTTTATTTTCTGTTAAAGTACCTGTTTTATCAGAACAGATGACCGATACACTCCCCAAGCTTTCCACAGCATACAGCTTGCGGATGATCGCATTTTCCTTTGCCATCTTTTGGGTACCAAAAGCTAATACGATGGTCACGATAGAACTTAAAGCCTCAGGGATAGCCGCCACAGCAAGAGATACAGCAAACATAAAGGATTCCACTAAGGCTCGTCCTCGGATAAGATCAATCGTAAAGATTGCTAAACAAATCAGCGTAATCCCTAAGGCTAATTTTTCACCGAATTGATCGAGACTAATTTGTAATGGCGTTTTCTTTTCCTTTGCTGTATCGAGTAAATTCGCAATTTTTCCGATTTCCGTCTGCATCCCAATTGCCGTAACCATCACGATGCCACGTCCATTGGTCACAAAGCTTCCTGAGTACACCATATTTTTCTTATCCGCAATGGTGATATTCTGCTTCCGAATGGGGTCTGTACTTTTTGCCACAGCAATTGATTCGCCTGTAAGAGAGCTTTCGTTGATGTGTAAATTATGGCTTTCTAGTAGTCTTCCATCCGCATTAATATAATCTCCCGCCTCCAACATCAGAAGGTCGCCTACTACAATTTCTTCAGAAGGAATTTCTACTAGTTGATTATGACGCATGACCTTGGCAATGGGAGAGGTCAATGCTTTCAGATTATCTAATGATTGTTCGGCCTTCACATGCTGCACTGTACCTAAAATGGCATTTAAAATAACCACGATCATGATCACAATGGTGCTTTCTACTTCTCCTAGTAGAAAGGAAACGAAGGCAGCAACGAGTAAAATGATGACCAATAAATCTTTGAATTGGCCCATAAAAACAGCCAACGTACTTGTCTTTTTCCCTTCCTCTAATACATTATAGCCATAGACCTGTTGCCTCTTTTGGACGTCATCATCAGTCAAACCTTGCGTGGTGACGTTCAATATCTTCATAACTTCAGCAGATGATTGTTGATGATATTCAGTCATTGAGTTCTCCTTCCATTTACAAGATTTGAAAGTCTCCTACTATTTTTCTTAAAAATAATATTCGTTCTTAAAATCTCAAACTTCTCAAATCTGTAAATTCATTAACTACAACAATCTATTCCATAGGTAATTAGAGTATGCTAAGAAACCATAGAGAATTTAATTTTGGGAAGTGTACGAAAATAGATTCATGCAAACCAATTAAAAAGGTATTGGGATGGCTTTCCCAATACCTTTCAGGGCTATTGCTTGATTATGAATTATGATGTGCTGACTGATAATCTACGTGCTGCTCCTGTCCAAGAGGTGCCCTTTTAATAGAAAAGATGGCGCAGCCTAATGCACAAAGAACTAGAATCGTACCAAAGCTAGCTAGGTGCATAACGGACCCTGTCCAAGCAAACATTGCGCCACCCACTGCTGATCCGATAGAAATACCAATTTGCAGGGCTGCTGTATTTAAGCTTTGCTGAATATCCGATGATTGAGGATCCGCTTGAATTAAGTAATTTTGTAATGGCGGTGTCAGTGCCCAGCTCAACGCACCCCATAAAACCGTAAATACTAAAAACAGTGGAAGGGCAATAATTGTATAAGGAATACTAAATAAGACAATGGCAAAAGCTGAGACAATTAAAATTATGGCTTTACTTGTGCCAATTTTATCACTCACCCATCCACCTACAGCATTCCCACTGACAGAGGCAATACCAAAGATTAAGTAACAGATACTAATCCATGAAGCATTCATATCAAATGCCTCTACTAAAAATGGTGTTAAATAGGCGTAGAGCATGTAATGACCCGCTAGCATAAATAGGGTAGTTAACTGTGCTGTCAGGATTTTTAAATTCGCCAGCGATTTAATTTGCGCCTTAAGTGGCACTACTTCTCCAATTGGCATTTTTTCAAGTAATAAAGCAATTAATATCATTGAAATCGTTGATAGGATACTAATACCCAAAAATACGGCTCGCCAGCCAAACGCTTCTGTAATAAAAATACCCATTGGCACACCGATCACCAGCGCAGAACTTACACCCATAAAAACAAGCCCCAGTGCTTTAGCACGATGGCGAGGCTCTACGATTTTAGTTGTAATCGTTAATGATAAAACAATCACTAGCGCTGTACTCATAGCTGTGAAAATACGTGCGATTAGCACAATGATAAACGTTGTACTAAAGAAGGTCATTAGATTTCCTAACGTAAAAATAAATAAAGAAATAAGGAATAAGCGCTTCCGTTCCACCTTGGCTGTCAAGGATAGTAGGACAGGCGCAGAAATCGCATAAACAAGTGCAAAAATAGTAATTAATTGTCCCGCTGTCGCTAAAGACACATCTAAATCCTCTGCAATATTTGGCAGGATTCCGCCAACAATTAATTCAACTAACCCTACTGCAAAGGTAGTCACAGCAAGAATATAAACTCGCCAATTCATCGTAATCTCCCCTTCGTTACACATTCATTTTTGTAGGAGATTGTTTTAAAACAAACTAAAAAAATCCTGACTACAAAAATGAAGCAAAGTTTTGTAGTCAGGATTTTATGGTTCCTGGTAGAGACCCTCAATCCATATTATTGAGGTTATACAGATCAAATATTTACTTTAGCTATAGTAGCACATCAAAATTTCATTGACAATAGCTTTTTTCATAGAATTCATTGCCTCTAAAAATTTTTTTGGCAAGAGAAAATTTCGATTTTCTGCTTATATTTCGACGAATTTGACCATATATAGTAACATACAATAACTATTTTACGAGGTGATCGTTTGCGTATAGTAGGATTTGTCTGCTATTTTTTAATACTATTTTATGGCGTAGAATTAGTAGAAGAAGCGTTCACAAATGAAGAACCAGCAATGCAATCTCCCATGAAAAGTAAGCCATCGCCCATCAAGGAAACCGTTGAAAATTCAAGGATTTGTGTCTATTATCCCACGTATAAAAGCTGTACCGATTTACCCCAACAATAAAAAAGAGGCTACTCAATGGAGTGACCTCTTTTTTCATCATTTTGAGCCAATATGAAAATGACTAAATGGATAGAGTATTAATTTTGATTCACCATATACAGCATCCTCTGAAATTAAACCATAATGGCGACTGTCACTACTTTTTAGGCGATTGTCACCAAGCACAAAATACATGCCCTCTGGCACTTCTTTTTCATTCACTAATTGTTCCAATGTAAAGTTTTCCGTAATGCGTAATTGATTAGGATCATCCGTTTGACGGTTCACATAATCTTCTTTGTATGCTTTGCCATTGACGTACAATACATCATCTTTCATTTCCACTTTATCCCCTGGAAGACCAATGACACGTTTAATATATAACTCATCTTCAACAGGTGATTGGAAAACAATTTGATCGAAACGCTCGATTTTACTTGTTTTGCTTACAATAATAATATCCTTATCGTGATAAGTCGGATACATGGATGCTCCCTGCACTTTAATCGGTGCAAATAAGAATTGCTTACAGCCAAAAACAACAACAGCTGTAATGACAATAATTTTGATGTAGGATACTATTTCTTTTTTAAGATTGGATGTTTTTTCCGCTTGCATGCTCATTCCCCGATACTGTTTTTTTAATAGTATAACATTTTCTCACTATTATTGACGAATGAATAACACAAATTGTTTCCTATTCATAGAAAAATAGACAAGGCTACAAAGTAACATTGTCTAGAAATTGATATTTTGCTGTTTCATCGTTATGAATGGTTAGTTTGTGTAGCAGAGTGATGCTGCTCGTTTAATAAATCTACTGCTAATACGATACCCACTGGTAATGCAAATGCTAATAAAATTGTGCCTACAATCATCACAATCACTCCTTTAACCATTTCTAATGTCAGTATACACTTAATTTTCTGATATTTCAAGAAATATCGAAAAATGATGAATAACAGCAAAAAAATCATTCAACTAGGCATGCACCCTACCTGAATGATTTTTTATCCCTTACATAAATAATTTTAAACATAATACTTGTAGGCCTCTTATTGCTGATTGGACTGGATTTTTTCGCACTTTACGTTTAGGTACATAGCTTTGCATGCAATGATTCAGCGCTGTATACCTCAGCACCTGGGTCCTCCCATTCATTCATCTCCCTCCCTTCGGGGCCAAAAAGTTTACAACTAGTATGCGACATTTGTAAGCAACTTGCTTCCTTATTTTTGTAAATGGTTTTTTAAATCTGTTTGTATTTTTTGAAGCTCTGCCTCATTCGGAATATAGTACCAAATGCGGTTAATCCTTTCACCATCTCCCTCTTCAAACGATAACTGCTCAATATCCTTATCCATTTTTTTATAAATACTTTGTAGCTGAATAAGGTCCTTCACCGAAAAGTTCATGCGAACATTGTCGCCTAGTACATTCAACATATCGGTTGCTTTTAATAATGTTGATGGTGTGGAGGCTTTTTTCATCACCGCTTCAATGATTTGACGTTGTCGAATTTGGCGTCCAAAATCACCTCGAGGATCTTCATAACGAATACGAGAAAAAATAAGGGCCTCATTACCATCTAATGTGATTTCTCCCTTTGGATAATGGTATTCGTCAAAGGTTAAATCCATATCATTATCGATTGTTACGCCACCAAGTGTATCAATAATTTGTAAAAAGCCCTCCATATTAATAAAAACATAATAATCAATGGGAATATTTAAAAAATTTTCGACCGTATCCACAGCCATAGGGACGCCTCCAAAGGCATAGGCATGATTAATCTTATCTACCGTATCATGACCAACGATTTCTGTTCGAGTATCACGGGGTATACTAAGCATTTTCATCGTCTGCTTTTCAGGATTTACAGTGATTACAATCATGGTATCGGAACGTCCACTATCATCTTTACGTTCATCGACCCCAAGCATTAGAACCGAAAAGGGATCTTTTTTAATCACTGTTTTTTCTTCTGGTTGTGCTGCATCTGTTGTTTGAATAAGTGGTGTATTTATTTTATTCATAGTTTTTTGGATGGTAAAGTAGGCAGTACCTATAAAAATTAAAAAAATTGCTAATAGGCTACCAACAATCCACAGCCATAATTTTTTCTTGCTCTTTTTCTCTTTTGAGCGTTTCATGTTTTTTTCCATACATAAGTCCTTTCTTGCTTAACAATTTTGCCCCTCTTTTTGACGTATTAAGTTGGAAAAAAGTTTATCTAGTCTACTTATATGCATAATGAACGAAAAAAAGACGTACACTAGTATTTACTAAATTTACAACATACTATTCCCTCATTTGTCAATTATCTTCTTTCTCCTCTATCAAAATGATGCTATCTTAATTTATTGAAAATTCATTATTGTTGATATATACTAATTTTCAGATACAACGTCTCTATAATAGAAACGTTTTTTCAGGAGGGATCACTCAATGTTTCAGAAAAGAAGAGAGCAGCTCATTTCCCGTATGCAGCAACAGTCAATTGATGTAGCAGTGCTAGTACCAGGGTCAAACATGTATTATTTTACAGGTCTTCAGTTAAAGCAAAGTGAACGCCTAACGGTAGCCGCTATTACTGCTCATCATCAATTATACTTTCTCGTTCCACAAGTAGAATTAACAAAAGTAGACTTGCGGAATGGAGGGACAATCTTATCCTATTCGGATGAGGAAGGACCGTCACAGGCCATCCAGCAACTAAAAAAAGAACTAGAAACAGCGCAGACACTTGGCGTTGAGTTTGACACCATGCGCGTGAAAGAACAGAAAGCTATCGAAAACCTTACATATGACAATTTATGTGATATCGGTGAAACCATTCGTGATATACGTATGGAAAAAGATGAACACGAAATAGCCCTCATGCGTCAGGCTGTACAGATTGTCGAAGAAAGTCTTGCAGCCACATTACCGATTATTCAAGCTGGTATTTCAGAGATGGAAGTCGCAGCCCAATTAGAATATGAAATGAGACGACGTGGATCAGAGGGAACACCTTTTGGAACCATTGTTGCTTCTGGTTATCGAGGTGAGCTTCCTCATGGTAGAGCGAGCACAAAGAAAATAGAGACAGGTGAATTAATCGTCATAGATTTTGGCGCGATTTATAAGGGCTATGTGGCGGATATGACTAGAACAGTTGCTTTAGGAGAAGTTTCTCCAACACTCAAAACCATTTATAGCATTGTGAAGCAAGCAAATGAAACAGCCATAGCAGCCATAAAACCAGGTATGACAGCTCATGCCATTGATGATTTGGCAAGAGGCATTATTCGTGATGCCGGCTATGATGATTATTTCACACACCGACTTGGCCATGGCATTGGTTTAAGTGCACATGAAGAGCCTTATATGATGCAGCGTAATCAGCTAGTGTTAAAGCCAGGCATGGCCTTTACCGTGGAACCAGGAATCTATGTGCAGGATGTTGGTGGTGTTCGTATCGAGGATAATTTAATCGTCACAGAAAATGGTTACGAAAATTTCATGACCTATTCGAAAGAATTAATCATTTTATAAGGTTGGTGTGTACAATGATCGATATGAGGAAAATACAACAGGATATGCCGCTACTTGAACACTATATTTACCTAAACACAGCTGCTGCATCTGCCATGCCACAGCCAGTAGTGGATGAAATGACTAGCTATCTTCAAAAACAAGCAAGTATTGGTCCCTACTTGCCCTCTTTTCGTCAAGAAACGTATGCTCAGGTAGAGGCTATTCGAGAAAAAGCCGCATTGTTCATCGGCGCAACAAAAGAGGAAATTGCCTTTGTGCCAAACGGTTCAGTGGCGATTAATTATGTCGCAGGAGGCTTGCCATGGAAACAGGGAGATGAGGTCATAGTGCTCGACACAGAAATGTTGAGTAACTATGTGCCTTGGCTTGCCCTTCAGCAGCAAGGGGTACAGCTGAAAGTGTTAAAAACCAATGATGAATATATGGTAGATTTATATGCACTTGAGCAACTCATCACACCACAAACGAAATTGATTACCTTTGCCCATATGTCTAACGCTGCTGGGGCAATCCAGCCCGCCAAAGAAATATGTCAGCTCGCCCAGCAACACCATGTACTAACATTGATGAATGCCAATCAAACACTTGGTTTAACACCGATTAATGTTGCCGAACTTGACTGTGACTTTCTAGTTGCAAGTGGGCGGAAATGGCTACGCGGCCCTGAAGGATCAGGTATTTTATATGTACGAGAAGCACTCATTCCAACATTGACGCCTATTATGATTGGCTGGGGCAGCACCCAGTGGGATTATCAGAACAATGCCTATTCTTTTGTAGAAACCGCTAAACGTTTTGAGCCAGGTTGTCCAATTATTCCAAGTATTATTGGATTAGGGGCAGCTATTGATTATGCGAACAATATCGGTATCCACCACATATATGATCGTGTAAAGCAGCTAACAAACTATTTAATTGAACAGCTTGCCACCATTCCAGGCATTGTCTTATATGGTCCTCAAAATAGGGCTCATCGATTATCGATTACGCCATTTAACATTGAAGGGCTGTCACCAGATGAGCTAACCAATGCTTTAGCAGAGCATGGGGTCATCATTGAAGCTGGCACATTTATGGCGAATACCATTATGGAACGCAATCAGATTTCTAAAATGGCACGTTTTTCACCACACTATTTTAATACGTTTGAAGAAATTGACAAGGCCGTATCCATTATGAAAAAAATTCAAGCAGAGGCTCAAGATAGACATTCACTATCTTGAGCATTTTTTCATGCTTATTCATGATATAATTTAAAGCTGTATTGATCGAAATAACGTTGAATATTCATCGCTCCGTATTGAAGAACATTCACCATTTCAGGTAATTTCTCCTCTGTTGGCTTACGATAAATAGGACCAGCAATTGTTAAAGAGGCAATGACTTCTTTTTTACTATTAAAAAGAGGTACACCTAGCCCAAATACTGAATGAGAGTACTCTCCCGTTGAAAAGCACCAGCCTTGCTGTTGTATTTTTTCTAAATCGGCTAACATTTCATCAGGGTCAGTAATGGTTTCAGGAGTTAATCTTTTCATCCCATGCTCCATGATCTCCTTTTTTCTCTCTTCAGGTAGATAAGCCATGATGACTTTACAAGATGCCCCGATATGTAGTGGTGTCCGCGTGCCAATCGACACTGAAAACTTAATGGTTTGAGAGCTCTCAGCTATTTCTACTGTGACACCATCTGTGCCATCCAACCAAGTTAAAAATACGGATTCTTTGATGGTATCTGCAAGGTTGATCATAATTGGTAAAACAAAGTCAGAAAGATTTAATTTATCTTTAACCATCTGGCCATATTCTAGAAAGCGAAGCCCTAATTCATATTTTTTTGTCTCCGGATTTTGAATAAGAAAGCCTTGTTTTTCGAAGGTTGCTAAAATCCGATAAATAATGGAGTGACTAATATCCATCTCTTTTGCTAGCTCACGAACACCCCATGTAGGATTTTCCTTATTAAAATATTTCAGTACCTCCAATGAGTTATCTAATGTTTTTAATGTCATTTCACACCTCAAATGTCTCTATAATAGAACCGTATTTTGATTATAAAATGAACACGGACAATTTTCAATAAATTCAACTATTTTACAATTAGATTTTAAATGCACGATTTCATTTCAAGCAGTTCCTATGGACATTCGGATTGTGCTGAGCCTGGCTATCACCTAAAAAAGGAAGGCTATCCGCTGGAATCCTCTTTTTATCCGTCACATTTTGAGTTTTATCCGCCAGTTTGGACATTCTATCCACTTAGAGCCATTCTATCATGCAAAAAAAGAAAGCTATCCGCCAGAATCCTCTTTCTATCCGTCACATTTTGAGTTTTATCCGCCAGTTTACGTACCCAATCCGCCTAAACAAAGAAAAATCAACCCACCTCTTAAAAGGTAGGTTGATCTTTTTACATGGTTATTTCTGCTGGATACCCTGTACTAATTTTTCTTGAATCCGCAAGTATTGGGCAATTTCCTCATCATCTAATACTTCAAAAAGCTGTACAAAGACCTCTTTTCCGATAGATTGAGCCTTTGCTAAAGCACTTTGACCCTCATCTGTAATTTGTAAGCGAATGGTGCGACGGTCGGATGGATCATATAGTCTTTCTGCTAATCCAAGCTTGACCAGCTTTTCGGCAATGCTCGTCATAGCACCTTTTGTATAGCCGATTGTCTCAGCTAATTCGGCTTGTTTTTGTGGGCCTTTGACATGTAGCTCATTTAAAACTAAAATTGGTGAAATTCCTAAAGGATATGGGAACGCTTTTGTAAAACGTATAATATTCGCATTGTTCACCTGTTCAATCATATGAATCAGTTTAAAAATATTTGTCTGTTTCAAAAAAATCCTCCTCAAACGCTGAGAATTAATGAAGCATTAGTGAGCCTCCATCCACCATAATCGTTTGACCTGTAATGTATTGAGAATCGTCAGAAGCTAAGAAAACAGCTACTCGACCGATATCTTGCTCAATATCACCAAAACGGCCTAACGGGATTTTACTTCTCACCGCTTCATAATACTCTGGCTGTGCTTTTGCCCATGCTTGTACACCTGGTGAATCAGCAAGCGGACTAATAATATTGACATTAATACCAAAACGTCCCCATTCATTTGCGGCAACACGGGAAATACCACGAATGGCTTCCTTGGCAGCGGCATAAGCAGCCTGTGTTTCATGACCTTGAATGCCTGCTCCAGATGCAAAGTTAATAATATTACCCTTAGTTTCTTTTAAATGCGGTAGGGCTGCTTGCATTAAATAGAAGGTTGGATAAAAACCTGTTCCAAATGACAAATCAAGATCTGCTTGTGTAGTTTCTTCTATTGTAACTTGTTTAGCAGCATGAGCGTTATTAACTAGCACATCTAGTTTACCGTATTTTTCTACGACTGTATCAATAATTTTTGGTAATTGGTCGCGTTCCATTAGATTAGCCTGTAAAAACATAGACTTCGGAGACATTTCTTGTAATTCTTTTGCCATTGCCTCGCCTGCTTCTGTATTTAAGTCAACAATTGTCACAATCGCCCCTTCCTTTACCATAGCTTTTGCCATTCCACTACCAATACCACCTGCACCACCAGTTATGATGACCACTTTGTTTTGTAGCTTACCCATTGAATCAACATCTCCTTCTTGGTTATCCGTTAATAGTTTAACATTAAACTATTTAGTTTTAAACTAAAATGCTTCAGATAAAAAAGCCTATTCTAGAGAAGTGTTAATCCAAAATAAGCTTTTCTAAAATTGATTGTCCGATTACTCTTTTCCAGCGCTCTATTTCTGATTCGATATTACACCAAATATAGACCCTTTAATGTAGGATTGTCCTTGTAAAGACTGCAATTGCTCTGGAGTACCAGTTACTACAGCCCCAGTTATTTTCACATCACTTTTCTCTAGGGTTCCATTTTCCCCTACTAAAGCTTGATAAACCTGATTTGTTTCCCACTCAAAGTTCTTGCTTTTACGAAGAAGCTCAATGTTTCGAATAAAGGTCTCAACCTCGTCGTTTGAAGAGCGTCGAGGTTTTGGTTTGGATTGCTCTGATTGGAAGCCGTAAATGTATGGATCATTGGCTGAAATAGTATTCTGTCCTTGCTTAAAAAAATCTAGTGTAGCATCTGTATAGGCATCCACCCACCACCAATCTACTTGTACTTCAGAAGGTAGCTTGCTTTTAATTTCACCAAAATTATAGGCATCATCAAAGGAAATAGCTATTTCTACTAAAGTATTTTTCTCCAATTGATGCAGTTTACTCATATTATCTTGGTAATGATCGTAGGAAATCCTTGGATGATAAAAAAACATTTCTCGGTCACCTGTGTAGTCATTAAACCGTTCGAATTGATATGTTTCTGCCAGTGATTCTGAACCTTCTATCTGGATAGAGCTAGAAATGGACGTTCGTGTAAGCGTTCCAAATAAATTATAATCGCTTTTGATAGGCTTCCAAATATATGGACGATGCTGATCTCCAAGCACCTTATAGGTTGTTGTTGTTATTTTCCCTCCCAGCAAATGATCGTCATAAGCCTGATTACTAATTTGGACATTGGGCGCACTTATTTCGTTAAATAAATGAATATCATCCATTACTTTTTGCGCGCTATTTAACGATAAAGCCCTCAGCCCATACCATAATGCTATTAGCACAATGGGGGTAACGACCAATGTAATCCCAATCATTTTGACTGTTGACCACAACCTTGCCTTTCTCATTATTTTTTTCGTTTGTTTATCATCAAACAAAAATTCATTTTCTTCTTTATTCATCATGAATATCCTCCTTAAATCGTTCTGTAAATTCTTCCCTAGCACGTCTGACATGCGTTTTTAGTGTGTTTTCATTCTTATTCATCAAGGCTGAAATTTCCTTATACGATAATCCCAGCTCATATTTCAGGATTAATAATTCCTGATGCAAAATGGATAGCGTTTCGAGTGTGTTCTGTATGTCCTTTAATTTTTCTTTCTTTAGCATCTGGATCTCAGGAATATGAAGGAATGAAGTCAATTGAACCTCATCTAATTCTGTTGTTGGATGACGTGTTTCTTTTCTCTTGAGATCATAAAATTGATTGGTTGCTACACGATATAACCAACTCATTACTTTGTCTGACTGAATTCCATTTTTATGTAATAAAAATTTATAACATGTATCTTGGACGATATCTTCTGCATCCTCATGGGCTAATCCACGTTTTCTCAAATAACGATATAGCAGCGTTCCTGCTTGCTGTAGAAACGCATTCATTGATTGCTTTACCATGTCCACCTCCCTTCTGCCTATACAACGCAGAACTCCATGAAAAGTTTACATATTACAAAAAGTTCCCATTAATTATTTTAGTTTAATGAAAACCAACAACATTTATTTTCAAATACATACAAGCATCTTTTTAATTTGACAAGAATATACTGTAGCAGCTAGCTAAAATCACTTTCAAGAAAGGAGTTGTGGATAATGGGTGCTAAATGGATAAAGGTTTCAGTCTTTTATTTATTGATTGTTTTTGCTTTTGGCCTGTTTATGCATTATACGGTTCAACTTCAATGGAAAGCGACACACGCTCATATTGGTGTGGTAGGTTGGCTGACTACTGGATTCATTGGTTTAATTTATTCGACTTATAAAAATGCTGCCGAGACAGGTCTCGCCAAAGCACAGTTCTGGCTTTACAATCTCGGTTTACCCTTCCTTTTTGTTGGCATGATGATGGTGTATTGGGATGTACCACGCTGGTTATTTGAGCTTTTCGTGTCTGGTGGTGGTATTGCTGTAGCGTTGTCTGTCCTGTTATTCTTTGTCAATGTCTTCAAATATGTAAGATAAATAGAAAAGCCCCGCTTCAGTTGAAGTGGGGCTTTTCATAGCTATTGCGTTATTGTAAGGAGTTCGCTTGCATTTGATACATTTTGTCATAAATGCCGCCAAGTGCTAGCAGTTCATCATGCGTGCCGTTTTCTACAATTTTCCCGCGATCAAGTACAAGAATACGATCTGCATTTTTAATCGTAGAAAGTCGATGAGCAATAATAAACGTTGTTCGTCCTTTTTTCAGAACATCCATCGCATGCTGAATAATTTCTTCCGTTTCCGTATCAATATTCGATGTCGCTTCATCTAATATTAAAATGGCTGGATCAAATGCTAGAGCGCGTGCAAATGAAATCAACTGACGTTGTCCTGAAGATAATGTACTGCCCTTCTCAATGACTGGCTCCTCATAGCCATTTGGTAAATTAGCTAAAACGCGTTCCCCACCGACAGCATTTAAGGAAGCTTCTATTTTCTCCTGAGAGATGCGCGGGTTGTTTAAGCTAACATTGGATGCAATCGTACCCGTAAATAAGTAAGGGTCCTGTAGCACAATACCCATATGTTCACGCATCGTTTGACGTGGAACAGAGGTAATATCAATGCCATCAATGGTTATTTTGCCTTTTGACGGGTCGTAGAAGCGGAACAACAAGTTCATGATGGAACTTTTCCCTGAACCTGTATGACCAACTAAGGCAATTGTTTCACCTTGATGTGCTTCAAATGACAGGTTTTTCAGCACATATTCATTATCTTTATAGGCAAAGGAAACATCTTCGAAAACCACATTTCCTTTATATCGTGGGATGCTCTTTTCAGAAACAGGCTCACCATTGGTATCGAGCACCTCAAAAACACGTTTACCTGCAATGAGTGAACGCTCAAGCTGTGAAAACTGGTTCACAATATTCGTGATCGGATTAAATAGCTTTGTTAAGTAATCAACAAATGCATACAATGTCCCTGCCGTAATCACTTCAGTTGCTGTGAATGAGCGTGTACCAAAGTAGAAAATAAAGACCGTAAACATGATAAGTCTTAACGTATTCACAAGGTTAAAGGATGTAGCTGAATCTAGCACCAGCAGCTTACGTTCATACGCATAATGCTCATTATTCATGTCATCAAATTCCTTCGTCATTTGC
Source organism: Lysinibacillus sp. HST-98 (assembly GCF_016757845.1). Taxonomy (NCBI): domain Bacteria; kingdom Bacillati; phylum Bacillota; class Bacilli; order Caryophanales; family Bacillaceae; genus Lysinibacillus; species Lysinibacillus sp. HST-98. Next base: position 214,305 of record NZ_JAENHX010000001.1, read on the forward strand.
TGCTCACGACGGAACGCCTGAATAATTGTCATGCCCTGAATGGATTCATTAATCATGGCATTAATATCTGCAATTTTTGTACGAATGACATCGTTGTATTTAGAGGCAAATTTTCGATATAAAATCATCCACACATAAACAATTGGAATCATGGTTAAAGCAAGCATTGCCATTTTCCAATTTAAAATAAAGAGCGCTATATACACCCCAAAAATAGAAATGAAGCTCGTCGCAAAATTGGATAGTACCTGTACATATAAATTCCGAACTGCCTCTGTATCGTTTGTGACACGCGCAACAATTTTACCCGCTGGTAAATTGTCAAAGTATTGGATCGGTAAAGTTTGAATATGTTCAAAGACATCTTTACGTAATTTTTGGATGACACGGTTTGCCCCAATTTGCAAATAAATATACATAAAATAACGTAATATGGCTGTTGCAATGGCTAAAAGTAAATAAACAATGAGCAACCATGTAATCGGTTTGATTTCTATATGACCGATTGTCATGTAATTATCAATAATATGTTTCGCAATAAACGGTCCAACAAGCTCTGTGAATACGGCAATTGTTAGGAAGAATAAACCTAATAGTATCGGCTTTTTAAAATACATCGCATAGCGTATTAAACGTTGACTCGTACTCATGAGGCACCTCCTTCTAGCTGCTGACGGTCAAATTGCTCTTTATACCATCCTTGTTGCGCAAGAAGTTCCTCATGTGTTCCATGCTCTACAATTTGCCCATCATCCAGTACGATGATGACATCGGCATGCTGAATACCAGACAAGCGATGTGTCGTAATAATCGTCGTTTTACCTTGACGTTCACGCTGAATATTTTCAATAATTCTTGCCTCTGTCTTCGCGTCAACAGCAGAAAGCGAATCATCCAGCATTAAAATTTCAGGATCTTTAATTAAAGCACGAGCAATAGACACACGTTGTTTTTGACCGCCTGAAAGAGAGACACCCTTTTCTCCAACAAGTGTTTCAAGGCCCATTGGTAGATTGTCTAAATCCTTTTCAAAATAAGCGGCACGTATCGCCTGCTGCAACTCTGCTTGTGTTGCATCTTCTTTCCCAAATAATATATTTTCACGAATAGTTCGTGAGAATAGCACATGATCTTGTGGCACATAACCAATCCAATCGAGGATCTGCTCCTTCGTTTGAGCCGTAATATCGATACCGTCAATGGCAAGCTGTCCCTGACCAATTGGGTATTCTCGCAATAATTGACGTAGGAAGGTTGTTTTACCTGCTCCAGTTTTACCTACAATGCCAAGGGTTTGACCTTTTTTCAAGGAAAGTGAAATCTGCTGTAGGTTTTTCACCTGACTCATCGGATATTGGAATGTTAAGGCATCAAAGCCAATCGCATTTGGTGTCACAATCATTTGGGGATTCGGAATATTTCGAACATCCGCCTCGTAGTTCAATGTTTCCTGGACGCGATCTAGTGAGGCATTCCCCTGCTGCATAACATTGATGAGCTCACCAATCGCAAATATCGGCCAAACAGCCAAACCTAAATAAACATTAAACGTCACCAGTTGCCCAACCGTCATCGCTTCTGTTGCCACTAAATGAGCCCCGTAACCAAGTGCTACAACATAGCTAATGCCTGTTCCAACTTTTGTAATCGGGCCAAATAAAGCATTGATTTTCGCTGTATGAATATTTTTCGCATACACAACTTCACTCATATCTGCAAAATTAGCTTCATCCTTTTTTTCCTGCACATAGGCACGCACCACTCGCACTCCTGCTACAGATTCCAGCACACTATCGTTTAGTTCCCCAAAAGCATCTTGTGCCTTCATATATCGCTCATGAACAATTTTCCCTAAATATTGAATGAGGATCGCCATAATAGGGACTGGTAACATGGCAAAAAATGTGAGCTTCCACGAAATCATATAGCCCATCGCAAAAATGATAAAGCCCATATAAATCGTTGAATCAATCAACGTCATAATGCCAAAACCTGCTGTCATGGATACGGCATTCAAGTCATTTGTTGCACGTGCCATCAGGTCACCAGTACGGTTTTTTTCATAAAATGTTGGGGTCATGCGTAAAAAATGCTGCATTAAATTACGACGTAAAATTTTCTCAAGGTTGATAGCTCCTTCAAATAGTCGGAATTGCCACACAAAATTTAATAAATAGCCCCCAATAATAATCCCAATAAAAATCAAGACATACTTTGTTAAAATAGCTGGTGTCATTTCTCCTGCAGTCAATAGATCTATAATAGAACCGAGTAAATAGGGAGGGACAACCTCTAATCCACTGGCAACCATTAGTAGAATAATGGCCACCGTATATTGCTTCCAGTATTTTTTAAAGAACCAGCCTAATTTACTTAACACATCAAACATACATCATAACCTTCTTTCCTCCGTGCTGTTGTGGATGACTACCCACTTTCTAGAAATTCCTTTTTGAAAATCATTCTTCTAACTGTTTTTGTCATATACATACACTCCTTTTTTGTTTTCACTACAACCTTTTTTGCACAAAAAAAGACACATACCCTAAAAGAGTAAGTGTCTCTTATAAAAGGCAGGGTAATTCCATGCCTAGTTCTGCAATAGTAAATAAAGCGTTAGGCACGGACAATGTATGTAACTGTGATTGAATTTGATACTGATAAAATTAACATTGTCATGCCCTCCTTTAGTTTATTTGTTATAGTGTTCTTGAAGATTATCACACTATAGAAATATTTGTCAACTATCACCCTGTTATTTTTTATCATTTTCAGGAAATAGTTAGCGCTTTAAAGCATTGAAACGCTCTAAGGAATCAAAGGGAGAACATGCTTAAAATTACAGTGTTGTCTATAACCTTACAATAATTCTACAGCACAAACATTAACCTAAAGACTGAAATACACGACTAGTGATTTTGATACCAAATAGCAGACAATAGAATATTCTCTTTGCGTCTGTTGCACTCCGTCCATATGCTTATCATCATCTTTATTTAGTTATTTATTATTTAGTTATTTATTATTTAGTAGTGTCGTGATTTCCGTTTATGGTTTAGCCGTCATCGGGTTTTCCGTCAACGGATTCACATAAAATGGACAAAGAATTGTCCATGTAATTTCATTTTCCATATATAATATTTCGAAATATTATTTCATAAGCATTTATCTTTCTATACACTATATACATTTTAATAATCGATTTGGGGACATAACTTGAATTGAAATATTTCTAAAATTTTTGTCTCATGATACACTTTCATTATAGTCATTTTCAGTAAGGGGTTTTTATGTTGAGGTCATTTCTAGCCGTGGGAATTGGTGGAATGCTTGGTGCCATCTGTCGATATAGTCTGAGTCTCGCCGTTCCCAATACAGAAATATTTCCATTCACAACACTGTTTATTAATTTACTGGGCTGCTTTTGCTTAGCATGGCTTTTTACTTCTTTTATAAAACGCACACCTATTATACTAGGAGTAGGTACAGGGTTTTGTGGCGCTTTTACTACCTTTTCGACATTTTCCTTAGAGACACTATTACTCCTAGAAAATAGCGAGTGGCTACAGGCTGTACTCTATGTTACAGTGAGTGTTTTAGGTGGATTAGCTTGCACATGGCTGGGAATACGACTTGCTAGGGGGCGTATTGCATGATTTTAGTTGGAATTGGTGGATTTTTTGGCGCTCTCTCTAGATTTTATTTAGGAAAATTACTTGTACATCCCTATCCATGGGCGACTTTTATTATTAATTGTACAGGCTCCTTTGCGCTTGGTTTCTTATTTGCCCTACATCTTAGTGATTGGTTATGGCAATTAATTGGCATAGGTTTTTTAGGAGCCTACACAACTTTTTCTACTTTTGGATTTGAATGTCTACAGCTTATAGAACAACAAAAATGGAGACAAGCCATTAGCTATATTGCCAGTACCTTGCTAATTGGCATACTTAGTGCAGCTATTGGTTATCTAGTCGTATAAAAGAGGGTGAACTATTGACACTGCCGTCAAAAGAGTTACTGGAGGAATTAGAAGTTGAAATAGAGCAAACGCTCTATTCATTGATTGACCTAGAATTAGAGGAAAATTACGCTACCATGAATACACAATTTGCGCAATTACTTGCCAAGGTTCAGACAGCCCAGTTGATTGATTACAAGCTGGATGTTCTCGTTGAACCTCAAGCTTTTGCACCTGAAACTTGTATTCTTTTACAGAGCCTCATAGAAGCAAAGGCGAGACCAAATAAAAGGCATAAACTGTTAACACATCGTATGATTTTGAAGATATGGTTACGAAAAAACCCACGATTCATGAGGGAATTTCTACCCCAAATGTTTTAGGCGCCACTTGGAATTGCAAGGGCGCCTTTTTTAGATTTGAAGTGTTTGCAACACTTCTTTTATTTTCCCTCTCACCGTCAGATCAAATGAGGTTGTCTGCTGTGAAATATCCATATTAATATAAACGGCTTTTCCTGTTGTCATCATAGGCAGTTGGTTGACGGGATACACCTCAAGACTCGTTCCAATGACAAGGACAAGTTCAGCTGTTTTGATTGCCTCCATGGAACGGTGCCAGCTTGCTTGTGGTAGGCTTTCTCCAAATAGCACGACATTTGGACGAAGTTTCCCACCACAATGGGTGCAATTAGCCTTGTTTAAGAAGCTTTCCATGCCAGCAGCCTGCTGGCAACATTGACAACGAATAGACCGAATGGAACCATGTAATTCCTCGACGTATTGACTTCCCGCTAATTGGTGAAAACCATCCACATTTTGAGTAGCGATTAGCGACACTAAACCTCTTTGTTCCCAATCAGCTAATATAAGATGCCCCTCATGGGGAGCCACCTTTTCTAGGTTTTCAATACGTGTTTTATAAAATTCATGAAATAAAGAGTAATGATTTGTTAATGCTTCCGTTGTTGCGACAGTTCTTGGATCCATTTGTTTCCACCAACCAGATGCTGAACGGAAATCGGGAACTCCACTTTCCGTTGACATGCCCGCTCCTGTTAGAATCACTGTATTATTTGAAGATAGTAACCACTCGCGTAAACGTTCTATTGCCATTTCCCCCCCTCCTTTTTCGAATTAAAACTACCTTCACCTATTTCGACAATCAACCTATTTTTCCTTTGCATTGTTATAGGAATGTTGAAAAGGAGGCTTCCATTTTAATTTATTATTCACAGATAACATGCGAATCACTACTATAAAAATAACAATGACTGACAATTCAAGCGGGCTGTCCCACCCTAACCATATACAAAGGGCACATACAAATGTTAGGACAGCATGGATTTCTTCTCTTAATGCAAGCGGTGTTCTACCAGCTAACAAATCTCGAACCATCCCTCCACCAACACCAGTAAACATCGACGCTATAATAATGATACCTAGGTCGTGATGCAAGCTTTTTGCTAACAATCCGCCTTGTATGGCGAAAGAAGCTAGGCCAATTGAATCAAAGAAATAGCCCCAGCGGTTCCAATGATGAATCCAGTTCCTTTTGACAAATAAAATGGTCGTCAGCGTGACTAAAACGACTAATAAGGATTGCCGTTCCCATATATCTGACACAGGGATATCCAGTACAACATTGCGGATAATGGAACCACCATAAGACGTTGTCAGACCAAGCACAAATATACCAATAAAAGAATAGTTGGCCTGTAACGCAACAAATGCTCCACTAATGGCGTAGGCAATCATGCCAATGATATGTAATACTGACCATGTCACATCATCCATCTCCTTTTTACTATACAAAAAAGCCCACCATAAAATAGTTGCGCATTGAATACGCAAGCTATTTTATGGTGGGCTAATATCCTAGCAGTAGTACCTACTAATTTATCCATCTCACCATGTATCATAAAAGAATATAGCTGCTGTGCCATACTAATTGACACAACGACCATAAAATTTCCTAGTTAGAATTGTAATTGATTTTTTTATTAAACTCAATATGAATTTTTGATTATAGCGTTTCATACATGACTTGGCCCATTAAAGAGATGTCATAATCTCCTAATGCAGCTACTTCAGATTGGAAATCAGGTGTATTTAAAATCTCCTTCACCATATCGATGAGCGGTTGATTTTCTGGTGTTTTTAATAACACAATATCGTAACGTTCAGTGACCATTGGTATAAAATCGACCTGAATAAGCTTGGCGATTTTTTCAATGCCAATCCCAACATCTGCACGTCCATTGGCAACTGCAGAGGCGACATCGAGGTGGCTCATTTCTTCATGGGTATAGCCTGCAATCGTGGATGGAGCGATACCGTGAATGCGCAATTGCTCATCTAACAGCGTACGAGCACCTGAGCCTTTCTCACGGTTGATGAATGTGAATGTCTTTGTTTGGAAATCTTCAAATGTGCGTATTTCCAGCGGATTCCCCTTTTGAACATAGAAACCTGCTTTACGTGATACAACATTGATGAGAACAAAGGCATGGCTGACAAAGATTTTTTTTACATAAGGAGTATTATAATCCCCTGTATCCCCATCAAACATATGTAAACTCGCAATATCACAGTCTCCGTGATACAACGCCATTACACCATTAAAACTACCTTCATGTGAGCGTAATACTTTCGTAGATCGTCGTTTCTCGATATATTTTGCTAAAATATCTAATACTAAATCTTGCCCACTCACTATAATTTTCGCGTGATTTTTAGTCGGAGTGGCTATGGAAGCCTGTGCCACAGCTGGCATACTACCTGTTTTTCGTTTTTGTATATAGGTTTGCAAGTCAGCACGATCTACCCGCATTTGCCGTCCTACGCGGAAAACTGGCAAATCACCCTTTTTCACTAAATCATAAATTGTTAATTTTGAAACCTTTAATAATTGTGCAACCTCTTCAATCGTATAGGATTGTTCTTGTGACATGTAAAAGTTCTCCTCCTATAAGCCTCTATTTACATGGTAACGTATTTATAGCTTTATGAACATCTTGACATTTTCTACCCTGACTAACTTTCTTTTTTATTTATATCTGATTATAATTAGTTATGTCTTGTTATAACGAGTTATAAAAGGAGTATATTCATAGTGAAAAAATTTTATCGTTTATGTACGACACTGTTCGTACTAGTTGGACTATTAGCAGCCTGTGGTAACCAAGAAAAAGAGGCAGCAACAAACGAACCTGTTGAACTCACGATTTCTGCGGCGGCTAGTCTACAGGATGCCTTAGAAGAATTGAAAACAACCTATGAAAAACAACACGATACAATCAACATCCTCTATAACTTTGGTGGTTCAGGTGCTTTACAGCAACAAATTTTACAAGGGGCTCCTGCAGACCTTTTCTTTTCCGCAGCGGAGGATAAATTTGATGTGCTTGTAGAGAAAGAAATGATCGATCAAAAGCTTGGAACGGATCTTTTAGCCAATGACTTAGTATTAATCGTGCCTAAAAACAATGAAAAGGAAATTCAATCCTTTGAAGATTTACAACAAGCAGGAAAAATTGCACTCGGTACGCCCGAAACGGTTCCTGCTGGACAGTATGGTGTGGACACATTAAAAAATATGCAACTTTGGGATTCACTCGAATCAAAAGTAGTATATACAAAAGATGTACGTCAAGTACTTACTTATACAGAAACAGAAAATGTGGATGCTGGGATGGTCTATAAAACAGATGCCCTTGTCTCTGATAAGGTCAATGTCGTGGCAACTGCCGATGATGCTATGCACGCACCGATTATTTATCCTGTAGGTGTTTTAAAAGCTAGTAAACATGCACAAGAGGCGGAGGATTTTTATCACTTTTTACAAAGTGATGAAGCGATGGATGTCTTTGAAAAGTATGGATTTAAAGGGGCTCAATAAAAGATGAGTACCGATTTTTGGTCTCCACTTAGGCTTTCGATCGAAATTGCTTTTGTTGCAGGGATCATCGCTAGTATAGCAGGTATTTTAATGGGGAAATGGATGGCAACCCATGATTTCAAAGGTAAACTAGTGCTAGAAACGGCATTGCTATTACCATTGGTATTACCTCCTACAGTAGTCGGTTTCCTGCTTATCGTCATTTTCGGGAAAAATAGTATGTTAGGAGATAGCATTATCTGGCTATTCGATCAACCTATCATGTTCACATGGTGGGCGGCCGTCATCGCTTCTACAATCGTTGCCTTTCCATTAATGTATCAATCAGCTAAAACTGGCTTTGCCTCTGTCGATCGAGATATTGAAAATGCAGCACGTGTGGATGGGGCGAATGAATGGCAGGTCTTTCTTTATGTATCCATTCCCCTTGCATTAAAGGCACTTATTGCTGGCGGGGTTCTAAGCTTCACACGCGCTTTGGGTGAGTTTGGAGCGACACTCATGTTTGCGGGAAATATTCCAGGGAAAACACAAACAACACCGCTCGCAATATATATGGCCATTGATTCTGGAAACATGACCCTTGCCTGGACATGGGTTCTGTGTATGATCGCTATTTCTTTCCTTTTACTTCTTACTATCCATATCCTCAAAGTATAAAAGAGGTAGTTGGCTCAAGCCAACTACCTCTTTTTGCTCATCCCCCACTGATCGGTGGAATAAAGGCGATTGTGTCGCCAGATTTAACAATCGTCGTATCCGTTGCAAATTCCTCATTAACCGCTGTCATGATCTGTTGTAATGATAGCTGAGGGTAGCGCTTTTCCATCCACTCTTTTAACTGTGCAACTGTCACATCTGACAGCTCTACTGAGAGCTTTGATTCACCTAGTGCTTCCTGTAGGTGGGCAAATAATAAAATGTTAATCACAGGTTTTCCTCCTCCTGAATGGCTGGTTTCCCTTGCGGATAGGGAACATTTTCTAATTGATCACCAATCCACTCTGTCCCGTCCTCCCAATGTTCTTTTTTCCATATAGGCACGATTTGTTTTATGCGATCAATTGCATATTCATTCGCCATGTAAGCTATTTTACGATGCGGTGATGACACAGCAATCACTACGGCAATATCGGAAATAGCTAAATGCCCGACACGATGGGTGATAGCCACTTTTGCTTCTGGCCACTCTTCTTGTATTTCCTTTGCAATCTGTTCAAACATTTTAATCGCCATTGCTGGATAGGCTTGATATTCCAAATGCATTGTTTTTTTACCATTCGTCATTTCACGCACTGTGCCGATGAATAATGTGATGGCTCCAGCATTTCGACTAAGGACTTTTTGCCTTACTTCCTCCACATCTATCGGTTGATCGATAATTTCAAATAACGCTGTCGTCATCGTTTTCCCCTCATTTCTGTCAACAAAAATTCCATATATTGTGATTCTTCATAAATCGAAAAAGCAGGGATTGCAAGGGATAGATCAAGCGGACAGCTTGGCCAATAAATTACACAGAGGATATTGGTTACTTGCTGTAGCAGTACTTGGTCCTGAGCAGTGCGCAGTAGCACAACCTTCGGATAATGTTCATTTTTATACCCTTCAATTAGCATGATATCCAGGGGAAAAGAATCATAAATCGCAAGTATATCAGCCAATTGCCAGCTATTTTGGTGGATACTCATACGTAAAGTACCCGCCCCCTCCACTGCTGTAACAACCGCACCTGCTTGCTCATGCCGACTACTATCCTTGGAAGTTTCGATCGTCGGTACTCCACCATGTCCATGATGCTTAATGGTTCCTACCCTTAGCCCTTCCAATGTAGCCTGCCTGATCAATTGCGCCATCAATGTTGTTTTCCCACTATTTTGATAGCCCACTATCTGTAAGATTTTTCGATATTGTCCCAAGGCCACTCACTTCCTTGCAAATCTTCTAGCAAAAGGACATCCACTTGCATACCCTTTTCATAGCCTCTAGAGCCACCTGGTAAAACAATGAATGCATTGGCTGTCGCTAAAGATGAAACTGCACTCGATTTATCGAACCCAGATGGGACAGTTACGAGCTTCCCTTTTTCATATTCGATACGAGCTCGTACAAAGCGTGTAAAGGGATTGGGCTTTGTAAAATCAGCCCCTAAAATAGCTTGCTCTCTGCGTAAATGTGGTTGAGTATGCCCATATGCAGAACGTATAATCGGACGTACAAATAGCTCAAAGCCAACATAGCAGGCTGAAGGATTACCAGAAAGACCAAATAATAATTTGTCGTTGCGAGCAGCAACCGTTGTCACACTACCTGGACGCATCGCTATTTTATTAAACAATACCTTTGCATCGATCGCCTCATAAATAGCTGGTAAATAATCATAATCACCTACGGAAACGCCACCCGTTGTAATTAAAATATCAACTTCCTGTAGTGCCTTTTCAACACGATCAATACATAACGCAAGATCATCACTAAACTTGCCAAAATATTTCACTTCTGCACCAGCACGCTCAATTTGCGCCATCATCATATAGGCATTACTATTGCGAATTTTGCCTGGCTGTAAAGCTTCACCTGGCTCTAGTAATTCGCTACCAGTAGCAAGCACACCAATAACTGTTTTACGATAAACAGGTACTTGCTCGTAGCCAAAAGTAGCAAGTAAGGCCATCACACCCGGGTTAATATATTGGCCTTGTTCAATGAGGACTGCGCCTTGCTGCACATCTTCCCCTTTATAGGAAATATTAGTACCTGCTTCAAAAGGTCGTTTAATCGACATATACTTTTGATGATTTTCTTCGAATGTTTGGGTTAATTCTAGCATGACCACTGCATCACATCCTTGCGGTATCGGCGCCCCGGTCATAATGCGGACTGCTTGATGATCGCCAACTACGTCTTCATAGACATAGCCTGCGCCAATTTCTCCAACGACTTGAAAGCGGACTGGATGCTGTGAAGATGCCTCTTGACTATCGATGGAACGAATGGCATAGCCATCATAGGGTGAACGATCAAAAGCTGGTACATCATGATCGGCTCTAATAGCTTGTGCTATAAAACGTCCATGCGCTCGCATTAATGGCACATGCTCCTTTTTTGCTTGAAAGGCATAGTCCATTACACGATGAACGGCTTCTGCCACAGGAATTGGTTGTCTTTTTTCTACCATTTGGTACACTCCCTTAACCTAATAAACGATAATAAATGCTTTTGGCTTTCTGTATATCTTGTATACCATGTATCACGACTCGCCCATCTTGGAAAATAACGATTCGGTAATCGTCCGCTTGGCAAGATAGCAAATACGGATTAATCTGAACTTCTCCGTGGGAACGGAGCTGATTTGCCAGCTGGTCGAGCGAATAGTAGATAGGCTTTGGTGGTCGAATTTGTACCGCGTCTCGGCCACAAAGGATCTGTAATTTCGTTTGATTTTCATAGGATAGGTAAGGATAGGTCGGCTTGTCGCCACAGGATGGACAATCTCCCTGCCTTATTTTCTCCACATTGATTTCATAGTGTTGATTGTGCCAAACATCAAACGTTAAGTAGCTTTTTCGTAAGGCTTTGTCATCCCCAACAAGCAGCTTGAAAACCTCTGCCACTTGATAAGCAGCTACGATTTGTACCGTTGGGCTAATAATTCCTACCGTATCACAAGTCATCCCAGTATGAGGCATCACGTTTAATAAGCAATGCAAACAAGGTGTTTTGCCTGGCACAATTGTATAAGTCGCACCATAACTACCCACACAAGAGCCATATACCCAAGGAATACGATATTTTTGGGCAAGGTCATTCATGACAAAGCGAACATCAAAATTATCGGTCGCATCGACCATCACATCAACATCTTCTAGTAATGGTAGCAAGGTCTCTGTGCAAGCATCCATAATGCCGACATGAATTTCTACCTCTGTGTTTATTTGTTGGAGACGCTTTTTAGCTGCGATAACTTTGGGCATTTTTTTTTGTGCATCTAGCTCTGTATATAATTGCTGTCTTTGTAAATTACTCCACTCTACATAATCACGATCAATGAGGGTCAGCCTGCCAATACCCGCTCGCACAAGCGCTTCTGCACTAGCACTCCCCAATGCCCCCGCACCTATGATAAGGACGTGTTTTTGCTGAAGGGATTGTTGCCCTGTTTGTCCGATGGGGTGAAATAATTGTTGTCTAGAATATCTATTTTGCATACGTATGAGGCCTTTCTTTCTATGAATTTTCGTTTGACCTTTTCATTTATAGCATTATAATAAAAGCAATGTTTTTTAGCAAAAACGCATTTGAAGGAGGTCTTACTGTGCATCCCACACATCAGCAGCAACCAATTCAAGCTGCCATTTTAACGGTCAGTGATACACGCACAAAGGCAGATGATCATGCTGGTCAGCGTATTCAGTCCTTACTACAGGAAGCTGCATTTGAAGTTGTAGACTACCAACTAACAAAAGATGAACCGCTCGATATCACTCGTTATGTTAAAAAATGGTGCAGCGATCCAACAATTAATACCATTATCGTTACGGGTGGAACAGGATTTACACCAAGAGACCAAACCTATGACACCATTCTGCCTCTGTTTGAAAAAGAAATGATGGGGTTTGGTGAATTATTTCGAATGCTCAGCTATGAAGAAATTGGCCCAAAGGCGATGTTTAGTCGTGCCACCGCTGGAAGTCTCCAGCAAACAGCCATTTATGTTTTACCAGGCTCCACAAATGCGGTGACTTTGGCTATGACGAAGCTTATAGTACCTACAGTCCAACATTTTGTCGGTGAGTTAAAGCGCTTATGAAAATTGCAGGTATAGTGTTAGCTGGGGGTCAATCCTCTCGCTATGGACAGCCAAAAATGTTTGAGATGTTTGCTGGACAGCCATTATATAAACATAGTCTCATAGCCCTGCAAAAAAATCAGCTAGATCCTCTTATTATCGCTACGAATGCGCACTTACAACATCAGTTTGGACAGGAAAATGTCCAATGGGTCATTGAAAAGCAGCCACATCAAGGCCCTCTTTTTGCTGTGCATCATATCATGACAGCCTATCCTGATGTGGAATGGTTTTTTGTCGTAGCAAGCGATATGCCTTATATGAATGCAGAATTTATCCAAAAAATGTTAGGGCTGATTCATGACACTTATGATGCCATTGTTCCGACCCAAGCACTACGCGATCAGCCATTAGCTGCATTATATCGACGTACGGCTTTACCAAAGGCGACACAATTAACGGCACAAAATAAACGGAGTATGAAAGTGCTTTTAGAGCAACTTCGTGTTTGTTATGTCCCTTTTGATGACGATGGCTCAACATTTATCAATATCAACGCACAACAAGACTGGTCACAAACAAGTAAAAAGGAGTTTAATAATGAATAATTTTACACACTGGAACGAAGAAGGTCGTCCTAAAATGGTCGACATCTCCACAAAAGAAATCACCACACGTACAGCCATTGCACGCAGTACGATTCTTTTATCCGATGCGGTCTATGAAGCCATCCAACAAGGTGGCATTAAAAAAGGTGATCCGACGCAAGTTGCGCAAATTGCAGGGATTATGGGAGCTAAAAAAACAGCTGATATCATTCCCATGTGCCATCCCATTATGCTACAGGGCACTGATTTCCAGTTTGATTATGAAAAAGGAGAGAATGGCTATGAGCTCCATATTCAAGCCACTCTTAAATGTAATGGAAAAACGGGTGTTGAAATGGAAGCTCTCACTGCTGTGTCTGTCGCTGCACTAACTTTCTATGATATGTGCAAAGCCGTTGATAAGACGATGGTCATCAAAGAAACTTACCTTGTTGAAAAAACAGGTGGGAAAAGTGGCACTTTTGTGCATAAATAAACAGAAAAAATTCGGCCTTATTGTGCCGATTTTTTCTGTTTTTTACACGTTACCCCCCAATATGAGACATTTCAATTTTTGACGTTTTCCTTTTTGCCATCGTTTGTTCATTGCGTTCATCTGAATAACGATCATTTCTTGTTTCCCAAATGCTCGTAATGCACTTGATGATGGCAGCATCATCTTGCCCTGAACGTAACAATTCCCTTAAATCCGTGCCTTCTGTTGCAAATAAACAAGTGTATAATGACCCTTCTGCAGAGATACGAGCACGTGAGCAATTGGAGCAGAATGAATCTGTTACAGATGAAATAACACCAATCTCACCTTGAGCGTCTTGATACTGATAACGCGTTGCCACTTCTCCTTTATAATTGGGGGCTACTGGTTGTAATGGCGTAAACTGATGGATTTGCTCAATGATCTCTTTTTTGGACACCACATCATCCAAGCGCCAGCCGTTCGAATTCCCTACATCCATATATTCAATAAAGCGTAGAATATGTTGTTTTTCTTTAAAAAACTGTGCCATGGTAACAATATCTTGTTCGTTTTTCCCTTTTTGAACAACCATATTAATTTTTACTTGTAAGCCCGCTTCTGCAGCCTTTTCAATTCCCTCTAACACTGGCAATACCTTGCCTCTATAACCATTCATCTCGAAAAAACGCTCATCATCAAGTGAATCTAAACTAACAGACACTCGGGCTAAGCCTGCCTGTGCCAATGGCTGTGCGTATTTTTTTAATAACGAGCCATTGGTTGTTAAAGCAATATCTTCTACACCCTTTATGCGGTGAATACGGGCAATTAATTCGGGTAAATCACGACGTAGCAAGGGTTCCCCACCTGTAATCCGTATTTTTTTCACGCCCAATGAAACAAAGATTTTTACTAATCGTTCAATTTCATCAAAACTTAATATTTTATCAGACGGTAAAAATGCGTAATCTGGACCAAATACTTCTGCTGGCATACAATAGCGACAGCGAAAATTACAACGATCTGTCACGGATATTCTTAGATCTCTTAACGGTCTGTGTAATTGGTCTTGTAGATTCGTCATTTAATCTCCTTCTTTCAATTCATTAGCTGGTAATAGGATGCGCTGTGGATGTGTATAAATATTCAATGTCTGTTGCCGAATAAAGCCAACCGTCGTAATACCAAGCTGCTCTGCTAATTGCAATGCTAATTCGGTTGGTGCTGATTTTGATAACACAATGGAACAGCCTATTTTGGAAACCTTTAGTAAAATCTCTGATGATATTCGTCCGCTAAAGACGATAATTTTATCTTCCATACGGATGTTGTTGCGTAGGCAATAGCCGTAAATTTTATCCAAAGCATTATGACGTCCAATATCCATGCGACTTAGGACGATGCCATTTACATCACAGAGTGCAGCATTATGCACGCCACCCGTTTTCTTAAAAATATCGGCACTATCCTGCATCGCATGCATTAGACGGAAGCAATCCTCGGTCGTTATTTGCACATGGACTTGATCCATTTTTTTCGCTACTAATGCATCGTTCGTAAACACAAATCCTTGTCGACTCATCCCACAGCAAGACGTAATATAGCGCTTGTTTTGCGTCTGTTGGTAATAAGGATTAATATGCTTTGTTTTAATATGCACAAAACCCTCTTTCTCTTGGTGCCAAATTTCCTCAATATCCTCAAAACTACGAATCACTCGTTCAGAAGCTAAGTAGCCAATAACCATATCTTCCACATACTCCGGTGTACATACCATCGTGACAAATTCTTGCTGATTAATTTTTACGGTCACAGCGTATTCTGAAACAATTAAATCAACCATTTCTGTCACTCGTTGTCCTTCAACACGCACAATTTTTCTTGTCATTGCTCGATCCATAAGGCACCCCCTTTATTCACTGATATGCTTTTCAAAAACAAAGACGGAAATCGCAAAATCCTCTTCAATTTTAATATCTGAAAATAAGTGAAGTAATTTGCTGCCCATCAATTCCTCCATACCCTCTGGTGGCGATTGTCTATATAAATCTTGAATCATACTCGTCCTTGCAGCATGGACCATTTTCAGCCCTTCTGGTGTACTGGCAATAAACTTTTCTGTCGGAGTGATATTTCCGTATAAGGTAGATACAGCCATATTCTCGACAAAAACGGTATGAATACGCTCCGGACCTTTACCAAATACTTCCTTCCTTAACTTTCGAATCATGTCATTAAATTCGTGGATTTTTTTAGACATAGCAACGATTCTCCCATCATAATTAAACTTTTTTAGGCAAATGGTTATGTAGGCCACCCTTACAGTTTGTTAATGATATAGCAACTTTTAAAAAAATAAAAGTGAAAATACTTTTTGATAATTATTCTCATTTAATAAATTTTATGATAAATATTGTTCATTTTGAAGGAAAGGGCTATAATATGCATATCACAAATGGAATTAATTTATTTTGATCCCTATGTTACGATGTTGCATAGTGTTTTTAATAGTTGAATTCTATTGTAATCAAAAAATAAAAGTAGATTGAGTTTTTAGCAAGACCTGCTAAGAATTTTATCCACCATGAATTAGTAGCATGTCTAGGACATGTGATTTCATGGTGGATTTTTTTTATTTTTTCAAAACCGAGACATCATGGATAACATGTTATGATCTAGCAATTTACCTATTTTGAGGTAGCTTCAAAAACCATTGGGAATTACAATGATAACAAGACAATCTTTTCAACAATCACCAACTCGATTTGTTATTCCCTTTTGTCTTAAGCTGTACCATGTTATCCGATTCGACTCAAAGTGCAAAAGGAGGAAGTTACCTTGACTCAAATTAATATTAATGGCGTACCGTATGAAGTAAAAGAAGGAGCTACAATCCTTGATACCATTAATCAACATGACATTCCGCATCCACAGATTTGTCATGTGCCTGCTGTTGACCCAATTGAAACATGTGATACATGTATCGTGGAAGTGAATGGCCAATTAGTTCGTTCCTGCTCTACAAAGGCAGTAGACGGCATGAATGTATTCCTAACTTCTGACAAAGCAAAAGCGGCACAAACAGAAGCGATGGACCGTCTACTTGAAAATCATTTACTGTATTGCACAGTTTGTGATAACAACAATGGCAATTGTGCATTACACAACACAGCTGAAATGATGGAAATCGAGCATCAAAAATATCCCTACCAACCAAAAGTTGAACCTCATGAAGTGGATATGTCACATCCGTTTTATCGATATGATCCTAACCAATGTATCGCTTGTGGTCAGTGCGTAGAGGTTTGTCAAAATCTACAGGTAAATGAAACATTATCCCTTGATTGGGAAGCAGAAAGACCACGTGTCATTTGGGATACGGGCGTTGCTATCAATGATTCTTCCTGTGTAAGTTGTGGTCAATGCGTAACCGTATGTCCATGTAATGCCTTAATGGAAAAATCCATGCTTGGAGAGGCTGGATTTATGACTGGCCTCAAACAGGATATGTTAGATCCGATGATCAGTTTGATTAAGGAAGTTGAACCAGGCTATAGCGGTATTTTTGCCGTTTCTGAAGTGGAAGCAGCCATGCGTAGTAAACGCACAAAAAAAACAAAAACAGTATGTACTTTCTGTGGTGTAGGCTGCTCGTTCGAAGTTTGGACAAAGGGTCGTAAAATTTTAAAAGTACAGCCTTCCGATGGTCCAGTAAATGCGATTTCTACATGTGTCAAAGGGAAATTCGGCTGGGATTTTATCAACTCTGAGGAACGTATTACAAAACCACTCATTCGTAAAAATAATGAGTTTGTGGAATCGTCGTGGGATGAAGCCCTGGATTTAATTGCAACAAAACTAGGTGGCATTCAACAACAATATGGCTCGGGTTCTGTTGGCTTTATCTCCTCTTCTAAAATTACAAATGAAGAGAATTACTTAATTCAAAAAATGGCCCGTCAATTATTTGGAACAAACGATGTCGATAATTGTTCTCGTTATTGTCAATCTCCTGCAACAGATGGTTTATTACGTACAGTTGGCATGGGAGGAGATGCTGGTACGATCAAAGATATTGCTAAGGCTGGACTTGTCATTATTGTTGGGGCTAATCCAGCTGAGGGACATCCTGTTTTAGCAACACGTGTGAAACGTGCACATAAATTACATGGTCAGAAATTAATTGTTGCTGATATTCGTAAGCATGAAATGGCAGAGCGTTCCGACATCTTTATGCGTCCAAAGCAAGGTACTGACCAAGTTTGGTTAATGGCTGTTACCAAATATATCATTGATCAAGGTTGGCATAATGAAGCGTTTATTCAAGAAAACGTCCTTCATTATGATGATTTTAAACAAGTACTTGCAACCTATACACTTGATTATGCACAAGAAATGACTGGTATTAGTAAGGAAACATTGATCGAAGTGGCTGAAATGATTCGTGATGCAGATGGGACATGTGTTCTTTGGGGCATGGGTGTAACACAAAATACTGGTGGCTCCTATACATCCGCAGCGATTTCAAATTTACTTTTAGCAACTGGGAACTATCGTCGTCCAGGTGCTGGTGCCTACCCACTTCGCGGTCATAACAATGTGCAAGGTGCCTGCGATATGGGGACACTTCCAAATCTATTGCCAGGCTATCAAAGAGTCACAGATGACGAGGCACGTGCAAAATTTGAAAAAGCCTATGGTGTCCCTATTCAACCACAGCCTGGTCGAAATAATATGCAAATGTTAGATGCGATTATGGAAGGGAAAATGAAAGCAATGTATTTAGTAGGTGAAGATATGGCACTCGTTGACTGTAATGCCAACCATGTAGATGAGGTGCTTTCACAGCTTGACTTTTTCGTTGTCCAAGATTGTTTCCTCTCACGCACAGCACAATATGCAGATGTGATTTTACCTGCTGCGCCTTCGCTTGAAAAGGAAGGTACATTCACGAATACAGAACGTCGCGTTCAACGTCTCTATCAAGTTTTACCAACACTTGGTGAGTCGAAAGCAGATTGGGAAATCTTACAAGAGGTTGCTCGTCGTTTAGGAGCAGATTGGCATTATGATCATCCAAGTGACATTTTTGATGAAATGGCGAGCCTGTCTCCCCTCTTCTCACAAGCCAACTATGAGGTTCTAGAGGGCTGGGGAAGCTTCTGTTGGGGTAGCCATGATGGTAAGGATACGCCCTTATTATATGAAGATGGCTTTAACTTCCCTGACAAAAAAGCTCGTTTTGCTTTAAATGATTGGGTGCAACCTGTTGAGTTTGAAGCACAATACGATTGTCATATTAATAATGGCCGTATGCTTGAACACTTCCATGAAGGAAATCTAACTAATAAATCGAAAGGTATTCAATCGAAAGTACCTGAAATTTTCGTTGAAGTATCACCAGAATTGGCGAAAGAACGAGGCATTGCAGATGGAGCCCTACTTCGTTTAGTGTCTCCATATGGTGCCTTGAAGCTAAATGCTCTTGTTACAGATCGCGTACAAGGAAACGAATTATTCTTACCAATGAACTCTGTTAGCAAAGATTCAGCCATCAACTTCCTAACTGGTCCTGCAGCAGATGTGAATACATCAACACCAGCTTATAAACAAACAAAAGTACGAGTAGAAGTGCTAAAAGCAAAAGGTAAATCACCACTTCCTCGCACAAACCCACGCTATAAAAAGCGTCATCCTCAAAATGGTGTTGAGGTACAACGAAAATGGAATCGTCCTGGCTACGTTCACTTAACAACCATAAACGAAAGAGAGTGAGAGCATGGCTGTACCCATTACAGGCATTAAAAAACAACAATTAACGGAAGAACAACTAAAGGAACAAAAATTAGACAATCTAAAAGAACTGCTTTCTGAAAATGAAGAAGCCGTCAATCAAGTGTTTAGTATTATGGCTGAATTAAATGATATCGGTGCACTAGAAGCAGCAATGAAGCTACTCGAAGCCAAAGAAGAAGTGGCCCATATTGCACTTGGACAATTAACACGTAAGCCTGTAACCAATATCATTAACAATTTAATGGGTGTTGCGGGAGCATTGACGGAGCTTAATCCTGAAACAACGACTAAGCTGATCAAAGGCTTAAATACAGGCGTAGATGAAGCCAGCAAAACACTTGAATCGAATGAAAAAGTCAGTGCTTTTAAGCTCATGAAAATGTTAAATGATCCAGATGTCAATCGTGCGCTCAGTTTTGGGGTTCATTTCTTAAAGGGACTCGGCAAAGGCTTAAAAGAATAAGGTGGTTCCTAAATGTTAACAAAAGAAAATGTTGTAAACACATTGAAACAGGTGAATGATCCTGAGCTACAACAGAGTATTGTAGATTTGAATATGGTACGCAATATCCAATTACATGACAACCATATAGCGCTGGATATTATTTTGACCATTCCAGGATGTCCGTTAAAGGCAAAAATACAGCAAGATGTGGAGGAGGCCTTACAAGCACTTGGTGCCTCCCATGTTACCATTAACTTTGGTGCAATGACAGATCAGGAGCGACGCACATTAACAGCCTCTCTACAAGCAAAAAATGTAACTGAACAAGGAATGCCAAACATGCTACTGCCTAATTCTGGTGTTCAATTCATTGCCATTACAAGTGGTAAAGGCGGTGTTGGAAAGTCTACGGTGACCATTAATTTAGCGGTTGCACTTGCTCGTCTTGGCAAACGTGTAGGTATTTTAGATGCTGATATTTATGGTTTCAGTATCCCTGCCATGATGAAGATTGATCAAAAGCCTACCATGCTTGATCAAACGGCGATTCCCGTAGAACGTCACGGCGTAAAAATAATGTCGATGGGCTTTTTTACAAATGACAACCAGCCTGTTATGTGGCGTGGTCCTATGCTCAATAAGTGGATTCGCAATTTCCTTGTCAACACGCTATGGGGAGATTTAGATTACCTCCTTATCGATTTACCACCTGGTACAGGAGATGTTGCGATTGATATGGCTGCGATGATTCCACAAGCTCACGAAATCATCGTGACAACACCGCATCTTGCCGCTTCTCATGTTGCTTCTCGTGCAGGCTTGATGGCGCAACATACGAAACACACGATTCTTGGTGTTGTTGAAAACATGGCCTATTTTGAAGGTCCTGACGGTCAAAAAAACTATCTATTTGGACAAGGTGGAGCCAAACAATTAGCAGATTTATTGCAGGCAGATGTAATCGCTCAAATTCCTTTTGCTCAACCTGAGGAAAATACAGGTTCCTCGGTCTATGATGAAGAGTCGATAATCGGTGAAGTGTTTAGTCATTTAGCAGAAGATCTACTCTATAATTAACCCTTGATTTGTTTTTTTACCAAGCACTAATCTAAAAGCTGATACAAATGAAAACACCTTTCGTTGAAATAAGGGGATAAGCATCCCGAACAATCAACGTGAAGGTGTTTTTTATGTGAACAAGAGTAAGTTATTATATAGAAGAAAAAAATAAGATAAGCAATAGTCCCCGCCAAATATTGCGTCTACATTTTTTTATCTTAGGTACACTTCTTCAGTCACATCATCTGTCAGAAAGAGTTACCTTGTATATAGATTGAGACTCTATCTATTTGTAATATCAACAAGAAGTAAAAAAGGAATGACCATGAGCATGTCCCCTAAAGGCACAGTCAATCATCCCCCAATCGAGATCTTTCTGACCGAACTCTAAGAACAGGTCATTGAAGGTTATATTAATTTTTCATAGCAGTTATCTCCTATGCATGTTCATGATGCTACTTTAAACGAATGCCATGATACACTTTAATTTTCAAGTAATTTATCTATTACTAGCTTTGTTAAATTAGGCATTATTTCCATAGTATATTTCAATTCTGTTCTTTCATATCTATTATGTGCATCATAGCCATATGGTCCAATATTGATTGCAGGGATATTTAATTCTCTAATGGCATCATAATTTACATAATGTTTAGTTCTCCAGCTAGGGTTATTGTTAACAACTGAATTCACACTATCTTCATCGACATTTATAGCCACGCAACTCATATCACAAATATGAGGGAAATAATTTTTCTGTACAATAGGCTTATCATAATGTGGTTGAACTTTTTCAACTGCATAATCTAAGGCGGTCAGTAAATTTTTTTCTTTTTCATTTTTACCAGTTACTTCTACACATGGTGAGTACAATGAAGAATAAAAAATAATGATTGCAGGACTCTTATCCTTGGTCCACTTCCAAACTTCTTCTACCACTTTTGCAGAAAACATGCGTACATCTAACTCTTTATTTTTTAATAATTCGTGTTTAAAATTTTTTATATGCTCTTTGTAATGGTCCCCATAATCAACAATAATTGATTGTTCTAATTCTTCATAGAACAATACCCTCGTCTTCCATGGCAATTTTGTATATTCCTGCCCACTAATTTCGCAATACCTCTTATAATGATGATTTAAATTAGTTATTACATTATTAAATGCAATTTCAGCATGGACTTTTAACTTTTCTAACACATCTTTAGGTGACCATGATTGCACAAAGAAATTATAATATACATATGAAGCAAGAGCTGTCTGAACTGTATAAGTCTCTTTAAAATCAGTTTGCTTCAAACTTACAGGTGGCATTGGTGTTTCTCCTAACGATTTATCACATAGCTCTGGGTTATATGCAATTTGTCTAGTTAACTCCGCAGCAATATAGTTAGGGTCGATTCCTTCAAAACTAGAGCCTACATGGCTTTCCACCCCAGTTATATAAAAAGAAGGAAGTAGCTTACCAACGCTTCCTTTATATATATATCTACTTTCATCCCCCTCATACTTAGGAGCAACAAAATCGGAGTTAATTAATGCCGCGTAATCAAACCCATGCTCTACTTTTAACATTTTTAAATCATTTAAACCAGACAATACGCCATGAGAACTATCCTCTTCATCGCATTCAGCAAAAAATACGATATTTCCATTCAGTTCCTCTGGGTGATCTGAATAATATTTTAATAGATAATAATGGCTTGCAACACCGCTCTTCATATCAAGTGTTCCTCTTCCAAATAACCAATCATTTGATTCTAAATGCTCTCGAACCAACGGCGGAACTTCTTCACCCTTTAACGCTTCATGCAGTTCATTAGGAAAACAAGCTTTCTCTTTCAAACTATTATAATCATCGATACCCACCGTATCTGTATGTCCCATTAGCACAACCGTTTTATTACTATCTCCTTTAGTCCCTTTTACAAATGCAAACACATTGTACCTTTCAACCTCATCATTAATTGTTCGTGAAGTAAACACATATTTAGGATTTTTCAGGAAATAAGGTAAATTAGAAATTGTTTTAGCCAATGACTTTGATATGTTAATTTCCCCTTCAGTATTAACAATGCTTTCAATATTTACAAGTTCGTTCGTAACCTTTAATACTTCTTCATACGTTTTTAACATCTCTCATCATCCCCTAATTAAAGATAATAATTATAAAACTTGTTGCAAAAACTTAATCGTTCTTTCTTGTTTTGGCGCTTTAAAAATTTCTACTGGAGAGCCCTCTTCAATAATTTTGCCATCTGCTAACATAATCACCCTATCCGCAACTTCCTTAGCAAAGCCCATTTCATGGGTTACGACGACCATCGTCATTCCATCTTTAGCAAGGTTTTTCATCGTTTCTAAGACTTCTCCTACCAACTCAGGATCCAAAGCTGATGTTGGTTCATCAAATAACATAACACTTGGATTCATTGCCAGTGCTCTAGCAATAGCAACTCGTTGTTTTTGACCACCAGATAGTTGTTCAGGATAGTAATTAGCTTTATCAGCAAGACCTACTCGTGTTAACAAATTCATAGCAAATTTAATCGCTTCCTCTTTACTTTGCCTTTTCACCTGAATTGGTGCTTCTATTACATTTTGTAAAACACTTAAATGGGGAAATAAATTGAAATGTTGAAATACCATCCCCATATTTTCTCTTACATGATTTAAATTAGTTCTTTTTACATCAATAATCTCATCATTAATGCTTATCGTACCTGAATCTAATATCTCCAAAAAATTCATACATCGTAATAAAGTGCTCTTCCCTGATCCACTAGCCCCTATTAGAACAACCACTTCTGATTTATTAATTTCAAGATTGATACCTTTTAAAACCTCCAAGTCACCAAATGATTTAGAAAGCGATTTCAACTTTATCACGTTTTTTCCTCCTTCCAACATCCAGTCGACTTTCAAGTTTATTAAATAATAGCGTGAATAATAAGACTAAAATTAAATAGTAAATTCCCACAACAAAGTATGTTTCAAGAGGCATATAGTTGTATGCTTGAGTTGACAGTGCATGGTTAAACAATTCTGATACTGCGATATAAGCTACTAAAGACGAATCTTTTAACCCTATGATAAATTGATTAGCTAATGCTGGAATCGCTCTTTTAAAACTCTGTGGTAAAATAATTCTTCTCATTGTTTTAAAATATGTCATTCCTAATGATCGACCAGCCTCCATTTGGCCTTTATCAATAGATTGAATGGATCCACGAAAAATTTCTGCAATATATGCTCCTGAATGAATTCCGAGCGCAATGGATCCTGCTGCAAAGTCTGATAAAGTGAAAATACTAGAAATACCATAGTACAAGAACATAAGTTGTACGATTAATGGCATACCACGAACAACAAAAATGTAAGCGTTAGCAATACTTTCCAATATTTTTATATTGGATACTTTGAAGAAGGCAAACACTAACCCAATCACACAAGCAATAAATAAAGAAACAATTGTTAATTCAATAGTTAAAACTGTCGCTTTTAAAAACTCAATGCCATGCTTTTGAAATATTGATGTTACATTTGTGAGAAAATCCATATTAATCACCTAACCTCTTTTAAGTATGTGGACGTAAAAGACAAACACTCCTATAGATAGCTAAAATTTATTAATAAAATTAGATTTTGGCGGGAAGTAAAATAGAAAGAATTTTCAATCTATTTAGTCTGCAATTTTAATATTTTAGAACAATTAATAGCTATGCCTAGTACGTCTTTAGCATACTAGGCACACTATTTTGAACAGTTATTCTAACAAGTCTTTCCCAAACCATTTCATACTTATTTCTTTATACGTTCCATCCTTAACCATCTCTTCAATCGCCTTATTAATCGCTTCTAATAAAACTTCATTATCTTTATTAATCGCCACTGCAATTTCTTCTCTTTTAATGACCTCTCCTAGGGCTTGAATCTTCAATCCTGATTCTTGCATGGCTGAAATACCTACAATTCTATCAGTAATTACTGCATCTAGCCGACCTGGTGGAAGATCCTGTAATGCATAGATTTCACTAGGGAATTCTTTGATTTTATCTGTATATTTCTTAGCATCTTCAACATACGTACTAGCTTGCATAACGCCAATCGTTTTTCCCTTTAAATCTTCTACCGTTTTAATGTCATTATTTTCACTCGAGATAAATACTGTAGCACCTGAAACATAATAAGGGATTGAAAAGTCGACCTGTTTAGACCTTTCCTCGGTAGCTGTCATACTGCCAATAATGGCATCATATTTATTTCCTCGTAACCCTTGAATAATTGTTTCCCATGGATTTGTTATAGGATTTGCTTCAAGCCCAATCCTTTTTGAAATTTCTTTCCCTATCTCAACATCAAAGCCTACTAATTCTTGATTTTCCTTATAATTT
This sequence comes from Lysinibacillus sp. HST-98, assembly GCF_016757845.1. NCBI lineage: Bacteria > Bacillati > Bacillota > Bacilli > Caryophanales > Bacillaceae > Lysinibacillus > Lysinibacillus sp. HST-98. The sequence continues at coordinate 239,714 of NZ_JAENHX010000001.1, forward strand.
AATGGTTTGAGTAAACCACTCATTGCAAATGTTAACTTGCCATCCTTAACCAATTTCATTTCTGTTGTTACACTTTTATCCTGATCCTCATTTTTTGCATCCGCAGTAGCTGGAACTTGTGTATTTGTTTTATTTTCCGAACATGCCGCCATCAGCGAAATAACCAACACCAATAATAAATAGAATATATTTTTCTTCATTAAATAACCCCTTCCATTTAATTAAGCTAGCTCTCCACCATCAATAGCAATTGTTTGTCCGGTAATATAAGATGACTCATCCGAAGCAAGGAAAGCATATAATGCTCCGACTTCCTTAGGATCTGCATGTCGTTTCAGAGGGATACCTTCATTTACAACTTCCAACATATCTGGTGTATACTCAGCCATTTGCATAGGGGTTAGTACGTATCCAGGGCATATCGTATTAACTCGGATATTTGGAGCAAGCTCCAATGCCATTGTTCGTGCTAAAAGATTAACCCCTGCTTTTGAAGCATTGTAGTCAGCATAGAATGGATGTCCTGTCACTCCATTTGTAGACGCTGTCATAAGTATGACACCCTTGCCCTGCTCCATCATCATTTTTGCGGCTGCTTGTGAAGTATAAAATACACCGTTAAGATTAATGTTTAATACTTTACTCCATTGTTCAGGACTAATATCAAGAAACTTATTGCGAATGCTAATACCTGCATTCGCAATAAAAACATCTACACCACCTAAATCCCTCTTTATATTCTCAAAAACAGCGTTTACATTTTCAGGATTACTAACATCTACTACATAGCCTTTAGCCATTCCGGGATTTTCTTTTATCGACTGTTCAATACCCTCTTTATTAATATCTAAAATAGCCACTATCGATTCTTCTTCTATAAAACGTTGTGCGGTGGCTAATCCTATACCACTAGCACCTCCTGTAATAACTACTCTCTTATTTTTTAAACTTCTATGATTGGTGCTCATTCATACACCCCCTAATGGTTATTAATTAATACATCCTTTTTATTTTTCACCTTTTGTAGATATACCCTCCATGAAATACACCATTTAGAAGGCTCATCTAAATAGTCTGCTTCTATTAACTGATGAATTGTACTATTTTGCGGTGCTGCTTTAACAGTTTCTGGCGTTTCGTACGCTTCTTTAGAAATCTGCTCAAGCGCTTGAATATATTCATCTAAATCTGCCTTAGAATAAGATTCTGTTGGTTCAAGTGTAAATGGTTGCGGAACAATATAAGGATGATGACTAGTCCAGTAATGTAAACCAAAGTCAGTCATTCGGCGCTGTACATCCTCTGTTGTAACACCTGTTTCTTTCTCCAACTGCTCCCAACTATAACGAACTTGCTCTAATCGTTGCCCTTGTATATATGGCACACTTACACCACGAATTTTTGCTACTTTACTATACAGATAATTGTTATTTAATACGGCTGTCTCTGCCACAGCTTTAAGTCCATCTGTGCCTAATGCCCTAATCCAAGCATAAGAACGCAAAATCGTTTGAGCTACCCCATGGAAAGATCGTACTTTTCCAATCGAATGCTCTAATTGATCATTTAACACATATTGGTCTCCCTCTTTTTCAACAATTGGGCCTGGTAAATAAGGCTTTAATTCTTCTGTGACCCCAAGAGCCCCTGTTGCTGGTCCTCCACACATGTGAGGTGCTGCAAATGTTTTGTGTAGATTGAAAAAACACATGTCAAAACCTGCTTCTCTTGCACGTGTGATTCCTAACAGTCCATTGGCATTTGCCTGATCGTAATAACAAATTCCACCAACATCATGTACTATTTTCGTAAATTCTTTAATTTTAGAATTATAAATCCCTGTATCTTCAGGGTTAGCTACAACAAAACCAGCTGTTCTTTCGGATACAACTTCTTTCAATTTATTCATATCCGGAAAACCATTTTTATCTGGATGAATAGTTATTATTTTATAACCTTTGACTACTGCGGTTGCTGCTTGAGAAGGGTGTGAGAAGATGGTTGTAATAATTTCATTACGTTGATCTGCCTCACCTTTTACTTCAAAATATTTGCGCACAATCGATGCCATAGCAAACAATGCTTGTGTACCACCACTTGGTTGGAAAGAGAAACAATCCATCCCCGAAATCTCACGCATCGCTAAGTCCAAATTGTGAATGATTTCTAGCATTCCTTGGACAGTACTACCCTCTTGTAAAGGATGGAGTTCCATTATTTTAGGATTACGAATAAGCAATTCATTAATTTTTGGAATATACTTCATCGTACAAGTGCCTTGTCCAATTTCAACATTAAAATCAGAGCCTAATGTTTCTTGCGATAGTCTTACATAATGTCGTAACACACGTGCTTGACCTATTTCTGGTAAATTCGGTTTATTTGTTCTTTTCATTTTCTGAGGTAAGGATGAAATGCCATCCCCGACTGCTTCTACAATCTCATTTGAAGGTTGCGGAACTTCTACTCCGACTTCTCCTGATTGATGTAACTCAAAAATGATAGGTTCATTCCATTTAGCTTGATGAAAATCTTTATTTACATTCTCTCTTAGAATCTTATCCACGTTAAAACTCCTTTCTTCCTATTTAATATCCAACAATTGTAGCTAAAGCATTGACTAACTTATCAATATCCTCTTTAGTGTGAACTTCAGTTACACAATAAAGTGCTGCTTGACCGTATTCAGGAAATTCCAACGATAAGTCTTTACCACCGAAGATTTTTTGCTCAAGTAACCGTGAATTGATTTCTTCTACTGTTAATCCTGTATCGTTAAAATCTATAATGAACTCTTTGAAAAATGGAGAGGTAATTCTTGAACCCCGAATATTGTTTATAGAATTCAATTGCATTACTGCATACTGACTGTTTTGCATAATGGCTTGACCTAACTCGTACATGCCATTTGGTCCCATTAATGATAAATACACACCTGCTGTAATTCCCCAAAGAGCTGTTTGTGTGCCTACAGACTCCTTACCGTTTTCTCTATCTGCAAAGGACGTACGATCATAGGCAATGTCACCAAAACCATATTCACCTTTCTTCACAGTCGGAATAATACCGAACAATCGTGATGGATATTCATTAACAAATTTTGGATCATTGTATGTTGCAATAAATCCAGCTTGCCCTCCACTATAATTCATGTGCATACCTAATGGTTGAAGATCTCCACAGACGATATCCGCTCCATATTGACTTGGTGGTGCCAATACCCCTAGAGAACTTGGATCAACTCCTACTATCATAAGTACGCCATATTTTTTAGCAAGTTGTGAAATTTCCTGACCTTGCGACTCGATAAAACCTAAATAGGATGGATTTTCAAAGTAAATAGCTGCAACTTCGTTTGACAACTTTGCTTCTAAATCGGCTAAGTCCATTAATCCTGTATTAAGATTGAATTTTATTCCTTCAAATGATAACTGTGGTGTACCATAGTTTGTAATAACTTTTCTGCGTTCGGGAGAAAGTGTATTAGCAAGTAATATTTTCGTACGCTTTGTAATCCGACTCGCCATACGAATCGATGTAGATGCAGCTTGGGCCCAATCGAATGTAGGAACATTCACTACTTCCATATCCACAAGCTCCGCCATTAAGCTTTGATATTCAAATAATGCTTGAAAGCGTCCATGATCCTCATAAGGCTCTCCTGCATAAGCTGTTAAAAACTCTGCACGTTGATTCACTTCATCACATACGGCTGGTATGAAGTGTTGCCAGCAACCAGCTCCTAGAAAATTAATATATTCATAGGTACTTATATTTTTATTTAAAAGACCCTCAATATGGCGTCGTAACTCTAATTCATTCAAAGCTTTTGGAATATTCATGGTACCTTTAAAATGTAAATCCTCTGGAATACACGAATAAAGTTCCTCAACGGATTGAACACCAATTTCATCTAACATTTCTTGCTTTACCTCAGATACCATATTGGGGATATATGGATGGACCTTTTTACTCATTTAATTTGCCTCCCTCTATAATTATTTTTAGGCTAAGCCGCCACCATCAACTGTTAATGTCGTTCCCGTAACCCAAGCAGATAAATTACTTGCCAAGAATAGTACCCCCTTAGCAATATCTTCAGGTGTTCCTAATCTTGCTAACGGTCTATCAACAGCTGAACTACGTAAGAAACTTGATTCATCTATATTTAATTGTTTTGCTTCTCCACGAAGTAATGGCGTATCTGTATCTCCAGGACAAATGCAATTTACGCGAATATTTTCTGGACCATGATCAATAGCCATAGCCTTTGTTAAATTTACAACCCCTGCTTTTGCAGCACAGTAAGATGCTGCTTTGTCTCCACCTTTGATTCCCCACCCAGAACCAGTATTAATGATACTGCCACCATTTCCTCTCATGAGTGGGATTAAGTATTTCGAAAGTAGATAGACCCCTTTTAGAGAAACATTAATAACCGCATCCCAATCTGCTTCCTCTAAATCCACTACGGTTTTTCTACGGATAATGCCTGCATTATTAAAAAGTACATCGACTTTTCCGTATCTCTCCTGTATAGAATCAGCCACACTTTTGCAATCTTGTGTATTCGTTACATCACATTTTAAAAACTCAACATCTAAACCAGCTTCTTGAAAGCTTTTTTCTGTATCCTTACCTTTTTGTTGATCAATATCTAAAATCACAGTTTTAGTTCCCAACTCACTTAATAATTTAGCTGTTGCATGGCCAATCCCTGAGGCACCTCCTGTAATCACAGCCACCTTACCTTCCAATTCAAAATAATCTACCAAATAAATCTTCCTCCTTCCCTTTGCTTACTATATATCTAGCAAAATACGTGCCAAGTGTAGAAACACAAATCCATTTACCATTTTAATCTACAAAATATCAGAAATTTCTGATGTTAATGGGTTTTCAAAATATGTATCGTAAAAGATTCAGCAATATACTAAATTTCCTTTTGCCAAATTTGTCAATTCCGTTGTCACTTTTGTCATTAAAATTAGCCATAAAAAAACACAAATACCTAGGAAGTTCATTTTAAATTCCCCATTAAGGAGGTGAGAAATTTAAAAATCTCTAAAAGCAAGGTATTTGTGTCAAACTTAAACTATAAATTTACACTTTTTAGTTTTCTATAAAGCGTTCTTGTACTTATGCCTAATTCTTCAGCAACACGTTCTTTTCCAGCAGTGTCATTTCCATATATAGAGAGCATTTGGTAAATGACCTCCAATTCTGTATCTTTCAATAGATTAGAATTGCTATAAAGATTTTGTGCTTGATTATTCTCGATGATATATTTCGGTAAGCTTTCCCTTGTTAATTGTAAGGAATTTTCCATTACCATACTGTACTCTAATACATTTTCTAACTCTCTTATGTTCCCTGGCCAAGAGTATAATTTCAATTCCTCCAAAAATTCCTGCGTAAAATCTTTAATAAATTTCCCTGTTTTATGCTGAATCTTTTCAAGTAACTTTACAATCAAATATTCTATTTCATCTGTTCTTTCTTTTAAAGGAGGTAATGTTAAAGGGATCACATTTAGTCGATAATATAAATCCGAACGAAACTCACCTTTTCTCACCATATCTTCTAAAGGTTTATTTGTCGCAGCAATAATCCTTACATTTACTTTTCTAGGCTCAATTGCTCCAACTCTATAGATAAGCCCATCTTGCAAAACTGTTAATAGCTTCGCTTGTAAATGTAATGGTAATTCTGTAATTTCATCGAGAAATAAAGTACCTTTATCTGCTACTTCAAAATAGCCCATTTTCCCTTTTCTTCTAGCCCCTGTAAACGCCCCTTCATCATAGCCAAATAACTCGCTTTCAAACAAGTTTTCTGGAATGCTTGCACAATTCAACTCTATAAATTTCCCTTTGTGTGTAATGCTATTTGAATGAATATATTTAGCTAATAAACTTTTCCCTGTTCCTGTCTCCCCTGTTATGACAATTGAAGAGGGGCTATTTGCAATACTACTTAACTTACTCTTTATAAGTTGTAAGTGAGGTGCGTTGCCTAATACATATTTCGTATCAAATCCTTTTTTATGTTCAAGCAATAAATAGGATCCTTCGTTATTCAAGGCATTCATAATCATATCTCCCAACCGAGCTAACCAATACTGATATTCCTTCGGCTCAGATGAAAATTTTTTCTCCCCCTCATCTGTAAAACTAACAAATGTCAAATATCCGAAGTGACGATCTCCTTTTACTAAATTCATTAACATTTCCACTTTAGATGGACAGTTATTTTGGAATCTACAACCAGAACACACTTTCATTTGTCCAGGTTTTTGTAAATATTGAACAGATTTAGAATAATACTTCTGAAAGAACGGAAGGTGTACCTGTATCCCTTTTTGCTTTCTATATTCTTCCGTTGCTATAAAAACTTCACCATTCGAAGTGAAATAGGCCATTTCCAATTGTAATAGTTCACCAAATGCATCTAGCATAGATTGCACTAATTTTTCGGCATTCAACATGATATTCCCCCCACAAAAATCGAAAAAGTAATATAGCCAAATTGTTTATAGTGAAAATAGCTCGTAATAGTCCGTAAAAATAAAAAGTTAATAGATTATGTTTCATGGAAATTACACCTTTTACGGAAGTTTAATTATCTTATCTTTTTTAATTCGCCAAAAGTTACATCTTACCTTTATAATTTTCTTCAAGTTCGGATTATAGAGAATGACTTTCCAAATAGTCGAACTTGTAAGTGGAATCCTCAACAGAAAAGCCACCCAAAATTGAATTGCCCCATAAAAGTTAAACAGAATATCCAACTTTAAATGGGCATTCCATGACTGGGTAGCTAACATTTATAACTATGTCTATATTCTATATCATTCTCTAAACTAGAAGTCTATGTCATTCAACAACAGCTCATTTATCTTTATCTGCTTTCCTACTCATTGTAAGAACTATTTACCTTAAACATTATGTTTTTTTTACTAAATATCTGATCCATTATAGACAAAATTTGTAGATTAGATAATAATAACATTACATAGAGAAAATGAGGTGATTCCCTTGAAAATGAATTTAAACGTCTCACAACAAATTACTCAAACGTTGACAACTGAACTCATTCATCAATTGGAACTACTACAATACTCCAGCTCCGAATTAGAACAACATATTTATGAGAAATCAAATGAAAATCCACTATTAACTGTCATTGAGAAAAGCATGAATCACACAAAGGATATTGTAGACCTTGCCACAATGTCTATAAAAGGTATTCAACCGAAGCAAAAGCAACAGTATGATTTCATTCAAACTCGGCTAACACAGCAACATTCATATATTACCCAACTACTCGATCAAATACCTTTACACCTAAGTCTTACACCACATGACAGAGAAATTTTAAACTATTTCATACATAACCTCGATGAACATCTATTTTTAAATGTAGATTTATCCAAAGTTGCTAAATCATTTAACACCTCTTTAGACCATATAAATACACTGTTAGATCTATTACAAACATTCGAACCTCTTGGCGTTGGCGTTAGAAATATGAAAGAATATTTATTAATTCAAATTTACAATGATATAGAGGCCCCACCATTTGCAGCTCCATTCATTCAACATCATTTAGAACAAGTAGCTAATTTATCAATTAAATTATTAAGTACAACTTACAACATTTCAATAGAAGAAACTCAAAGAACAATACAATATATACGAAACCTAAAACCCATTCCAGCTTCATTGGATAATAATGCTACTAGCGTGTATATTATACCTGATATAATCATTAGCAAATTGAATGGGGAATGGATAATAGAACTAAATAATCGGTTTTTACCTAAAATAGAAATTAATCAAGATTACGTAGATCTATTAAAAGAATCCGTTGAAGATTATGCCTATTACCAACAATGCATGAACGATATTATAGCTTTAACGCAAGGAATAGCTCAACGTGATAAAACTTTATACAGCCTGACACGATTACTGCTTGATTTACAGGCTTCATTCTTTGAACATGGAATAAAAGCCTTATCTCCTATGCGTTTAAAAGATGTTGCACAAGCATTAAATATGCATGAATCCACCATAAGTCGTGCGGTTAAAAATAAATTTATCCGTACACCACATGGAATCTTTGCACTCCAGTCTTTATTTACAAAAGGAATTATCAACGATTCAGGAAAGCTTGATTCTGTGTCCTATATAAAAAGTCGCATTAAAGAATTAGTAGAAAATGAGAATAGAAAAACTCCTTTATCAGATCAACAATTAACTGAAAAATTAGAAACTGAGGGTATTCGAATTTCACGACGCACAGTTTCAAAATATCGTAAAGAATTGAACATAGCCAATTCATCTAAACGCATTTATTTATAAAAAACTTTATTATCAATTACTTATAAGAGGGTAAAGACAAAATAAATACCCTTCATTATGGGATTGACTGTCTCAAAAACGACTGTCAGTTCCCAAATGAAGGGTTTTTTCGATTACTTATAACCAGCCTTTTGTAACACCTGCATGAAATAAAAACGATACGTATTTTTTACAAATGTCTCTAGGGGTAGCCCTACATTCACTTGATATTTTGTAAATATAAAATAAAATCGTTTATCCCACTTTAGGCGTAATAACTCGCCTGCTTCTTCGCCATACTTCAGCGTAAATTCTTCCATTAAAGGTTCGACCATCTCATAACAATAATCTTTTAAATGGGCCAGTGCTTCCATATCCTTGTCCCTTTGAAAGCGTATAATCCACTCTACTAATTGCTCATCCATATTCGCATGCCGTCCTTTTAATCAGAGTTTCTTCCTATTAAATTATACTCCTTTTTTGGCGAATCAAAAAAAGAACGATATTTCCAGTAGATTTCACTCATCAATAGGACGATTCCAGCGCAGATGATAGTGAACAGATCTCTTATTCATTTGTTTGTCCAATACCAGTAATCTATCACCAGCTTGAATTATGTAGCGATTCTCTAAAGTCCGTACAGCGGGCTGTTGCTGCTGGGAATTAATGATGCCAATATTGCGTTCCCACAATATTTGATGTTTGTTCATATCATAGAGCAATAACATGTGTTCAGCACTTTCTCGCTGTGTTTGTCGATATGAAACAAGAGCCGTTTTTTCTATGATATCTACATCCACCACTTTTGGTTGTAAATTTTCATAGGGTTGAATGGCTGGCTCGGTTAGGACAGCTTGACTAAAATCTCGAATGCCCTGATAATCCTCTACAGGCTGTGGATGTGTAGCAAAATAGCCCGGCAACTCTGTCTCGATGAAAAAACGGGCAGATAGGTAATCTTGAGCCTTCGCATCCTCACTTAATGTTTTACCATCAAAGCGATAGAATTTGCCATCGACCCCCTCCAAATATAAATGGTTCTCTAGGACAGCCATTTGATGTGCATTATTGCTCAATATCGCTATTAATGACGGATGGTACGTTCGAAAATCTTTTTCAGAAAGTAGTTCTTTGCCTGTTTCCATATCTACCAGTAATAATTGACCAAATTCATCATCACGATGATGGACAAGAACACCACCCATAAATTCCCCAAGCAGTGTTTCTTTATAGGAAACTGATTTTGTCCATTGCTTTTCACCTGTTTGTAAATTCACAGCTACTAGGAGATGGTGGGCGATTACATGCGTAATACCATTCGATATCCCATTATTTTCTGAGCCTTGCACCATTTGAACAGCAATACTTTGTGAATCATCTGTATAGATAGGAGAATCTGATTTGATGGGAAAACCTCTCCCTGCTAAGCCAAAAACAATCATTAATAGATTACTGACCAATAAAAAAGCAATGAGCAAAATGCTAGAAGTAACGAGGCGTTTACGTTTCATGACGATAAACATTAACAGTAAAAATCCTATGCCCAGCACGATGCAGAAAAAAATATCATGGATGAGCCAACCATTTAAACGCCATGAATAGATATATCGTTGTAGAAATTGTTCCACTTCTCTACCCCCTCAAACAACGACTAACTAAAATCTGAATAAAGCACATAACGGTCACATTCCAAGCATTGAAATAAATAGCCTTGATGATGCCCATTGTTCATTAAGGATGCAGAAAGTTCTTCTTTTGAAAAGCCGGTATAATTATCAAATTGATCCTCAATTCCTAGCTCTACTAAATCACGCCAACCAACATAGCCGATAAACGCACAATAGTCAGAGCAATGTGCCACCCAATTATTGCCCTGCCAGCTTACATAGCCAGGCGTCCGAAAGAGTACTTCCTCAGCAAACTTGGGGTTCGTAACCTGTTCATCATCCATTAAGTCTTGCTGGAAAGAACCATCATATTTTTGAGCTGCTTCTCCACTATGGATGCAGGAAGGACAAAGATAATCTACTTCCTCAATTGCATAAATACCACCAGTATAATAGACATCCACTTCTTGCTCGCAACAATCACATACAACGATTTCATCTGTTTCAAAAATTTCAGCCTCTAGAGGGTTTGGTAGATATTTAAACATTGGAATTTTCGTTTTAAGCTGCTGATGGTCTCTAATTTTTCTTGGCAGCAGAGGATTCACCGAATTTGGTTTATCTATGTAGGTCTGGAGAACGCCATACTTTTTTCGATCCTTTTTATCGTCTTTATTCATAATGACAGTAAATAACTGATATGCCTCAGGATACATCCTAAGTAAACAGTAAACCTCTACTAATATCCTTAATGTTTCTTCTGTTTGTTGAACCTGCTTTAATTGATCTTTAAAAATATGCATTTGATTAATGGTTATCGGATTGGAAGGATTAAATCTTTGTCTTAGTTCGTGCCATTCTTCCACAATCGTCATAAAAAATAAGCCTCCTTCTCACTTGCTATTTGGCAAATGAATAATCTTTTATCATTTGGCAGATTTCCACTTTATAGTTTGTGTACCATTTGTCTTTACCCAATTGTTGTGCTGTTAAATGCTTGGCATTGTCTTTCCATGCTTGGATAGCCTCTAGCGATTCCCAATAAGACACCGTTATGCCCTTTCCTTCCTCATTTCTAACACTTTCAACACGAATGAAACCAGGCTGTTGCTGTGCTAAGGCATCGATTAGGTCAGCCATCTTGCCATAGCCATCCCCATCTTGCTCAGTTCTTTGCGATGTAAAAATCACTGCATAATATGTTTCCATTTATTTCTCCTCCTCTATTACTTTTATTGTAAACCATAATGACTTTGACTAAAATCTAAATATAGGACACTGAAAGGATTGTGACAGAATGGGAATTAATCCAAACATGGCAGAAATAGCGGCACTTCTTGGTGAAACGTCAAGGGCAACCATACTTGCTAGTATGATGGACGGTCGTTTTCATACGGCTAGTGAACTAGCTTATATGGCTGCCATCAAACCACAAACTGCTAGCTTTCATCTTGCTAAATTAGTAGAAGGAAAGCTGATAAAAGTTGAAAAACAGGGCCGTCATCGTTATTTTCAATTGGCTGGTGAGGACATTGCTCATTTTTTAGAGTCATTCCTAGCCATCTCTCCACCACCTGAAGTACGTTCATTAAAGCAATCGAGCCAAATCAAGTTATTACAGGATGCTAGAACTTGCTATGACCACCTTGCTGGTAAATTAGGTGTCCAATTAACGGAATCAATGCTGAAGGCAGGCTATCTTACATTGGAGGGTAAACAATTTGTCCTGACAGATGAGGGCACATTATTTTTTACGACATTCGGAATCGATTTAACTGCTTTAAAGAGAAAACGACGATCCTTTTCTCATGCCTGTTTAGATTGGAGTGAACGGCGTTATCATTTAGCTGGTGCATTAGGCTGTGAGCTATTAAATCAATTTTTCAACCTTGGTTGGCTTTTACGCGTTCCCTCTATTCGCGCCATTAAAGTGACGGAGAAAGGGAAAATAGGCTTTAAAGAGATCTTTCATTTAGATTTGTAAAAGAGGAAAGGGCACGGAGTTATCTCCTAGCCCTTTTCTCTACTAAAAGTACGGTTTACTAAATAAATGCCCATGATGATGAGTAAGCCGCCAACCATTAGTGATGGTTTTAACGGTTCATCCAATAACACCCAGCCTGTTAATACGCCAAAAAAAGGAGCTAAAAATAAATAGGCACTTGTTTTCCCTGGATCACTATTTTGCAGAAGATAATACCACCCTGCAAATTGAATGATGGAGGAAAAAATACTAAGCCACAATAGAATAAATAACGATTGTGGCTTCACAATAAAAAATGGCTGTTCTAACAGTAAACTTCCTATTAATAAGAGTAAACCACCAAACAGCATCTGATAAGCAGATAAAACCCACGTATCAAATAACACGCCCCATTTTTTCACTAACAGGGTGGCAGTAGCCCAAAAAATAGCTGATAGCAAGCCAAAAAGGATCCCTACTTTCAATTCAACTTGTGCCCCCATCGTAATCATCACCCCGATTAAGCCAAACAAAACCCCAATCCATTGATAGAAACGGTAGCGTACTTTCATGAAAATGGTGGCAAAAATCACAACTAGTAAGGGGTTTGTAAATGTTAAAATAGAAGACTCACTTGCTGTGATGGTGCGTAGACTTAAAAAAATACACCCCATCACACCTGCCGTTTGAAAGAGCCCGATCATGCATAACTTGAACCACTCCCTCCTTGTAATAGGATGGGGTCTCTTCAAGAGGATAACAACGATCGCCATGATTATACCAGCCAATATAAAACGAAGTGCAGCCAATAATAAAGGCGAGGCATACGGTAAGCCTAATTTAACAATGGCAAATGATGAACCCATTAAAAAGGTCGTTACTACTAATAAAGCAATAAATTGATAATTTTTCATCCAATAGCTCCTTACCTGATAGAATAATTGTTCTACGTCCATTATAATCAGGAAGTATTTCAATGCTCATCGAAGTATGGATTACAACTCAATTGAAAGATTTTATAAGATTTCGTAAGGAAGAGGGTAGTATTAAAAAATCTTACCTCCAAAAGCAAAGAGGTAAGATACTATGGATTATTTACTTTGCATAAAAGATCTGACGTTGTCTGCGATTTCCTGCGATTTTGTATGGTGTAAGTAATGATCCCCATCCAGTGTGATTACTTTGCCGTATACGGAATGTTTGACTTGTTCTTCATGCAGTGGTATCCAGTTCTTTTCAACTCCACCACTTTTTGCTTGGACAAATAAGAGAAGCGGTAAATCTTTAGGAAATGTAAGATTTTTTGCTGCTGTAAAATTTTCGCTTATATATTCTAATTCATTTGAAGTACTTGTATTATAAAAGTTTTTGAGTGTAATCATCCTAATTTGCTCTTTTGTGTCATCATCATAAGGAAGACCTGCATAGGGATCATCTGAAAATTTTATAAGAATTCTTGCAATCCCTGATTTTTTTAGAAGTTGTAACGACTTGATTGGAAACTTCGTGTCCATACCATCCTGTGTAGGGACACTGCTATCAATCCCCACAAATCCAGTTACCTCATTCGGATATTTATTAACATAATCGAGTCCATAGATGCCTGCTATCGAATGGCCCATTAGCATATACCGATCAATCTTTAACTCCTGTAAAGCTTCATGAATTTCACTCACAATATTCTCTGTGCTTCGTTCTTTAGCTGTATCCTCACTTAAGCCATAGCCAAATGGCTCTATTGAGACGATCTTATAATAGGGAGCTAGTTCATCTATCAATGGCTTAAAATCAAGCGTCGGTGCTGCAGTCCCAAAGCCAGGTAGTAATACGATGGTTTCAGTACCCTTTCCTTGAATAGTGACATTCATCTTTTCCCCATTAACGGAGACGAGCTGACCATAGGGTTCTATTTTTCCTTGCTCTATTTTGTTGCAAATAATGTTTATTGTAAAAACAATGAGAAGTAACCCCACAATTGATACACCTAGGACTGCCATTGATTTCAGTAAAACACGCATAAATTTTTTCATGTTTGATGCACGAGGGGGATTCACCTTTACTCGTGCCTCCCTCCTTTACTACGATTATTCCAGCTACTTTTGAGCTGTTAGTGTTACTATAAAGGAGAGAGATGTCTTACGCATGACGACAAGATGAACACAAGATGAACAACAAAAAAATGATACGACAAACATTCTCTCTTTAATTTAAGGTGATAGGTAATCTGACAATCATTGTCGTCCCATATCCAAGCTCACTCTCGACTTCAATTTCTCCACGATGTAGCGAGACGATTTGCTTTACGAGAGCAAGCCCCATCCCACTGCCTTCATACTTATGACTATGGGAACGATCAGCCTTGAAAAACCGTTCGAATATACGTTGCTGATTCTCTAAAGAAATCCCAATGCCTCTATCCGCTATTCGGACTGTCACATGATTTGCACTTTGCTTCATGCTGATCTCAATCGTATCATTAGCATTTGAAAATTTAATACTATTCGTAAGAATATTTGTCCATACCTGATGTAATTGATCGTAATCAACCATGAGGCGAACAGCCTTCAACTGAAGCTCAAAATCAATATTACGAGAGGACCATTGAGGCTGGAGGGAGACTATAACACGTCTAATTTGTTCATCTAGACTGAACGTATCGAGAAGCATTGGCTGTGTCTTTGATTCTAGTAAGCTCAGCTTTAAAAGGCTATCACTCATCTTAGACATTCGATTGGCCTCTGAAATGATGATATCAAGATAACGGCGTTTCTCATCATCCGTTACATCGACTTGTTTCAGTGCTAATGCGTAACCAGAAATGGAGGTAAGTGGAGATTGCACCTCATGAGATACATTTGATACAAAATCCCTCCTCATTTGCTCTAGCTGCTGTAACTCCTCCGCCATGTCTTCAAAGCTTTTAGCCAACGTACCTAACTCCCCTGATTGCTTAATATTTAATTCGACATTGAAATCACCACCAGCAATATGTTTAGTTGCTTGTGTTAGTTTTTTGATTGGCTTGACTAAAAACATCGCTGCAACTAAAAACACAACGCTTCCAATAATAAGGGCATAAGTAGCAAAATTCAAAATCAACTTAATGGAAAAAGAGGTTGAAGGTAAAGAAATCGTTTGGATAAACATCGCTCTCGTTCCTATTTCAGTTGTTAGAGGTATGCCGACAAGTATGGATGAAATACCACTTGGAATTACTTGAATGACCTCTCCATCCAGAACAGCTTGTACTTGTTCCATTGTTACAGGGGCTAACTGATTGCCATGAAGCTTTCCGTAAGACGTAAACTGCCCTGTTTCTTCATAAATGCGAATATGATAGGATTCAAGCTGATGCATATCACGTATAAAACGATCTGCTTCATGATATGGCAATGTATCAAAAATTTGTACCATGTCTTGTCCAAAATTGAATAAGGGAATTTGCAAGTTTTCATTTAATTTATCTTTAAATACCCATGTTGCCATGAAAAAAGAGATAACAGTTCCCCCAATGACAGCAACTAGAAAGATTAAAACGACGCGTGTATATAAAGATTTAATCATTCCTCAACCTCAAGCCTATAGCCCAGACCCCTTATAGTATCGATATGAAAATCAGTGATGGTGTTGAAGCGCTCACGCAGGCGCTTAATATGTACATCGATGGTTCGATTATCTCCCGCATAATCAATCCCCCAAATTTGATCGATCAGTTGTTCTCTTGTATAGACTTGTCCAGGTGTTTCTGCAAGCTTATATAATAATTCAAATTCCTTGAGTGGTAGTGAAATAACATCTTTTCCTCTCATTACTTTATAGGTCTGACGGTCCAGCGTGACTTGACCAAGTTGAATGGTCTGCGAATGGCCAATCCTGTAGCGCTTTAAAAGTGCCTTTACACGTACAGTTAGCTCTAACGGATCAAATGGCTTTGTTAAATAATCATCCGTTCCAAGCTCAAAGCCCTTCACTTTTTCCCATGTTTCCCCTCTTGCAGTCAGCATCAGTAGAGGAAGATCCGTATTCATTTTGCGGAGCTCCTTACATAGTGTCCAGCCATCCATCGTTGGCATCATAATATCCAGTACAACAAGATCAATAGGTGCTGAGCCGTAGATGGCTAATGCTTCTTTACCATCTCCTGCCTCCATTGTAGTGAACCCGTCTTTGCGCAGAAAAAGGCAAACAAGTTCACGAATGTTCGCATCGTCATCCGCAACAAGTATCGTCGGCATACATTCGTTCCCCTCTTTTCGAATCTATTATTCACCCACATTATACTATATAGTTTCTTTACTTCTCCCCTACCACACCTCACGATTAATTGCTGTGTCCTAAAAGTAAAAAACCACTTCCTAAAAAACATAAAGGAAGTGGTTCTAATCAAGCAATTAGCTTTGCAAACCATGCAACGTAATGAGCCCCTGGAATCAATAATAACTGTGCCACAATGGTTCCTAAAAATCTGGAAAACATCATCATAACAGACATTCTTTTCAGGTCTAGATAGCTTCCTCTCTTATTGATCACATCATCTGCTAGAATGGATATTTTCGGGTCAATAAATAGGATTAATAGTATCGTTGCAATGCCATTAATTAATCCAGATGCCATAACAGCCGTAGTCTTTAATTCTGGTACTAATAATGTGGCATACAATGCAGATAAAACGCCAATCGTATAGATAGCTGTAATGACAATATTGATGACAAATAATTTAATCGGGATATCCTGTAGATGAATGCCTTTTAAATAACTAAAATTTGGTTTATGAATATGCTTAATCCCCCGTCTTACATAGTCAAATGTAAAGCCCTTTTTCAATAAAGACGGGATTGAACCTCTTTCCTCAGCCAAATGAACGATAGCCCTTGAAAAAATGGCTACAAAGGTGGGGATAAATAAGATTCCTACTATTGTTCCAAGTGAAGCCGCTCCAATAATTAGTCGAAATTGATGCTCTACAAATGTCATCGCATTAACCGTAGGTGCTGTATCAACAAGGCTCCCTGTAAATGGTTGTTGCATCATATTTGCTAACCTCGACACCATGACCATTACATTAAAAAGAGATAAAGCCGATGCTAGTAATTTGACACGTGCTCCTGATAAACGTACGGCATAGGCAAGCGTTTCAATCGCATGAATGATTAAAATAAATAAAGCAATCATGATTAATTTTTCTGTTATTAAATCCACATATGTACCTACTCTTCACTTTCTAACGATTTAATATTGTAACGCTTCTTCAATAAAATAGTTCCAATTGAAAAAATGTGATGTCAACGGTAGAAAATGCAATTTTAAAAGGCGAGGGTTTGATTTCGTTCCGCCAGTGTCCTTTCCAGGACGTTCGCTTCAGGGGTCTCCTCTGTGTTGCTGACTCCTCTCCAATCAACCATTCTACAAAAGTGTCTTTTCCTCTTTCATACTGGCAGTAGTGAGAAGTGATGAGTGACTACCCTCGCCATAAAAAGTAGTGAACACCTTTGTTTTATTTAATAAATTTTTCTAAAATGGAGGGCTACTTGAATCTTCTGGGATAGCGATACAGGTAAACCCCTAAACGGAGCTGTGTTCGCCAAAGAGGAAAGCAAGTAACCTGCACGGAAATCCATTTTTACCTTTTACAACAGCTCTATTGATGGTTTTGTTTTTCAACACTATGAAAAAAACTCACCCTAAGAAAGGGTAAGTTTTTGTTACTTCTATAGTTGCTTTACCATCAATTTTAATCGATCATCCTGTGACATCTCTTCCGTCAGCAGCGTTTCCACATCCACCCAAGATAATCATGCGGATTTCACCAAGCACGTAAAGAATCTTCCCCGAAGTCATTTTTTTTGGCGCTAGAATGATGACGAATAACGGTTTCCTCAAAAGATAAATCAAAATAATAAGTATTGGCCTTCTGATCATAGAAGTGGATTAAATCTTTTAACATAGCTCCATAACGACTGGTATACAATTCCTTCTACAATGACAACTTCACAACGACCTTTACCATCCTCTGCGATTTGCCGAATTAATTCAATAGAAAGATTGCCTTCTCGATCATGCACCTTTAACATATCACGTCGGACAACATCTTGCGCAATCAAAATGTACGATGTCCAAGATAATCCTGAAGTTTCTTTGCAATGGTCGTTTTCCCACTACCTGAATTTCCTCGGATAATAATTAGCATAGATTAAGCTGCTCTTCTAGACCAAATGACAACAGGAATCAATACTAACGACAATAGCCCTCCTGCTAGGGACAACACTGCATAGCTTGAATTCGCCACTACCATACCTGATAGCGCACCACCTGATGCACCTGCCAATGCCACAAAGACATCCATTTTCCCCTGTGTTTTTGCACGGGTAGAAGGCTCCGTCGCATCAACAATTTGAGCAGTTCCACTAATTAAGCCGAAGTTCCAACCTAATCCCAGTAAAGAAAGTGCCACAATGAGTAACACCATGGAATCGCTTGGTGCAAATGCAGCCACTACGCCCGCGAGCAGCAGCGTAACACCTGAAGCAATACTCATTGCCGTACGTCCGATTTTATCAACAAGCATACCTGTGACGAGTGATGGCAGATACATAGCACCTACATGAAACCCTATCACAATACCAACCTCAGCTAATCCATGTCCATGATGTTTCATATGTACAGGTGTCATTGTCATGATGGCCACCATGACAATTTGTGTCAGGACCATAACTGTTGCTCCTACCGCTAGGCCTCTTTTATTGCTTGATATAGGCATGGATGGTGTTTGATTTTCTTTGTTCATTTTTTGCTTATGTGCCTCTATGGCTTTCGCTATCTCTAGAGGGTCAGGACGCAACATAGTAAATAATACAAGCCCCGCCATAATAAAAGCCAAAGCAGATAATAGAAATGGACCCGCTAGAGCTGGAATACCGATAGACAGGGCAACTTTTCCCATCCATTCTACTAAATTTGGACCTAAAACAGCACCAAACGTGGTCATAAGCATGGTTGTACTGATTGCTGTAGCACGTTGCTTATTATTGGCTAAATCTGTCCCGGCATAGCGTGCCTGTAAATTAGTTGCCGTACCAGCTCCATAGATTAATAGAGAGGCAAACAATAACACAATACTATTCATTAAAGTAGCAAGGACTACACCTATTGCACCGAGTCCACCCACTATAAAACCTGTTGATAAGCCTATGCGGCGACCATAACGCTGTGATAGTTTTCCTACAATGAAAGCCGCGACCGCAGAGCCTAATGTAAATAATGCAGAGGGTACACCCGCATAGGCATCCGTTCCAAGCATTTGTTGTGCCAGTAGAGCGCCTACAGTAATACCCGCCGCAAGTCCAGCTCCACCAAAAATTTGGGATAAGCTAACAACTATCAGTACATGCCTATATAGGTTTTTTAGTTTTTCTGGTGACTCAATATAGGACACAATTGACTCTTGAGATTTTTCAACCATTTTTCAACCTTCTTTCTCTATGTATATCAAACAAGATTACTTGAATTAATGAAGAAGGAACCGTCTCCATCTAGACAGTTCCTTTCCTATGCTACCATCTTTTTATACCTCTATCGTATGCCCCAATTGGTGTCATGCATAAAGGACATGATATTAATGTGCATGCATAACGACATTCTTTTTCTTAGCGTAAAATAAGAAAGTAGTGGTTAAACTTAAGCTTATGATTCCGAAAACAAGTCCCATACCACTTAAACCAATTACATCTAGCATCATGCCTGTCGATAAAAGCACGATTTGAAAGACGACGGAATCAATCATGTTGCGGAATGAGAAAAAGCGTCCATGGAACTGTTTGGGTACTTGCTTTTGGAAGATTACCATTGTTGTTGGAAAAAAACAGCCAACTGAAAAGCCAAAAACGCCAAATGCCACTAAAGCGAAAAATGGAGTCTCTGCCAGTAATAATAGGAGCTCCATTGAGCCGATAATAAAGGCTAATGAAAAAAGCAGTGTACCCATTTGTACACGGTCAGCAATCATTTTCAAACCAGCTGCACCAAGCATAAATCCGATACCTTCCACCGTATACAATAATCCGGAAATTGTGGTAGATTGATGAATTTCAGCTATTTTCATAATTACTAAATTAAAAGAGCCTAAAAATAATGTAGGAATTAACATTAAGACAAGCGTCATCAAGACGACTGGATGCTCTTTGATCATCGGTAACACTTCTTTAAAATTCCCTTTTTCTTTGTTTGTCATCGTTTCAGTAGATGCTTCATCCAATTGCAATAAACTAGTAATGACAAACATGCCTAAATAGACAATAAATGAAATAATATATAACCATTTTAACTCAAAAAAACTGAGCATAAACCCGGCAGCGGCTGTACCGATGATCCTTGAAATGGTTCTCGCATTCATTTGCCAAGCATTTAATGTAATTAAATCCTGTTCCTTCGCAATCATGGGAATAATAGATTGCAAGGCAGGCATATAAAATGCTGCTGCTATCTGCAGTGTGATTAAAAATAGAATCATCCAAATGACCGAATTAGTATAAAGTGCCATAAACATAAATAAAACACTGATGATGCGTCCAATACTCGCCAACTGGACAACCGTTTTTTTCTTCGATTGGTCAATGATACGCCCTGCCATTGGACCAACGACTAAGCCTGCTAAAATACCACAAGAAATAATTAATGATTTGTGAAAGTCAGAAGGTACTACCTCTTGCATAAAGGCTAAATTGCCAATAATGCCAGCCCATAAGCCGAGACCTACGACAAATTCACCTAATAAAATAATCCATACGTTTCGATTTCTCCACATGCTGTTCTCCTTGTTGCTATCATAAAATTTATCGTAACAAAATTTTAAATATTCGTACATAAAAATATAGAAAAATTTGCTAGATGCTATGCTACACTTTCTCTTTCTAGTTTATCTTAACGAGTATACTATTTTTCCTAGAAGGCGTACTCATTCAAAAGTTTGAACTTGCCCCCAATAGAAAAAACATCGTTTGATGAGCGTATCAAACGATGTTTTTCGTTAAGAGGTTTCTAGTTTATGAACAAGTGCTTTCTTTCTACGCTCAACGATTTTTTGACAGATGAACGTCATGATAAAAATGAAGCCGACTGTTGTCGCCATCATACCTGCTATAGAGGTATCCCAGAATTTCGCTAAATAATAGCCAATGACGGAAGCAGCAGCTCCAAAGAGCATACTATAGACAAACATTTGCTTAATCGTCTTGCTGATTAAATAGGAAGTTGCAGCTGGTCCAATTAACATGGCAACCACTAAAATGGCCCCTACACTATCAAAAGCTGCCACTGTTGTAAACGAAATCGATGTCATAAAGCCATAATGAAGAAAGACAACAGGAATGCCAATGGTTGCTGCATACACAGGGTCAAACGTCGCAAGCTTCATTTCTTTAAAGAATAGAAGTAGGAACCCAATATTAATGACGAGGACGAGCAAGAGCATCCATACTGCCTTAGGCATTGCCAGCCCAAGCAATGTCCATTGATCCCAAGGAACAAAAGCAATTTCTCCCATTAAAACATGCTCAACATCTAAGTGCACATTGCCTGCAAATAAGGTGATAAGGAGAACACCTGCTGCAAATAGAGATGTAAACACTACGCCTATCGCTGCGTCTTCTTGAATACCAGAAGAATGTAATAATTGCACAAGATAGGCTGTTAAAATCCCTGCAAACGCAGCACCTACCAACATCCAAAAGCCATTCAACGTTTGGGTAATAAGGTAAGCCATCACAATGCCAAAGAGCACTGTATGACTGATCGCATCTGCAATCATGGACATTCTACGCAAGATGAGGAAGACACCTGCAATTCCACAAGTTATCCCAACTAAGAGTCCCGTGAATACAACCCAAAATTCGATCATCTTACATCACCCTGCTTTCGAAATTGCATTTTCCTACGATATTTACTAATTTGACCAGTTGGACTTATAAAATACGAAATAAAGAATATACCTGCTGCCACTAAGACAATTATCGGACCCGTCGATAACCCTGTTCGAATTGCACTAATAAAGGTTCCAGTTATGCCAGCGATACCTCCAATCGCAGCACTTAAAATGAGCATTGTGCTCAATTTTTTTGTCCATAGCTTGGCACTGGCAGCAGGAATAATTAATAGAGCTGACATTAAAATAACGCCAACAGCTTGTATACCTGTAACAATTGTCATAACAATTAAAACCGTTAATGTTGCCTTTAAAGCCTCTATCGGTAAGCCAATCCCTTTTGCATAAACAGGATCAAAGATCAGTAGCTTCCATTCCTTATAAAGCAAGAGACTAACTACAATAATGATGGTTGCACTAATAAAGAGCCACATTAAATCTGCCTTGGTCATCGTCGCTGCTTTACCGAAGATAAAATTATTCAGACCGCTCTGATTCCCCAGTGGGCTACGGTTGACCACTGTTAAAAATACAACACCCACACCAAAAAATACAGTGAGGACTAATCCAATGGCAGCGTCAGCCTTCATTTTTGAAAATGACACAATCCATTGAATACAATACACAGATAATGCAGATGTAATGCCCGCTCCTAGCATTAAAATCGGCAATTCCTTTTGACCTGTTAGCAGGAACGCAAGGGCAATGCCTGGTAATGCTGCATGCGCAGCAGCATCCCCAACTAGACTTTGTTTTTGTAAGAAGGAGAACGTGCCTGTGATGCCTGCTGCAATGCCAAGTAACATCGTTCCACTCAGTACCCACAATAAGTTACCGCTTAACATTATGTCCCTCCTTACACATGCTGCATCATGAAAAGTTTACCACCATATGTTTTTTGTAATTGCTCTGGTGTAAAAACATCTTCTGTTGCGCCTGATGCTAAAATCGTTTTGTTTAATAGAATCGTATAGTCAAAATATTCTTTAACGGTTTGAAGATCGTGATGCACAACAAAAATACTTTTTCCCTGTGCCTTTAAATCCTTTAAAATATCAATAATCGTTTTTTCTGTCGCAGCATCTACTCCTGCAAATGGTTCATCTAAAAAATAGATATCTGCATTTTGTGCAAGGGCTCTAGCCAGGAATACACGCTGTTGCTGACCTCCTGAAAGCTGCCCGATGGAACGCTCTGCAAAATCCTGCATCCCAACACTTGCTAAAGCTTGTCGAGCAACAATTTTATCCTGCCTAGACGGTCTTTTAAATAAACCTGTATGGCCATAACGCCCCATGAGCACCACATCCAACGCATTTGTTGGGAAATCCCAATCCACCGCATTACGCTGAGGCACATAGCCTACTACTAAACTCTTTGGTTCAAACACCTTCCCTAAAATTTCTACCTTTCCTACTTTATTGGGAAGCTGATTTAAAATGGCCTTTAAAAATGTGGATTTCCCTGCACCATTTGGGCCAATAATGGCAGCTAGATGACCTGTAGGCACTGTTACACAGGCATTTTCTAATACTGTTTTTTTATCATACGCCACTGATAGATTTTCCACTGTTAATGCATACATATTCTTCACCTACTTTAATGCATCGACGATCGTGTCGATGTTATGTTGATACATACCTACATACGTACCTTCTGTTGTTCCTTCAGCTCCCATCGCATCGGAGAATAATTCTCCACCGATGACAATGTCGTGGCCTTTCTCCTTAGCCCCTTCAATAACAGCTTTCATCGCCTTATCGGACACACTGGATTCTATAAAAAGAGCCTTAATCTTATTTTCTACTAAGAAATTAACCATCTCCTGAACATCTTTCACTCCATACTCTGAATCCGTACTCAGCCCTTGCAAGCCACGTACTTCAAATCCCTGACTTCTGCCAAAATAATTGAATGCATCATGAGCCGTTACTAATATTCTTTGTTGTTGTGGTATTTCATTCACCCGCTTTTCTGCGTAGCTTTGTAAATCATCCAGCTTTTTCAAGTAAGCTGCTTCATTTGTTTGAAAATCTGCTTTAAATTCAGGGTATTCTTCCTGAAGCTGTGTACTGATTGCCTTGACAACACCTTTCCAAAGCTCAATATCAAACCAAATATGTGGATCATGAAGCATGGCATCCGTATCACTGGCAAGCAGTTGCTTTTCATCTAATGTCTCGCCCACTGCCAAGACCGTTTTATCCTTCGCCATTTGTTCAAATATATCGAGCATTTGTCCTTCTAAATGTAAGCCATTATAAAAAATGACTTCTGCTTTATCCAATTTTGATAAATCACTTTGAGTCGCCTTGTAGAGATGGGGATCTACACCTGGACCCATCAATGCTGATACCTGTAAATGATCACCACTGATTTCTTTTATCGCATCTGCAATTTGTCCAGTGGTTGCAACCACAACGCCTTCTTTTTCACCCTCTGTTTCTGCTGAACAGCCTAATAATAGAAATGAGAGTGATAATACCACCACACCTAACCATTGTTTCATTTTCCTACCTCAACTTTCTCTTTATTAAGCAATTGTTTGAAAAAAGTGCCTAAACTACGAAGTAACCAATTGGCGGACAAGCCGTAAATTGTTTGTCATGCCCGCCCTAGTCGTATTTAACGCCAATATCCCAACTTTTTCCACACAATACCTTAATTTATATTCATTTTCCTGATAAGCTGGCGCCAGCTCATCCAGAAAAGGATTAACATCATACCTGCGCCTACTGAATCGGTCAGTTTCCATACGATTGCTAAAATAATTAAAATGGCCATTGGAAGAATCGTCAGCTTGAAATCACCTAAATCTTTCATTCACGCACTCTTCTTTCTTTGGAGATATTTTGTTTCCCTTAGGAAAAATATATGCTTAATACAAATAAAATTCAACTACTTTATAAAAATTTCTTTTAAAAAATTTTTTTCTTACACAAAAATTAGTTTAGCCCAAACAAAAAAACCTCTAATGCAGACATTAGAGATTCTTTTATAAAAATACATAAATTTATGTTAATATACTTTCATTCTTCTTTTTCCAGCGGCTTTCCTATAAATTCAAATGCATAAATATGTGTTTTCGTTAATTCAATAATGTCCTTGATTAAAGCTTCTTCTGATTTTTCATAACCGCTTGCAATCCATTGCATCATCAATCCATAAAAGCCGTAGGAAGTATAATGCTTGAACATGTTCATGTTGACAGGCTGCTGATTGATCGTCTCAAATTTAAATTGCTCTTGATAAATTTTTGTGATCGTTAACGGCATACGGGTGTGCAACCCAGGAATCGTATCTTCCACATTCAGCAGCTCGAAAAACAGACGGTGGTTATAAATGTAATGAATAATATTAAAGGATGGTGCTTTCAATTTTGTCGTATATACCTTTTCACCATATAGGTAGGGTTCACCTACTGCCACTTCCAGACCATTCAGCATTTGTTCTAGTAAATTCTCTGCTAGTTCAAATTTATCTTGAAAATGCACATAAAAGGTACTACGGTTATAGCCCGCTCGTTCTACAATATCCTTCACTGTAATGGCTTGAAAACCATGCTGTTTCATTAACTCGACAAACGCTTCATAAAAATGACGGCGGGTTCTTTCTTGTCTTTGAGTCCATTTTGGCAATTTTACTTCCCCCTTTTAGACATTTCAGGCACATATGTCTACTAGTTAGATATTTACTACGACATTAATGATTGTTTCCGTTTTCAGGCGTTTTACAATAAAAGTACACCGTGATTTACACAGTGTGCAAGAAAAAAGATTGTTTAAGGGAGTTGTCATGTATGAGGAAATTACAAGATAAAGTCGCAATTATCACAGGTGGTGCTTCTGGTATCGGTGCTGCAACAGCCCAATTATTTGTAGCAGAGGGAGCAAAAGTCGTGCTTGTAGACCTAAACGAGGAAAAAGGCCAAGCATTTGCAGCTGAACTACAGGCAACAGGCGCAGAAGCCATGTTTATCAAAGCAAACGTAACGGATGAACAGGAAGTAGCAGCTATTTATCAAACAACTATTGAGGCATTTGGCAAAGTCGATGTCCTTTTTAATAATGCAGGGATTGGTCGTGTTACGCCAACTGAGGAGCTTCCTTATACAGAATGGCGTCAAACTGTAAATGTAGACTTAGATGGTGTATTTTTAATGGCGCAGGCTGCCATCAAAGAAATGCTAAAAGCGAATGGTGGTACAATCGTTAATACAGCTTCGATGTATGGTTGGGTTGGCTCGCCAGGATCAGCTGCTTATAATGCAGCAAAAGGAGGCGTGATTAATTTAACACGTTCATTAGCATTGGAATTTGCTACGCGAGGGATTCGTGTCAATGCGCTATGTCCGGGCTTTATTGATACACCAATTATCCCAGAAGAAAGTAAGGAGCCATTACGTCAGATCACTCCTATGCAACGACTAGGACAACCAGAGGAAATGGCGAAAGCTGTTTTATTTATGGCATGTGATGATTCGACGTTTATGACAGGGAACACATTAACAGTAGATGGTGGCTACACAGCCCAATAACGACGTTTAAAATAATCGCTTCCCGACAATGGACAGCGATTATTTTTTCACTAGAAAAATTTGCAGTTTTTATCCATTTCCTGCAAACTATTACTAAAGCGAGCAAGAAAGGATGAAGACAACAAATGAAAAAATTAATAGGTACATTATTATTTTCTATTCTGATTATAGCTAGTGCAGGCAATGTACAAGCTGCTGGCTTTCGGGATGTATCAAAGGATCATTATGCCTATGAAGCTATTTTATGGGCAGAAGAATATGATATTGTTAATGGCTTTACAGACGGTACATTTAAACCGAATGCTACCATTACTGAACAGCAATTAGCAAAATTATTAGCCAATTTTTATGAGCTCGAAACGCCCATGGACGAATTAAAAAAGCAAACTCCTTCGGCAAACTGGTCGGATGATTTCTATAACCAGCTCGCAAGCTATGGGGTGCCTTTAAATGGCTATTTTGACAACCGAATCCGAGCGGCTACTGTGAAGCGTGGTGTAGTGGCACAGGCTATTGCTCATTTAGCTAGCGGTAAGAAGGGCTTAAATCAATCTATTCAATTTTTACTTGATACCTATATTTCTTCTGGGCTAAATCCACAGTATGAAGAGCGTAATTTACAAAAGTTTTATGGCGTGACAAGCAACATGACCCGTGCGCAAGTTGTCACGATGCTCTATCGTATGGATGAACGAAATTATTATGAAATTTCAGCAGATGCACAAGCCATTCATGAGAATGCCAACAACGTATCTTTAAATAATAGGGCAAAAAATGCTCAAAATCAGCTCGACAAATCATTACAGCAGGCTACTCCTAGTAAAAGCGCATGGGAAGGTGTGTATACCTATTACTATAAATGGGGTAAGGGTACAAATGAGTTTAACCGCCGTGATGCGATAATCTCCAATGCCACAAACAAGAGCTTTTCTATTGCTTTAACAGCGAATGATGGCACTGCTTCAGGTAGTGTAAACGGCACAGCCACAATCACAAGCAATACGAAAGCCCTTATGAATACATCCTCGAATGGCAATCGTTGTGTTGTCGAGTTTGAACGTTTATCCAATAATGCCTTAAAGGTGTCCGAGATTGATTGTCATGCTGAACGTAATGAAGGCACCAATTTTTCGGGTACCCTCAAGCAGCAATAATTTGTAAAAGAGTCTGATTCATTCAGGCTCTTTTTTCATCCTTAAAAGCTTCATAGCTATGTTTGGCGATGGCAATAAAATCTTCGAGACAAGGATGCATATGCTTATCTTTATGCCATGCAATATCTGTATAAATCGGCGCTAAATCAACTGTGGATGGTACTTCCATTAATTGCCCGCTTTCCAGCTCTTTCTCTACAACCATTTTAGGTAAAAATGTAATTCCTAACCCTGCCATCACACATTGCTTGATCGCTTCAATACTGGCAAATTCAATCATTTGTAAGGGCTTGACACCCTCTTGCTGTAGCTGTGCCTCTAAATGATTACGATAGGAGCACCCTGTTTCTGTTAACAGCATCGTTTCAGTTGATATTTGTTGAGCCGATAGAGGCTGACTAATTTCTTTGGCGGCACTCACAAAAACAAGCTGTTCCTGAATCAATCGCTCTCGCTTGAGCATGGCAGTTTCCTGATAAATGTCCGTTATCAATGCAATATCAAGTTTACCAGCTTGTAATAAATCCTTTGCAATAGCTGTTGTATGAACTGGCTTAAAAATGATTTTCACTTGCGGGTGTGCTTGTTGAAATTGCTGTAAAATAATTGGTAGTCGATAGACACACTGACTTTCTTGAGCCCCAATTTTTAAGACGATTTGTTCGGGCTCAGTGGACATAGCTTTTTTCAAATCACGATCTAGCTCTAGCATTTTTTTAGCATACTGTTGTAGACGGTTACCCTCTTCTGTCAGGACAATACGTTTTCCTAGGCGCTCAAAAAGAATAACACCCAATTCCTGCTCTAATGTTTTAATTTGGGCAGTGATACTTGATTGAGCGTAGTCAAGAAGCTGTGCTGTCTGAGTAAAGCTTAAGGTCTCAGCTGCTGTTAAAAACGTCTGAAGTTGCTTCATATCCATTCACTCAAACCCCTTTAATTCAATTTTACCGAAACATTCATCTTTATCGATAGTAAATTTCAGTTTACACTAGTTAGTAGCTAAGTGACAGGGACACAGGCTTGCGAACAAAGCAATCGTGAAACGATGGAGCCAAGCCTGTTGCCATTCAAATTTAAATAAAAAAACTTATTTGGGTCATAATAGTTTCCAAATAAGTCTTTTGATCCTGCTATTAATTACTCGTTCCCTGCTAATTCTTTTTTTAGAAGATTAGCTGCAGATAACACTTTTAAATCTTGTAGAATGTCGCCTGGCTTGTTTCCTTGTCCTACAATATAAGCTTCAAATTTTGTCCCAATAAAGTCAAATATATATTGAAATTGCTGAATCATGGGTAACCCTTTTATATAGGGCTCATCTCCACCAACTGCAATGACATATGCTTTTTTAGAAGACATCAGGGCCTTAAAATCAGGATAATCTGGATCCCTTAAAGTTTGCGACCATCGATCAATAAAATTCTTCATTATTCCTGTCATGCTATACCAATAAATAGGCGTAGAAAAAATAAGAATATCATGCGGAAGTATGCGGTCAATGATGGCGTTATAATCATCGTTAATATTAGAAAAGCCCTCCTCAGTATGACGCTTATCCATGATCGGCTGAATTAAAAATTCCTTTAAATAAATTTCCTCTACCATTAGGCCTTGAGTAACTAATTTTGTTAATGTCTCTACATTCCCATCAGGACGATTTCCACCGTAAATAACTGCTATTGACATTTAGTATCCCTACTTCCTTAAAGTTTTAACTAGTGTCCCCGTATATCAATAGCTTATTATGATTTCACAAATCGATAAAGATGATTATTTCGATAAAATAAATCGAAAAATTCGATTACAATTAGCATGTATACTTTTAAAATATGTTCAATTAAACTAGGATAAAAAATGAAATCAATAGTTAGTTATAACCCCTCTAAATTATCCAACAAACTATACCCATATTTAGCAAATTGTTGTTTGACTTGGTTAATACAATATTCAATTCGTTTCTTTTTTTCTTCTTCAGAATATCCTATTGGGTTTTTTACACAAGCACCCAAATCAATCCATTTCAAAGTGCTATTTACCGTATCCCAGTATATATGTTCAAATTTAAAATCAAAATCATATCTGTCTACATTCATCATATCTTTTTTTGCTTCAATCATTTTCAAAACAATTTCTTTTAATTCGTTGTTAGTTATGCCTTCTTTTAAAACCTGTGATAAAGTTTTACCATTCACTTTTTCTAAAAATAAAAACTCCCTTTTTTTATATGCATAAATTTTAGGAAAATAAGGACTACTGTTTAACTCTAACAATGCGTAAATATCGTTATCCCCTTTTCCTTCAGATAAAAATTTTTTCAATATAATTCCTTTGTTTTTCATTTCATAAACAATTGACCGTTTTCGATGTAATTGAATGATTTCAACTTCTTTACTCAATATAAGATTATATTCATATAAATAAATAGATTCTTTAGTCTCTTCTGGTAGATCATAAAAATAATTTGTGACAAGCAAAACTTGATTACTCCTTTCATCATAAGAAGATTCGACAAAAAGAGCTTATTCCCTTTATATTTCCATTATTTCTACATTCAAAAAAGTGAATACATTTTAATCATTGGATAAGAAGAATTGGATGAAAGGTCACCTAACTTTACAAAAAACCCAAACTACACAGAAGCTCATAACACTTCATTAGTTTGGGTTTCTTTATAAATAAATTTTCTTTTCAAAGCACGCTTTCTATCAAATATTATAGATACTTTAACTATATTCTTTTAGGCCTTCCAATGAAAATCCAAATTACCAGGAACAAACTATATATAAATGGCATATAGAAAATACTCCCTGCATCTGCTCCATTCTTGATAGCGATTCCTATAAAAGCCCAAATAATTACTAATGGAAAAAATACATCTTGCTTATAAACACGTATAAAAGTAGCTAGCACAGTCGCAAGAATAAGTAATAACTGTGCCCATATTTCCTCCGAGAGCCCAAACCCATCCCACTCATAATATTTAAGCACAAAGCTAATATTAGCCATCAACGCCACACTAATCCACCCTAGATATACAGAAAATGGAAGCCTCCCTGAAAAACGATTATCCTCTTTCGGGTAACTTACATACAGAAAAATTATATGAACCAATAAGCCGACCATAATAACAATGGACGTTATAAACAATTCATAATGCCAGCTCAACAACCATGCGATATTTAATAATGCAGTGATTACAAAGAGACCAAGCTTGCTATTTATACGATTAGTAGTTGAAGATCGAAATTGTTGTACAAGCCAAATGAATAATAAAAAATAAATCAAGCCCCAAATACTAAAAACATAACCCGCTGGAATAAACAATACATCTACCTGATTAGAAATTTCACCTGTCTTTTTCCCATTAATCCCCACCGTGCTAGCTAGTCCATTAATAATAACCATGGCGAAATAACTTATGAGTGCAAGCCATTTCATGTTCTTTCCCCCTCTCATTTACATCATCTAATTCAATATATTCATTACCCATTCCGACTTATAATTACTCCGCTTACATAACATGAATAAATTATTTAAAGCCATTAGCTTATCTATAAAATCGTATAGCCTACTCATTATGGTATGGAAGAAAAAACCAACAAATTGTCTCATTAAATTCCCCACCCTTATTTCCTTTTTATTCAATATTCAACCACTATAGTTATACAATTGTTGTACAACTTTTAAATATCTATATTATAATATGAAAAGTTGTAAGGTTTCGGAAAGCACTACGGCACACAAATACTCACAATCATGAATGTTACTAGCTATAGAAAGGCAGGGAAATAATGACACCAACAGATTGGCAATATAATATTACGCAGGTATCTGAAATCACAGGGCTATCCAAACAAGTGATACGTAAATGGGAAGAGCGCTACCAACTTGTTCATCCAAAAAGATTAGAAAATGGACACCGTGTTTATAGTGAAGAGGATGTGCAGCTATATTTAAAAGTACTTAGCCTTTCAAACCAAGGCTATTCTATAAAACAAGCAGTGACAATTGTACTTAGCAATCAAAATGTTTTAGAGGCAGTTACCCCCACAGTGTTGACCATAAGCGACAATGTAGATCATTTCTGTAATCTTTTATTGGAAGAAGGAAGACTTTGCAATGAAGTAGAACTAAATCGACTCCTGCAACAAGCAAATCATTCATTAGGATTAGCAAAATTTCTATCTCATGTGATTATTCCTTTCTTACAAGAGGTAGGAAGATTATGGGAAAAACAGGTATGGACCGAGTATCAAGAATCTGTTACTACAATGATTGTTAGAGATTATTTAGTACAATTAAGACGGAATTACCACTCTAAAGAGGATGCACCACTAATAATGGGCGCATGCTTACCAGGGGAGCATCATGAAGTTCAACTTCATATTTTATTGTTGCAAGCAATGATGACTGGTTGGCGATCATTCCTTGTTGGCAGTTCTCCAGCTGTTGGGGCAATTGAATCTTTAATCATACATTTTAAACCAAAGGTGGTTCTATTATCTGCTATGACTACAAGGCCATTTGAGTTATACCCTACTAGCATTCAGCAATTAGATGACTTCGCTGCAAAACATCCCTCTATTCGATTTTATATGGGGGGTGCTGGCTCTGAAGAGTATTTAAAAACACATTCCTTACATTCTATTGCTATTGCCAGTACTATTGATGAAGTTATAAATAACTTATAAACTCTCACTCTAAATAACATTTATTTTTAGTAGGAGTTTAACGTTTTGGTTAGAACTAGTACTATAAGCAAAAGTTAAAAAGTTTATTAATACTGCTATCCCTGTTTAAATAAGGCATTGCTCTTACAATCTATTTTATTGAGAAGTTCAACGAGAATATCATGGATGAAAGCATTGGTTACACATGCTTTTGTCTATGATTTTTTTTGCACGCAATAGCCATAAAATAATTTTTTAAATTTCAAGAATATATAGTTTGCACATTTTTGTACACTAATTGTATAATCATTGTATAACTTTTGTACAATCAATAAATATTTTTATCTATTTATAAATCATGACTCAATACAGGTAGTGTGATAAGACTAAATAGCAGATACGGAGGTTTTTCACAATGAAAAAGGAGATTATTGTTATAGGAGCTGGTCCAGGTGGTTTAGCGTCGGCAATGCTGCTTAGCGCTAAAGGATTTAATGTCAAAGTTTACGAGAAACAACCCTATATTGGTGGTAGAACAAGTGAAATAAAGCTAGGAGAATATAAATTTGATATGGGCCCCACATTTTTAAATATGTTTTATATTATTGAAGAAATATTCGAGCTTGCCGGTAAAAATATACATAATTATATAGATCTAGTAAACCTAGATCCAATGTATGAATTAATTTTTCACGATAAGCGCATTAAAATGACTCGTGATCGTGAGGAAATGACTCGTCAAATAAATGAACTATTTCCAGGCAATGAGGGCTCTTTTGAAAAATATATGAAGGAAACTAATCACAAATTAGAAGCGTTAGTACCTGTATTGCAAGCAAGCATGAATCGTTATACAGATTTACTACAACCAAAAGTTTTAAAGGCATTGGGTGAGCTTGAAATCGGTAGATCTTTAATCGATACGCTTTCACGATTTTACAAGCAAGAGGAATTACAACTTGCCTTTACTTTCCAAGCAAAATACTTAGGCATGTCTCCGTGGGAAAGTCCTGGTGCATTTTCCATTCTATCTTTTATTGAGCATGCTTATGGTGTTTACCACATTACAGGTGGCATTAATAAGTTAACACAGGCAATGGCAAAGGTTGTACGAGAAAATGGTGGCGAGATCTACACGAACTGTGGCGTTTCAAAGCTCTGGTTGGATGGTCGAAAGGTAAAGGGTGTCATTTTAGATAATGGCGAAAAAATAGCATCGAATGAAGTAATAATAAATAGTGATTTTGGTCATGCGATGACTCATTTAGTCGAGCCTGGTGTTCTTAAAAAATACACTAAAGAAAAGTTAGAGAAGAAAAAATACTCTTGCTCTACTTTTATGCTTTATCTAGGTGTCAATAAAAAATTTGATTTGCCCCATCATACGATTTGGTTTGCAAAAAATTACCGAAAAAATGTTGAAGAAATTACTAACCATAAATTGTTGTCGGATGATCCATCTATCTACATTCAAAATGCAGTTGTAACAGATCCAACAGTTGCCCCACAAGGGAAATCAACGCTATATGTATTAGCACCAGTACCTAATAATTTCAGTCATATTGAGTGGGATACCTGTGAACAAGATTATCGTAACATGCTAATTGGGTTAATTGAGGACAAACTTGGCATTGAAAATCTAGAGCAATACATTGAAGAAGAACACATAATTTCACCGAAAAATTGGGAAGAGAATTTAGGTGTATATAAAGGAGCAACTTTTAACCTAGGTCATCAGCTTACACAGATGCTGACATTCCGCCCTCACAATAAATTTGAAGAATTAAAAAATAGCTGGTTAGTTGGCGGTGGTACACATCCAGGAAGTGGTTTACCGATTATATTGGAGTCTGCCCGCATTACTTCTAATGGAATTCTACAAAAGCATGGTCTAGCACAATTTGCAGTGAAACCTTTACCTAAAATAGATCTCTTTAATACGGAACTCCATAACAAACCTAGTGAAAAAGTAATGTTGCATATCTAATAATCATTAAGTATGAACTAAATTTAGCTTAGCTACCTAATATAAGGATTTGAAAATATGAATATTCAGACAAAACATATGAATGAAAATGCAATTGTAGATTCAATGAAAAAAAATTTAGCCCTCGTAGAGTTTAACTTGAATAGAAAAGTGATTTGGGCTAATAAAAAATTTGCAGAGGTTCTAGGATATCAGGTGGATGAAGTTATTGGGATGGGTCATGAAAAGTTTTGTAAACCGGATTTTATACAAAGCCCAGACTATCATCTCCTATGGCAAGGTTTATTAAATGGAGAAAAATATGAAGGAAAAATTGAAAGAATAAGTAAAATGAACGATTCTATATGGCTTGAAGCAACTTACCTCCCCATTTTCAATGACAATAATAAGGTAAGTTCCATATTAAAAATTTCAACAGATATTACAAATCGAGAATTCAATACTTTAGAGATTATTGCTAAACTAAAAAGTATGCCTCAGGAGTTAGTAGAAATTGTTGTATCCAATTCAGAAGAAAACATAAAAGCCGTAGCATCACTTGCCAAAGAAGTTGACGCAATTAGAGATACTGTAAAAGTGATTCATACTATCGCTAAACAAACAAATGTCCTAGCACTGAATGCCGCAATAGAGGCTGCACGTGTTGGTGAAAAAGGTCGCGGATTTAAAGTCGTAGCAGAAGAGGTACGAAAATTAGCACTGAATGTTGATAATGCACTTCGAAATATCGAATATAATGTAATGACTATAGAAAGTGATACGGAAAAGGTCGATAATATTACACATGATTTGAAGAAAGTTGTAACAGAAACTCACAATGAATTTAATAAAGCCATTGATAGATTCGAAAAAATGCTTTAACCAGTCAATAATACAGCAGCTAAAGTTCTCAATAGATATTTGAGAGCTTTAGCTTCTTTTTTCTAACTAATTGATATCGATATCCCTATAAATTATATTCTACTACCAATATCCTTATTATTTAATGGTACTTTTTCATTTTTTCAAACCACCCAAATGCTATTTCAGCCTCTATACATTCATTGTCCTGTGTAACTAAAAAAATTACAAATGATTCACCAGATGGAAAAATAAATTTTCCATCTTCATCGCTTACTAAAGTACTTTGTGGTGGAACAATTCGTTTAAAAGCATTTACTCCTTTATAGGGGTGCCCTTCAACAAGTTCAGCAAATTCAATTTTAACGTCTGGATTTGGTGGTGGATAAATGGCTGTATTTGTAGGCGTTACATTTTTAGAAATCATTGAATCCCCAGGAGGTATGGCATTAAACCAAATTTCAGCTAGAATAGGTTTTTTAGAAAAATTAGTAATGGTAAACGCATTTACAAACAAATCCACATTAGAATATTTAGGATTACTTAAGCTTCCCCACGCATTTCTTCCTTTTTGTAAGGTAATTAACTCGGTTTGCCCAACAAAATATTGACCTAATAAGGATTCATATAAAGGCGTAGGAATACTAACTACTTTCATAAATCGATCATTATTTTTCATTGTCAATCTCACCCCCTTTTATATATTAATGTATGTATTTTTAGTAGTGATGTTTAGACGAAAATATCTTAAAAATAAGAGGTTGAAATAATTAACACACAATCCTTAATTTTACGACTAATTCCATATTACAATGACTTGTAAGCATGTTTATAGTTCGTAAATAATGGTGAATGAGAGCTAGCACTAAATAAGCAATAGAAGAAAACGACCTAAAAGCTTAATGAAAGCTAGTAGGTCGTTTTTTCATCTATGCTTCTACTGAGATATGCTGGAAGGTTGTCACATCAAATAATCCTGTATCTGTTAGCTTTAAAGCAGGGATAACTGGTAATGCCACAAAAGAAAACGTTAGTAGAAAATGGAAATCTAATGTTGGATTAAGCGTCTTTAATGCACTGTGCAAGCCTGCTAGCTGCTCCTTTGCTTGCTGAGCTGGTACATCTGTCATCAAGCCTCCAATGGTTAATGGCATTTCGGCTAGAATTTGGCCATCCGCTACAATGACAAAGCCTCCTTGAATTTCCTGAATGCGTGTAAGCGCCAGGACCATATCCTCATCATTTGTTCCTACAACAAGGGCATTATGGGAATCGTGGGCTACTGTTGTGGCAACTGCCCCTTTTTGTAAGCCAAAGCCTTTGACGATTCCTAAACCTGTCGTGTGTAGCTGATGATGACGTTCGATGACGGCTAGTTTCAGTAGATCTTGTTCTACAGAAGGGACGAAAACACCATCCTTTACAGGTACATCCATTATTACATGATTGGTAATTAGCTGATTCGGCACAATCTCCATTACATTCGCCTTTGTACCCTTTGTGAATGCTAGTTGTAGCCTATCCTTTGTAATGGTTGGTAAATGGACAGATTGATGGATATGAGCAGGCACAACTGGCTCTTGACGATTTGTCAGCATTTTACCATTTTCAGCCACTTTCTGCCCATTTTTCCATACGGCCTTTGCCTGCATTGTTGACAAATTCTCTACTAACACAAAATCTGCCTTATAGCCTGGTGCGAGTACACCTCGATCTAATAAACGATAGCATTCTGCGGTGTTAACGGTTGCTAACTGGATTGCTTGCAATGGTGGCATCCCTTCAGCTATTGCCATGGCGATATCATAATTGATGCTGCCTTCATCGATTAACTCATCCACATATTTATCATCTGTACAGAAACCAAAGCGCCGAGCATTATGTGACTGGACAGCTGGCAATAAGTCACGTAAGTTTTTAGCGGCTGAACCTTCTCGGATCAGTACATACATCCCCTGCTCTACACGATCAATGGCCTCCTCAGCCGTTACACACTCATGATCTGTGTGAATACCCGCAGCTCGATAGCCTGTAATTTGCTCGCTTTGTAAGCCTGCACAATGCCCATCAATGACTAAATTTGCTTCCTGTGATAATAAAATTTTCTGAAGCATGTCCTCTTGCCCATTTAATACCGCTGGGAAATCCATGACCTCAGCTAATCCTCGAACCTGTTCATGTGGTAGAAATGGCGCCAAATCCTTAGCTGTTAGTGTAGCGCCTGCATTTTCAAACTGTGTACCTGGCACACTTGATGGCAGCATCACAAAAATATCCATATCTGCCTTTTGTGCATCATCTAGCATAAATTGAATGCCTTCCGCTCCTGCGACATTGGCGATCTCATGAGGATCTGTCATCACCGTTGTAATCCCATGAGGAAGTAAAACACGACTAAATTCCCCTGGTGTCAACATAGAAGACTCAATATGTATATGACCATCAATTAAACCAGGAATGACATAGCCTCCTGCCGCATCCTCTTCCTGTTTAGCATGAAACTTATTCGTGCGATCTAGAGCAACAATCATACCATTTTTCACGACGATATCTGCTTTTTGCCATGTTAACGAAAAAACATCCGCAATTTGCGCATTTCTCAGTATAAAATCTGCCTCTAATTTTCCTTGAGAGGATAATACATTTTGTGTTAGCTGCTGTAATTTTATCGACATAACCTATACTCCCTTTTCTTTTAAGAACTATCATGCCAAAAAGATGCTAACCATTGCAACTATTTATCGCTACATCAGTAAAAAACGACCATTGTCAATGGTCGTTTGAAAATTCTAGCTCTTTAGGTGGCTGCCCTTTTTTATTCATTAAGCGCATACGAATAGGCTCAATCTTTAATGTCACCATTTCATCCTGATTGCCAATAAAGATACTCGTAAAAAATTCAGCTAGTTTATTTTTTATCCCTTCTTCATGTACTTCCGTAAGTTTCCCTTCTATTTCCACATACGTATCACCAAAGCCACCATTTTCGTAGCCATATAAAATATGGGTATATGGGTTTTTGCGTAGCTCTTCCATTTTTTCTGAATGTTTATTCGTCACTGTATACAATACAAAATCTTCATGCTGGAATGTCATGTATCGTGAGTAAGGCTTGCCATTTTCAACAGTTGCCAATGTTCCAATCTTTTCTCGATTTAATACTTCTAAAATTTCATCACGTACAGAAGTCATAGTATCCCATCCTTTCATCTATATACCTATTTTGCCCTTTCCCAAGAAAGCTAAACCGTATTTTTTTGAAAAATGTGAAATGACAATCTTCGGGCATAATGAAAATCTATTGTTATAATAACTGGATGGACAACAGGAATTTTCGAATGAATGAGGGTTAATAATGAAACAAGCTTTTTTTACGCGCTGTTTGTTTTTCATAACAGGCATTATCGTGCTTTCTTTTGGTATCACCTTAACAATTAAAGGCCAACTTTTTGGAGTGGGCTCATGGGATGTACTACATATTGGCTTAACAAAAACAGTAGGCTTATCAATCGGTTCATGGTCCATTATTTTGGGACTTGCTATTTTAGCATTTGATATGCTGATTACAAAAAAATTCCCTTTACCTGGAACGTTTATCGATATGTTTTTGGCAGGCATTTTTATTGATATTTTTAACTATTGGTTACCTGATATTGATGGTTTTTGGATGCAACTTATCTCTTACCTAACAGGGTTAGTTTTACTTGGCTGGGGCTGTGGGATGTATATGGTGGCGAACTTAGGTATTGGACCGCGTGATACACTCATGCTGATGATGGTCCATAAGCTTGGCTGGAGTGTGACTCGCTCTCGTACAACAATGGAAGTAACGGTTGCAATTATTGGCTTCCTACTTGGCGGTCCTATTGGTATCGGTACGGTATTTATGGCATTTGGACTTGGACCAATCGTACAATTTGCCTTATCCTATAACGAAAAATTATTTATGCGATGGACAGGCGTGAAAAGCGCTGTTGTCTAAACTTTAATGACAATGCAGTTTTTGCATTGTCTTTTTTTACAGTTGAAATATACAGTTCAACTATATATAATCAAACTATATAGTCTGACTGTATATTTGAGGTGAAGATGTGAAAAAACATAAATTATTACCTTTATCTGAAACCATGCATTACATTTTACTTGCCTTACGTGAACCACTGCATGGTTATGCGATGATGCAAAAAATTGAGGAAATGAGTGCTGGTACAGTAAGGATTGCTGCTGGTACTATGTATGGAGCCATTGAAAATTTATTGAAATATCATTGGATTACACCTGTTGAAACCCAGGATTCAAGACGCAAGGTTTATCAAACGACCGAAGAGGGTCTAGAAATATTAGCGGCAGAGCAACAAAGATTGCAGCACATTTTAGCTTTATATGAGGGAGCTGGCAAACATGATAAAATTTAAAGTCTTTTTTGATATCGAAAAGGAAGAGCGCTGGTTAAATGAAATGTTAGCTAAGGGTTGGCGATGCTCCAACATTAACTCAGCAGGTATTTATACATTTCAGCCTACTGAAGATCTTGAACAAGTTATTCGGATTGATTGTCAGCAGGAGCTTCGCAAAGAAAATAAAGCTACCTATAAGCAATTACATGAGGATTTTGGCTGGCGTATAGTAAAAGAAAAATCATATGATGGCACTTTTTATTGGACAAAAAGTAAAGATGGTAATGATGAATTATTTTCAGATCATGATTCCCACATTGCGAAATATAAACGTTTAATGAAACATGCAAGCAATTGGGCAATACTCTCTCTTATCTTCTTAATGATTTTTTATGGCAACGATAACGTCGCTCCCTTTTTCAGTATAAAAAGCGCATATTATACCCCAGGTTTATGGGATAAAGAAGGTGCTGCCTTCCTTTTTGCTTTTTTATTTGAAACACCCTTTGCCATCATGCGCTTTCTTCCACCATGGCTATTTTTAGCAACTTGTAGTATTTACATCACACTCTATTATCGTTATCGTAAATCCATACAGCAATTTTTATAGCAAATAATAAGGAGCTTCTTAAGTAGTGTAAGGAGGCTCCTCATAGTGTTGAAAAACAAAACAATCAATAGAATTTTTGTGAAAGGTGAAAATGGATTTCTGTTGAAGGCTACTTGCTTTCCTGTGGGCAATAAAGTGAAGGTGTTCATTACTCTTTATGAAGAGGTGTTGTCACGCATCACTTCTCCACCTTGGAAATAAGAACTTATCCCCTCTAAGAATACAGATAATGGGCTATTTGATCGCTATGCTAGTATGAAAAAGTAAAGACATTTTTCAGAATGGTTGATTGGAGTGGAGCCAGCGTCACTCCTAGGGGATTTAGCGTCACAGAGGAGACCCTGGAGCGAACGGAAGTGAGTGAAGCGGCTCCTCAGACGTCCCCTGGAAAGGACGCTGGCGGAACGGAAATCAACCTCTCACCTTGCTAAAAGGTCTTTTTCTGCTAGTGACATGATCTTTTTCAACAACAGGAGGAGCCCCTTACGTAGTGTAAGGAGGCTCCTCTTTCCTTTATGCTTCTGGTTCAGCAGTATTTTGTCCTGTTGCTTCCATCACTTCTGGTGTATCGTCCACTGTATCATCTTCCTGTACGTTTTCAGCAGCCGGTGGTGTAATCGTCACAAGTGTGTAGTCATCCTCTTGTAAAATTTCAAACGAGAACTGTTGACGAATATCTCCGACGTATAGAGAAGTCCCGATGGCAACATGTGTAACATCTATTTCAATGGTTTCTGGAATGTCAGTTGGCTTCACTTTAATACGCACTTCACGATTAGGCTGGAGCAGGAATCCGCCATCAGCAACTCCCACTGCATCCCCAATTACAGTCACTGGAATATCCACTTCTAGCTCCTCTGACATATTGATGGATTTAAAATCCACATGCTTAACATTCCCTTTTAATGCACAACGTTGTACCTCTGTCAAAACTGCATTAATGCGTTTTCCTTCAACATCTAATTGGAAAACACTTTTCGTACCGTGTGTAGCTAACATTTTTGCAAAGGCTCTCGCATCTAACATAATTGCCGTTGATTCCATTTGAAAGCCGTAAACCACACCTGGAATGCCCCCATTTTGTCGAAGCTGTGTTAAAGAAGATTGTCGTCCCTTTTGACGTTTACTGGCAGTTAAAACCATATTCATCGAATATTTCCCCTTTCATGGAAACTAGTCTCATAAAAGGTTTTGCCTTTTCTATTGTATTTTATACATAGCAAGCACTCGATTATTTTGTCAGTATGGTAGTGATAATTTAATTTTTATTAGCCACAAAAAACATAAAAAACACCTCCTTTTGTTCACGGAACAAAGGAAGTGCCTTCTGTCTTAATATAGTGCTATTTTTGTATGCAATAGCTCATGTAACTCATGCAATTTTTTAATTTCATAATGCGGTTCAATCCCACTCGTATTTTCAACATTGCGGATGTTAAACCAACATGTA
Source organism: Lysinibacillus sp. HST-98 (assembly GCF_016757845.1). NCBI lineage: Bacteria > Bacillati > Bacillota > Bacilli > Caryophanales > Bacillaceae > Lysinibacillus > Lysinibacillus sp. HST-98. The sequence continues at coordinate 281,190 of NZ_JAENHX010000001.1, forward strand.
TCAATGCCTGACAGCAATCCGCCTTTAATGTCTGATGTCAAAGAATCGCCGATTATAAGCGTTTTAGCTTTATCAAAATGCTCAATCCGCTCAAATACATAATCAAAAAAGGCAGGCATTGGTTTTTGATAGCCCGTTTGCTCGGAGATAAAGATGCCTTTAAAATATTGTGCTAAATCGGCATCCACTAGTCGTTTATTCTGTGTCAACGTTACGCCATTTGATACGACATACAAATGATAGTGATTAGCTAGTTGAGCGATAACTTCATAAGCCCCTTCTACATAATGGTGTGCTTCCTGTAAGTATTTTTGGAATAGTGATTCAAAGTAGACGCCATCGACCTCCATCCCAAATTCCTTTAAAGCAACCGCAAACCTTGTATTATGTAGTGTATTTTTTGTCACTTCCCCACGCTCAAAAGCTCGCCACATCGATTCATTAATTTCTTTGTAGCGCGCAATCATCTCGGGCGTAGTGGCTATCTTTTCCTCTCTAAACATGCGGTCTAGTGCTGCATTTTCAGCTAAATCAAAATCTAGTAATGTATCATCTACGTCAAACAATAAGATCTCATATTTCGTCATGTTCATTCCCACTTTCTTCGATGCATTGTGACTATTTACTCTATATCATGATAACGTTTTTTATGAAAAATAACAGTAAAATGTCCTATGACAGAATATTAGAACATGTATGCGCTTTATACACATGCCTATCCGACCATTGAAACGAGGGAACTTTTTCTATATTGAAAAAAATATTCGACTAGCCCTAAATAAGCTCGTTCTGCAATTTCATATTTGAAATTATCGTTGAATATGAGACAATAGATTGCTAGAAAGGAAGATGTACGAAAGATGACGACCTTACAAAAAATAACACCTGTCTATGATCCTTGGGAAGCCTATTTAGATGTAGAACAACATGGACAAATGACACTCTCAAATATTGAATTTACAACAACAACACTTTGTAATATGCGCTGCGCACACTGTGCAGTAGGCTATACATTACAAAATAAAGACCCTGAGGCATTACCAATTGAATTAATTCTAAAACGATTAGATGAAATACCCCATTTAAAAACGCTCAGCATTACTGGTGGAGAACCTATGATGAGTAAAAAGTCCGTCCAGAATTATGTGTTGCCACTTTTAAAATATGCGCATGAACGTGGTGTACGGACACAAATTAACTCCAACCTAACATTGGAACCAGCACGTTATTTACTGATTGCACCTTATCTTGATGTCCTTCATATTTCACATAACTGGGGAACAATCGATGAATTCGTCGAAACGGGCTTTGCAATGATGGAACGCAAACCAACATACGACCAACGTGCAGCCTTATTCCAACGCATGATTGATAACGCAAAAATGCTAGCTGAACATGGTGTAATGGTATCAGCAGAAACAATGTTAAACAAAAAAACTTTACCATACTTAGAACATATTCATCACCAAATTATCCATGAGATGAAATGTGCACGTCATGAGGTGCATCCAATGTATCCATCCGACTTTGCAAGTGCACTTACTTCTTTATCACTAGAGGAAACACGTGAAGCCATTCATCACCTGCTAGATATCCGTGATGACAATACATGGATGTTATTTGGTACACTACCATTCTACCCATGTAGCATGAACGAAGAAGATCAAAAGCTGTTACAACGTCTCCGTACTGAGAAGAATGTCACGATGCGTAATGACCCAGACGGTCGTTCACGATTGAATATCAATATCTTTACAGGTGATGTGATCGTTACCGACTTTGGTGACACACCAGCCCTCGGCAATATTGTACATGACGAACTACCATTGATCTTTGATAAATGGATGGCGACCGACTTGGCAAAATCGCTTAACTGCCATTGTCCAGCAGTCAAATGCTTAGGGCCAAATGTACTTGTAAAAAATATGTATTATCCAGATGCCGCGTTTGTGAGTGGCTCTGCTCGTGTATAAGTTCATCGATACAGACAGAAACTCCATGTTGAACAAAGACTGATCAACATGGAGTTTTTTTACATATGAAGTTATAAATTGTAGGTTATCCGTATTCCTGTTCCTTAATGCATCGTATATAATTGTTCGATCGTAAGTGAGGAATCCGCCTCTTGATTTTTCTTGTCTTCGGAAATGATTTTCCCTTCATAAATCAATCCACCTGTACGTAAATCAACGATAGACAACCACTGTCCATCGGAAACACGATATACTAAATAAAATTTTCCCTCTGCTATACGTAAATATGGAGCATCTTTCTCATTCGCAATGCTTGAATATTGAAGGGTTAAGGGTTCTTCCCACTGTTTCTTTTCAATATGATAACGATTCAGCGTTAGACCATTGGCTGAATAAACAGGAATGTATATCGTTTCTTTATGAATCCGCATTGACTTCCGATAGGGTTTTAATTCTTCTGGCATAGTCCATTCCTCTGCTTCATTCTTGGCATTATCATAGAGATATATTTGACTAGAGATAACTTCTAGCTCAGTATCTTCTTTTCGCTCACTGTATTTTTCTACCATATATAAATAATAATTTTCGTTTTGAGTAGTAGTATTGTATTCATTAAAAATACGGATACTGGAAGTGCCTCTTTCTTCTGACACTAATTCTGCAAGGATGGCATCCTTTACTAATTCCTTCTTCTCCACATCAATCGTATAGACATGCAACTCTTCCCTAGCCTTTATAAGATAGTTGGCTGATAAATAGTTTGTTGTTAAAATATTTATCTTTCCATCTCCTACGTAGACGTCATTCACATTAATCCAATCATAGCTAGCTTTGACTGGTATATCGATTTTAAAGGAAGAACTGTCATTTGTATTTTTATCAAGTGTATCAATTTGAAGCGTTACGACATTGCCTCTAGCTTCTTTTTTACCATCATCTAGAAACGTTGTATAAATCAAGCGTGCTTTGTCTTCAAAATATTTTCTTGGATCAAATTCTTTCCCTCGCATAAAATTACGGTGTTCCTCAATATATTTCCGAAGAATCATAGGTTCATTTGGGGCAATTAAATCGCCAAAAAAAGACTGATTATTGGGATTCGTGGAACCATCCTTTGATATGTACAACATATGATAAAGATCATTACTCTGATAACTTGTTTGAAGGATAAGATTTTCGATTTCTTCCTTATTTCCGCTGATCGTTTCAATTTTATAGGATCTGTCATTTTTCGAAGCCATTGCTGTTTTTTGGATATAGTAAGAACTGATAAATACCAAGATGAAGAAACAAATACTGATTGTTTTCCAATATTTTTTCATTGTTATACCTCCTCTAGACCCTGATTTTATATTTTAGTAAATGATTCGCAATCCAAATGGCACTTCCTAAAACGATCATGCTCGCTACCAGTACCATGAAGAAAATCTCAAGTGGGTAAAAGTAATTTGTATAAACATTAACTAATAGGATTGGAGCAAAAAATACCCCAAGTGACAGTAAGCCATAAAAAATAGCGTAAAAAATTCCTTTTAAACCATAACTTCGCTCAATTAAAATCGCGGTAAATATTACTGCCACGAAAAGTAATCCAAGTGCATATACTAGGATAAACTCTGTAAAGGTAGTCGGATACAGCCACCTCCACATATTTAAAGTAGAACTAGTATAAATTGAGAAATTTGATTGGAGATCGATTGGTATAATCTTATTCACTATTTGTTTTTCCATCAAAATTAGCAATATTTGCAAGGCAATCAAGCCAAGAACTAAAAGCATAATCGTCGTTAATTTCGCAAAATAAATGGCGATTCTTTCAGTTGGTAACATGAATAATCTGTAAATAAACGTATTTTTGCCAAACCAATCTCGATACCAAATAAAGAAAACATAAATCATCAACATGGCGATACAAAAAAAGATTGGCAGCAGAAACCATTCTGAATCAGTGAATCGATCGAAAGAAAAAGTCCCGTATTGCTCCACATACTGGTTCATGGATAACTGGTTTTCTGCCATCAACTGTTTAGCATTTTTCATATAAGTTTGTGAGATAATTCCTGCTCCCATAAGCTGGCTGAGCATGGTCAAGCCTATTAAAATCAAATACAATTTAAAAAATCGATTTACTTCAAAATGAACAAGTTTTAAATAGTTTTTCATGCTCGATATACCTCCCTCATCACATCAACCACTGATTTCCCTTCATTTTCACGTACTTCCTCCACGCTAAATTCCCTCAATACTGCACCGTCATCAATAAGGACTGCTTTATCAATCAAATGCTCAATATCACTAATTTCATGCGTTGTTATAATGACACCACGTTCTTCAATTAAATGGCTTGTAAACACCTCTGCAATCTGCTCACGAGAGAAAATATCAATGCCAGAGAATGGTTCATCCATCAGTAAATAATCGACATCAAGTGACAAACCCAGTAGCATATTCACTTTTGCTGTATTTCCTTTCGATAAGTTAGCAATACGTTCATTCGGATCAAGTTTAAAAAATTGTAGTAATTCTTCTGCCCTCTGAGGATTCCAGCTTTTATAAAAATCAGCCATGAACGTAAAAGCTTCATTGATTTTCATTTGTGGCAACATCGTTATTGTGTCTGGGATGAAGGTTATTTTTTCAAAACTTTCTTTTGTGATTTTTTCTCCATCCATTAAAATTTCACCACTATTAATTGGTGTGAGCGCCATAATAGCTTTCATAATGGTCGTCTTACCTACACCATTTATTCCTATTAAACAAGTAATCTCTCCTTTTTCTGCAGTAAAAGAAATGTCTTTTAAAACCTGTTTCCTGCCATATTTCTTGTTAACATTTTTTACTTCTATCATTTCGATTCCTCCGCTTCTCCGCTTTCGGCATCATGTTTTTTCTTTACAAGTTCCAATACTTCGGCTAACGGCACATCGATAGATTTAATAGAGCCTAAAAATAAGTCAACCGCTTCGATAATCAATTCCTCACGGACATTTTTAAGGACCGCTTCATCTTTCGTAATGCAGCTAGGCATATTCCCCTCTGTAAAAATCAATCCTTGTTCCTCCATTTCCTTATAAGCTCGTTGCGCAGTATTTGGGTTAATTTTTAACTGATTGGCTAATTCCCTTCTGGATGGAATCTCCTGTCCTGGCTCATAAAATCCCTTGGCAATTTGTTCTTTCAGATGCCGAATCACTTGGACATACACCGGGTCCCGATTATTAAAATTTATAGTCAAATAACTCAACTCCTCAAAAAATTAATTCCGCGTATTAACCACTTAATACACAGTACGTAGAATGATGGGTTGCACCTATCAACATGGACATATTTTTTCTCTCGTTAACACCTCAGCGTATTAAGCACTTAATACACCGACAATAAAAAAATGTATTAAACAGTTAATACACTTCTTAAAATGTATTATATGCTTAATACACATTTTAAGTCAATCACATTTATGGAAATATCTATCAATAATTAAAATCACAGCCAGTTGTACAAGTAGCCTGTACATTATGGATGCAACTATTCTTTTCTTCAAACAGACGAGCGTTTTTATCTCATTGTTAACTGGTAATGACTGTATGTTTTCTTGTAATTATTTTTTAGCATAAAAAATAATTACAAGAGGTATAAGAAATAGAAGTTGAGCTATACTATTAAAGATTTCACTTCAAATCCAATGACTAGGAGGGTTAACCCGATGAGTGCGATTGATCGATAACTCAGAAGGACCATCAAAACTGAATAAGCTAAAGTACAGATTTCTTAGGAATATCTTAAGATCCTATGCGGAAGCGAGGCAGTGTGTCATGGAGCAGAAAATGTAAGTGGTAATCAGACCCGGAAATTTATTTCCGGGTTTTTCTAATTGTAAAGCCGTTATTCTAAATACATAAAAGCCATATTCAGATGAATATGGCTTTTCCTCTTATCTAATTAATTCCTTTGCAAGGAATCTATAGGTATTTAAACGACTTTCTAATTCATATTGATTGCAATTTAGCATTACTTCATCAAAGCCATAGCGTTCTTGCTCAGCACTTAAAAAAGAAGCAATGTCTTGGGGTGTCCCGACAAGATTCGCCTTGCGATTATTGTCAATCGTCAATTTATCCATTTCAGTTAATGGATAATCCTTCGCTTCTTCGGGTGACATTGTTTGAATGATTTGCCCTTTCATTAATTGAAGACGAGAAATATCAATCGGTTTAGCTAAATATTCCGCTTCTTCTAAGGTAGGGGCAACTGTTGCTGCATATGTCACAATGATTTGTGGTTTATCCATATAATAAGAAGGCGTAAAATAGGCTTTATAGGCATCAAAGATATCCTTTGACATATTGCCCGTGAAAAATTGTGCATACGAATAGCCTACTCCCAGCTGGCCAGCCTGCATGGCACTCTGACCACTAGAACCTAGTAACCAAGCGTCTGGTAATGAAATATGAGCAGGAGCTGCAACGACTTGATCATAGACATGTTCACCTGTTTTTTGATTATTCATTAGTTTTAATATGATTTCTAGCTTATCGTACTGTTCCGTGAAGCGTTGTCGTCTTCCTTCTGCCAATGCATAAATAGCGGCATGATCACCCCCAGGAGCTCTCCCCACACCAAAATCAATACGATTGGGTGCCAGCCCTGATAATGTTTTAAAGACCTCTGCTAGCTTATAGGGTGAATAATGCATCATCATGACACCGCCCGTACCAATGCGAAGCCGCTGTGTTTTAGCAGCTAAAAAAGCAGCAGTTACTTCAGGAGCTGAACTCGCCAATGACTGGCTATTATGGTGTTCAGCAAGCCACATACGGTGATAGCCAAGCTCTTCACCTAGCAATGCCAGCTGTTCTGTACGTTGGAAGGCCTCTTCTGCAGAATGACCTTTTGGAATCGGCATTTGATCTAAAATACTTAATCTCATGTAAAACATCCTCTCTGTCTCTAGCTCCCCCTTTTACTGTAATACAGTTTGGATGATTTACAAAATAAAAAACCTTACTCATAAGCTAGTTGTTTCTTTTCCCAAGTGTGATAGACCATGCCAACAAGCTTTTGTTGTTGTTGCTGGTTTAATACGACATCTTTAAATTTCATTGCCTCTAGGGAAAATTGCTGCGTTTGTTCGTTCACGACAAATTGGAGAATAGCATGTCCTTTTGCGTCTTGAAACGTAATATCACCTGACAATTCTACAACTTGCTCCCCAGTTTTCGCTTCATAATAGCGCCAGTAAGGTTCAAAAAAAGCGTAATTAAAAGCATTTCGAACTGTGACATCTGAAAAATTCTCCAAATAGCCTTCCTTTACAGTATCAATATACTCATGATCTGTTATATCTTTTTTTGCATTAAAGACATACCCTACAAGTACTCCCATAAACACAACACAGAGAAATACACGTATATGATTTCCTAAACTCATGTCATCACGTCCCCTTTACGTAAAAACACCATCAACTACATAATACATCAAAATAATGACTCCAAGTAGAATTTTTTTGTGTTATGTAGAAATTATCGTCATTTTCTATACGATCACTTCATTTATTTCTATTAAAAAATAGCAGCTAGAGTATTTACAGCCTATCCTCAGTTCGCTACTATCAGATTATTATGATAGAAAAGAGATGACCTTTTGTGCCTTTTGATTTAGATGTAAATATTTTATTAATTTTAATCCTCTTCGGTTTTTTAGCAGCCTTTATTGATTCAGTGGTTGGAGGAGGTGGGCTTATCTCATTACCAGCTCTTATGTTCGTTGGTCTTCCTCCCTCTACTGCAGTAGCAACCAATAAATTGGCAGGTACAATGGGTTCCCTTACTAGCACAGTGACATTTTATCGCTCTGGTAAATTAGATATAAAAGCCGTTTATAAGCTTTTCCCCTTCGTCTTTTTTGGCTCTATGCTGGGTGCTTGGATTGTCCACTTAATGGACCCAAGTGTACTGAAGCCATTAATGCTGATTATGCTTGCAGCCGTTGCTATCTATACCATCTTTAAAAAAGACTGGGGCAGTATGACCACCTATAAACAATTAACCCCAAAGCGTTCTATTATTTTTGTTTTTGTGATTACACTTATTGGCTTTTATGATGGCTTTTTAGGTCCTGGGACAGGCTCGTTTCTACTCTTTGCTTTTCTCCTAGTTGGCTTTGATTTTTTACAATCAGCAGGAAACGCCAAATTTTTAAATTTCGGCAGTAATGTAGCTGCCCTCCTTATGTTTATATACTTAGGACAAATAAATTATGCCTACGGACTACCAATGGGTCTTGCGCAAATTGCAGGAGCTATTGTTGGTTCAAAATTTGCCATTAAACGCGGCAGTGGCTATGTACGTAAATTATTTATCGTTGTGACCATTCTATTACTCTTGAAAAATACATATGACTATTTTTCATGATCAGCCGTTATACTAACGTATGCCAATACTATAGAACGATCAAACTTATCTCAATTGGGGTAAGTTTTTTTCATGGCATCAACTTTTTCCCTCTCCTCGTACGTCTAGTAAATGTATACAATTTGACAATGTTAAAAAAGGAGCTTCTTTGGACATGAGAACAAGAAATGCATTTCAACATGAAGAGGTGTTTGTCCAATTCATTCGAGAACAAAAAGAGCGTTTTTATTTGCTCGCGTATAGCTATACAAAAAATGAACAGGACGCACTAGATGTTGTACAAGACAGTATCCAAAAAGCCATGCTTTCATTAGATCGACTTGAAAATGTGACCTATATGAAAAGCTGGTTTTATAAAATAGTTGTCCGTACAGCCATAGATTTTTTACGTAAGCATAAACGCTTACAAGTGACAGATGATGATACATTACAATATTTAACACCTGCTCAAGAGGATGTTTATGAGAATGTTGACTTGGAGCATGCGTTGGATGAACTCCCGCAAATGTATCGAGAGGTTGTCATTCTCCATTATTTCGAGGATTTAAAACTCGCTGACGTGGCGAACATCCTCGACATTAAGTTGAGTACAGCCAAATCACGTCTTTATAAAGCATTAAAACTATTGAAAATACAACTGGAAGATGTGAAGGGAGAAACTGCACATGGATAAAAAATTACAGGAGTTAGAGAAACAATATATGAAAGTCCCGATTCCAAAAGAGCTAGACTTCGTGGTTGAAAAAGCACTTAAGCAAGGTCAAAAAAAGAAAAAAAATCGTACACCTCAATGGGTCCTTGGATCTGCCGCTGCAGCCATGCTATTTACAGCTGGTTTAAATGTAAGTCCTGCAATGGCACGTACACTCTCAGAAATTCCCGTGGTTGGTAGTGTGATAAAAGTATTGACTTGGACAGAATATGAAGTGGCTGAAGATACTTATGATGCCAACATTAAAGTACCTTCTATTGAAAACTTAGAAAATCAAGATCTGGCGAATACATTAAATGAAAAGTATCGTGCAGAAGGTAAAACACTTTACGATGAATTTATGGCAGAAGTGGGCGATTTAAAATTAAATGGCGGTGGTCATTTAGGTATTGATAGTGGTTTCGAAATCAAAACTGATAATGAACAAATTTTATCGATCGGCCGTTATGTTGTAAATACTGTTGGTTCGTCTTCAACGGTGATGGAATACGATACGATCGATAAAGAAAACGAAATTTTAATTACTTTACCAATGCTCTTTAAAGATCAGCACTATATTGAAACAATTAGTGAAAATATTAAAGAACAAATGCGTACACAAATAGCTGAATCGAATCAAGATAAAGTTTACTGGGTAAAGGGTGCTGGCCTTGCCGATGAAGAGTTAATGGAAGAATTTACAGCCATTAAACCTGATCAGCAATTCTACATTTCTGATAAAGGCAAGCTTGTGATTTCCTTTGATAAATATGAAGTGGCACCTGGCTATATGGGCGTTGTAGAGTTTGAAATCCCAACAGATGTCTTAAAAGAAGATCTTGTAAGCACAAAATATATTCATTAATTTAGCTTACGTTTCCTATGATGAGGTATTGGATGATGGTGTCGTCCAATACCTCATTTTTTTCATGAAACCATACCATTTTCTGCTTATAAAGCCGACTTTTTTTGTCAAAGCTAATATGTATCAATCAATGTTAGAGGGTTTTCAACATGAAAAGTGTAGGATCAATCAGTATTTTACATGTCATCTTCCTATCAATGACTGTTATTGGCTTAAAAAATCATGTAACCATTATTCCTCCACTGCTAGATGTGGCCAAAAGAGATGGCTGGCTATCTGTATTGTTTGCTGGAGGAATTATTTTCTTTTGGCTATTTTTATTAGTATATATTCAATCGAAATCTAAACAGGAGCCCATCCGAGATTGGCTTGATTCAAAAATCGGGAAAATTGGCTCTACTATTGTTATTTATACAGTTGCTATTTTTTTAATGATTATCGCAGCTTTTACAATGATTGAAACACTGCAATGGGTTAATACTACATTTTTACCTCAAACACCTGTGATCATCTTATTATTTATCTATACCATTCTGTGTATTCTTCTTGTGGCGACTAGCTTACAGACAATTGTCATTTTAAACGTTTTTGTATTATTCGGTGTAGTTATCTTTGGCTTTTTCGTTGCCTTTACGAACATGCAGGTAAAAGATTATGAATTATTGCGTCCATTTTTTGAACATGGATTCCAGCCTGTATTGCGAGGCATGATTTTCCCTGCATCCGGGTTTATTGAGCTTTTAATGTTGCTATTTTTACAGCATCAATTTAAGGAACGTATTCGCTGGTACCATTTTGCTATTATGCTGGCCATTTTAGTAGGACTGACATTAGGACCATTAATTGGGGCCATTACAGAATTTGGACCGAATGAAGCAGCTAAGCAACGCTATCCTGCCTACGAAGAATGGGGATTAGTGACAATCGGTCGCTATATCGAGCATCTTGACTTTTTCTCCATTTATCAATGGCTGACAGGAACCTTTATTCGTGTTAGTTTCCTTTTGTACATTGTGGCAGATTTATTGAAGATGACAGGAGATCCGAAGCGTATATGGCAAATGCTTGCTCCTCCCTTCTTTATTCTTTGTTTACCATTAATCATGCTAAATGAAAGCCTATTTTTAAAAGTTAAAGGACATTATATTCTTACAGCCACTTTTATTTTTTTCTTTTTACTCTCAATATTTTTCGTAGTCGTAGCTTTCTTGTCGGATAAATCTTCTAAAAAGGGGAAAACTGAAAAACAAGATAGGAAAAGTGGTGAATCATAATGCCTCAGCAAGAACAGGCGCTAGATCTTAGTACGATCAGAAAATTATTTCAAAAATCGGCAGATATTCAATTTCAGGAATATATGTTTAATCAGCAGAAAGTACACTTTATTACGTGTGATGCTATGATTGATCAACAAATGCTTAATGAAGTGATTATTCAACGTATTCAGTATTTATATGATCATTTGGATGAGGTCCCCTTTGAAGAGAATATCGCAAGGCATCTTCATGTTCCAAGTATTCAAAAAGTACAAGACAAGGAACAGCTGATAACTTTTGTCTATAGTGGCTTCTTGTTGTTGTATTTTGATGAAGGCAATCTTTTATATGCAAGCAATATTGCCCACAAGCCGAATCGCCAGCCTGAAGAAACACGCATGGAGGTTCTTGTTAAAGGGCCCAGAGATAATTTCATTGAAGATATACGCGTCAATATCGCACTAGTAAGAAAACGCTTGCCGACCAACTCATTTTGTGTGGAAAAAGTGGAGCTTGGGAAACGATCAAAAACTACGGTAGCCATTCTTTATTTTGATGATATTGTGGATATGGATATTTTACATGGCATCAAAAAGCAGCTCGCTGCCGTTGATACAGATATTGTTTTTAGTGGCGATTTATTGATGGAACAGGTGAATAAAAATTCCAAGCTTTTTCCGAAGTTTGATTATACAGGACGACCTGATTATGCGGTTCAGGCCTTAGCAAGAGGACGCTTTATTATTTTTGTAGATGGCGTCGCCTATGCCATCATTACCCCTGTCAATTTGTTTCTCTTACTGAAATCAGCTGAGGATAATGAATATCCTATTATTTTCAGTTCACTCGAACGATTATTGAGAATATTTGGTATTTTAATTGGCTTACTACTTCCTGCATTCTGGCTTGCCTTGACAACCTATCACCAAAACCAATTGCCACTTCAACTACTCGCAACCGTTGTACAAGCGAAGGCGGGCTTACCGCTCCCCTCTTCGCTTGAAATGTTGCTCATGTTGCTGATGTTTGAATTGTTTCGTGAAGCAGGCTTGCGTCTCCCTTCCGTTATTGGTGGGACCATCAGTGTTGTAGGTGGATTAATTATCGGGGATGCAGCCATTCGAGCAGGTGTAACCAGTCCTGAAATGATCGTTGTCATCGCTATTTCTACCATTGCCTCCTTTACATTAGTGAATCAGTCGCTTGTTACTTCGGTCAGCATATTACGCGTTGCCTTTATCTTTGCTAGTGCCTTTTTCGGATTATTTGGCTTCTTTGTTTCTTTATACCTGACATTGCTTTACGTAAGTAATATTCGAATTTACGGCTACTCTTACATGAACCTGGCAACAGATCTAAATTGGGCAACCATTAAAAAATCCATCTTTCGATTATCACCTAAGGGCTATACAGAACGTAACAAAGCACTTGCTCCACAGGATTATACACGAACTTCAAAAGGACATGAAAACAAGGATTCTCCAAATAAAAACAAATAGCATCCCTATCGATTGTGAAGGGATGCTATTTTTATTCGCTCAACGATTTTGGACTCTTTCTTTTATAAGGTCCAGTACACTTTCCCAATGACCTTTCATTTCTTCTCGTACTGTCTGATCAGAAAGATGTTCCTGATGAAAGCTAATGGTTGTTTTATTACCACCTTTTGGTAAAATACGGATTTGTACGGTAGATGGTTTTGACCACTCTTCCTTTTGCCAAGTTAATCGAAGCTGCTCTAACGGTTTAACAATCCTGATTTCGCCTGACCCTGTCTTTGAATGGTATTTGCGCCCAGGCTCAAATATAACTGAAGTGCCTTCCCCCAGCCATGTACGTACCCCTTCTGTTGTCGTGATCAATGTCCATGCTTGCTCCTGCGAAATTGGAAACGTCCTTCTAACCCCGATTTGAAAACCCACACTTTTCGTTTGACCGATGATTCTTTCGTTATCCATTGCTTCACCTCTATTTTTTGACCTTTATAGTGAACTGTAGTTCTATTCGATAAACTTGCTAAACATTCCTTCTATGTATTCATAAATGAATGCTCCATTTTCCATATCAGCGATTTGACCTGGTACCCTTTGAATATTCGATGGCATTACCTTTCAATCGATTCCCTCTTTCTACAAAAACCTTCATTATGCGTGTTAGTGTGCTTTGGCTACAACATGAGCAGTACATGTAACTAAGGGGAAGCAACTAAAAAAGGGAAATTGTTTAAAAAAACAATCTCCCCTTCCTTCATTTACGTCAATTCCACAAAATCTTTCTGAACGCTTTGTTCTGTTTGTCCCTTGCGAAATTGAATATGATGAAGCTTTGCAAAAATCCCATTTTGAGCCACTAGCTCATCATAAGTGCCATCCTCTTCAATGCCCTTCGGTGTCACAACTAATACACGATCAGCATTGCGAATAGTTGCCAGTCGATGGGCAATAACTAGTGTTGTACGATTTTCAGCAAGCTCTGTTAACGATTGCTGAATAATCATTTCTGTTTCTGTATCTAAGGCAGAGGTTGCCTCGTCTAAAATCAAGATAGGCGGGTTCTTTAGGAACATACGAGCAATCGCGAGTCGTTGCTTTTGTCCTCCTGATAATTTTAAGCCACGTTCACCTATTTGTGTATCATAGCCCTCGGGCAGCTCTGCGATAAATGCCTCTAGATGGGCTTTTTTCGCTGCCTCTCTAATTTCCGCTTCACTTGCATCTAATTTTCCATAGGCAATGTTTTCACGAATTGTACCTGTAAATAAAAAGACGTCCTGCTGTACGATACCGATTTGAGCACGTAATGACGCTTGTGTCATATTACGTATATCGATACCATCAATCGTAATAGCGCCCTTTGTCACCTCATAAAATCGAGGAATCAATGAGCAGATTGTAGTTTTGCCAGCACCCGAAGGACCTACAAAGGCAATAGTTTGGCCAGCTTTTACATCAAATGTTATATCATGTAAAACCTGTTTGGATGCATCATAATTAAAATGAACATGATTGAAGGCAATATTTCCATCTAAATGTTTAATAACCTTTGCATCCTCACGATCTTGAATTTCTGGCTCCTGTTCAATTAATTCACGGAAACGCTTAAAGCCAGCCATTCCTTTCGGATAAAGCTCTAATAAAGCACTAATTTTATCAATTGGTTTAATCAGAACATTCGTGTATAAAACAAAGCTCACTAGCTCCCCATAAGATAATTTCCCATTAAAGCTTAGCCAAGCGCCGACTACTAACACCATTAATGTAAGGAGGCGCGTCATCATGTAAATACTGGCGTGTGTCCCTGCCATAATTTTATAGGCATATAATTTAGCCGTACGGAAAAATCCATTTTGCTCCTTAAAGCGTTTAATTTCAAATTCTTCATTTGTAAAGGATTTCACAACACGGACACCGGACACACTATCCTCTACACGTCCGTTCACATCAGCAATTTTACCATACATCGTTTTCCAAGCATTGTTCATTTTTATATTACTAAATGTCACGAGCCATGTTAAAAATGGCACCATAATCGCTGCAATCAAAGCAAGTGTTGGATTCACATTAAACATAATGGCAAAGGCCCCAACAAAGGTCATGATCGCAATAAAGAGGTCCTCAGGTCCATGATGGGCAAACTCACCTATATCAAACAAATCATTGGTAATGCGACTCATAATATGACCTGTTTTCGTATTATCAAAGAATCGGAATGATTGCCTTTGTACATGCGTAAATAATTCCTGACGCATATCCGTTTCGATATTTATGCCTAGTTTATGTCCTAAATAGTTAACGATAAAGTTCAATAATGTACTAATGGCATAAACAAGCAGTAATAGGACACTTATTTTCACGATCATGCCCCAATCTCCTGTTGGCAATAACTCATCGATAAACCATTGAACAGCCAATGGAAACGCAAGCTCTAAGATTGCTACAATAATGGCACTTGAAAAATCGATGACAAACAATCGTTTATGTGGCTTGTAGTAGGAAAAAAATTTTCTATACATGTTTGTCTCCTCTCTAAGTTGTAAAAATTTTGCCTATCTTTTTATAGTACCATTTGTGCAAACGTAACGGAAAAGTATTTTTTCTCCATAGCAGTATATTTTTATTTACTTTTATATTGTTGCATGTTACTATGTTAGTAAGAATTGAATAGCTTTTGACTTTATTGTCAAAGGGGAGTAGCTAGCAGATGCGATCGAAGCATCTGATTCACATTCGTCATTACATGGTATATTACCATCGGGTGTGATGGCATTTCTTGTCACACAGAAAACTTTCTGTGCAACGAACAGTTAATTGCTTAGCAAGACCTTTGCCTATTTTTTAGGCAGGGGTCTTTTTCTTTTGCTTAAAATAGGGAAAGAATAAGTTAGCAAGCCATTCATTTCTGTTCAACAATTAAAGGAGGCAATAAATTTGGAGGCAATATTTTTAGAATACGCATGGGTACTTGTCGTATTAATTGTACTAGAAGGTTTGTTAGCAGCAGACAACGCCGTCGTAATGGCTGTTATGGTTAAGCATTTACCAAAGGCACAACAACAAAAAGCTTTATTGTATGGATTAGTGGGGGCATTTGTTTTCCGTTTTGCCGCATTATTCCTTATTACAACGCTCGTTAATTTCTGGCAGATCCAAGCAATAGGTGCAGCTTATCTACTGTTTATGTCTATTAAGCATATTTATGATTCGCGGAAAGCATCCCAAAACTCCGAAGAAATTCAAGAGCCGAAAAAACAATCTGGCTTCTGGATGACGGTTGTAAAAGTAGAACTTGCTGATATCGCATTTGCTGTGGATTCTATTCTTGCAGCGGTTGCCATTGCTGTCACACTTCCACATATCGGTGATTTTGATATTGGCGGGATTAACGCAGGTCAGTTCGCAGTGATGTTCTTAGGTGGTATTATTGGTGTCATCATGATGCGTTTCGCAGCTCGTTGGTTTGTAAAGGTTCTCGACAAATTCCCATCACTTGAAACAGCTGCTTTCCTAATTGTCGGCTGGGTTGGTGTAAAATTAGCTGTATTAACATTAGCACATGAAAAATTGGGTGTGATTCCACACGAATTCCCCCACTCCACTATTTGGAAAGCTATTTTCTGGATTGTCTTAATTGCTATCGCATTAGGTGGCTACCTAATCGGTGTGAAAAATCAAAAGAAACAAGAACAATAATAATGAAAAATCGCTTCGATTACGATCGAGGCGATTTTTTTTATCTTCTTAAAAGTATAAAAGAAGAGATTTTCTAATTGAGAACGAATATCAATTAAATTTTGCATGAATTGCTTTAAAAATTAAATTTTTTGTATGTTACTGCCTCAACACTGTATACTAGTAAAGAAGTCATTTACTGCAAAAGGAGGAAAACTTTTATGTTATCTGAAAAACTACACACAGCTCTTAATGAACAAATGAATTTTGAATTCTACTCTGCGCATGCCTATATGGCAATGGCAGCCTATTGCACTGATCAAGATTATGATGGCTTCGCTAACTTCTTTTTAGTACAAGCCGAAGAAGAACGCTTCCATGCCATGAAATTTTATAATTTCTTAAGTGATATGGGCTACCGCGCAACAATTCAAGGTTTTGAAAGCCCAGGCAATCATTTCGAATCCATTTTAGATGCCTTTAAAACGGCTCTATCACACGAAAAAGAAGTAACACGCCGTATTTACAATTTATCAGACATTGCTTTAGATGAACGTGAGCATGCGACAATGGCCTTCTTAAAATGGTTTATCGACGAGCAAGTAGAAGAAGAATCTACATTTGATACATTAATTCGTAAAATTGAGCGTATCGAAACTGACTCAAACGCAATCTTTATGCTAGATGCAGAATTGGCTACACGTACATTTACACCAGATGCGGAAGCGTAATATTTCTTATAAAAAAATCTGCCATTAAGGCAGATTTTTTTCATAGTGTTGAAAAACAAAACAGTCAATTGAAAGGTAGAAATGGATTTCCGTTGCAGGCTACTTGCTTTCCTGTGGGCGAGCGCCGAATCGCTTCCTCCGCTACCGCTCCGTGCAGGGCTTCGCCTGTCTCGCTATCCCACGGGAGTCAAGTAGCCTTCCACTTCAACCCACTGACTTTTTAGCAAAGGTTTTCAAATAAAGTGCAAGTGTTTACTACTCTTTATAGAGGGGTGTTGTCACGCTTCAATTCTCCACATTGAAAATAAGAGTTTATCCCACCTAAGAATACAGATATTGGGTTATTTGATTTCTATACTAGTATGAAAAAAGTAAAGACACTTTGCAGAGTGGTTGATTGGAGTGGAGCCAGCATCACTCCTAGGGGATTTAGCGTCACAGAGGAGACCCTGGAGCGAACGGAAGTGAGTGAAGCGGCTCCTCAGACGTCCCCTGGAAAGGACGCTGGCGGAACGGAAATCAACCTCTCACCTTGCAAAGTTGCTTTTTCTGCCGTTGACATCATCTTTTTCAACAACATGAAAAAAATCTGCCATTAAGGCAGATTTTTTTAGTTATTGAATCTTTTGAAAACCTCATTACGGTTCTCTTACCACTCCATCAAAGGCAGCTTGATAGATTTGATAGATATCTTCACGCTCTAATGGCATTGGACTTCGCGCTAAAATACGCGTTTGTTTTGTAGCATCCTCTGTTAGCTGTTCAAGTGCTGAGGCAGGGATATTGAATCCTTGTAATGTTGAGGGAATTTTCACATCTTGAACGAGTTGTTGTAAGGCGTCAACACATTTATAGGAAGCCTCTTCTTGCGATAAATAGGAAGATGATATCCCCATGGCATCTAAAATATCTTTCATTCGTTTTTCACAACTTTGACGAATATAACCCATGACATATGGTAATAGTACTGCATTGGAATCACCATGAGCTATATGGAACTGACCTCCCAGGGGATAGGCTAAAGCATGGACGCCTGCTACACCAGCATTGAAAAAGGCTAACCCTGCTAAATAGCTGCCATAACTCATATCTGTGCGCGCTTGCTTGTCTTGCCCATTATGGACAGCTGTTCGTATTGACTGGCTAATTAAACGGATAGCTTGTAGTGCAAGTGCATCTGTTACTGCATTCGCATTTACTGATACATAGGCTTCTATCGCATGAGTTAACGCGTCTACCCCAGTCGCAGCCGTTACCTTTGATGGTAAGGAAATCGTTAAGGCAGGATCTACAATCGCTACATCCGCTAATAAATAATCATGTGTCACAACATCCTTGGTCGTATCCAGTGATAGCACAGAAATATTTGTAACCTCTGAGCCTGTCCCAGAAGTGGTAGGAATTAAAATTTTAGGTAACCCCTTATTATCCAATGTTTTCGTTCCTGTTAGGTTTAAATAATCTGCAACTTTTCCATCATGTTTTGCTAATACGGCGGCAAGCTTCGCTAAATCTAGTGCACTGCCCCCACCTACACCAATCACCAAATCAAATGGATGCTTTCTCGTAAAATCAACTAGTTTTTCGCCAATTGCAAGCGGAGGCTCTGGTGCAATATCAGTATAAATGGTTGTTGTATAGCCTTTCTCAATCAAAGGCTTTTCGACATTGTCCGTTAGACCTATTTCTTTTAATAATGGATCTGTCACGATCAAAATATTGTGAGCGTTAAACTTCTTTACCTCTAGCAGAAGCTGACTTAAACAGCCCCAGCCAGTATAGCTAGCAGGCGTAAAGGTTAATTTATGCATGGCTTCTCTACTCCTATCTATTCATAATAGCCTTCCGTCGATTTTCTAAATGATTTAAATTGAATAGGATCATGGCCAAACCATACTTGTGAATTTGTTTCATGTGCTAGTCTTCGAATCCGTTCCACTGTTGTATTATAACCTACAGAATCATAGATAATGCCTGGTGGCTTGACAGGAGGGCCAAAGCTTTCTGCCGTATAAATGGCATCTGAAGCTAAGATAATACCACCTGTGTCAGGCATTTGAATATGCAAACCTAACATTCCCCAAGCATGACCACTACCAAAATTTAATACTTGTATCCCTTCAGCTAGTTTTACATGATCCTCGCCACGTTTGATTAAGCGCCATTGCAGATTGTTTTTAATCCACATATCAATGTCACCCCAAACATAGGCACCGTCTTTTACGTTTCTAGCGTATGTTTGTAATGTGCCATTGAACTCATCTTCCTGTACAATAATTGTCGCATTTGTAAAGAGTTCTAAGCACCCTGCATGGTCGAGATGCAAATGGGAAGCAACAACATATTTGATATCCTCTGGACGAACATTTAATTCTTCTAGACGATGATGTAAATAGCATTCTTCTGGCATATTAATAGGAAATGCCTTTTGCGTAAATTCACCCCATCGCCCTTCTGGACCCATCGAGTTTGGATTGCATGCTGTATCAAATAGAATTTTACCTTCTGGATGATCAATCAGTACTGTATAAACAGGGAATTCAACAAATTCATTTGGCTGGTTTGGATGATCGATGGTTGCTGGATTGTGCATCGCAATCATATAATTTTTATCCATTCGCATCGTACCATTGTCCATCACATACAATTTTGGATGTTGTTTAATCATTTTCATTTTCCCATCTCCATTCGTGATTATTATTGGTTATTCCAAATTACTAGCTTCATTTCCGTCATTTCTTCTAATGCATATTTAATGCCTTCACGGCCTGTGCCGCTTTCCTTTACACCACCATACGGCATGTGATCTACTCGATAAGTAGGTACATCATTAATGATGACTCCACCAACGTGCAATGCTTTTGTAGCTTGAAAAGCTGTCTGAATAGAAGGAGTGAAGATGCCTGCCTGTAGGCCATAGTGAGAATCATTGATAGCCGCTATCCCTTCTTCAATGGTGGATACCTTATTGACGATAACAACAGGTGCAAAAATCTCTTCACAGGATACACGACTCTGTGGTTGAACATTATATAAAACAGTGGGCAATAAAATATGATTGTCAATGTGACCACCTGTAATTACTTGGGCCCCTTCAGCTACTGCCTCTTCAATCCATTGATAAGCACGCTGTTGTTCAGCTTGTGAAATCATCATAGCAAGATCTGTTTGATTATCCATTGGATCACCAATTGTAAGCTGCTCTATTTTTTCCTTCAGCCGTATTAAAAATTCCTCCACCATACTTTCCATGACATAGATACGTTGTAAAGAAATACAGACTTGACCTTGGTTGGAAAAGGCCCCCATCACAATACGATCCATAATACGCTCAAGCTGTACCCCTTCGTCTATAATTACGCCTGCATTGGAACCTAATTCTAAGGTTACTTTCTTCAAGCCTGCACGATTGCGTAGAGAAATCCCTACCGCTGGACTTCCTGTAAACGTTATCATCTTAACATTGGGATGTGCTAAAAATGCATCGCCTACTAATTTACCTTGTCCTGTTACAAGATTAAAGGCACCTGCTGGTAAATTTGTTTGCGCCAATAATTTTGCCAAAAAATGGGCTGATAGTGCTGTTTGTGTGGCAGGTTTCAATACAATCGTATTGCCTGCAGCTAATGCTGGCCCAACTTTGTGTGCTACTAGATTTTGCGGAAAGTTAAATGGCGTAATCGCTGCCACAACACCGATTGGCTCTCTTAATGTATAAGCAAAGCGCCCCTCTCCATTTTTTGATGCATCCATTGGAACCATTTCACCAGTAAGTCGCTTTGCTTCTTCTGCCGCAAATTTATAGGTTTCAACTGTGCGATCAATTTCAGCGTAAGCATACTTTAACGGTTTGGCTGATTCCATTGCAATGATACTTGCTGCTTCATCTCTATTTTCTGCAAAAAGGGTGGATAACTGCTCTAATATCTCTGCTCGTTGAAAAGCAGTTAATGCAGCCATTTGAGGAGCTGCAGCATGTGCACTTTCAATGGCCTCCTGTACATCTTTTTCAGTGGCCATCGCAAAGTGTGCCAATACCTCTTGCGAATAGGTAGCTTGGATCTCCATCCATTGAGCAGTCATCTTCCATTCTCCATTGATCCATAAGCCCTTTTTCAATCGTAATTCACTCCTTTCTTTTTATGGTTACGTATTCATTTCAGAAAATAAAGAAATGAATACGTAACCATTTTGGTGTAAAAAATAAACTGATGATCTATCAGTTTATTTTACACGTTGTATTTCTTGGGAAAATCTTAACAGACTCTGTTTGTCTAATGCAAGTACTTTTTTTCTCCATTACCTCAAATAATTTTTCGATAGCAATAAAACCTAAGTTCTCTTCTGATGTTAAACCTACTGTTGTTAAGGCAATAGAGTGATGTTTACTAAGCTCTACATTATCAATACCAATGATATTAAAATCTCTCGGAACCTGAAAACCTCTCTCTAAACAAAGATTCAATATTTCAATGGCAATGGCATCGGTAGCAGCACAAATAGCTGTTGGTCTTTTTTCTAGTTGTAAAAGCTCTGTAAACGCTCGTTCAATATCTATTTTATTGGTGTTCGTTAAAAAAGTAGGCACTAATTTTGCATCTAGCCCATAATCCTGTAAAGCTTGTTCAAATCCCAGATAGCGTCCATAGAAGGTGCTCATTTGATGTGGCCCCCCTATCCAACATAAAGAGTCATGCCCTAATGATAGGACATGATTGGTCGCAAGGTAACCTGCTTGAACATTATCAATTTCCACAAAATGTCTATTCTCTTTATGCTTACGGTTAAACATAATAAATGGAATAGCTAGTTTCTCTAGTTTATAAAATAAATCATCCTGATACAGCATAGAAGACAAAATAATTGCGTCTGCTTTCGTTTCTAAAACAGCATTGTAGATTGAATTTAGATTATCCTCTGTGCCAAAGTAGACATTCACTTTATAGCCACGTGCATTAACATAATTCACGATAGCTGTAGTTGTATCAACAAAAAAAGGGTTGTGTAAGGGCCCCGAAATCAATGTAATAATGCCTGTTTTTTTCTGAACAAGCGATCTTGCTATATCATTTGGCACATAGTTAAGCTCCTCTATCGCCTGCATTACTTTTTCAATTGTTTTTGGCTTTACAAGCTCTGGTGTATTCAATACTCTAGATACAGTTGTTTGTGAGACACCAGCATGCTTCGCCACATCTTTTGAAGATACCAAAAAAACCACCCATTTCATCATTGTGAAGCTATATTATACCATTTATAGAATAGTGATTATAGTGATGATTCCTTCTCTCCCTTAACCTTTTCGCTCATATGGCTTTGCAGCTTCACTCGCTTTAAAGTTATAGACAGGTTTAATCACTTTGACAATATCTACAGTTTCCCCAATCGCAGAAGTAATTTCTGTCATTGGCTTATAGGCCATTGGCGCCTCATCTAAGGTTTCTTCATTGACTGATGTTGTCCAAATCCCCTGCATCGTATCTTTAAAATCAGCCATATTCAAAGCTTTTTTCGCTGTGCGTCGTGAAAACATACGTCCTGCTCCATGGGGGGCTGAATAATTCCATTCTGCATTGCCTTTCCCTATACAAATCAGAGATCCATCCCGCATATTCATTGGAATAACTAGCTTTTCATCTTTATTTGCACGAACAGCCCCTTTGCGAAGCGTCATCGTTTCTGTATCGATATAGTTATGAATCGTATCAAACGTATCTGTAAAATGCCAATCCATCTGTTTAGCAATGGTTTCTGCAATGGTCCAACGATTCATCCGTGCAAATTGCTGTGCAATCTTCATATCATGAATATAATCATAGAAAGCTTCCCCCTCTAAATATGACAAGTCTTTCGGAATGAACGGTGTTTGTTCTTTATAGGCTTGTATCATGGACTGAATCTCTTGTTGTCGTCCTTGCTGTTTCATTGCTTCTATTTTTTCCGTCAAATCTTCTCGACGTAAATTATCATAAGCTCTTTTTTGATGCCAATTAGCAACCTTTGCCCCTACATAGCGTGACCCCGTATGGATGAGCAAATAGTGCTGATCATCTTCATCTTTGGCAAGTTCAATAAAATGATTACCTCCCCCAAGTGTACCTAATGACAAGTTCGTATAGTCGTCTTTCAAGCCGCTTGCTCGAAATTGTTTACCTTCAAACTCGACAAAATGTCGACTTGGCGATACTTCTTTATGAATATCCTGCCCACTTGGTACATATGTGCGAATGATGGCATCGAGTTGAGCAAAATCAACTGTCGTTACGTCTAGTTGTGCTACAAATACACCACAGCCCACATCAATGCCGACAAGATTCGGTACAACACGGTCTTGCAATTGGATGGTCGTACCAATGACACATCCCTTACCCGCATGATAATCTGGCATAATACGTACTTTAGTGCCTGCCATGAAAGCCTGGTCTGTTAATTCTTGAATCTGATCAACAGCTGTTTGTAATGCTGTTTGCGCAAAAATTTTAGCATTCGTGAAGCGTCCATTTATTTCAATCAAGTGTATCCCTCCTTACTACTTATACGTAAAACTGGAATGATTTGTTTCATACCATAAAGAAAACGTTCTAAAAGCATGCTACTTTTAGAACGTTGGTGAAAATCTAATCTTCATATTGGACAACTAATTTTTTGGGTATTTCGGGTATATCATTTGATTTTACATCTTCTTCCCTTAAGGCAAGCATTTGCAGGGGATATTTTTCTTGCACATCAAAAGGTATTGCAATACTTTCCATTTTATTATTCATTTGACTTCGTGCGAGTAAGCCATTGTTCGATAAATCAATGGCTAAAATAGCCTGAACAGTTTCCTCAAGCATAGTAATATCCTTCGATTTCAACGGCATTTGCTCATTCATTAAAAATGGTTGAAGATGCTCTTTTATATAACCCTGTGCTTCGATTAAGCAAGAAAATTCATTTAATTTTTCAGCATAGCGCTTTAACTGACGCTTATCTTTTGCACGCTGTTGATTTAGTTTTTGTACCTTTTGTTCAATACGGCTCATGCGTTCTTTCACTAAGTCAATTAAAACAGGCTGTGTGTCTCGAATTGCCTGTAGCATTGAAACCTCTGCCTGTTGTACCATGGCATATTGGGCGATACAAACCTCTTGCTGCTCATTTAGTTTTTGAACACGCTCTTTGAAAAATTCATTTTGTGTATGTTGGCCAAAGAAAGCTTTCATTAGACCTTTACCATGAATTTTTTTATGTTGTGCATCTAAACGTTCATATTCGCGTAAATACTCACTGTGCATGTTGCGGTATTCACGCAACATTTGTTGATAGTGCACAGCAATTTCAGTAAATTCTTCCACCTTGGAATCGTGTAAATAATCATGTTGCGCTATCGTTTGTAATAGCTGATACAGTGTTTGAACCTGTTTAAACGTATTCGCTACCTGTTCATATTCTTGCTCATATTCTTTGACAATTGCTAAGTCACGTTGATAGCGAGAATATTCATATTGGGTATCGCCTGCGTATTTTTCAATATTCTCTACAGCAGATTGAAATGGATCTCGTTGTGGAATTACAGTCAATTCGAAGCGGAATCGTTCAAGCCATTGTAAGAAGCGAATTAGGATGGCATATGTTTTTTTATCACTGTTTTCAGCCACACGATGAATGTGAGTAATTAATTGATCATACTGACTTTTTTGCCAAAGCTCATGATTGTCTGTGCGTTTGGCTACTAGTGCATTAATGGCTGAAATCCCTATAAAATCACTCATCAAATGACCAATACGTTGTTGTTCAGATTCCATAAATGCTGTGGGATGTTCCTCATCATCGATGCCATTGATGACACATAAAGGTTCAACACCTTTATTTTTTAACGTTTCAATCAATAGAAGTTCAGCATCCATTGCCATTGAACCAGCGCGTAACACCCAGAAAATTTCATCAACACGATTCATAAGCGCCTCTGAAAAATAAGCCATTTCTCCCCCGCCAGCTTCTAATGACACAGAATCAATTATTGTCACGGATTTTAATAAATCATTTTTCAAATAGACTTCTAGGTAATCTAAATGTTCACGTAAAATCTGGGAAGCAAACGTATCGCCAGTTGTTAGTAGTTCTAATTTACTGAGATCAAATACAGCGACAACACCATCTAAAAAATAAGCTTTAATCTCTTCTTGCTCGCCGTATCGTATAAACGTATTTACACTTGTTGGATGCTGATCATCTACCGATAATATTTCGCGTCCTAGAAGTCCATTCACAAGTGTTGTTTTGCCCACCCGCTCTTTTCCAACTATTAAAATCATGGTCTGGTTATTGGCATCTTGAATGATTCGATTTAAATGTTTTGCTGTATCTTTCACATATGTATTTTGGACGATGATGCCATACAAGTGTCGTAGTTGGTCAACAAATTGCGGCAAAATATTATTCGCTGAGGTTGTATTTTCGATTGGCGTATTGTCAATGTTCGTCATCCTCAAAACCTCTTTTCGTATGTATCTATAAGACCATTATAAATGAAACTATGGCTTTTCTAATACATGGATGGATGAAAAGAGGACAATATACTTATTCGATTATATGACAAATAGGAATTCATCCTTACACCTATTTCTTGTCTGCTTCATATATGATTGCTACACAGACTAAAGGGAATAGTACCAGCTATGAGTTTAGAAGTATTAGGCTTGGAGATTTCTCTCCAAGGTTGCTGAATAGCTGACCTTTGTCCTATTCCTCCAAACCAGCCATACGTGCATAAACAGCTCCAAGTGCTGGCATTCCACCTTGGGCACCTAATTTCTCTACAGATAAAGAAGCAGCGATATTAGCAAAATATACAGCCTCATCCAACGATTGCCCTTCTACTAAAGCATAGGCTAAAGCCCCATTAAAGGTATCACCTGCCCCCGTAGTATCCACGACTGTTGTCATATAACCTGGTACATGAATTGGATAGGAGCCATCGAAATAACGTGCACCGTCACTTCCTAGCGTCACGATTAATTTATTAGGATATTTTTCTAAAACTTGTTCCACTGGCTCGTTAAAAATTTCAGCACATTCCGTTTCGTTAGGTGTTAAATAGGTAATATCCTCCATCCACTGCACCTCAAAATTAGCTGCTGGGGCAGGGTTTAACAGTATCGGAACACCCGCTTCTTTACATAAATGAATAGCATGGGCTGTCGTCTCTTTAGGGATTTCAAGCTGTATAATTACCAAGTGACTTTTTTGTATCAACTCTTTTGAAGCTTCAAGATGGGATATGCTTAAGTCATAATTAGCTCCCGGAACGACAACAATTCGATTATCGCTATTGTAAATAAGTATATTAGCTATGCCTGTAGGAGCAGTGGTGCTTTTTACAAGGGCCTTTGTCTGAATCTGCTCTTTTTGTAAAGCGGCATGTAATGTCTCACCAAAATGATCATTCCCTAAACAGCCAACCATCGCCACCTCACTGCCAAGACGAGCTGCGGCAACTGCTTGATTAGCCCCTTTTCCTCCTGGAACTGTTTGAAACGAGTTACCTAGAATGGTTTCTCCCTGCTTTGGAAAAGCATTCATTTGTACAACTAAATCCATATTTAAACTTCCTATAACTGTAATCATGGAATTCCTACCTTTCATCTTTTGATAAAATAAAAAATAACTGAAATGAGCGGTATCATTTCAGTAGCTTAACAGTATAAAAGTTCGTATAAACTAAAAATTTTCGAAATACCTATCGACTGTTTTAGGGACGTTTTCAAAAGCTGGCTGGATTTGTCCTTTAATATACAAATAATTTTATAATGATAACATAGTGCCATCTTCGCATTTGATGTTTTCTTTATTATAAATAATTTCATATAGGAAATACACTACAAACAAAAACTGAAGACAACATCAAATTTGTCTTCAGTCATATCAATTAATAGGCTACTCGCTTCGCCTCATATGCGGCGATGTGGTCCTCATATATAAAGGTTAAGGCGATTTCATCCCAACCATTCAGTAACGTTTCTTTATAGTACGGGTCAATTGTAAAATGATAGACTGTACCATCTTCTCCTGTTACGGTTTGCTCGACAAGATTTACTTCCATACTATAGGGCTTTGCTAAGCCCTTTGCTAAAATAGCATCACATTCCGATTCTGTTAGCTTAATCGGTAAGATACCGTTTTTGAAGCAGTTATTATGGAAAATATCTGCAAAGGAAGGTGCAATGACAACGTTAAAGCCGTAATCTAAAATAGCCCATGGTGCATGTTCACGAGAGGAGCCACAGCCGAAATTATCTTGTGCCACTAGAATTTTAGATTCTTTAAATTCAGGTTTATTTAACACAAAGTCAGCTATTTCATTCCCTTGTGCATCGAAACGCCAATGGTAAAATAAAAACTGTCCAAAACCTGTGCGCTCAATACGTTTTAGAAATTCTTTTGAAATAATTTGATCGGTATCAACATTTTTTCGATCAAGTGGTGTGATGACACTATTTACGATATTAATTGGTTCCATTTTTCAATCATCCCTTTCGAGTAAAGCAAGACTTACACCGTTTCCTTCACAAATTCACGTACATCGACGAAGTGACCTGCAATCGCAGCGGCTGCTGCCATTGGTGGTGACACTAAATGTGTACGAGCTCCAGCGCCCTGACGTCCTTCAAAGTTGCGGTTTGAGGTAGAGGCACAGCGTTCTCCAGCTGGTACGACGTCATCATTCATCGCAAGACACATCGAGCAACCAGACTCTCGCCATTCAAAGCCTGCATCTATAAATATTTTATCTAAACCTTCTGCCTCTGCTTGTTTTTTCGTTGTATGTGAGCCTGGGACAACGATGGCTGTGACCTTGTCATGCACCTTACGCCCTTTAATAACATCAGCAGCTGCACGCAAATCACTAATGCGTGAGTTTGTGCAGGAGCCAATGAAGACATGCTGGATGTCAATGGATGTTAATGGCTGTCCTTCCTCTAAGCCCATATAGGCCAGTGCTTTTTGAAGTGCCGCCTTGTCAGATTCATCCTCATAATCTGCTTGTGTTGGAACATGCCCAGAAACACCAGTACCCATTGATGGGTTTGTTCCCCACGTAATGATTGGTTCAATTTCTTCAGCTTTTATAATACGAACCGTATCGTACGTTGCATCTTCGTCTGAAGCAAGACTTAACCAGTAAGCGGCTGCTTCTTCCAATTTTTCTCCTTGCGGTGCATATTTGCGTCCACGAATATAATCGACTGTTGTTTGGTCAGGTGAGATAAGTCCAGCTTTTGCGCCTGCCTCAATTGACATATTACAAATGGTCATGCGTTCTTCCATAGATAGTTTGTGGATAGCCTCTCCAGTGAATTCCACAATATGTCCTGTACCAACACCAATACCGAACTTGGCAATGATGGCTAAGATAATATCCTTTGCTGCTACTCCAACTGGTAGCTCCCCTTCGACACGAATCTCCATCGTTTTCGGCTTATTTTGCCATAGCGTTTGCGTCGATAATACATGCTCCACCTCTGATGTCCCAATACCAAATGCAATGGCCCCAAAGGCACCGTGAGTCGATGTATGAGAATCCCCACAAACAATGGTTTTACCAGGCTGTGTTAATCCAAGCTCTGGCCCAATAACATGGACAATCCCTTGGTCAGGGTGTCCCATGCCTGCTAACTCAACACCAAATTCCTCAGCATTTTTAGCTAATGTTTCGATTTGATTGCGTGCAATGGGATCATGGATAGTTGGTAAATTTTTTGTTGGTACGTTATGATCCATTGTCGCAAAGCTTAAATCAGGACGGCGCACTTTACGTCCGTTCATGCGTAACCCTTCAAAAGCTTGCGGAGATGTTACTTCATGAATTAAATGAAGATCAATATATAACAGGTCCGGTTTGCCCTCTTCCTGATAAACAACATGTTTATCCCAAATCTTTTCAATTATATTTTTACCCATTGTCTTCACCTATTTCTTTAAATATATGTTGTCATAATACTTTGTGATACAAAGCTAGTATCAATTTCGTTAATTACCTTATCTGTCCATTCATTAGTTGATAAAATGCGACTGCCGTCGCGAGCAAGATCTGCTGTAAAGTAGCCATCATCAAATACTGCACTTACAGCGCGTTCAATTTCTGCTGCTTCTTCTTTTAAGCCGAATGAATATTGCAGCATCATTGCTACGGATAAAATGGTTGCAGCAGGATTTGCTACACCTTGCCCTGCAATTTCTGGTGCGGAGCCATGTACTGGTTCATATAAGCCAAAATTATCACCACGAATGGATGCAGATGGTAAAACACCTAGAGAACCAGTAATAACAGATGCTTCATCACTTAAAATATCACCAAACATATTTTCAGTAACGACTACATCATAGTGTCCAGGATTTGTAATAAGTTTCATTGCGACAGAGTCTACTAGATTATGTTCTACGATTACATCTGGATACTCTTTTTTCTTTGCTTCTACAACTTCACGCCATAAGCGACTTGTTTCAAGCACATTCGCCTTGTCAACAGAGCATAATTTGCCACCACGTAAACGTGCTAGTTCAAAGGCATTTTCAACGATACGCTCTACCTCTGCTTTAGAGTAAACCGTTGTATCAATTGCGCCATTTTCAGTACGCATACGTGGTTCCCCGAAGTATACGCCACCTGTTAGTTCACGTACAATCATTAAATCAACGTTCTCAGCCACTTCACGCTTTAATGGTGAAGCATCTAGTAAACTCGGGAACGCCTTTACTGGACGTAGATTGGCAAATAAATCGAAGTGTTTCCGAATTCGCAGTAACCCTTTCTCTGGGCGTAATTCAGGAGGGTTTTGATCCCACTTTGGACCACCTACAGCTCCTAATAAAATCGCATCACTATTTTCACACATCTCGATCGTTTCATCCGGTAATGGATTATTGTGCTGGTCGATTGCAGCACCACCAATTGTTGCATATCCTAAATGAAATGTATGATTAAATCGTTTACCAATCACCTGTAATACACGCACAGCAGAAGCAACAACCTCTGGACCAATTCCATCACCAGGAAGTACTGTAATTTTTCTCTCCATCGTCAAAACACCTTTCTTTGTATAGCGTATTCGCTAATTTAGTAAAGACGCTCACCTACCTTTTATCAAAGTGAGCGTAGTCATTACGTCTAAGCGTAATTTTTGGTTAATTGATACAATACGCCATGACATCATTGCATCCGACTTGTGAATGGTACTTCATACAATTCACTATCTCAGAGACCTATACAGGATGTGCGCGAAGGCTTGCTTGTATTAAATGACGGTTAATAGCATTTAAATAAGCTTTTGCCGATGCTTCTAAAACATCTTGAGAGGAATTACGGCCTGTAGTCGAAACCTCATCATAGCGAATATTAATAACCGCTTCACCCAGTGCATCTCGTCCTTTGCCAACCGATGTCACACGGTAATCAATGACATGTACAGCTCCAGGTACAAGTTGCTCCAGTGTATTAAAAATGGCTTCTACTGAACCAGAGCCAGTAGCTACAACGGTTTTTTCTAGTCCCTCAGGTGTAAGCACAATGGCTGTCGCTGTAGGAATATTTTCAGTACCATATTGAACCTGCACCATTTTCAAATCAAAGAGTGGTACATCTTCTACTTGAACTTGTTGCTCAGTAAGAAGTGTGAGTAAATCTTCCCCTGTAATTTCTTTTTTACGATCAGCCAATTTTTTAAATTCCACAAATGCTTTGTTCAACTTTTCATCAGAAAGATGAAAGCCCATTGTTTCCGCACGATCACGGAAGGCTGCACGACCAGAATGTTTCCCGAGAACTAATGGTATTTCACCTTCGCCGATTAAAGCAGGTGAAATAATTTCATAGGTTTCTGGATTTTTTAAGACACCGTCTTGATGGATGCCCGATTCGTGTGCAAATGCATTTCTTCCTACAATCGCTTTATTTGGCTGAATCACAACATTTGTCAATTTACTGACTAATTGAGACGTACGTTTAATTTCTTGCAACTGAATGCCTGTTTGCACCTGATAGATGTCCTTGCGAATATGAAGTGCTACAGCAATTTCCTCGAGTGCCACATTACCTGCGCGTTCGCCGATACCATTGATCGTTCCTTCGACTTGTGCAGCACCATTTTCTATTGCGGCAATCGTGTTAGCTGTTGCCATCCCTAAATCATCATGACAATGGGCGGAGAATTTTACTTTGTCAGCACCTTTGACATTTTCCAGTAGGAACTTAAATAATGCACCATATTCTTGTGGGGATGCATATCCTACAGTGTCTGGAACATTAATCGTTGTTGCACCAGCAGCAACCACTTCGTTCATAATTCTCACTAAAAATTCGCGATTAGAGCGGAATGCATCCTCAGCAGACCATTGTACAAGTGGGAAGAACTTTTTAGCGTATTTAACAGCCTCTACCGCTTGCTCCATCACTTGATCAGGAGATTTTTTTAATTTGTATTCCATATGAATAGGTGATGTGGCTAGAAAAATATGAATATGTGGCTGTTGTGCTACTTTTATCGCTTCCCATGTAGCATCAATATCCTTTTGGATACAGCGAGCTAGCCCCGTCACAATGGAGTTTTTTACTGTACCTGCAATGCGATGGACTGCATCAAAGTCACCGGGTGACGAAGCAGGAAATCCTGCTTCTATAATTGTCACACCAAGGCGCTCTAATTGTTTGGCAATTTCAATCTTCTCGGCTGTGTTTAAGTTGATCCCAGCAGATTGTTCACCATCGCGAAGCGTCGTATCGAAAATATCAATTTTTCGCACTTGTCGCCACTTCTCTCACAACTTTTTCTTTACCTTCGTTGATGAATGGCATCATAGCACGTAGTTTCGCGCCCACTTCTTCGATTTGATGGTTCGCACCAGCTTCTTTGAATTTTGTATATTCTGGACGACCATTTTCATTTTCTTGAATCCAACGACGAGCAAATGTACCATCTTGGATATCTGTTAATACATCCTTCATACGAGCTTTTACAGAATCATCGATGATGCGTGGTCCTGCCACATAATCTCCCCACTCTGCTGTATCTGAAACTGAGTAGCGCATTGTTGCCATACCGCCCTCAAACATTAGGTCAACAATTAATTTAAGCTCATGTAATGTTTCAAAGTAAGCTAATTCTGGTTGATAACCAGCCTCTACTAATGTTTCGAATCCTGCTCTTACTAGCTGTGTTGCCCCACCACAAAGTACCGCTTGTTCACCAAACAAGTCTGTCTCTGTTTCTTCTTTGAATGTTGTTTCAAGAAGTCCACCACGGGCAGCACCGATTCCTTTACCATATGCAAGCGCTAAATCTTTTGCTTGACCTGTAGCATCTTGGTGAATAGCAAATAGTCCTGGTACACCAGCACCTTCTTGGAATTGACGACGAACTAGATGTCCTGGTCCTTTTGGTGCTACTAAAAATACGTCAACATCTGCTGGTGGTGTAATTTGACCGAAATGAATATTGAAGCCATGTGCAAACATCAATGCTTTACCAGCTTGTAAATGTGGCGCAATTTCCGCTTCATAAACTGCTTTTTGACGCTCATCTGGTAGTAGAATTTGGATAACATCTGCTTCTTGTGCTGCTTCAGCCACTGTTTTTACGTCAATACCATCTGCTTTTGCCGCATCGAAAGATCCACCTGGACGAACCCCTACTACCACGTCAAAACCTGATTCTTTAAGGTTTAAAGCATGTGCATGACCTTGTGAACCGTAACCGATAATTGCGATTTTCTTTCCTTTTAATACGTCCTCGTTGATATTTTGCTCATAGTACATTGTAGCCATAGTTAATTTCCTCCTAGAATATGTTTTGTTTTTTTAGCTTTAGATACTTGCTCTGTCTATAAAGCTATTCATTTTTATATGCAAACTATTTTAAAATAGAGAGCTGCGGGTTTGAGACTTTTTGTGTTTCACGAACGGAGGCAGTTGCTCCTGTACGTGTAAGTTCTTTAATGCCATATGGTCGAATAAGTTCGATAAAGGCATCAATCTTCTCTGGATGCCCTACTACTTGATACGTCACAACATTTTTGGCTGTATCAATAATTTGGGCACGGAACGGTTCAACAATTGAATTCATTTCCAAACGTAAATTTGGTGGGGAAATCACCTTTACTAGTGCTAGCTCTCGCAGAACAATCGATTTATCGGTAATGTCATTGACCTTTAACACATCAATTTGCTTGGATAACTGTTTCACTAGCTGTTCAATTTTGCGTTCATCCTCTACGTTGACAACGAAGGTCATCTTTGAAAAATTCGGTTGCTCCGTATGACCTACTGTAATCGATTCAATATTGAACTGACGCTTCATCAATAAACCTGTCAAACGGTTTAATACACCACTTTGGTTAATCACAGTTACGGTAATTACTCGCTTCAATTCTTTTTCACCCCAATCATTTCATGTAAGCCTTTGCCAGGTGCTACCATTGGGTAAACACATTCAAGCTGTTTCACTCGACAGTCAATTAATACTGGCTCATCAGACAGCAGTGCCTCACGGAAAATAGACTCTGCTTCATCGATTGTGTTAATTCGATAGCCTTTAATGTTATAAGCATCAGCTAACTTAACAAAATCTGGTTGGATCGGCATAAGTGATGATGAATAGCGCTCTTCATAGAATGTTTGTTGCCATTGACGCACCATGCCTAGACAGCTATTATTCAAAATCACTATTTTTACTGGTAAGTTAAATTCCTGTAGGATGGATAGCTCCTGTGCCGTCATTTGGAATCCTGCATCTCCTACAATCGAGATAACTTTTTTGTCTGGCTTCGCAAATTGAGCGCCAATTGCGGCCGGGAAGCCGAAGCCCATCGTACCAAGTCCACCAGACGTTACCCATGCATGATCATTATTTAAATGATAATATTGCGCTGCCCACATTTGATGCTGCCCAACATCTGTCGTCACAATGGCATTCCCTTCAGTAATCTTGTGCACTAATTGCAATGCCTCTTGTGGTAGGATTTCTTGCGTATTTGTATCCTTGCAATACCATAATGGATATTCCATCGCATGATTCCTTAAATAAGCTAACCAATCATCTGTATCAGGACCTTGGAAATCCTTTTTCAACAGTGCTTTTAAAGCCTCTTTGGCATCAGCAACAATTGGAATATCTGTCGGTACATTCTTGCCAATTTCAGCAGGATCAATATCGATATGGATAATCGTTGCATTTGGTGCAAATGTAGCTAGATTACCTGTTAGACGATCATCAAATCGTGCCCCAATATTGAGTAATAAATCCGATTTTGTGATCGCTGTATTTGCTGTAGCTGTTCCATGCATCCCAGCCATTCCAAGGAATAAGTCATGTTCACCATGGATGGAGCCCAAGCCTAGCAATGTGTTCGTTACTGGAATACGATATTTTTCTGCGAAAGTCGTTAATTCCTCACGTGCATCCGCAAAAAGAACACCTGCACCTGCTAAGATGATTGGGTTTTTTGCCAATGAAATGGCTTGAATCGCCTTTTGGATTTGTAAATAATTTGGTTTATATGTTGGCTGATAACCTGGTAAATAAATTTCATCAGGTGCTTGCGGTGGATTCTCTACATCAAACAACATTTGGGAAACGTTTTTTGGGAAATCCACGACAACTGGCCCCTTACGACCTGTGCTAGCGATATGGAAAGCTTCCTTCACAATGCGGGGGATATCATTGACATCCTGCACCTGATAGTTGTGCTTTGTAATCGGTGTTGTAATCCCCATAATATCCGCTTCTTGGAAAGCATCTGTTCCAATCACAGATGTCGCAACCTGTCCTGTAAAAACAACCAATGGAATAGAATCGATCATGGCATCCGCAATACCTGTTACAAGGTTTGTTGCACCAGGTCCACTTGTGGCAATAACAACGCCTGTTTTACCTGAAACACGAGCATAGCCTTCCGCCGCATGAATAGCACCCTGTTCATGTCTTGTTAAAATATGGCGAATAGGGTTTTTATACATCGCATCGTAAATTTGTAATACGGCTCCTCCAGGATAGCCAAAGACAATTTCAACCCCTTGATCGTGCAATGCCTGCACTAATACATCTGCACCGTCCTTCGCTTGATAGGTTTGTTCAGCTGTTGCTGTTGTAGCTAATTGTTCTTGTTCATTGATTGAAACATTCGCACTCATCAAATTATGCCTCCTTCATTTCTTTCAAACTCACACAACAGTGTTGTAGATTAGTGAAGTGTCAATAGCTGGATTGACTATTCCTCTCATCCTTTTCGTTGAGAGGCTGTTCAATTGCATCGTGAAAATAATAAAAAGCCTTTTTCTCCACACGCAAAGAACTACCTTACGTAGGGATGAAAAAGACTTTCCATGGTACCACCCTTTTTTATAGCAAATAATTGCTACCTCGCGAATAAATGACTGCATTTATGCACCAATGCGAAAGACATCGCATCCAATATAGCGTCATAAAACATTTATTCATTAATAACGAGCACTTTCGACTATGCCCGGAGCTATCTAATGGTGTAAACACGTTTAATAGCCCACTCCGAGGGGATGTCGGATCTAGTTGTATCGCCGGCTTCCAGCACGACCGGCTCTCTGGTAGATACAAGGCTCTAGAACCTTTAACCTCATCAACGTTTTTATTTATCTAGTTGTTAAATTTTCATTACGCCTCCAGTAGAAGCGCTCGTCACTAATTTTGAATATCTTGCTAACCAACCACGTTTGATTTTTGGCTCAAAGACTGGTAATTTTGCACGACGTTCAGCTAAAACTTCATCTGAAACTTGTAAATTAATCGTACGATTTGGTAGATCAATTTCGATAATATCTCCGTTTTCTACTAAAGCGATTGGACCGCCTTCAGCAGCTTCTGGTGAAATATGGCCAATTGAAATACCTCGAGATGCCCCTGAGAAACGACCATCTGTAATTAATGCAACCTTTGTACCAAGGCCTCGACCTTGAATGGCAGATGTTGGTGCGAGCATTTCTGGCATCCCTGGGCCACCCTTAGGTCCTTCATAGCGAATGACGACTACATGGCCCTCTTTCACCGTTCCATTATCAATGTTTTCTTGTGCTGCTTCTTGTGAATCAAAGACGATAGCCTCGCCCTTGAATACTTTGATAGAAGGATCAACTGCCCCTACTTTAATAACAGAGCCATCTGGTGCGATGTTACCGAATAAAACTGATAATCCACCTACAGCACTATATGGATTGTCTTTTGTTCGAATGACTTGATCATTCGTGATGTGATAATCTTTGACAAGCTCACCCATTGTAACGCCTGCTACGGTTGGACGGTCTGGATGAATAGCACCTGGAATAGATGTTAATTCATTAATAATGGCACTTACGCCACCTGCTTTATTAATATCATCCATTGAAATATCTGAAGCAGGCATGATTTTTGCTAAATAAGGCACTCTTTCCGCTACTTTATTAATATCTTCAATGTTGTAATCTATCTCGGCTTCATTGGCAATTGCTAATGTATGAAGAACTGTATTTGTTGAGCCTCCCATTGCCATATCAAGAGCAAATGCATCATCAATTGCCTCTTTTGTAATAATATCGCGAGGTTTAACGTCTTCCTTGACCATGCGAATTAATTGTTTAGCTGCTTCTTTAATCAGCTTGTGACGCTCTTCAGAAGTGGCAACGATTGTACCATTTCCAGGTAAAGCAACACCAAGCATTTCCATTAAGCAGTTCATCGAATTTGCTGTAAACATGCCTGAGCATGAGCCACATGTTGGACAAGCATTATTCTCAATATCCAACAGCTCTTCCGCAGACATTTTTCCTGATTTGTGGGCTCCTACACCTTCAAACACAGATGTTAAGGAAAGCTGTTTCCCTGCTGCAGAAGTTCCCGCCTCCATTGGACCACCTGAAACAAAGATAGATGGTACATTCGTACGAACTGCTGCCATAAGCATTCCTGGTGTAATTTTGTCACAGTTTGGAATATAAAATACGCCATCAAACCAATGTGCATTAATAACAGTTTCAGCAGAGTCTGCTATAATTTCACGACTCGGTAAGGAATAACGCATACCTATATGCCCCATTGCAATACCATCATCGACGCCAATTGTGTTAAATTCGAATGGAATACCACCCGCTTCTATAATAGCTTCTTTCACTACATCAGCGAACGTACGTAAATGAACGTGACCTGGTATTATGTCGATATAAGAGTTACAAACCCCAATAAATGGTTTGCCTAGATCTTTTGCTTTTACTTTGCCTGTTGCATATAAAAGACTTCGATGTGGCGCTCGATCTACGCCTACTTTAATCATGTCACTTCTCATTTTAAACGCCCCTCATTGCTATCCATACTATGTTCATTTATATAGACAAAATGTTCTGTCTTTTTATTTTTTGTTTATAGAGTAATAGTCTCTTAGACGATTACTGCTGTAAAGATTGTTGTTATCATAGTACGAAAAAAAGGTCTCGTCAACAGTATTTTTTGAATTGTTTAAACAATTCAAAAAATCTGTCAAAATTGAAATCGTTTACATGCTGATTAAGCATCAGTTTTATCTCGCTTTGATAATAATTTTGACATTTCGTTCAAATTTTAATTTTTTAATAATAAGCAAAAATGAGTAAATAAATAATTGCCATATATTTGAATAAGCTAAATCATTCAATCCTCAAGATAACGCTTACAATAGAAACAACTTTTTTAAGTATCCTGTAAAAAATACTTGTTCAGGATCATATTGGTGTCGAATATTTAAAAACTTTTCAATCTCTGGATACAACGCATAGACCGTTTGCGCTGTTAAATGATGTTGTTTTCCCCAGTGAGGGCGACCTTCATATTTTTGCATCAATGTATGCACCCATTTAAAATAAGGCTCTTCTGCCATTCCCTTATACATATGAAAGGCTATAAAAGCTGACTCACGCCCTTGTGTTGGACTTAAAAAACCTGCTTCGCCTGCTGTTGTTCGACACTCTAAAGGAAAATGCACATTAAAAGTCCCTTTTTTAAACGTTGCATGGATTTCCTCCAAACAAGCTTCAAACTGTGATAACGGGATGGCATATTCACTCTCTTGGAACTTCACGCTACGAGGTGAAGGATAAATTTCATAGCTTATCCCTACTTTTTCACTTTCTACCACATTGGCAGCCGCTATCTTACTCATGGTACCACTTAAACCTGGTTTCCACTTACAAAGCGCTGACATCGCAAAAAAAGCCCCATTTTCTACTATTTGTAGCTTTAACGTTTCTATTTTTTTATTCCATTCGCTTTGAAAGACGGGCGCGACCGTATTCATCCGTTTTACTTGAATTGTTTCACTACCTGGGAAATAAAACCATTCCACATGACGATGTTGACGAATATCCTCAGCAAATAACGAGAGACCATTTGTCAATGTTTCTCTTGCCCCCACATAATGCAAACCATATAATGGTATGACCTTAATCGTTACTTTGACCAGAACACCTAACATCCCAAGAGATACATGCAGCGCTTCAGATAAATCATCCATCCCTCTCCTATGTTCCTGATAAGTACCAGTACCATCTACAAATCCCCATGCTTGGACAGCTGACGAGAGAGAACCAAGTGTAACCCCTGTGCCATGTGTGCCAGTTGACACTGCCCCTGCAATGGTTTGCTCCTGTATATCGCCCATATTGATTAACGCAAAACCGTGTTTTGCTAGCATCGGACCAATTTCATATAGGTAGGTCCCTGCCCATAATGTTGCCTCCTGCCTTTCCTCATTCACAGCGATTAATCCACGCAGATTATGTAAGGAAATAGCTATATGCTCAGGCATAGCCACAGCGCTAAAAGAATGAGCAGCACCTGTGACACGAATTGTCTTTCCTGATTGACACGCATGCTTCACAATTGCTGAAACTTCATCAATGGAGTGTGGTAAATACATTTCACTCGGATAGGAAATAACATTACCAGCCCAGTTTGTCCACTTTTCACCATTCCGCCATTTTTCTATAGAAAACATTGTCCATCCCCCCTATATGTTGTGTAATGTCCAGCGTACTTGTCCCCACGAATAGCATGCAGGGCCTGAAAGCGCTCACAAAGCTCTCCAGCCTTCGCATGTCGAAAATAAATGGTATCGCCAACATTGATACTTTTCTCTTTGACCTTTATGGGTGTTTGCACTTCCCCTGCGCCTTCTAGGCTAAGATATGCAAAAGTGGTAGGGTCATAGAATACAGGCAAACGATCCATCCCAATTGCTCCAGAAGCCGTATAGCCTCCCCCATGACAAACAACGATATTTTTTTCAGGCATTCTTGTTACACGTAAGGCAAATCCAGCAGCCTTTTCTAGCTGTAAATGTGTAAATTGATCGAACAATGCAGGTGCATAAAAAGCCGAGCCAACTGTAATTTCCGTTACTTCCTTCTGTTGATTGGTGTACGTCATACTTCCTGATCCCCCACCATTAACAAAGCGCAGATTTGGAAAATAAGCCTTGATATGGGCGACCGCTAATCGACGAAACTGTGTTACTTGCTTTTTGGCTTGTATTTGCATGGCTTCTATGACTCTACCTTTTACAGCATTTGCTGGACGATTGCCAACCCCTGCTATTTGAGCCTCATAGCCCATCGCTCCTACCACTTCAATTACAGGGGTGTTTTGTATGGTTTGTAAAAAAGGTGTCAACGTTTCAAGAGAAGACAATGACGAACGCTTTGTTCCAAAATACAATACTTTAAAATCATTTGACACATTAAGATCAATGCAAACCTGTACACGTACGCCAATCTCTTGTGCTAGTTTAGCCAATAGTTGGATATGTTCTGGTCTGTCTACCATAAAGGTGACGATTTTTCCTTCCTTTACAAAATACAACAATCGACGAATCGTTGCTTCCTCCATTACTGGATAGCCAAGCAATAAGTCATCAAACTGTTGCTCTAATAAAAAAAGGGTCTCTGTTGCAGTAAATGTCATTAATCCCACAACATTCACAAGTTTTTTCTGTATATAACGAAGCACCTCAATAGAACGAATCGATTTTGTTGCAATACGAATTTGTTTTCCACCACAAGCATCTTGAACCATTTGTATATTTTTATCTAGTGCATCTAAGTCTAACCATGCAAATGGCCTTTCCAAATCACAAAATGCTTGATCGAATCTGAACGTCATTTCATCACTCCCTTGTCTGTACTATGTATTTGACACTTAACGGAATAATTCCTTTTTTCAGTTAATTAAACAAAATAAAACAACCGTGCGCCTGTTTTACAATAAGACTACACGGTTGTTTTAATATAGGATAAACATTTCATTCACCTTTCTATTAAATTGGTTACGATGCGTATAAGAAATCAGCTGCAAGATTTAGCATCACTAATAAATGCAAACCAGCAATTAAAAAGCCTTGACGATTTAAACGTTTCATAACAGCCATATTCATACGACCACGCTCCTTTTCTACATTATAATCCCTTTATACAGAATTTTCAAACTATTAAAAAGTGGAAATTTACCCATTTTTCTTTCTCTACTCTAAAAATTCTCACAGGAAATAAGGAATTGTACAGGGAATTGACATTCTGTTTCAATAAATAATGTATTTTTTCACGAATGAAATGGCTATTGTAGTAAATAATTTAGTTAAATGGCTGTATTTTATTGTTACTGTCGATTGGGCGTTGCATGCATTTCTGGTACGAATTGAATGCATGAACATACTATAGAAGTAAGCGATAATCGGTGTATGTACAATATAGAAGTAATTGTCGTTAATGTGGCCATTTTCACAGTAATTTATGCAGTTGGATTAGCTATAAAGTGAGCACAGCAAAGGAGCTGCATTCATTTGTCTACAGCCTTATTTACAACATGTAATAATTACTAAACAAATCACAGTGTTTAATCTACTCCATTCAGGGTATAACTAAGTAATCGCCATTATATCTTAAATTTAAGGAGATGAAAGTAATGATTAGTTTCATTTGGTATTTAATTATTGGAGGAATTCTTGGTTGGTTAGCTGGCGTCATTTTAGGTAAAGATGTACCAGGCGGCATCATCGGGAATATTATTGCAGGTATTGTCGGTTCTTGGATTGGTAGTATGGTTTTAGGGAACTGGGGCTGGAGAGTAAGTGATTTCTACGTGTTCCCAGCACTAATCGGTGCTATCGTGTTGATCTTTATCGTCAGCCTTATTTTAAAAGGTATGCGTAAAGCAACTTAAATATGTAATGAAGAGCCATCCAGTGTGATGGCTCTTTATTTTTCTTCATGTAAAAGAACAGCTGCTTGGAGTTCATCGTGAAAATCATCATACAACTGGTAGTAATATAACACATCCTCGACATATTTCTCGCTATGGTTGTATTGATAAACAGCTTTCTTAATATTCCCTGTCGCAGCACCGTATTTAGATAAGTAATTTGCAGCACTAAATACTGCATCCTCAATATCATAAGGATCTGCTATTCCATCCCCATTTGCATCTACGCCATATCCTCCGTATTTAGCAATTGTCTCAGGATTCATCAATTCATTTTTCGTGATGTTTCCTTTTCCTAAACCAGCGCATGTGGGATGTTGCCAGCCGACGAATGTACAGGGCATGAATTGCATATGCCCCTCTGCCCCAGCAGATGATACCATTGATTTTACCGTAGAAAAACGCGTTTCAATACGATGATGCGCAGCAAGTAATGTCCATGGTACCCCATATTTTTCTTCTGCAGCTACATAAACGGGAATGTATTGCTCAGGAATTTTCATATCGAAATGCTGTTGAATCTCCTCAATTGCCTTTTGCTGGACAAGCTTTTCGAATATCGGTAATGTTTGAAGCTCCTTCCAAGCAAAAAATGTGAGGACATACACAGTAATTGCAATTGGAATCAATAATGCTATCATACCCAATTTTGTCGCGGGTGATAACATGGGTTTGTTATTCTTTTTCTTTGCCATACGTCACACCTAATCTAGTATTCTTTTTCTATATTACCAAATTTTCCGTAATGTGCAGTATCTTTTAATTTTGAAAGATCGAAGTCTTCCAATTTCCACTATGAAAGCAGTTGAAAGGTTTAGTAAAAATATAGTAAAATACAGATTGATTCGTTTATTGGATATTAATAGGGAGGAATTTATTTTGTGGAAAGACTTTAAAGAATTTGCGATGAAAGGCAATATTGTCGATCTAGCAGTAGCAGTAGTCATTGGTGGTGCTTTCGGTAAAATTGTTACCTCCTTAGTTGAAAATATCATCATGCCATTGGTCGGTATTTTAACGGGTGGTATTGATTTAACAAAGAGTTTTGTTTTTGGCTCAGGTGAAGCTCAAATCAATTTTGGTGTATTTCTACAATCCATCATTGATTTTTTAATCATAGCATTTGCCATTTTTATGGCCTTACGAATTATGACTAAGCTTACACGTAAAAAAGAAGAAGCAGTCGTGGAAGAACCAGCACCTGAACTCGACGCCAAAGAAGAGCTTCTCAAAGAAATTCGCGACTTACTGAAAAAAGAACAAGCCTAACATGTTGTTAAAGCATCTGTCTCTCATTTAAAGGAGGCAGATGTTTTTATTTTGTATCCTTTACTTTTTGTGCTCTATCCGCTATTTCAGAACCTATCCCTCACTTTGTC
Organism: Lysinibacillus sp. HST-98; assembly: GCF_016757845.1. Taxonomy (NCBI): domain Bacteria; kingdom Bacillati; phylum Bacillota; class Bacilli; order Caryophanales; family Bacillaceae; genus Lysinibacillus; species Lysinibacillus sp. HST-98. The sequence goes on from NZ_JAENHX010000001.1 coordinate 323,926, forward strand.
TGCTCTATCCATCACTTTTCACGTTGTATCCGCTACTTTTCACGTTCTATCCGCTATTTCAGAACCTATCCCTCACTTTGTCCGCTCTATTCATCACTTTTCACGTTCTATCCGCTACTTTCTATCTTGTATCCGCTAACTTGAAATTATCCTCCACTTCTTCAGCTCTATCTTTATTCCGGAATCTCCTACTATTCCTAGGTGTTTAACTATAAATAATCTAGCTAATTTTCAGAAATCACCTTGTTCTTCTTTAGTATCCATGTTAAATTGGTAACAATTATTGAGAATACTATTAAATTGAAAGCGAAAGTTGTTGCTTTTAATAATATTGAAGAAAAGAGTGACGTCATGACATTAAACAGAAGTATTGAAACAAAGCTTGTACAACTTGGTAATTTAAGTGACCCAGCAACAGGAGCTGTGAGTCCGCCCATTCATTTATCGACTGCTTATAAACATACTGGGATTGGTGAATCTACAGGTTTTGACTATACACGTACAAAAAATCCAACACGTGCTCTTTTAGAAGCAGGAATTGCTGATTTAGAGGGTGGCGATATGGGCTTTGCCTGTAGTTCCGGGATGGCTGCCATTCAATTGGTATTATCCCTATTTAAACCAGGCGATGAATTAGTCGTGCCAGATGATTTATACGGCGGTACATATAGACTATTTAACTTCTTCCAAGATACTTATAATATCAAGCCTGTTTATTCAAAATTTGAATCAGTTGAACAGGTGGAAGCATTAATGAATGAAAATACACGTGCAATATTTATTGAAACACCAACAAATCCACTTATGCAGGAATTTGATTTACAAGTGTATGCGGAGTTAGCACATAAGCATGGGGCATGGTTAATTGTGGATAATACATTTTATACGCCATACTTCCAACGCCCTATTGAATTAGGCGCAGATATTGTGCTTCATTCTGCAACGAAGTATATTGGTGGTCATAATGATGTTTTAGCTGGGCTAGTGGTTGCTAAAGGCACAGAATTAGCTGAACGTATTGGCTTTATTCATAATGGTAGTGGCATGGTGCTAGGAGCTATGGATTCATGGTTACTTATTCGTGGTCTAAAAACAATGCATCTACGCTTAAAGCAACATGATGCCAATGCGAAGGCGATTGCTGCTTACTTAGAGGAAGAAGAGTTAGTGACAGATGTCCTTTATACTGGAAAAGGTGGCATGCTGTCATTCCGCTTGCAAAAGCCTGAGTGGATTGACCCATTCCTTCGTAACTTAAAGTTAATTACTTTTGCTGAAAGTCTTGGCGGTGTTGAAAGCTTTATTACGTATCCTGCTACACAAACACATGCAGATATGCCTTATGAAAAACGTGTGGAGCGTGGCGTTTGTGATCGTTTATTACGCTTCTCTGTTGGCATTGAGGAAGCAGAAGATTTAATTGCAGACTTACGACAAGTATTTGATATCCTTAGAAAAGAGGCGTAATGGATGAAGCAACGTATTGAAACAAGCCTCATTCACGCAGGTGTTCGTGATGGCTATGGTGATAAAAAAGGGGCTGTTAATGTCCCGATGTATCTGTCCTCTACTTTCCATCAAGAAAGTATAGATGAATTCGGAGAATATGATTATGCTCGTTCAGGCAACCCTACAAGAGATGCATTAGAAAAAGCTGTAGCAGAGCTTGAGGGTGGTGTTCGTGCCCATGCATTTTCATCTGGAATCGCTGCCGTATCAGCAGCATTAATGCTGTTATCGCAGGGAGATCATATCGTCATGACTGAGGATGTTTATGGTGGAACCTATCGTTTTGTAACAAAGGTGTTGCCACGCTTTGGGATTTCCCATACATTTGTAGATTTTACGGATCTAGCAGCTGTAGAAGCAGCAATCACGCCAGCTACAAAACTACTTTATATGGAAACCCCATCAAATCCAACGTTAGGCATTACAGATATATGTGGTGTAGTGGCGCTTGCCAAGCAACACCACTGCCTTACATTCTTGGATAATACTTTTATGACACCGTTACACCAACGCCCACTAGAACTTGGTGTAGATGTCGTTATTCATAGTGCAACAAAGTTTTTATCTGGACATTCTGATATTATTGCTGGCTTAACGGTTACTGCCGATGATAAGCTAGGTCAGGATCTCTACTTTATCCAAAATTCATTCGGTAATATTTTAGGTGTACAGGATTCATTCACACTTCTACAAAACATCAAAACAACAGATGTACGTTTTAGTCGTTCTGCTGAATCTGCACAAAAAATTGCTGTTTATTTGGCTAGTAATCCACTAGTTGAGCAGGTCTACTATCCAGGGCTTGCTTCACATCCTGGCTACGCTATTCATCAACGTCAAAGCACAAGTCCTGGGGCCGTTTTATCCTTCCGACTACCAAGCTATGCAGCTGCAAAGGCATTGGTTGAGGCGATGACAATTCCAGTATTTGCGGTCTCTCTTGGAGGAGTAGAATCTATTCTTTCTTACCCTGCAAAAATGAGTCATGCTGCTATGGAGCCAAAAGAGCGTGCTAAACGAGGCATCACAGATGGCCTTCTACGTTTTTCTGTAGGACTTGAGCATGTTGATGACTTAATTGCTGATTTTGCACAAGCCCTAGAGATTGCTGCCAAGGCTAATTGAATCAACATAAAAACCGCGTCCAGTTGACGCGGTTTTATTATAATAGGTTCAATTTCTCACCTTTGCTAACAATCGGTATAAATAATCGCCATGCCCCTTTGCTAGCAGGGCATCTTGCTCAGCTGAAATCCAATAGAACGAAAAGATTAAATCCCTTTCGTTTAAGCCTGTTGGATGATGTTGCCATGCATCCCGTGTTTCATCGGATGTTAAATGATAAAAATACCGTTTCTGTAAAACACCTGATGGATGATTAAAATAGTCCTGTGCTATTAACGCTTGAACGACAAGTGTGGTTAGACCTGTTTCTTCTAGCATTTCACGTTTCACAGCGTCTAAAGGTGTTTCCCCTTCCTCAACCGTACCTTTGGGCACCTGGATACCTGCCCCAACTGAATTCTGTTCAAATACGAGTACCTGTAATTGATCCTCATGCGTTCGCGTAATATAGCCAAATGCTTTTTCAATTACTTGCATGAAAGTGACCCCCTTTGAATGATTGAATGTTACAATAAAGAAAAAAATTGGAATTGCAGGTGAAAAGTGTTGACACTTATTATACGACAGATGCAAGAAAATGACATTACTTTTGTACAAGAAATTGCTAGAATAAGCTGGCATCATACATACGAAAGAATCATTCCACGTGACATTCAAGATCGTTTTTTACAACTAGCCTATAGTCGAGAACGATTAATCAAACGTCTTATCAACAGTCCGTTTCTTGTTGCAATTTTTGACGAATGGCTAGTAGGCTTTGCTAATTTTTCAAATGTAACACAAGGTGAGGCAGAGCTACATGCGATTTATTTACATCCTCATATGCATGGTAAGGGCGTGGGTACCGCACTTTTACAGGAAGGACTACGCATGCTCCCAAATCTATCGTCTTTATTTGTTTGTGTAGACAAAGAAAATAAAATTGGTATGCATTTTTATCAAGCAAAGGGATTTGTAGCAATAGAAGAATTTGATGAACAATTTGATGGTCATCTACTTAAGACAGTTAAATTGGTTAAACAATATGAAAAAGTGTAACGGTTCTTGCAACTACCGTTACACTTTTATTTATGTAAGATTTATCTGCTCCGCTTGGATAACAAGTGCTGTTAAGCCAGTTATACTACCAGATTCATGTGCCTGTCCTTGATGCCATAGTACTCCCTGTCCCGTCTTTATGGTGATTTTTTCACCATCTTCACCTCTTATCCATCCTTCGCCATTAATAACGATAAATAGCTGTGGAACAGGGGCTTCATGCATACCAACCACTCCACCTGACTCAATATAGATGAAACCGATCGTCGTAGGCACTTCTGTTTTCGTGATTTTTCTATAGAATGTATCGATGGATTGGTATTGATGAATGGGGTTTGCTAAATCTTGTGTAAATTGTATCAGTTGCATTTCGCAAAAATCCTTTCTTATTAGGCTAGTTCTTCTTCAGCAAATGCTAAAAGAGTTCCATCTTCTTTTTTGATATAAAAAGCAAATGCATCATAGCCATTTCTTTTAATCGTTTCCCAGTTAGTGGTTTCTCCATTGATAAGTTGAACATTTTCTTGTTCATCTACCTCATAGTCGTCTATTTCTTCGTCATAGTCGATGTTATAGAAAAATGATAATATGACTTTTGTTTCGGGTAAATTATATTTTTCTAGTGGACGGTTGTCACGGTGATTCTCTGTATACGCCTCACAAAATAGCGCATTATAACCATGTAGAGTCGCATCAAAGAGCAAAATTTCCTCGGCGGATAAAGGATCTTTAGCAACGATTCTAGCGGTTGGGCCTGTAATATAAGGCATTTCCTCCCCTTCAATCATTAGTAAATCACCGTAATACCAAATTTCAAATTGTTCATTGCCTGCACTAGAATGAAGCTGAAACTGGGATTCAACATCATCTAAAATTTGGACGTTTCCTGCAAATTGCTGTAGATAAATGGGAATAGGATTAATCATAGCTTTCCTCTCCTTTTCTGTTAGATATTACTTTCTTACAATATAATACATCTTTCTTAGTCATAAAGAAAAACCCAGAATTTTTTTCTGGGCTTGATGACACTTACTTTTCTAGCATGATTAAAACTGACGGGCCTTTGCTTCACTTCGCAAGAGACGGTTATGGAGAGTAATCTCCGTTTCACCATTTACTTGCGATTTTGATCGCTTAATCCTTGACCAGTTGCGGTGGATTTTTTGAGATTTGGGGTCTAGTTGTTCGAACCTACTCATTTTTCATCCTCCTCATCATTATAGATTTCATAAGTGAAATCTTCTTTATTATGACCAGCTAAGGTGAATTTATACTAATTTCATAAGAAGCTTAGTTACTTCACTTTATTAGTTTTCGCTTAACCAAGTTAACGCATATTGTACATATAATTCGGCTCCAACGCGCAAACCATCTTCATCGATATTAAAATGGCCGTTATGATGTGCCCAGCGTGTGTCCTTTTCTGTATTGCCTGAGCCTACTAGAGCAAAACAGCCAGGTACTTCATCTAAGTAAAAGCTAAAGTCTTCTCCACCCATTGTCGGATCATCAACATGATAAGCATCCACGCCAAAATGTTCAGCTGCAAGGCGCTCGACTAAGCTGGCACTCGCCACATCATTGTTGACGGCTTGTGTACCATATTCATAAACGACCTCTGCTGTGCCACCATAAAGTGAGGCAATCTGGTCAGCATAATGACGAATTTGCGCTTCGATATGTGAACGGACCTCTTGATCAAAACAGCGCACAGTCCCTTCTAAAATGGCATCTTCAGCAATTACATTAAAGCGTGTGCCAACCTCCATTTTTCCAATTGTAAGAACGGCAGGTTGAAGTGGATTGACTGTACGTGCCACAACTGTTTGGACATTCAAAGCAAACGTTGAAGCAATCATTACGGCATCAATGGCATCATGTGGGACTGCGGCATGACCGCCCTGCCCTTTAAAGCGCACTTTGAAAATATCAGCAGAGGCAAAGGCAGGACCTTTATTACACTGAATTTTCCCTGTGTCAATTTGTGACCAAATATGAATACCAAAGACGTTATCTACACCTTTCATTGCTCCTTGCTCTACCATCGCTTTTGCGCCTGTAGCTACTTCTTCGGCTGGCTGGAAAATAAAACGAACTGTTCCCTCAATTTCTTCTTGTACCGTATGTAATGTCTTAGCTGCAATCAGCAACATGGCTGTATGCGCATCATGACCACAGGCATGCATCTTACCATCCGTTTTAGAGCGATACGGAATATCTTCTCGTATTTCATAAACTGACAATGCATCCATATCCGCACGTAAGGCAACGGTTTTTCCTTCCCTGCCCCCTTTTAACTCCGCAATAATGCCTGTTGGCTCTGTTCGTCTATACGGAATACCAAGGTTCTCTAAATACGTTGCTACATAATTCGTTGTTTCATATTCTTCCCAAGAAAGCTCTGGCTCACTGTGCAATTTTTGACGAATCGTCACAAGCTCACTATTTAATTCCGCAATAATGCGTTTAATATTGTTCATGATTACTCTCTCCTTGTTTTATAACCAACTTACGAAAATACCTGCTAAAATAACAGATGTTATCGTTACACTAATGAAGCCGCCTACAAGCATCGGTGGCAACATATGGCTTAACAGTATTTCACGTTCTTTTTCATCGGTTGTGGACGATTTCACTACTTCATTCGTTAAAATATAATCTGCTGGGAACCCATAGAGCGCTGTTAAGGATACAGCAAACGCTAAATTCGGGCTGACCTTTAACACTTTCCCTGCGATGAAAGAGAAAATATACATACCAATGACTGCTAAGACAATAGACACTACTAATGGCACAATAATACGCATCAGCATTTCAGGGGAAGCTTGTTTTAAGCCATCAAATATAAAGAGCATTAACCCCATAATGGCAAAACCGAAGCCATTTGCTTTTTGCAATGGTTGTCTTTCTAAAAAACCAAATGTCGATGCAAGGACACCAAACACTAGGCATAGCACTAATGCATTGACTGTCACAACAGGTGCTAATGCTGTAGATGTACCATACGCTAATAATCCAACAAGCGCTAAACGGAAAAATTTAAAGTATTCTGTATTGTACTTGGCAGGAATTTTCCTCAATAATTTTGGTTGCTCAGATGACTGTTCAACATCTTCCTCTACCTTTGTTATCGATTGTATATTCCCTTGATGGTGTTCTTTTAATAAACGTTTTGCTTCACGCTTCAATACAATGGACGTGATGGGGTATCCTGCAAAACCTTGAATGACGTAAATCACAATGGCAAAGACGGCTAGATCCTCTAAGCCAGCTGCAGAAGCGCCTTCTGACATCACTAGTGCTGCCACAACACCACCGACTAATGGTGGAACTGCAACAATCATCGTTTTTAAATCAAATAGCAAGGCACCAATTGTAAATAATATGGCGATGATGCCTACAATACCAGCTATAGAAATAACGATGGCTTTCCACTGGTTTTTCAATTCCTTAAGGGACAGAAGTGTACCCATATTCGTAATTAATAAATACATTAACATCGTGGCAACGACTGGACCAATCCCGGCAATACTAACAATATCTTTTGGGAAGAATGTCCAATAGCCAATTAAAAATAATACCGCACAGACGAACACAGATGGAATCCACGCCTTCGTTCTTGTTGCTACGATATCTCCGATGTAAAGAATAGCAAGTACTATCGTCAGTGCTAACATTTGCGACATATCAAAGAATTCTCCTAACTTAGTAATTTTTTAATGTCACCTATAATAATACTAATTATTCTCAAAATTCTACTTTTACAGAAAAGAAGAAAAACAACGTATGAACGAGCATATTCGTGACACTAAAATTACGATTTTCCAAATATTTAGATTTTAAAGAATTTTCGTAAAGCGCTTACAAAAAAAGAGAACCATTCTAAAATGGTTCTACTTTGTTTTACATGCTATTTTTTACTTGTGTTTACATAGATCAATAAACATATCGTAAGGGCGACAAAAAGTACAAGACCTACATGAAATAACCATTGTGTATGGAATAATTCGTTTAGTATCCATAAAAGGACACAAAAACAGTAGCCATACATCATTTTTCCCATAAATCTTGCCAGTGCCTTTTCATCATAATGTTCTTTTTCCTCCTGTGCCATCGTATGAAAGCCAGCAAGTAGAAAAGCTCCTTTACCTTGTGATAGAACAATGGCGAAGATGAGAAACGGCAGCATGATAATTAAATAGACAATTACTCCCAAGGTTCATCATCCTACTTTTCATTTTTAATAAATTGCTCAATTGCTGGTAGTAATTCATCATGCAATGGCAGCGAAGGGTCTGCATAGGTTGCTAAGTTTTTGGCACGATCGGCTGGTGCCTTTTTCAATACGTGATTCATACCCGTTAGATAAAGTAATTTTGCCTCTTGTTTGCCTTTTTTCAATGCCTCAGCATCGGCTTCCTTCACTTGTAAATCCGTTGTTCCTTGTACTAGCAATACATGGCTTTTTACTTTTGCAAGCTCATGAGCAGGTTGATATTTTAGCAAGGAAATCAGAAAAGGCTGTACAGATGGACGGAAAAGGGCTTGTAGCTCTGGCGAAATATTTTTCACTTGCTCCCCTTGCTTTAAAGCTGTCAAAATATTCGTGGATTCATTGAAAAGCTTTGGTGCTAATTGACCTTTTAATTGCTCTAAAAGCACTTCATCTAACGATCTACCTGCACCGGCAATGGAGACAAAGGATGCTACGCCTGTCTTTTGAGCCGCGAGCAAACCAATGAGTGAGCCTTCGCTATGGCCAATCACATGGACACTTGTGTAGGCTTTATCAGCCATCAATGTTTGGATAATTTGTACAGCATCATCAACGTATTGGTCAAACGTTCCATCCTCTTCCTTTGTTAAGAGCGCTTGATTGTCACCAAGTCCTCGCTTATCATAACGCACTGTCGCAATGCCCTGTTGTGCTAAACCTTCCGCCAACATTTTCAAGCTATTATTTTTTCCAGCCAATGCGGAATTACCATCTTTATCAGTTGGCCCCGATCCTGCTATTATCAGTGCCACTGGTGATGGAGATGGAGAAGCCTTTTCTACAGCTACCGTTAAGTTGCCGTTTTGCACGGGAATTTTTAATGTGTCATAGGTAACAGGTTGCTCTTTATAAGCCTTTAGTATTAAAGGAAATTTCCCACCATTTTGTTGAAATGTAGCCTCTATTTGTTCATTTTTGATTGTGCCATTAATGGCAATAGCCGAGCCGTTTAAATTGATGAACACTTTTACTTTATCACCTGTATACGTCACACTTTGAAATGGAAAATTAGATAAGCCCTGTGCTGGCACGGATAATGTTCCACTTTCCTTCTTTAAATCGATAATAATCGGTAATGGTCCATTTGGTGTTTCAATAGTTCCTTCCCATTTTCCAATAAACTGTTCATTCATTGCATTTGTCCCCTTTGATCCTGTTTGTTGTGCAGTGACCTCTTTTTGCTCACAGGCAGCTAAAAGTAAAATTGTACAGCAAATCAATAACCATTTTTTCATCAAATCTTCCTTTCTATATGAAAATCACCAATAAAATTGGCAGTAACGTAATAGCTATTAAGATGTAACACCATTTGTTCGCGAAATTAACAGTCCAACCGATTCCGAACTTTTTAGGCACTAATAAGGATGGATCATTTTTATTGCAATAAAAAATACCCCATTTCCAGTATTGATCATCTGTGGCAGCTGTTTCATTTGTATGTACCTCATCAAAACGTTCATTACTTTTACTGAGCTTCCAAATGAACACTAGTAAACCACCCAACGTAACGACATTAAAGACAAGAAAAAGTGGGAAGAAGTAGGGAGCCGTTTGGTCTTGTAAAATAACAGTTGTATAGTGTAAAACAACAAATAGAATTGTCATACTAAAATTAATGGCTGCCAGGTACCAGCTTCCGTATTTACGCTGAGTTAACTCCCGATGAATGGATGCTTCTTTGGCCTGTGCACTTAATTGGATTTTGGCACTTTTCATGCCTTGACTCATCATGAAAAAACTAGTTTGTATTGCCAATAATATAAGCGGCATACTGATGACCGAGAGCCGTGATTTTTGAGTCCAACCATCGACCTCTCCTGCTCCATTCCAATGTGTCGCAAAAACCTCTGGGATTGTCTCATAGTTCATGTACGTAAAAGCAATTAATGCAAGTGTGATGATGATGGGTACACTAAAAAATATAGGTGACAATGTTTCCTCTTTCTGACGGATAGACAAATCTGTCACATATACTGTTTTTATTTGTGTCTTCCACTGCTCCTGCACCTTTAATTTTTTCGTTTTAACATGATAACTCATGTAAAGACCTGATGACAAAAGGAGCATGACATACAAAAGAATAAAGGAAATTAAAGATACCTTCTCCTCTTGTATAGGTGAATGATAGAGAGCGATTTGACCTACTAAAAATAAGCCGGTAATCCCTGCGATGATTTGGCTATAATGCTTCTTCCACAGCTTTAATTGTGGATGTTTGACATAAGGTTCGGGTATGGAAACACCAAAAACAAGTGTTTTTCTTGTTAAATGTGGGGTTATCGTTTCCATAATTCCGACAATGATAAAGATGCCTACAATTATAAGCATACTACCCCTACTTCCATTGTTTTAAAATTCGCTGGAACAAACTTGTCATTTGCTCTTTTTCGAGGCCACGCGCAAAAGCCTCCGCCATGATAGGCTTCAAGGCATTTTCGACTTTTTCAACCTCCGTTTCTTCCAGCTCTCTCTTTTGACCACCAATAATGACCGCTTTTGCTTTCGGCTTCAATTCAATTAAGCCCTTCTCTTCAAGTTCATGATAACTTTTACTGACCGTGCTAACGTTAATGCCTAGATCTGTAGCCATCGAACGTACGGACGGTAAAGTATCACCATTTTTCAGCTCGCCTTGCGCAATGCATTCTATTATTTGATTGGCCAATTGTTTATATAGCTGCAATTCACTGTTTGGATCTAATTGTATTTGCATAAAACTCCCCCAATCTGTATTGCTTATAACCAAACAGAAATCTGTTATGTATAGAGTAATACAGATTTTCTCTAATGTCAAATGAAGGAATTTTTTATGGAGAGGGCTTTTTATGTGTGTAGAGAAGAGGTTTTGTCACAATAAGAGCGGGAGCCTTCCTTGGATGAGCGCTTTGAACTACATTTAGAGCGGGCTCTCCCCCCTTTGGAGCCCTTTGAGTCTCAGTTTGAGCGGATCTTGCGTACTTTAGATCTCATAGGAAACAAAAAGGACCCAGAATAATTCTGGGTCCATGGACACTTATTGCTTCTATTTGATTTTTAACTGATATGGTTTACACTTCTTCTTAATCTATAGCAAAACAGAATAGTCTGTTTCACCTTTAGGCTTAAGATTTATGAAGCTTCAACCTTCAACAGTTGTGGCGGACTTTCCTGAGATTCTTGGTCTTTGGGTGTTTGACTATTACTACTCATTCTGCATCCTCCCCATCAGATTAGATTAATAAGTGGTTCCTCTCTTATTATGAGCCTTCTTCTATTTTTTATACATGCTCTAGCTTTTTTCTGCAAAGACTTGTTGGGCTATCGTTAAAGCATTTTGCACTCTTGGAAAACCGATGTAGGGTACTAATTGTAAAAGTGTCTCGACCACTTCTGTCTGGGTCAAGCCTGCATGTAATCCACGCTGAATATGCGTTTTGGTTTGTGGTGCAGCACCTTGTGTAACAACTGCTGTTATCACGACAAGTGCTCGACTCTTTGCATCCAGCCCAGGTCGTGCATAGACATCACCGTAAGCAAATTCAATAATCATTTTGCGTAAATCGGGTGCGATATCGGCTAATGCATCGGATTTAATCATCCGTGCTGCTTCTTCCTCTGTCACATATTGTTTAATTGTTTCGAGCCCCTTTGTAAAACGTTCATTCATTTCTTCATCCCTCCTACATTTACTTATACAAAAACCCCAATTCCGCGTCTCCAGAATTGGGGATTGTCCTTCACATATGTAAGGTTCTCTTCTTCACGTCACCCTCTGGCTCAGTTGAAAAAGGATAAAGGTTTTCATAGTGCCTCACAGGACAGCTTTAATGAATATCTATGCAAAAAGTCACAAGGACATGCACGCAAAAATTAAATGGCTACAAGGCAGGCCTTCGCTTTTTTTATTTGGATTTTTACTTGTTCAAAGCCAGTACCACCTAAAGAATGACGGCGGCGAACAGCAGCTTCTGGCGCTAGTACATCATAAATATCCGCTTCAATTAAGGTACTTTCTTGCTGCATTTCTTCCAATGGTAAGTCTAATAAATAAATACCCTTTTGAATACATGTAAAGACAAGCTTACCTGTCACCTCATGTGCCTCACGGAATGGCATCCCCTTTGTTGCAAGGTAATCTGCTAGCTCCGTTGCATTTGAAAAATCAGCGTGAACAGCCTGATGTAAGCGTTCCGTGTTGACAGTCATTGTACGAACCATACCTTCAAAGATTTTAAGTGAACCAAGAATCGTATGAACAGTGTCAAACATCCCCTCTTTGTCCTCCTGCATATCTTTGTTATATGTTAATGGTGTGCCCTTTAACACCGTTAATAGGCCCATTAGATTCCCATAAACACGCCCTGTTTTACCACGAATAAGCTCTGCCATATCTGGGTTTTTCTTTTGTGGCATAATCGAAGAACCTGTTGAGAAGGCATCATCCAGTTCGATAAATTTAAATTCATCTGTAGACCAGATAATAATTTCCTCAGCAAAGCGTGATAAATGCGCCATAAGTAAGGAGGAATGACTTAAAAATTCCACGATAAAATCACGATCACTTACCGCATCCATGGAGTTTGCGTAAACCTCGCTAAACCCTAATAACTCTGCTGATTTTAAACGGTCAATCGGGAAAGTTGTCCCTGCCATTGCCCCAGCACCTAAAGGTAAAATATCAATACGTTTTATGGATTCTGTAAAACGTTGTTTATCACGCTCTAGCATCCAAAAATAAGCCATTAAATGGTGTGCAAAGGAGATTGGCTGTGCACGTTGTAGATGCGTATAACCCGGTGCAATCGTTTCAATATGCTCTTGTGCTTTGTCTAGAAGCGTTTGTTGGAACGTCACAATTAAATCAATGGCTTCCTGCACACGCTTTTTCAAGAAAAGATGCATATCCGTTGCTACTTGGTCATTTCGGCTACGTCCTGTATGTAGTTTGCCACCGACAGGACCTATTAAATCAATTAACATTTTTTCTAAATTTAAGTGAATATCTTCATTGGCAACGCTAAATTCAAGCTCACCCGCAATTGCCTTATCTTTTAATTGGGCAAGACCACCTAGTATGGCCTCTACATCAGCTGCTGGTAAAATTCCTGTGGCACCAAGCATTGTGACATGTGCAACACTACCTTCAAGGTCCTCTAGCACAAGTTGCTGGTCAAAGCCAATGGATGCGCCAAATTCGTCTACCCATGCTTCTGCTGATTTTTGGAAACGTCCACCCCAAAGTTTTGTCATGTCAGCTCACCTTTTCCTCGATTACTTATTAAAAGGTGTAGTACAAGCACAAATGCCTCACCACACCTTGCTTGTTCAACATTACTTTTTATTCACAGATGAGTTCACTACAGTTGGTAGACCCCATAACTCGATAAAGCCTACCGCGGAAGCGTGATTGAATTGATCTTCCTTCGAGTATGTTGCTAGCTTTTCACTGTATAATGAATTTGGTGATTTACGTCCTTCTACAATCGCATGTCCTTTAAATAGTTTCACACGTACTGTACCATTCACATATTGTTGTGTTTGCGCAAGGAATGCTTCAAGAGCATCACGTAATGGTGAGAACCATAGACCGTCGTAAATTAATTCAGAAAGTTTTTTCTCAATAACTGGCTTGAAGTGTGCTAATTCTTTTACAAGCGTTAAGTCCTCAAGCTCTTTATGCGCTGTTAACAGCACTTTAGCACCTGGAATTTCATAAACCTCACGAGATTTAATACCAACTAAACGATTTTCAACGTGATCGATACGTCCTACTCCATGAGCACCTGCTACTGCATTTAATTCTTGAATTAAATCAGCAAGCTTCATTTCTTTTCCGTTTAATGCTACTGGTTTACCAGCTACAAACTCGATTTCCACATACTCTGCTTCATTCGGTGCATTTTCAACAGAAACAGTTAAGCCATAAGCTTCTTCTGGTGGTGACACCCATGGGTCTTCCATGATGCCAGCTTCATTCGCACGGCCCCATAGGTTTTGGTCGATTGAGAATGGTGAATCCAATGTTGCAGGAATCGGTACATTATGCTTCATTGCATATTCGATTTCCTCATCACGGCTCCAGCCCCACTCACGTACTGGTGCTAATACCTCTAAATCTGGATTTAATGCTTTAATCGATACTTCAAAACGAACTTGGTCATTCCCTTTACCTGTGCAACCATGCGCAACAGCATCTGCGCCTACTTGATTCGCAATCTCTACTAGTTTTTTCGAGATAAGTGGACGGGAAAGTGCTGATACTAATGGATACTTTTGCTCATACCAAGTATGTGCTTGTAAAGAAATTAATGCATACCCTTCAGCAAATTCGTCTTTCGCATCCACCATATAAGATTCAATCGCTCCTACTTGAAGCGCTTTATTTTTTACGAATTCAAGATCTTTCCCTTCTCCAACGTCAAGACATACTGCAATTACGTCCCAACCTTGTTCTTTTAACCATGGAATTGCTACCGAAGTATCAAGTCCACCTGAATAAGCTAATACCACTTTTTTATTTGCCATTAAAAATGCGCCTCCATTGCTCTATCGATATGTATGTTTATACATTCATTTAAAAGTTTATACACGAATAGTATCATGTTATAAAAATAAATACAAGTGTATTTTTATAAATTCATAGACTTTTATTTTTATTGTCACAAGTAAGTCGTTCCTTGTATAAGGTTGGAAAGAATTCCATGGCAATTCACTCGAAAAAACGTTTTTTTACTATATATATAAATGTATACTATATAAATTTAGCAACGGACGAAAAAAAAGAATCCATGATACAAACTGGATTCTTTCTAGTTACTTGGCTGATTGTATCCTATACAATACTTTTTTAGGATTAATCAAAATAAGTAGAACGGCCACCGCCGAATATAAAATGGCATTATACATAATTAAATCAATTAGGTTTCCATTAATGGAGCCGATAAAAAAATTAAAGAGCTGATGAATAATAATAGGAATGATTAAATTCTGATTGATCGTATAAAATACTGTCATGATGATGGTCGTAGCTATAATCGTTAACATAAAGAAGAAGCTATATTTGATCAAATCCATTCCCATAAACCCTGTTGTAAGCCATATCGGTAAATGCCACATTCCCCACCAAAAGCCTATGATAATTGAAGCTATTAATGGCGAATACTTCTTTTGCAGTTCCAGCAGTGCAAAGCCCCTCCATCCTAACTCCTCACCCAGTGGTCCTGACAAAAGCGTTTTAACAAAATAAAAACTGAGCATGCCCCATGAAGACAGCGTAAAAATAGAGTTTTCTTCATAATTATTCATGATTTGAAACAAGATCATGATAAAGATAGCTGTTTGTATCATCACGATTAAAACAATTACTGAAAGTGACAATTTGTTTTTGAATTTTTGTTTGACAAAGTGGATAAAACGTTGCCCAGGATAGATTCTTGGAAATAGTAACGCAAAGGCAAAGGTGGATGACCAAGCCGATAGACAGCGTACGGTATCAAATAGCCAAGTAGGATAGCCTAATAGCTTGATGGCTCCTACAACACAGAAAAGTGGCCAAAAAATAATATTGGTTAAAATAATAAAGCTTGCTACTGGTTTTTTTAATTTCTTTTTTCTACGCAAGTAGATCCCCCATTTCATCTGAATATCTTCAGCATAAACCTAGGGGTTGCTCACAGGTCAAACCCATTTTGCCATTATTTTATCGGTACATACATTTCTAAAAAAATACGTTCAAGCCCTTCTTCATAAGTGGTAAGCAATAAGTTGATATAAACAAGCCCTAAAAGCTCATAGCCATTTTCCTTAGCTACTTTTCTTATACTAGCCTCTACTTTATTGTCTGTATTTTTGCCACCTGTTGACCAGCGCCCATCTTCAATAACTGTATAAAGACATTTTGGATGCGCTAAAACTTCACCTTTAATTGGATGATCGCTATTTTCTACTTTCCTGACAACCATAAATTTATTTTCGAGCATTCCGCTATCATCAAATCTAATAACTCTTCTTAAAGAAGTAAGAATTACCGCTTTCTTTATACTGTCTGCATTTTCTTTTAACGAATCATATTCATCATAGGCTGTATAATGATCTATTACGCCCATTATTTCTAATGGTTTCATTTCCTTTATAGTATACGTGCCTAGATATTGGCTAATTTTTTGACAATCCTCTTTTACAAGCTGGAGCTTTTTTAATTGTAGCTTTTTATAAGCTATTTCCTCTAACATTACTTGTTCTTTTTCTACTAACAATGATTGGATGCCCTCTATACTCTTGCCTTTTCTCAATTCCTGAATCTTTTTGATTTCAAAATCAATTTCTCTATAAAAATTGATTGTTGTGATATCATATATATCAAAATGATTGTATGTTCTATACCCATTCTCACTATTTTGCTGGGGCTTTACTAATCCTTTTTCTTCATAAAATTTTAAGGTATCTCTAGAAACTCCTAAAAATTTTGCAACTTGACCAATTGTATACATCTAAGTCTCCTTTTCAACTCTTCCTCTTTACTACTATAGCTATAAATATATGTAAATATGAAAAAACCGTAGACATGCACGTGAAGCATGTTTACAGTTTCAAATATTGTTATTTCTTATGGAAAAATGATTTGCCTAACCATTCAATGGTTGCAGGGGCTAATGCATACAATTTACTTGTTAATCCCATAATTCTAGGTAGATTAATTTCACGAACAGGACGATCAATCGTTTTCACTGTCTCTTGAGCTACTTCCTCCGCTGACAATAAAAAGCGCCCTAAGGATTCTCGGTAGCCACTTGTATCATTGGCTTTATCTAAAAATGGTGTATCAATGGGACCAGGATGGATAGCTGTCACTTTTACATTGTACGGAGCCAATTCCATACGCAACCCATTGGTAAAACCGACAATAGCATGTTTCGTCGCAGCATAGACACTCGCTTTTGGTGTGGCCACCTTCCCAGCCTGAGAACCAATGAATATTAAATGGCCCTGTTTGCGCTCTATCATCTTAGCGGCTAATCGTTTGGCAAGATAAATCGGTACACTAACATTTAATTCAATCATTTGCGCAATATCCTCATCCTGTAAAGCAGGGGCTACAGCAAACTTCCCTACACCTGCTGAAAGAATCGCTACATCAATCGGTGGTAGCTGCGCACAAACATCATCAAGTGTATGTAAATTGGTTAAATCCGCTTGGATCACTTGAGCACCTAAACGCTCTAGCACCTTTAATGCAACGGCATTGCGACCTGTGGCATAAACGGTATGCCCTTGAGCTACTAGTAATTCAGTTATTTTTAAGCCAACCCCACTTGTTGCTCCTGTCACAAAGATTGTTTTGTTAGGATGTTTCATGTATAAACCTACTTCCTTTGAAATAAATAGATACCTGCTTCTGTCTTCGTTGACGTAATATACCCATTGGCCTCTAGATAATCTAAATGACCAAGTGTTTTAGATAAAGTTAAACCAAGCTGATGCTGGAAGATAGCCGGATACAAGCGTTTTGTTACTTGGACAACTGTTAATTGATCATCGCCTAATAATTCAAAAACCTTCATTGATTGCTGGTGCTGTCGCTCTAATCGTTTATCAATTAACAACGGAATATCCTCTAGCTCTGCTCCATGCCCTGTATGCATCATTTTGACAGGCAATTGACGTAGAATTTCAAGGGATGCATTATATTGTAATAAAGATTTTGTACGTCCTACGGTACGATCCAATGGTGGCTCTATTAATGGATTGGGCGTTATTTTTTCAAGCAATAAATCTCCACCAATCACATGATGAGTTTTTTCATCCCAAAAAATGAAGTGACTTTGTGCGTGACCTAATGTTTCGATTGCCTTTAATCCTGGATGCCCAGGCACTTCATCTCCATCTGCCAAGATTTGCGTTAATGGCCGTTCCCCGACAAGCTCCAATTCACGACGAACATGGACACTTTTTGCAATATATTCTTGTGGTACCCCATGCTCCAATAAACGTTCACTGTAAAATTGTTCATGATAGCGTAAAAAGTCTTCATCATGACGAAGCCATTTGTCATTATAGGCATGCCCTAAAATTTCTGCATGTGGAAAAGCATCGACCCATCCCGCATGATCTGGATGATGATGGGTTAACACAACCTGTTCAATATCTTGCATGTCAAAGCCTGCTGCTCGAATCCCCCATTTTAAAGCATCATAGGCTTCCATTGTTTTTGGTCCAACATCGAAAATGCTAAGTGCATCGCCTTTTACAATAAATGCATTGACATCTCCTACTGCATAGGGTGTTGGTATTTCTATTTTGTATATAGACAAAGTTGTCTCCCCCTTTTCACGCACTTGTGAATACTGATTCATTCTATTTTACAAGTTTTTTCTGTTTTCGTCATCCTCCTGTTGACAGGTTGCCAATTCCTCACTATAATTTTGAATAATCTAATTATTTATGTGCGTTGAAGAAGACGAGTACGTAACTGGTGAAGGTGTTAGAGAGTGTTACATATGCTGAGAGTAACATCACCCGCTCCCATTACCGAACCTACTTCTGAGCAGTTATGCAAACATAACCGTTTCCCTTGCGATAAGAGGGCTAAGAGTTGTGCCAACAATTGGCAAACAAAGGTGGTACCGCGGAAACGAGAGCGTTTTCGTCCTTCTAGATAAGGACGAGAGCGCTTTTTTATTTTGAACTGGAGGTTTTGTTCATGAAAAAAATTTTATTTATCGGTGCAGGCTCAATGGCGGAAGCATTGATGCAAGGCTGGATTAAACAAAAGGTGTTCACACCACAGGAAATTTATGTCACCAATCGCTCTGACAAAGAACGCTTACATTTCTTACATGAAACATATGGTGTCCATTGTGTGTTTGATCATGCGATTTTTCAACAGGCAGATCTGATTATCTTAGCGATGAAGCCAAAAGATGCTATTGCTGCTATGTGTGATTTAAAGCCTAAACTTACATCACACACTGCTGTACTATCTATTTTAGCAGGCATTGCGATTGATACGATTACAGAATTTTTAGGGAGACGCCCAGTAGCAAGGGTGATGCCGAATACTTCCGCTACAATCGGCATGTCAGCAAGTGGCATTGCATTCAATATCGAGGTATCTGCAGACCAGCGTCTCCTTTTCCTCCAGTTATTAGAGGCTGTTGGCTCCGTTATTGAAGTCGATGAGGATCAGTTACATGCTGTCACAGCCCTTTCAGGTAGTGGCCCTGCCTATATCTATTATTTAATGGAAGCTTTTGAACGAGTAGGGACGAAGGTAGGCTTATCGAAAGATACAGTGCGCTTACTGATGACTCAAACACTTGCGGGGACAGCTGAGATGCTCAAGCAGTCATTAGATGAACCAGATGTCTTACGCAAAAAGGTGACGAGTCCAGGTGGCACGACGGAGGCAGGTATACAGGCATTAGAGCAATATCAATTTAATGAAGCGATCGAAGCCTGCATTAAAGAAGCGGAGGCACGATCTCGTTCACTTGCAAATGGGTAACATTATGTGCAAAATAGAGTGTATCACTAGGAATTAGGAGGCTTTATTTTGAGTAAATTATTCGAACCCTATACATTGCAATCTATCACCTTAAAAAACCGTGTTGTGATGGCCCCTATGTGCATGTATTCAGCACAAGACGATGGCATGGTAACACCCTTTCATTTCGTCCATTATGCAACACGTGCAGCTGGTCAAGTAGGCTTAATCATTTTAGAAGCTACTGGTGTTGTGCCAGAAGGTCGTATCTCAAATAAGGATTTAGGGATTTGGGATGATGCACATATTGAAGGATTAAGTCAATTAGTTGAAGGGATGAAAGCGTACGGCGCTAAAACAGGCATCCAGCTTGCACATGCTGGTCGTAAAGCAACAGTAGATGGCGAAATTTTTGCTCCATCAGCTATTGCCTTTAATTCAGACTATAAAACGCCAACAGAAATGACAGAAAAGGACATTCACTATGTCATCGAGGCATTTAAACAAGCAGCTGTTCGTGCCGCAAAGGCTGGCTTTGATGTACTAGAAATTCATGGCGCACATGGCTATTTAATTAGCGAGTTTTTATCACCTGCTACCAATAAACGTAAAGATCAATATGGGGGCTCACAGGAAAATCGATATCGCATTCTACGTCAAGTCATCGATGCTGTTCGCAGTGTATGGGATGGTCCTTTATTGGTACGTGTCTCTGCGGAAGATTATGCGGAAGATGGGACAACAATGGATGACTTTATTGTTTTTAGCCGCTGGATGAAATCTCAAGGTGTTGATTTAGTTGATGTGTCAACAGGGGGCGTTGTACCAGCAGCCATCAATGTCTTTCCAGGCTATCAGGTACCACATGCAGAAGCCATTAAGCATGGGACCGATATACCTACTGGTGCAGTTGGTCTTATTACAACAGCCATTCAAGCCGAAGAGATACTCCAAAATAATCGTGCAGATTTAATATTCTTAGCGCGTGTTTTATTACGAGACCCTTACTGGGCACTACATGCAGCTAAAGAGCTAGGAGAAGACGTGCAGCCTCCCGTACAATACGTTCGTGGTTGGTAATTACATTTCCATCAAAAAAACAGCTTGTGCTCCAGCAAGCTGTTTTTTCATTAGAAAAGTGGATTTTGTTTTAATTCTTCATCAATAGCCTGTACCAATGTCTCCGCGTCATCTGCTGTCACAACTTCTCCATTTACTATTGCAAAAATACCTTGCTCACAGATTTCACAATGGGATGTACAACCAGACTCCTCTATCTCAATATCTTCTCGCTCTACTAATACATCGTACGCATCTGCCGCACCAAGTGATAAATTAGTGATACAAAACTCCACTCTATTTTTTAGCTGCTGTGGTTCCTTCTTTTTTTTAAAAAGAGAAAATACCATGTTATTGACCTCCTACTCTCTAAAAATAATCATACCACAATTCCATAAACTTCATGAAAACTGTAGCGTTAAGCAAAATAACTTTCATAAAATATTATTAATCTTTAACATAAGTTTTTCTTATAAAATTAATGTACAGTCATTAAACGAAAATGACTGCCCTGAATAAAAGGCAGTCACAAACTTATCGTTCAAAACCTTCAAGTACTATTTTCCCAATGGTTTTTCCGCTTTCAAGAATTGAGTGTGCCTTTCTCATATTTTCTGCATTAATGGGATATAAGATTTTAGAAATTGTAGTTTTTATAATATTGCTATCAACTAAAATAGCTATTCTATTTAATAATTTATGTTGTTCAATCAAATCTTCAGTCTGATACATAGATCGTGTAAACATAAACTCCCACACAAATGTAACGCTTTTATTTTTAAGTAATGTCAAATTAATAGGCTCGTCTGTTTCTACTATAGAACAAATTGTTCCTTGTGGAGCGATAGCCTCTGCCATTCTAGTCCAATATGCTTGTGTCGAATTCAAACATAAAATATAATCTACTGCTTCAAAACCGATTTTTTTAAGCTGTGGAATAAATTTCTCATAGTGATTGATTATATAGTCTGCACCTAGGTCGGTTGCCCAATCGCGTGATTCTTGCCTAGAAGCTGTACCGATAACCGTTAGCCCAGCCCACTTAGCTAGTTGGATTGCGACAGAACCTACTCCCCCCGCTGCACCAATAATTAATATTGTTTTATTGTTATTTTCGTTTGAAAAACTACTAACTTTCATTCTATCAAATATGGACTCATACGCAGTGATTGAAGTCAATGGCAATGCAGCAGCTTCTGCAAAGTTTAAAGATTTCGGCTTATGACCAACAATTCTTTCATCAACAAGGTGAAATTCACTATTACAACCTTGACGTGTTATATCGCCTGCATAATATACCTCATCACCTGGTTTAAACAATGTACATAATGGACCAACCTCTTCAACAATGCCTGCCACATCCCACCCTAAAATCTTAGGAATGTCCTCAAACTTTTCTTTGGGTGATCTTACTTTATAATCTACAGGATTTACTGAAACGGCCTTTACCTTAATTAATAAATCCCTATCTTTGACACTTGGCTTTACAATTTGTAAATCTACTAAACTCTCTGGATGATCAACAGGTAAGTAGTGATGTAAACCTACAGCTTTCATTTTTTCCATAATTAAAATTGCTCCTTTTGCCTTTATATTTTATTTCCTTATGTCAGCTATAATAATATGATGATATATTTTATGTAAGTACGCACATTTTTGTTGTATAGTATCAATTTTTATACTAAATAAATAATCTGGAGGAATTTTAATGACAGATAGCAATCAAATTAACCCTTATTCAGCTTGTCCTGATGCCTATGGGTGTCCCGTTGAAGCAACACTTGCAGTAATTGGTGGTAAATGGAAAGGCGTTATTTTATATCATCTTATGTCAGGAACGAAGCGTTTCAATGAATTTAGACGTTTAATGCCCGATATTACTCAAAGAATGTTAACGTTACAACTCCGTGAATTAGAGAAGGATGGAATAATCCATAGAGAAATCTTTAAAGAAGTACCACCCAAAGTAGAATATTCACTAACTGAATTCGGTCGAACACTTGAACCAATCATAAAACTTATGAGAGATTGGGGAGAGCAGTATAATTTAAAAAAATAATATTTTCTTTGAGTAAAATAAATATTAAAAACAACCAGGTCTCTTATGTTTTTATTAAAAGTCAAGTTATTTTCTCTTATTAAAGATTTAACAATATGACAAATAGAATGTTACACATTATAATAGCTTTTTGCAGAATTAGTTGAAGGACTAATTCTGCTTTTATTTTTATATAGATGTAGCTTTTTAATAAAGTTCGATTAAAAGTAAGTTGCAAACGCTGATTTTTTACAGAAAGAAATCAACTGTATTGAAACAAAGTTTGATCAAAACAGTTGGTTCTTTATTTATCTAGTTTGGTTTTTATAAAAAAGTTTGATTATTTCGGGATGCGAATATTCAATTAAAGCCCCCGTTAGTGAAAAAAGCACCTAAATTACCAATCTGGTCCATCATCACTATCAGCCACTTTAAGGTTAAATGCATTTGAATCTAAATTATTCTTTTTAACTATTTCAAAGAAAATTGATTTTACGACTTCTTGTTCGGATTCATTAGCGTTTTTATTGTTTAAGGAACATCGTCCACAGAATTTGCCATAATCAACGTCTGAAATCTATAACCTTTTTTCACTAATTCATCATTTACTTGTTTAATAATTCCACTATCTCCGTAGATGAAATTTTCAATCTCCGTCAATTTTTTTCATTTTCTGCTTGTTGCTGTGTACTTATCGTAGGTGGAGCTTCGGATATATCTCCTTTTGATGAGGAGTTATTGATAAATAGAAAGGTTATAACAAATAAAATTAGAATGGTCCCAATAAAAATGACTTTACTCTTTTTCAGTTAGTACACTCCTTCTTTAATTTGAGTATATGCCTGTATAAGAGTTCTAAAACCACTTAATACGGTTATTAAACTAAACTGCTGCGTTAAGTTCAATAAGAAAAAAAGAGCTGCATATGCAACTCAATGATCTTCAAGTAAAGCACCCCGTTCAATAAGAACTATTTATTAAATTGCTCATTATACAAACTAATTGAGTGTACGTTCTCTTTTAATAAGTTATCAATTATTTGCTTTAATACACTTGGTTCTCGTAAGTCTTCATTTTCTAATCTTTCAAGCTCATTTACTTTTATCCACTTGCTGTCAGAAATTTCATCTTCTTCGAGATTTAAAGAACCTCCAGTAATCTCACCGATAAAATGAAATAAAATAACTTGATTGTTCGTACTACTAATAAAATTATATACACCAGTAGTGCCAATCAGTTTTACTTCTAACCCCGTTTCCTCTTTAACTTCCCTAAGAGTGAATAGAGAATGTCCTCACCATATTCAATACGTCCACCTGGAAAGTTCCACTTATCAACAGCAGTAGATTTATTCTCTCTTATAATCAAGACTTTATCATCACTAAAGATTGATACACTTGCAACTAAAACAATTCCCTCTTGCGACATCCAATTCTCCTCAATTCCTTTGAATATTACATTTATTACTACTATATCTGATTACCTTCTTCTTTCACTAACCTGCCCCGTTAGTTCAATAAGGATTTCTAAGGTTTTGGATTATTCTCTTTTTATCATTTGATCCAAAGATTGTTGAGCCAGAAACTAAAATATCGATTTTATTTTCTAAACAAATTTTTGCAGTCTGTTCATTAATTCCGCCATCTACTTCAAATAGCAGATCAGTTAATTCATGAAACTCTCTGTAACTATTTGCTTCGTACATTTTATCTACTACACTGTGTATAAATTTTTGGCCACCGAAACCGGGGTTTATAGTCATAAATAATAATAAATCGATTTCATGTAAATATGGCAACACGACATCCAAACCAGTTTCTGGGTTTAAGGCGATACCCGCTTTAGCTCCATTGGTTTTGATCAACTCTAAACAATATTCCAGCTGATTGGTAGACTCCGGATGAACAGTTACATAGTCTGCCCCTAGTTCGATAAACTTTTTTATGAAATTTTCTGGTTTATTAATCATTAGATGTACATCTTTTGGTAAATCAGAGTAAGTATTAATAGCCTCCATCACAGGAATACCAAGACTAATATTTGGAACAAATTGCCCGTCCATTATATCAATATGTAATAAGTCCGCCCCTGCTTTTTTTACCTGTTCTAAGTCGTTTTTTAATTGCCCAAAATCGGCTGACAAAATGGATGGTGCTATCAACATTATATTTTCACTCCAAGTATTTATTTAGACAACTATAAATCAAAGCGTCTTGTTGAAAATTTTAACAGAAATTAAATAATATTCAATACTGCTTCAACTATCCTGCCTCGTTAGTACAATAAGAAAGAGCTGTCTAAAACAGCTCAATGATCTTCAAAGCCACGAACGTTGATTTAACAACATTAGTGGCATTTTGTTTATACCTGTGATATGACCGTAATTATCGCAAGCCCAGTCTCAGAACCTTAATTTTCGATAGATTCCACTGAAATTAAAACAGCTTTTTTACTTTTGAGAACTTCATACCTAAAAAAATACTCTTCGTTTTCTTCAAAAATAAAATCATTAGTAGGAGAAATAGCTATTTCCGCGGTTTTTCCTGATAAATTTTCTATGACAATTGAATTCTTATTTACTTCATTAACAATTGCAAGCTCTGCAACTATAGTATTGCTACAACCAAACAAGAAAATAGTAGAAACAATTAATAATAATAGTATTTTAGACGCTTGAGCTATTTTTTCGAGAATTTCTTTATATGACCCCATAATTCACTTCTCTCCCCATTTCAATAGTACCATAAATATCCAAACTAATATTTTCCACATAAATAAGTATATTTCAATCACTTTATTTGTTTTTCTTATTCAACTAACCTGCCCCGTTAGTTTAAGTACATTTCATCACAATCTTTACAGTTAAATTAACATAAATATCCAATAAAGAATCATCTAACCTTTAAGAAATTTACAGAGAAGGGAAGATATTAATCAATTTTATTACAAATTTATATAGACTAAACTAATAAGAGGATATTATGTTCAATATATGAGCATATATCCTCTTTTCCTATGCATATTATATTCGTTGATTAGATGTTGAAAATATCTGTTTAAAATATCGTATAGTATGTATACTATAAACAAGAACGTACGTTTGTTTCTTTAGGGACGTAGCCCACAGCTGGAGGCGTAGTGAGGTCTTTAGACCGAGCGTTAATATCTTTGGCTATTCGTAACAAGTAGTGGAAACTAATTTTTAAAAATTATATTTCACTGCGTATTTGAAACATATCGTAGGGAAAGGAATTACTATGATGATGAATGTATATGTAGATGATTTAAGAGATTGTCCGATTGGTTTTGTCGTGGCAAGAACGTTTCAAGAAGCCATTCACTTACTTGAAACTCACGAAGTAGATATACTTTCTCTTGACCATGATTTAGGAGAAGATCTACAAGGTAATCTATTGCCAACAGGTTATGACTTAGTAAAATATATTTGTGAAAAAGGATTACGGGCAAATAAAATATATATTCATACGGATAACCCTGTTGGTAGAGAGAATATGTATCAAACACTGCATGGAGCGAAACGAAGAGGTTTCATTGATTCAGATATTGAAATTTACCACTACTCTATTACCAAAAATAAATATACCGAATGAAGCAATACTAAACGATTGAACGAACAAATTGTTTAGTAAGAAAAAGAATGGTCAGTCCACCACTTATTGCAAATGCCCATATTTTTTGAATTATTCGAACTATTCAAAATGATTTGCGACCCATCGTTGATGATTTTCAGCTACATATTGTTCAACTGCTATTAAGCGATTCACTAACTCCTCTTTTGAAAGCTGCATATATTTCTTCTTAGCGTTATTTACATCACGTTCAGAAGAAATCCTTCTTAGTGCTGTCTCGTCAAATTTAGAAGGCATTACTGATTTTTTGCGAGTGTTCTTTACTTTATAGGTTCTGCTATGCTGTTTATAATATGCATGTAGTTCCTCATTACGCTTAATGGTATTCATATGTATGCCTTTACCGTTATCGTCAAAAGATTTGGAATGCTCGCTAATGTTGTGATAGGTTACTGGAATATCTTGAGCGACAAGAAAGTCAATAGTTTGAATGCCAATACCATGACTCCCTTTATTGAAGGTTATAAATTCTTGATGATTTTTACGTTTGCGATAATCTCCAACTGTTAGCTCAATAATCTCTGATGCTCTTGCACCTGTTTCAAATAGCATACGGGCTATTACCA
Source organism: Lysinibacillus sp. HST-98 (assembly GCF_016757845.1). Taxonomy (NCBI): domain Bacteria; kingdom Bacillati; phylum Bacillota; class Bacilli; order Caryophanales; family Bacillaceae; genus Lysinibacillus; species Lysinibacillus sp. HST-98. The sequence goes on from NZ_JAENHX010000001.1 coordinate 350,648, forward strand.
TTTCTCGAAGTGACCAACTTGCTTTTTTACCAGCTTGATATATTTGATACGGTAAATCTATATCATCAATAATCTGTGGTTGCCACTCTTCGTTGATAATTTTAAAATAGGAATCTGTTAATCTTCGGTGAGGAATAGCTTCTTCTGTACCTGCAATTGAAGGCATTCTTGGCTTATCTTCCCGAACACCCTTTATCTCCTCTTTGTAGCTTAGCAAGATAGCTTGACCATCTATTAATGGATTACTATACGGATACTGTTTTAAACGAATTATAGCCTTATAAAAAGATTTTAATGCTGACAAAAAAAGGCTTATCGTATTAGGGCTTTTACTAGTTAAATTTATAAAGCGAAACGTGTCTTTCTCACGAATCTTACACTTCATTTCATGCATCAAATAATCTTCAACCACAACACGTATTTTTTCTTCTGAATCATTCCATTGCACGTTGTTTCCTTGATAGTTATTTTCTTTCTCTAACCATTTAAAAAATGGAAGTAGACAATTCAAATAGGAGACGGCAGAACTTTTGTCTATTCTTCCTAAACAGTCATGGTAGTAATCTGTTAAAGGTAGAAAGGGTTGATTTTCTTTAAATACAAGTAGCTCATACTTACTTTTTATATGCTTTGGACAATACTCAAACCAATACATTATTATCCCCCTTAAAAAGAACGAACGTTCTTATGTTAATGTTTTTTTTCGTCATTGTAAAATGTTCAGTCTTTCAACAAATCTAAATGAGAAAGATAGCCAAAATAAAAAAGCACACCACTAAATTGATTAGTAATGTGCATTTTTATTAAATGTGTAACATTATAAGTCAAACACGATTAAATAAGAATTAATGTACAATTACTTGTACTTAATCTTACAGAGTATGACCTAGTTGTTTTTCTATTATTTAACGTATTGTGTCTTTTTATTAAACGAAATTAATGCTACCCCTACTACACATATAAATCCAATAAATAACAGTAAAAATCCTATTGGAATAAGAAAGAATGGTTCTTCTAATGTACCATCAGGTGCTACATTACTCCCTTTCACCATAAAGATTAAAAAACTAAGTACGCCTAATATGATTGGCATTGATGCAAAAATATATTTTTTCATAACCTATTTCCTCCATTCAATGTAAAAAGGTTTAATTCAACTTACCGTAACAATCATAAATCCAAAATATATTCTAAGTCAATTATTTTTTATTGAAAAACAATAAATTTTTATCCTAATTCAAACAATCCCAAATTGACATTTTGAAATTCTAACTATAAAATGACCATAATCTCTAGTGATAATGTGGAAGGGTGATTTGTATGAACTATGAAGATTTAATGCAATGGAAAGGTTATTTGTTTTTAGATAATATACTAGAGCCAGGGACAAACTCTTTGCGAGTTTCTATTTCTAGAGCTTCCGTTAGCTCCGAAAGCGAGGATATAAGTTTTGAGGAAAATACAATAAATGATGTCCATCCTATTGAAATTGATAAGACATTACCGGTCATACATATAGAATTCGATTCATATGTAGCCTATACTGTTTTTGACGAATCATTTCATTTTGTAAATCAAGAAGATAATTTCTTGGGTAACTCAGTACGTCTTTTTACAAAATCAACTTATTTAGATTTTATAAGTAAAGGAACTATAGCTCTCGATATCTATTCCTACAAGGAGCTATTCCATTATCAGATTGTTTGTTTAGACCATATAATTGATATTGTTTCATTTGATAAACCTACTATTTTAAACAAATAAAGTTATTAAAACAGTCAACGAAATTTGTTGTCTGTTTTTTTATTTCTGTTAAAAACAAATGAACAATTCTATTAAGTTCTTCTTCTCTTAAATAGACAAAGTATAATCTCTCTATCTTTTGCATATTCTATTAATTAGAAAACTAAAGGAGGACCTTGTAGTGAGCAATTCAGAAATAGATAATCTCATAAAAAGTAAAATAGTTAATTCTCTTTCTACATCTCTCCTGAAAAATATCAAAACTATTAAAAATTCACTAGGCAACAGCAATGATATTATTACTCGAGAATTTTTGATTGGTAAACCGATCGAGTTCCCAATAGCTATTATTTATACGGATGGTCTAGCTGATAACACCTCAATTACGGACTTTTTATTAGAGTCTATTATTTCTGATTTTGAGGTGACGTCTGAAACTACATTACAAGATATTGCGCTACGATTAAAAACATATTGCTTAGCTGTTGGAAGTATAAAAGATGTCGCAGATTTCCCTTCTCTGTTTAACGCTATTTTGAGTGGAGAAACCATTCTATTAATAAATGGACTTGCATTAGGTATTTCTACTAGTACTAGAAATTCCAAAGATAGAGCAATAACAGAGCCAGCCACGGAAGCTGTTATTAGGGGGCCAAGAGAGTCATTTACAGAGACATTAAGAACCAATACAGCTTTAATTCGACGCAAAATCAAAAGTCCAAATCTTTGGATAAAGTCAAGAGTGATTGGTGAAGTTACTCAAACAGAAATAGCTGTTATGTATATAAACGGTATAGCGAATGAGAAGATTGTTAACGAAGTACTTCATAGATTAGATCAAATAGATATTGATGGTATTTTAGAGAGTGGTTATATTGAACAATTAATTCAAGACTCAAAGTTTAATTTATTTCCTACCGTTTATAATTCCGAACGCCCAGATGTTATAGCCGGAGAGTTATTAGAAGGCAAAATTGCGATTATAGTTGATGGCACGCCATTTGTTTTAATTGTACCTGCATTATTCACTTCTTTCTTGCAATCTGCAGAAGATTATTATCAAAATGCAATTGTTAGTTCGTTTATTCGACTTATTCGTTTTTTAGGTATTAGTCTTGCATTAGTTGCTCCTTCTCTCTATATTTCTCTAACAACTTTTCATCACGAAATGATTCCAACACCGCTGCTCATCAGTATATATGCACAACGAGAAGGCGTTCCTTTCCCAGCATTTATAGAAGCTTTAATTATGGAAATTGCATTTGAAATTTTAAGGGAAGCAGGTTTAAGGATGCCTAGAATGATTGGATCCGCAATCTCTATAGTCGGAACACTTATCATTGGTCAAGCAGCCGTTGAGGCAGGTATTGTTTCAGCAGCAATGGTCATTATTGTAGCTTTGACAGCCATTTGTAGTTTTCTTTTCCCTGCATATGGTCTATCCAATTCTATCCGAATTTTACGTTTTCCATTAATGGTGTTAGCAGCGATGTTTGGATTGTTTGGTGTTTTTGTAGGGCTTATGCTTTTGATTATCCACTTATGTAGTTTGCGTTCATTTGGTGTTCCGTATATGAGCCCATTTGCACCATTAATACCTAAAGATCAAAAAGATGCCTTAATTATTTTCCCACGTGGATCCCTACTTACACGTCCACGATTGATCAGCCAGATTAATAATGTAAGAGGGCGTAAAGATCGGTCATAACTAACTGTTAAATGGGGTTACCTTATGAAAAAGAACTTAATTATTTTTTCATTAATCTTTCTAATTTTGATTCTAAGCGGTTGTTGGAGTAAACGTGAGTTAAATGAATTAGCGCTTGTTGCAGCATTAGGTATAGATCTTGTTGATGACGAATACGTTATTTCTGCACAAGTAATTGATCCTAGTCAAGTTTCGTCAAAACAATCTGCAAGTGGACAAGCACCTGTTGTAACTTATCATGCTCAAGGAAAAACTGTGTTTGAAGCAATTAGAAAAATATTGGCTTCTTCACCCCGAAAATTATACTTTGCCCATTTACAATTGGTTGTTATCGGTGAAGAATTAGCTTTAAACGGTTTACGAGATACCGTAGATTTTTTAGGAAGAGATCAAGAGATAAGAAATGACTTTACAGTTATAGTATCACAGCAAGCAACTGCGAAAGATGTTTTAAACGTCTTAACTCCTATAGAAAAAATACCTGCGAATAAAATGTTAAATTCCTTAAAAGTAATGCAAGATGCATGGGGCTCTACTTTAGAAGTTGACATTGAAGATTTAGTCACTAAATTAGGCATAAACGATCAGTATTTTGTTCTATCAGCAATTGAAGTATTAGGAGACAAAAGCTTGGGAATTGACCAAACAAATGTAGAAAGAATTGAAACGCCAGTAATGTTGAAGTTTACAGGGCTTGCTATTTTTAAAGAGGATAAATTACTAGGTTATCTTGATGAGTATGATAGTAAAAGTTTAAATTACTTAAACAATCACATTAAATCAACGATTGAAATTATTAGTTGTCCTTCGAAAGGAGAATTATCAACTGAGATTACTCAATCTAAAGCGAAAACAAAAGGAGTAATTATTGATGGTAAGCCTACTATTCAGATTAACATGAATGTTGTTCAAAATGTTGCCGAGGTCAATTGTGATATTGATTTAACAACATTAAAAAAGATAGATTGGATTAATAATCAAACTGAAGAACACATTCAGAAAAATGTTGAGCAAGTGCTGAATACCCTTCAAGAAAATTATCAAGCTGATGTACTTGGTTTTGGAGAAGCGATTCATCGTGCAGACCCTACACTTTGGGGAAAAATCAAAGACGACTGGCAAACAATCTATCCTGAGGTAGAAGTAAATATTAAGGTTAACGTCAATACACAAGGGTTAGGGACTATGCAAAACTCAAAAGTAAAGGAGTAAAAATTGACTATGTTTATCACCTTAGGCATATTAATCATTTCAATTGTTATTGTTTTAATTGAACTGCCTAAATTGAAAAAAGACGATACAAAATTAACTTGGATATTCTTGTTTTTGTTAGTCATAGGAGCAGTCTTAAACATTGCTATCAGTTTAAATGTTTCAATGATTAGCCCACTGGACCCCATCATTTATATTTTTCAACCAATCAGTGACTTTTTAATGGAGAATTTGTTAAATAAAAAATAATTAATAAGAGGCATCTATTATGAAAAAACAATTGATAAGCTCCCGCCAATTCACTATCATTGTTACTCTCTATACGGTAGGTACAGGAATATTAATAATACCAGCAAGCATAGCTTCAGAAGTAAAACAAGACGCTTGGATTGTAGCCACGATAGGTACCTTATTAAGTTTATTTTTAATAAAGCTTTATATCATTCTATCACGTAAAATGGCGAACCTTTCTATTGTAGAAGTAACTGAAAAGTTCTTAGGAAACATTGTCGGTAAATTTATTTCTCTCTGTTTTGTGCTGTTAACACTACTTTCATCAGGAGAGTTATTATACTTAATTGGTAATTTTCTACAAACAGAGGTGATGCCTGAAACACCGCCAGTAGTATTTGCCATACTTTTCAACTTTATTATTCTATTTGCTGCATATCAGGGTATAGAAGTTTTTGCCCGCACTTTAGAATTACTTTTTCCAATTTTTTTGTTCATTTTTATTATCTTTATGTTCTTTGTTTCACCGCAAATTGACATTAGAAATATACAACCTGTTTTTGAAGTATCCATTCCACCACTGATATATAGTGTATTACATTTTATGGGGTTATTTTCTTTTCCATTAATTGTCCTTTTAATGATTTTTCCTTCGGCTATTAATAACCTTCAATCTGGCAAGAAGGGCTTTTATATTGGCACATTAGTGGGGGGATTTATTATAACTGCTTTTATAGCATTATCAATTTTAGTATTGGGCGTAACCAATACATCTTTAAGAACATTTCCGAGTTATACGTTAGCTCAAAAAATTTCTATTGGGGATTTTTTGCAACGCATAGAAATTATTATGGCTTTCATGTGGATGGTTACAATATTTGTAAGATCTTTTATATATTTTTATGCTTCTTTAATCGGAATAAGCCAAATGCTTAAACTAAAAGATCATAGACCTCTCATTCTACCACTTGGAATGGTTTCCATAGGTCTTTCACAAGTTGTTCATGCGAACATCATTCATTCGGATATATACAACCAGCAAACTTGGCCATTAGCTATAGGTGTTTTCGCTACTTTACTACCATTAATTTTGCTACTTGTAGCTAGGTTCAGAAGATTAAAGATCAAAAACGTTGAGATGAATGATTCTATGGATAAGGCATAACATGAAGTAATTCTAACTAAACAATTTAAGTTAGACTTCTAAAATAAACTAGCTTACGCAATATGGAACATTTTGGAGTCAACTATCGTACTAAATCATTAACCGTACACCAATCTGCGACTGAAAACTCTTATCAAAACGCTGGGACATAAGTATATTATCAAAGCAAAATTAAAAAATATCACATCAGATAAGCGCGAGAAATCAACGTTTCTAAAATTGATTTCTCACGCTTTGTAACGTTTTGACCAGTAATGTCCCGGCTTAATAAATATATTTTATTTTATTAAATCCTTCATATCCAAATCCTCAAGAATATCTTCAAGCGTTTGGCCTCCATGTTTCTCTTTTGGCCTTGGTGCATTTTCTACTTTTTCATTTACCCTTAAGTAATTGTCTACAATAATTTTCATATCTTTAGCATCGATGGCTCCATCTTTATTAATATCTGCTTTGTCTGGACCCTTACCAGGCTTATTGATATGATTTTTCAAGAAAAAAGCATCTTGAACATCTATGACATTGTCACCATTTACATCACCAATAAATTGGTTTGACTTTTCATCATCATAAACGTTTAAATTTATAGTAAATTGGTTGTCAGCACGGAATAGCTTATCCTTCTTAACTGAATACCAGTTCACGTCTACATCGTTGCTTCCCTCTTTGAAGGTCATGAGCATTACCATCCCTAAATCATAAGGCTTCATAAACTGTGCATCAACTAATATTTGTTTAATGGAATTACCTTGATCACCAATATCTTCTCTCACAACTAAATCCTCGCTACCAATATGTCCAGCTGTTACTAGAATAATATTTTTATGCTTCCTTACAAACTTGTCCCATACTTGATCTCCATTATTGGCATCAGAAATGTATCTTCCTGGGTTATCCATATGGTCTAGCGATTGATGCTCTCCATTGTGATATAAGTAAGAGTGAGTGTTGACAATAATTTTTTTATCTTCATTATTTTTTGCTAATTGGTTAGCCCATTCTAGCACTTCATCTCGTGGGCCATATTCTAAATTAATCACCATATATTCTACTCCATGTATATCGAAGAAAGAATACGTATTTTCCATCTGTCCTATTTCAAAAGCACCACCAAATGTAGAACTTTTTGAAAATTTTTCATAAGAGAAGTATTGATTAAAATTAGTTGTAGTACGTTTAATTTGATCGTTATAATCATGATTTCCAGGAACAAAAACATAAGGCACTACACCATCTAAATAGGACATACCTTCTTGAACTGTTTGCCATTCCTTTATACTTCCTGGATTATTAACTAAATCTCCTACTTGCATTACAAGTTCTATGTTTAAATCATCTTTATTGTCTTTAAACCAAGTCATATATTCCTTAAATTCATTTGGGAAATGTTCAACAAAATACTGCGTGTCAGGAATTACAGCAATTGAGTAGTCCCCTTTTGCAAAGTCAGGATCAATCCAGTTGCTATTCTCATTATCATACTCATGAGCATGGTTCTTCTTCTTTGAATGATCTGGATACACTCCATCTTTTCCATCATCCAATTTCCAATTACCGATTAATCCTTCTTCGTTTCCTTCCAATGCTTTATTATAATTTGCTTTAATTTCTTCTGAAGTTCTAGCAGTAGACCATAACCGAACATCCGCTATTTCACCATTAAAATTATATTCAGGCTTACCATCAGCTGTGTAACCTCTATAATCCGAGCCGATTTTAAGTTCTTCTCTAGGAGGGATACTCGGAATAGGTGTATTAATAGATTGTTCGTTAATTTTTTCCCCGTTTATATATGTCGCTCCAATACTCTGCTTGTCATCCAATACCATGGCAACATGAACCCAATCACCTAAATTGACATTCACATTTGTTGAATAATCAAGTGTATGAGCGGTATGAGCTTGCCAATAAATTCTTGGATTACCGTTGCTAGTAATTTCAAAATTGAATCTGGATTTGTCTTTATAGTATTCGTGGTAATAATTTCCGATGATATTCCCTACACGTTTTTCTTTTGGTGTATCTGCTGGAATTTTCACCCATGCTTCAACTGTACGAGGAGCTTCAGTAATAGGTTCGTCTGCTGCAATCTCCAAGTCACCCTTTGAAAAATCAATACCTGTTCCTTTATAAGCACTCTCTTCTGGTATTTCTATCACAGACTCTTTTTGGAACCCAAATGCCACTCCATCAATTTTTCCCGCTTTATCATAGACATTAGGACTATCATATACGGAATCATCTAACATCCAAGTATGCGTTAACCCTTCTTCATTACCTTTAATGTCTACATCAACGTTATCTTTAATCTCTTCCAACGTACGAACATCGTCCCATAAACGAACTTCTTTTATTTCAGCATTCGGGTGATATTGATCCCTAGTATCTTTACCGATACTATGATAATTTTCAAAAGCAAGCTCTTCCGCTAAATCTACGTTATCAAACGAAGCTATTTCTTTTCCATCTTGAATAAAGACTATTTTTTTATTCGAAACGTCTCTAATTATAGCAAGATGTGTCCATTCACCTGTTGTAATATTTGCTTCTACTGTTCTTTTATCAATAGTGCCAAATTGATTTATTTCATAATATCTAAGTTGATTATCAGCTGTTATTTCAATATTATATGCAGTTTTGTTTCCTGATTTAAAATTCCCAAACAATATTTGACGCTGATTTAAATTCGGCTCAAATTTCGCAATCATTTCATAAGTTGATGGAACATTTTCCAATTCTTTATTTAGCTGCACTGAGTTTTTCTTTTCAGGGTCAAAAAATAGCCCTTCTAATTTACTTGTTTCAACAAGTAGCTGAGTAAGTGTTTCCCTCTCAGCCATTTGAGATTCTGCTAATACTGAGCTTTGACCTAACATTAATAATGCTAAAGTAGACGATAATACCGCTTTTGTCTTATTCACGAAAAACTTCCTTTCTTTTAAAAGAGTTTGTGTAGTCCAAAAATTAATTCCATAATTGGTTTGAAAAAATATATAACTTAATTTTAATTACACCTTAATTCCCCACCTCCTTTATTGTTATTTCTGCTGTATAATGCAAGAATAATCTGTTTTCTGCTGTTTTACAATCTAGCTAGCACTTTCTTTACATAACATTAACTTTATTCACATAGAAAACATGGAATAATTACTTTGTACACACTTTCACATTTGCTGTATTTTGCATTTTTTAATTAAATGATTGATAATATTTAGATTAGAGCAATTATTAATTGCAAGAATAAATGGAGGTTATACAATTGTTACAAGAACATAGACATCAAAAAATAGAAATATATTTAAAACAACAGAAAGCTGTAAAAGCTACTGAACTTGCGTCATTATTAAATGTATCCATAGACACCATTCGACGAGATTTAGAAACTCTTGAAAAAAAAGGCACCATTAAACGAGTACATGGAGGAGCCATTTTGAAGCAAAATAATAAAAATGTACTTAATAAATTATTTGTTGAAAGGGAAGTAGAAAATTTAGAAAAGAAACAAGAGGTAGCGTCTGTAGCAGCTGAACTAATTGAAGAGGGACAGGCAATAGCATTAAATGGTGGAACAACTACCATTGAAATCGCCAAGGTTTTAGTAGAAAAGTTCCACCGTTTAACCATCATTACAAATGATATTCGTATTCTAAGTATTTTAGGGGCGAATAAAAATTTTAAGGTCATTCTTTCTGGTGGTTTTTACAATCCTGATGAGTATACTTTATATGGAAAGCAATGCGAGGAAGTTCTCTCAAATTTTAATATTGATACTGCATTTATAACAGTGAATGGCTTATCACTAAAAAACGGCTTAACAGATTTTAGAATCCACGAAGTAGACGTGATTAAAGCTATCCTTTCTCGATCAAATCATAAAATTGTAGTGGCTGATTCTACAAAATTTGAGACTTCATCTTATATAAACATCTGTCCTTTAAATGAAATTGATCTCATCGTATCTGATAGTTCAATTTCAGCTAAAACAATAGAGGACTATAGTAGTCATGATATAAGAATTATTTCTCCAAATTAAGGTTATAGAGTAACCAAAAATAGTAAAACACGGGACTTCAGATACATACACAAAATAAACAACAAACATTTAATGTGTGATTGAAAAGCTCCCTATACAAATGTTAACAGCACTCCGAATGTTAGACATACTCTAACATTTGGAGTGCTTTATTTTTATGTCGCTGAATGAAGAAAAATATATTTAAGCATTGCTATCTTGGAGAATTTCGTTACCTATTTATGCGCTCATTTATTTTATCAATTAACCCAGGTAACTCATTCATTGTACGAATTGTATAATGCGCGCCAAGATCTATAAATTTTTGGGCGGTTCTTTCAATGATTTGTTCCTTTTCCTCAGAAGTCAATGCTTCATACTCTTCTTTGCTTAAACCCATTTCAGAGCTTCCAATCACTACACCGACAGCCCAAACCCCTGCATTTAATGCTTCGTTAATATCTGAAACTGTATCACCAATCTTAACAACCTGTTGTACAGACTGTAATTGAAGCTGCTCCATATTACGATAAATCATGTATGGATATGGTCTTCCTAATGAGTTAGTTGCATCAGGTGTAATATAAAAATCTGGACTATAGCCTTTTGCCTTAGCATTTGGCACAACGACATCCATCATCATTTGTGTATAACCTGTTGTCGAACCAATTTTTAGCCCTTTACTCCGCAATTGTGTAACCGCTTCTACTACGTGGTCAATCGGATCCGTAAAGGTAGCCAATGTTTTCATTAAACTTTTTTCAAATTTTACATAAAGTGCCTCTACATCCTGTTCAGTAAAGGGGCTTCCGTGTACCTCCTGCCAGAGCTGTTCAATTCTTGGCATTTGAAGCATCGTACGGATATGATCAATTTTAAGCATACCCATCGGTTTTCTTGCTTCTTCAATCGTGACTTCAACACCTGCATCGTGAAAAATTTCTACAAAAACATTAACTGGGGCCATACAGCCAAAGTCTACTGTTGTCCCTGCCCAATCCAAAATAATTCCTTCAATTGCTTTCATAGTATGTCCTCCAAATAATCTTCCCTACTAAGCCTTCGCTGGGAAGAAACGTTTTTTTAATTGTGTTGATGTAATTTCTAATAGAATCGCGATGATTAAAATAAAGTATGTAATCATCCCTGCTTCACGCAAGTCAAAATAGAAGCTTGATGCCATAAATAATTCAAAGCCAATGCCACCTGCACCTGCCGCTGCACCCATTGCAACAGCTACACCAAAATTAATCTCAAAGCGTAAAAATACCCATGATAGTAAATAGGTAAATGTCGTAGGAAGGACTGCATGAATAATGATATGCCACCAATTTGCCCCACTAGCTCGTAACGCCTCAATAATGCCTGAATCCATTTCCTCAAAAGCCTCAGAAAATGCCTTTACTAAATATGCTACCGAATGCAGTAGCATCCCTAATACCGCGGCTTCACTCCCTAAACCAGCAGAAATTGCAAAGATCAATACCCATAAAACTGTGGGTACCGCACGAATAAATGCCATCACCATTCGTACAATCTTGGACAACCATTCATTTGATAAATTTGTAGCTGCCATTAAAGCTAACCCTAATGCAATCACTGCCCCAATAATTGTTGATAAAAAAGCAAGACCAACTGTGATGCCAATTTGGTAAAATGCTTCTCCCCAGCTAAAATGCGATAGCCCTGGTTCTAAAATCATTATTTTAATATTGCTTAACGTATCAACAATCGCTGTTTTTAGCTCAAACCCTTTATAGTTAAATATAAAGAACGAAAAAATTGTTGATAGTGTGAAAATTAGTAGCATCACACGGATATAAATATCTGCTCGTGAATATTTCCTTAATGGAATATGCCTTTTGCGAGGCGGATTATTTTCCATAGCCTGTACCATTTATAAAATCACCTTTCGTACATGATTTGAACACACATCAATAACAATAACGGCTACTACGATACAGAGTGTAATGAGTGAAATTACATTATAGTTCAGCATTTTATAATAAATATCAAACACATAGCCGATGCCAGTACCAGTTAAAATGCCTATCAATGTTGCATTACGAATATTTGTTTCAACCATGAATAAGATCCAGCTAATAACCTGCGGTAAACACTGTGGCAATACGCCCTTAAAGACGATTTGAAAATATGTTGCTCCAGTTGCTTGTAAGCCTTCAATAGACTTATCACCTGCTTCATCGATCGATTCGATAAATGCGCGTGTTAGGAAACCTGTTGAGCCTACAAATAAAGCTAAAAAACCTGTCACCGAATTCTGTCCAAACGATAACAATAATACAAGCGCCCAGACAACAACTGGAATATTTCGGGAAAGCGATGCTACAAAGCGAGAAACTAGCATTAACGGTTTATTGATCATCGTTTTAGAAGAGCCAAATAACCCTAAAAATAGTGCTATGATTGCACCAAACACAGTAGCAGCAATAGACGTAAAAATCGTTTCAAATAATGCTGCAAGTATAATCGGTAATTTTTCTAATGATTCACCTGTTACAAATAAATTCGATAACATCCACAATAGAGCATCTGGCAAGGTAATCATACCTTCTACAACATTAAATTGAGTGATGGCAGCAGAGCCATAGGTAAATAGTATAATGGCGATTAGAAAAAACCATATATGCCAGTTACTACGTTTCAGTTTGTTGTCAATCATGTTAGATCTCCTTATATCATGATTAAATCTTGCATGTTCGAACTATAAATATTTTGGATTTCCACATTCGTCAGTGCAGCACTGCGATTATTGAAGACAATATTGCCTTTGTTTAAGCCAATGATACGATCCGAATAATGCTGCGCAACCTCCACCTGATGTAGATTAACGACTACCGCAATTCCTAGCTCAGAGGAAATCATCTTCAAATAATCCATAATAATTTTTGAGGAGTTCGGATCCAACGAGGCAATTGGTTCATCACATAATATTAGTGAAGGCTCCTGAATAAGCGCTCGACAAATCCCAACTCGCTGTTGCTGTCCCCCACTTAATTGGTCACAACGTTTATATGCATGTTCCTCAATACCAAGCTTTTCTAAGAGGAAAAAGGCACGCTCCTTTTCCTTTTGCGTATAGCGATTAAAAATTCCCTGCAAAGTCGTTTTATAACCAAAACGACCATGCAGTACATTTTCTAAAACCGAAAGACGTGGAACTAAATTATAATGCTGAAAAATCATGCCGATTTTCGTACGTACTTTTCGTAGCTCCTTCTTATTTAGTTGACCGATATTTTGTTCATCAAATAGGATTGTTCCTTGATTAAAATTCACCATTCGATTAATACAGCGTAGTAACGTGGATTTTCCTGCACCAGAAGGACCAATAATGGAAATAAACTCTCCTGGATAAACTTCAAAGCTAATATCCTTTAATACTTTTGTTTCTTCGTTATAAAACTTCTCTACTTTATTAACCTGCAATAATGGTATCATCTCGAATATCCTCGCTTTTTAATGTCGCTAATTATTTTGTTAATTCTCGAATCGGGTTAAACCATGCATCCTCAACTTTAAGGAAACGCTCATTCTCTTCCTTTGTGAATAATGTTGCAGTCTCACTACCCTCTAAACCAAAAACCATTTCGTTATTTGCAAACTCATCCGAAGTAAATAGAGCTTGAATTGTATCAAAATCTTCTTGACCCATAGTTTCTAAATTTGCAACGAATGGTTCATTTAATACAGGTGTTACGTTCATTAATGTAAAATCCTTACCTGCTACTTTGTTAAATGGCTCTGCTGCATTTTCTTTTACTGTATAAATAGCACCTTGTCTATTTGCTTCTCCGTCTTTGAGCTCTACATACTCTTCTACACATGTATCACAGAATGCGGCTACATCTACATCACCATTTAACAAGTTCACCGCCGATCCTTGGTGAGAGTTACCAAATAATACTTGCTCAAATAATTCAGCACCTGTCATGATGCTTTCCTCAGATAAGTCTGCGTATTTATCCGTTTCTGAGAAATGCTTAATGATTGTTGAGGATGGTACTTTAAAGCCAGAGGTTGAGCTATTTGATACAAATGAAATTGATTTCCCTTCAATTGTATCTAATGAAAATTCATCATCCTTTTTGAATGCATCCTGTTCATTTACATCTACAGCTAACCAACTATAATAAATTGCATCATCTAATGTTCCAGATGCGCCAGATTGTACTGCTAACGGAATAACTGCATCATTTTTTTTCTTCGCTTCAATATAGCTGTTTGAACCCATAAAACCCATATCTGCATTGCCATTTGCAATTGTTTCAATCGCGATAGCATAGTCTGTCGTTAAGTGATGCTTCACTTCCTTACCTGTGGCTTCCTCGATTAATTCTCCTATCTCATCACGTGATGCCTTTAAATCAGAGCCTGATTCATTTGGGTACCAAACAATGTCGATTTTGTCGTCTACTTTACTTTCTGTTGTTTGTCCAGAGCATGCTGCTAAAGCGATTGATAGTGCTAAAACTGATGACATTAAAATTGTTTTCTTCATTGTTCTATACCTTCCTATTCATAGATTGAGATTAAAATATTTTTTACATCCGCTTCTGTTAAGGGGACTGGATTGTTATCCATACGACCTTTTGTAAACGCATTTTCTGCAATACGATTAATACTTTCATGTGTTCCTTTGTATTGCACAAGTCTTGTAGCAAAACCCGCTCTTTCCTGTACGCTTTCTATCCATTGTTGTATTTCTTTAAACGAACGATGACCAAATGCTTCAAGAAGTTGTTGTTTTTCAGGGATACTCTCAAAATTAATAGCTAACACTTTTGCTAATGTTAGGCTTGCTGCCACACCATGTGAAATCCCAAGCTCCATTGTTAGTGGGTAAGAAATGGAATGGCAAGCTGTTGTACGCGTATTACTAAAGGCCAAGCCTGCATACATACTTGCTAAAGCAATCTCACGTCGATATTCTATATTACTTGGTACTTCAATTAGCGATTCTAAATATTGCATAATTCGCTGAATGGCCTCTTTTGCATAAACTCTAGAAATTTCATTCGACTTATTTGACCAATAGGCCTCTGTTGCATGACATAATGCATCCAATGTTGTCGAAACAGTAATACTAATTGGTAATGAAGTTGTTAGTGTATGGTCAATAATTGCTGCATAGGCATATAATGATGGGTTATCAATAGATAGTTTGATTCCTTGCTTGTCATACCAAATTGTTGCCCAGCATGTTAGCTCCGAGCCAGTACCGGAAGTAGTAGGAATTCCAATCCAAGGTATTGTCTGCTCGTTATTCTTGTAGTTTTTTTGTTCAATAATTGTCAACAGCTGCTTAGAGTTTTCAATTTGCATTCCTTTAATCGCTACTAATGATTTAGATAAATCTAGTACACTCCCCCCTCCGATACCTACGATACAATCAAAATCAAAATCTTTTGTCTCATTGAACAATGCGAATAAATCATCTACAGTAGGATTTGAAATTTCAATATCTACTTGCTGCATTTCATACTGCTGTAAACATTTCCTCATTTCAGCGCTTTCTGGCGATTTATTAAAATTACCCCCACGAGTAAGTAAAAGCACTTTTGTTACCTTTTGGGGCATTTCTTCAATTACTCGCTTTAAAACCTTTAATTCCCCAATATTAATTTTTACTGGATTAAAAAAAATTCCCATTAAATCACTCTTCTTCCCTCTTAATCTACTGCTTTTTGCACTTAACTTATTTATTCCTTTGCAAATTCTTGCTTACATTTGCAATATTAATCATCTTTTTGCAGTTTTTCAATCCATTCTGAAATATCTTTACATCAATTTATAAAATTTACAATACATTAATATTCCTTAATCAACCTAAGTTGTTTGTAAATATGTATAATTTGGTAGGGTTGAGCATAAAAGACGAATGATGCATCTTTTTGCAAGAATCTAAATATTATCAAATTGAAATTTCCTTAAAAAAAGCAAAAAGCCGCAAAAACATCTAAGCTTGCAGCTATTTTTACTATCTAAATTGAATTTAGAATTCTAGAGAAAAGAGCATCTTGCTCTGGTCAAATATTTTAAAAAAACCAGTCTCAAAGTTATTTGAGTACTGGATTCTTTGTTTTGTATATAACAGATGCCTCTTTAATTTTTCACTAAGCTAAAGAAGGACACTTTAATGAATAAACTAGAACAACATTTTCGTAATAATCCTAATAAGGAAATACTATCAAAGAAGTTAAAGAAGCTTTACTAGAAGGGTACTGGGTAACATCAAAAGAAAAGAACCTTCTATAAAAAATCAATTTTACAATCTTAAATGAAGTAATGACATTGCTATGTTGCTCCTGCAGCAGCTTTTTATACCATGGGTTTGTATTTTACAAGATAGATTTCTTTAAAAAAGAGGGCAGTTGCTCTTTGAAGAGACAAAAACATAGTTGCAATAAATTGACATACTCTCACCCTCTTACGATTAAAAATACGCTACTCGGTGTGAGTAGCGTTACTGACCAAGATGAAATCATCTCGTAAAAGTTAGCTCCTGTAAGTTCAATTATTTTTTAACAGAAATTTTAAAATATTTTTTGAAAATTCTTCAAATGAAGAATTCTTTCCACGCTGGTTATACCACTTTCGTATTGTTTCTACTAACCAAAACGGCACAGAGTTCCCATCTATTACATGATAATATTGCTCGTATCCTTTTTTTAAATGCTCCCATCGATAATCATTACCCTGTAGTGTGTACTCAGAGACATCAATTATTTTTGCCCTGCCATTCTGTAGCAAAATATTTTTCAAATGAATATCTCGAGGGTTAAGGCCCTTCTTCCGAACATATTCTCTTGCATCCTCCACTTCATTTATAACCTGTTTTGGAATGTGAATACCTTGTAGAATGCAATCAAAGAGCGTTTTTCCTTCTTCGTAACTTAAAACAAGGTATTCGTCATATGAAGCAAAGCATGTTGAAAAGAAAGGTGAATCTCCTAATATTTCATAAACATTTGCTTCAATTTTTACTTTGTGTACTTTGTCTTTGGCATATACTTTAAATGCATACGCTGGAGCGGAAAGAGATTGAAAAACAGCCGCATCTGTCCCAACACCTATACACTTCAAATCATCAGCTTCACCACTTATGGTTACCGGCTCGTTATTTGGGTTTGAAAAAACATTTATTTTAGAAAGAGAACCTATAGCTTTGTCCCAGTCGTTTTCCATACCATCTCTCCCATCATTTGCATTAAAGAAAACTACACTATCTAATTACTTTAGTAGAGATTCTATATCGCCCTTAACAATATCAGTTTCTTTAACTAACACCCGTTAAAAATAAGGGGGTACTATCTCCATACTTTTTTTACCACATTTTAAATGTCACACTTATATCTCAAGTTTTCTACACGTTCTCTTTAATTTTAAAACGTAGGGAACTAATAAAAGTTCCTATCTCCATATGGAAGTATACTGCTTCGTTAGCTGCAGAAGAACCAGTTCTATCTTCTCACCCTCCATCAGTAATATTTACCCTTAATCACCTTCATTAAAAACTTTCAAAGTTCATACGCAGTGTCTCAAAAGTAGTAGAGGATTACACTCAAACAATGAGAGAACAGTATTTAAGTAATAAAAAAAGCCAACTCATTATATCTATTAAAAATGCTCAGGCTTAAATTAATGAACATCTGCTCATTTGTTCAGATGGTTAATAAGTAATTCCTCTACCTTGGTTTTTAGCCCTTGACTAGCGTACCTCAAAATTGGATACCTCTTTACACTTCAATTATTTACCAATACAATATTAGGTATACACATTCTTAAGGAGTGATGAAATGACTAAAGAATCAGCTGAAAGGGATCTTACTCAAGAAGAAATTGAAAGAATATTAATTCAAAATAATCACGAAACAATTGGTCGTCTTGCAACTGACGAAGATATTAAATTTATTGAAGAAGAATTAATTAAATTTATACAAAAGAATACTTATCCCAACACTACTCATCAACAATTTATTGTAAGCTTACAAAAACTACTCGATCATATTTCCGACTATATTGTAACAATTAACGATACTTTCTCAGATAGCATTATTTGTACTTTTAAATCAAAAGAAAAAAAACACATTACTAATGATTTAAACGACATTCAATTCATAACTATCCATAAAGAATGAATTTGCTTTTCGATACTAAAGTACATTACCAACATTTAATAATTTCTTGACTTTAATTACATTGTAGTAACGATTCATTTTGCAATCATAAATTAACAATTTGTACTTAAACATCTATTGACAAAGTAATAGTTATATTATATTAAAAAAACTCATTACCGATTAAGGTAACGCCATATGTCTTGTTTGGTGACAATTTAACTATTTTTGTTCCTTTGAAGATATTTTGTTGTACATGGATTTAGATAGATAAACAGAAAACTAACACAGCGTATATTTGTTGTATATACAATTATAAGTATTTTCTATAAAATTACCTTAATTGCATAATATTGAATAGATGGACGCTACCCTATTAATTAATGTTTAAATTTTTTTTGGAGGAAATAACTTGTTTAAAAATTTTCGTGAAGAACTAAAAGAAGAATGGAAAACACAACCGAGGATTTAGAAAAAGAAGTATTTAAAGTATGGCAGTTAGAGTATAAAGAGCATATCATTCGAATTGTAAATGCAATGACAGAAGAAGTTCTTTATATTAATAATGAGGTAATAGATAAAAAAAGTAGAGACAATATGTTCAAACAAGTCTACCCCTTTGTAAAATTGAAAGGTGAAATTACAGAAGCTAATGAAACCATATCTAAAGTAAAAGTAAAAATTGGTGGATTACTAAGTCTAAATATTGTTGTTAAAGTAAACGGTACAACACTACTTAATGAGAAACACCAAATTTCTATCAAATAATGTTTAACTTTTATAGATATAGGAGAGGTAAATATGAATAAATTCCGCATAAGAAGATGGTTAAAATTGCACCCAGAACAAGAAATCATTATTACAAGTGAGCATTATAAACGTCTGGGTGATATAGGATTACTGAAAATCATTATTTTAGGTTCATATAAAGATAAAATTATTTCATATGACCCACAATTATTTGAGGTTATACAATCTAGTCTTGACTCTACTTCACTTTCAAAATTGTTTAATGACTTCACACAACATTCAAGAGAGCGTTATTTAGATAACAAGAAAAAACCAACTCATTATACATAATTAAAAATAAAACCAAGCGTCCATATTCAAATAGAGGAATTGGCTGAAATTTGTGTTTGGTAAGTGAATTTTGTAGAAACAAAAAATGACCAGGTACTCACAATGAACTGAACCTCGAATCGGTCCATTTTTTTAAGTGTCCACTATTCGGTTCAGTTCAAAAAAAGATATGCACCAGATTGTTGAATTAGAAAAAAATAGTGAGGTCTCAATATTTTAAATGAAGCAATATTATTTACATTACATTTCATTTAGTTTAACAACTTCTCCATTATTCGCCTTTACTGCATATTGACAATCTAACTTTCCGCATAATATATAGTAACCCTGCTCAAAATCATAAACATAATATGGTGTCAATTCAATGAAGTTTTTTAATTTTTCAAATGCATCCTCTTTTGAAATCTTTATTTCCTCTGCTTCTTCTAGTTCCATATACATTTTTAAAAACTGCTTATTATCCATGTAATTTAATACTTGATAAGTCTCTGAGTCGATGAACAGCTTCACTTTTCTTTTAAATACACGCTCTTTCTGTTCCTTTTCGTTTAATGTTGCATGGATGTATCTCTTATCTCGATATAGCGACTTTAATGCCCATTTTCCCGAATCATTCGTGTATTCTTGACTTAAAAAATTTTTTATGTTACTGACACACTTTTTAATTTCTTCCTCTGTGATTGGCTGCAAATCTGGATGTGGTTCCCACTGAAACGCTTGATCAGGTGTGACATTTTCAATGAGTGATAGTATTTTACCTTGGAAAGTTTTTTGAATATTATCATCCCATTCTATCACTTTATCCATTTGCAAAGAAAATTTATCATTTACAAAGATTTCAAAAGGTAAGGTAGAAAAACAGTTATTCTTAATATAAACCTCCTCGATTGCAAATGCTGGAACGAGCTTTTTTTGTTCAATGGCTGGAAACTCAACTAACTTCAATTGTACCTTAGCTAACTTTTCTACTTGTTCGAAGGAAAGTGAATATTTGTCTTTTTTTACATATTTATCTGATTGAAACTGTCCATATACGGAAAATAAGGTGAGCCTACCTTCTTTATCCAGTTTTAAAGTAATATTACCAGACGGAGAAACTGCAACCCCATCTATAAACTCCTTGAAATGAAGCTCTCTTTCTTCTTCCTTCCATAACTCAAACTGTCTTCCGTACTTCAATCCAGTTTCCTTTTCAATCCACTTGATGATTTCATGCCTGTTATTCAAATCAAATGTCATACCATCAACAATTGATATACCCTTACTAAAAATCACATGTTTAATCTTTCTTGAATGGATGTCTATCTCAATACAAGCCGTCCCTTCTGGATTATAGGTTTCATCATCCCAATTTTTAATATGATTTGGAAACCATTCCATGCTTAGACTATAAACGGTATCTTTGAAAATTGTTATACTTCGGTTGATATCAAATGTATGCAAATAATATGCGTGTAAGCAGTATTTTTCTTTTGTATAATCAATTAATTCTTTTATTCTCTTATCCATCTAGATCTCCTTATATTTAAAGTATTATGAATAACATCTCCTACTTGTCGATATTATTTCACCTTGTACAACGCTGGCAATCAACCGTCTGCGAAAAGAAAGTACTCCAGGGATAGTTAACGAGAACCGTATCTATCGTTTAATGCAAGTGAGCGGATTGAAATCTGTTATTCGGCGTAAGGTAAGCCTTATCGTATCACCAGCTCATCATGTGGCAGAGAATCCATTTAATTGGGCATTTTTGGGTCATTCGAATAATAATTCCCTCGTTTTCAATACAATAAAAAATGCAAATGAATCATTACAGCCAGGCGAGTTGTCAAAAATACATAGTGATCGAGGTTTTCAATATACCTCGAAGGAATTTAAATGAATCTTAAACAAAGCCAATATAACACAAAGCATGTCGCGTGTTGGTCGATGTATTGAAAACGGACCGATTGAAGGATTTGAGGTACGTTGAAGTTGAAAAGTATTATTTACATAAGTATGATTCCTACGAATCGTTAAAACAAGCAAGTGATGAGTATATTCATTTTTATAATCACAGAAATCTTTAAACGACTTGAATCCCCTAGAATTCAGGTCTCAAGCCGCTTAATACTATTTTTATTATTTCGAGCAGTTCAATTTGAGTATCTGGGCTTTGTAATTATATTTATTCTCTTCTGGTTGCAAAAAAATAAATCACTTTTAAAAATTATTTCTCTTGTATCCACTAACTTAATAAGTTTAGATTTATTTTCTCCTGTGCCTATTTCAACATACTGATAATTATTAGACACATCTATAACTAGTGCTGCATGATATTCTCTATATTTATCATCGTCAAGTTCCAATCCATTATCGGAATCGTAAAATGTATCAATTTCAAATATGCTAATATTACCATTTTAACACGAAATTTCCAATTAAGGTTTTGACACACTATACTTAAGCAACTTTAAAACTGTATTTTCAATAACCATTTTCCCCTACTCCTCCATTTAGGTTTTGAAGGAACAATATGAGCGCCTGCTTTACTATAGTGTATTAAATTCAATAAAGATTTGTTCAATATTTAAGTAAACACCAATGTTTTTTCAAATGTTCTCTCTTTCTTTATATATATTTAACAATATACCTACTATCATGGTTTTGTCATAAATCATCTGTATTTGTTCTAAATATACTTTTAAAAAGGTGATAGTAGATTCCATTGATTTTTGACCATCTTATAAATAATTTCTAGTTTGTAATAAATCTAATAATCCATCTGGCACTTGTGTAGATTCCTTATAAAAGAAGTATACGGGTACACTCGGTAATGGTAAATCTTCAAAAGGAACTATATTAAATCGGCCCTCCATGCGTTCTTTTCTTACAATCATACGAGGTAAAAACGACAACCCTAAACCATCCTTTATTAGCCTTTTCACCACATAGGATTGAGAAATAGATACTTGCTTCGTTAAAACATATTTTTCTCGTAATTTACGTAATAGCTCTCCCCAAATTGTTGGATGATGGTGCGTAAATAAAGTATACGTTTGAAATAACTCCTCATAATCAATATAAGTGCCTGTTTCATCATCATAGGCATCAAGGGGAATTACAAACTCTAATGGGCTATCGATCAGCAGTTCTTGATGCCAATGTCGATAACGTGTTGGTAATAATGAAATGCCAATATGAGCTTGATCCTGATTGACTAAATCCTCTATTTTAGCTGAATCCTCTACTAAAATTGAGATCTCAAGTGAAGGGTTATCATTGATAAATTGATAAATCACATGAGGCAGAATCGTTTCAACCATTAACGGGGTCATAGCAATCATAACCTTTTCTTGAATACCTTTACTTGCTAATCGAATCCGTTCAATGCTTAGTTCCCACTGTTTGACCATTTCCTGTGCCTCTACTTGAAAAAGCCTTCCAGTGTCTGTTAATTGCACACGATTTTTTTCACGCTTAAATAATTGTACATGTAGAAATTCCTCTAACTGCTGAATATGAACCGTTATACTTGGCTGAGATAAATGAAGTTGTTCCGCTGCTGTACGAAAATTACAGGTCTGGGCTGCGACGATAAAAGACTGTAACCATTTATATTCCAAAACCTCACCTCATTGATTAATAATCTTAATTAAATTTATTAAATATATTTAATTTACTAAATTATACAATAAGAATAGACTGATGATGAACTAGATTATGTATGCAAAAAGGAGAGAATCATATGCAGCACACGATATTAAGTCGTCAATTTCAGATGTTTGCTCAACAGGAATGTCAAGGCTCAAGCCTGCTATATGAACATTTAGCAAATAAAATTGCCGATGATGAAGATTTGTTAGATATTGCCTCCTTGATCCCACAGGGTCAGCCTGCACCCAATTTATTGTTAGCAGCAGTTCATTATTTATTAGCTACATCCAATGATCCTTTGACAAATTATTATGCATCTTTCACACCTTTCCCGCATCCAATACAGGAGGTGTTCCCTATTTTAAAAGCATTTGTACTGTCACATACAAATGAATTAACGACATTGTTTCAAGAAAAGCTGGTACAAACAAATGAAATTCGACGTTGTGCGTATCTCTACCCAATGATGACTGAAATCTATGCCAAACATCAACAACCATTGGCTTTCATCGAAATTGGCGCAAGTGCTGGGCTTCAGCTTGGCATGGATCACTACAATTATTGCTATAACCAACACTTAGCGATTACTAATACTAAGAATGATATCGTGTTGATCTCAGAAAATCGTGGTGAAACATTGCCTGCCTCTTTGTCAAAGCCTCCTGTTGTTTGGCAGAGAATAGGGATCGATTTACATCCAATTGATCTTGGTAATAAAGAAGAAAGTCAATGGCTTCAAGCGTTAATTTGGCCTGAACATCATGAACGTAGAATGTTATTCAATCAGGCTCTTCCCATCATCAATCAATTAGATATTCAGTTGGTAAAAGGGGATGCGATTCAACTGATTAAAGAGCTCAGTCGAACAATAGAGCAAGAGGCGATGTTAGTTATTTATCATACACATGTCGCAAATCAAATACCAATTGAATTACGTCATACATTAATAGAGCAATTAAAAGAAATTAGCCTTGAGCGACCTCTCTATCATTGCTATAACAATTTATTTGATACAAAACTTCATCAAGATTTTATAGATCAAGGCACTATAGAACCCATTCGTACAATGGCGCGTCCAGATGGGCATGCACGATGGTTTGAATGGTCAAATAGTTAGCTTAGACACAAAAAGAAACGCTGTGTCATGCTACTTTCACAGCGTTTCTTCTATTAATTTTTAAAAATCATATTCAGCATCTTTTTTGGCACGAATTTCTGCAAAAGCCTCTGTAATCATCACGGTATCCTCCGCTAACCGTTCTAAACGAAAAAGGACATCATCATTGCCAATTTCTTTACGTAAAAAATCCTTTTCTTCTATAAATACATAGGTCGGTACGATGTGCGCTTTCATATAAGCAAGGATCGGCTTTAGTTGCTGTTCCACCATTAAATAATGCTTGGATGTACCCGCTGTAACAATGACACCGACGACTTTATCGCGGAAGGCATTGACAGGTAAAAGGTCAAAGATGTTTTTTAATGTAGCTGGTATAGATGCTTGGAATGTTGGCGTCCCAATAACGATTGCATCTGCAGCCATCAGGGTTTCTGTCACATATTTTGTATCACCTTCGCAGTCAAAGTAATTACGTCCGTCACTAAAAACTAGTTGATAGTCAGCAAGATCTAGTAAGATTACTTCATGTTCTGGGTATTTTACTTGTAACATCTCGACCATTTTTTGTGTAGCTGTTCTTGTTTTTGAGCCGACAATAGAACCCGCAAGTGCGACAATTTTCATAATCCACCATTCCTTATTTTGCTGTATGTTTTTTTATCGCTGGCATAATATCATTGCCAATGATTTCTATGTTTTTCATCACTTTTTCGAATGGTACGCCACCAAAATCGATTTGTGCCATAAAGCGTTGCATGCCATATAGTTCGTACTGATAAAGTAGTTTTTCAATAATTTGCTCTTTACTGCCCACCATTAAAGCATCACGTGTATCAGGCGCTTGTGCAAATTGTTGCTTTGGATAGCCCCCACCACGAATAGCTTGGAAACCACCATTTAAATGTGGGTACATGCCTTGCAATGCCTCTTTTGTCGTGTCTGCTACATAAAACAAGCTTGTTGTGGCAATAGGTAATTCATTTGGATCAAAGCCTTTGCGCTCTGCCGCTTCGCGATAGGCATCAACTGACGGTTTAAAATTGATAGCAGGTCCACCTAATGTTGTAAGCATCATCGGAATGCCCATATATCCTGCTTTAATGGCGCTGGCAGGTGGTCCACCCACCGCACGCCATATTGGCAACGAGCCGTTTTTTGGCTGCGGTAAAATTTGTGCATGATGGAGGGGTGCTCTGAATTGCCCTTCCCACGTCACTAGCTCCTCATCATTGATTTTCATAAGAAGCTCTAATTTTTCCTCAAAGATTTCTTCATAATCTTGTAAATCTACACCTAGTAAGTGATAGGCACCTACACGGGAACCACGTCCCGCTACAATTTCTGCACGACCATCTGATAATAAATCAATTGTGGCAAAATCCTCATATACTCGTACAGGGTCTGAAACACTTAATACGGTTGCGGAGCTAGACAATTTAATAGTAGAAGTGGCTTGTGCGATAGCCCCTAACACGACCGTATGTGCCTGTGTTGTAAAATAAGACTGATGACTTTCACCTATGCCGAATACATCAATTCCTGCTTGCTCTGCTAATTGACTTGCTTCAACAAGCTCTTTTAGGCGTTGTTGAGCAGAAATACGCTCGCCCGTTAGTGGATTAGGGATATGATCACCTAAAGAGTACAGTCCGAATTCGAGTCCTTGTGCTTGATCAATACGATATTTTTCCATCATGTGTTATCTCTCCTTATTCTAGCGGTTCTAAAATAGCTTCAATTTCTGAACGTCTCTCTTCTAAAAATGGCGGGAGGTCTAACTCTTTGCCAAGTTCTTCGACTGCTGAATCTACCGTAAACCCTGGCCCATCTGTCGCCATTTCAAATAAAATACCATTACGATCTCTAAAATATAGACTTTGGAAATAATAACGATCAACCACACCAGTACTCTCCAATCCTAGCTCCTTAATTTTGGTATCCCATTGCTGTAATTCTTCAACGGTTGCAACACGTAACGCAAGATGGTGAATACTGCCTTTACCAGGTTTCTCGCTTGGTCCTTCTACTTCTTTGACAACAATCTCGCCAAGCACTTCCCCTTCTATCGATTGTAGGACCGTTTCTTTGTCCTTTTCTGCAATAACTGTATAGTGAAATAAATCTTGTAATAAATTGACCGTTCTTTGTAAATATCGCACAGTGATTTCAATCGTTCCCATGCCTAAAATACGATGTTCCTTCGGTATATCATTTCCATCCCATGGTTGCCATTGAGCAGGCGTTTCTTGTCCTTGATGGTTTAACAATACCATCCGTAAACCTTCATGATCTTCAAAAAACAAAGCCTCTTTGCCTGCATACGTAGTGATATCGCTATGTTCTACTTCTAGCTGTTGAAAGCGTTCTTTCCAATATAGTAGGCTTTCGGAGCTAGGTACAAGTAAGCCAATACGCGTAATAGCATTCGTCCCTCGCACTGTACGCCCTGCAACGGGCATTTCAAAAAATGTTAATTCTGTACCTGCTGCTCCTGTTAAGTCTCCATAAAATAAGTGATACATGGAAGGGGAGTCTTGATTCACCGTTTTTTTCACACGTCGTAACCCTAAAATGGTTGTGTAGAAGTGATTATTCTGTTTACCATTTTTCGTTAACATAGATATATGATGGTGTCCGCTTAATTTGTTCATTAATTGTTCCTCCTTATTATTTTCACTTGACTAGGCAAGTGATTTTACAAAAAAAATTACACAGGCGGCAATTTTTTTTCTCGGCTATGTTTTTCAAGCTTTGTCATCGCAATATATAAAGATTTAATTTCCTCAGCTGTTAATACTTCTTCAAAAAACGAAGACTGGAAGTGAAGTTGACTAGGTGTTGCTGCATCAATCATTTGCTCCCCTTTTGATGTCAATGAGATGGTTTTCGTCTTCCAATTTTGTTTACGCTCGATTAGTCCCTCTTTTTCCAGTCGGGCAAGCATGCGGGACATGCCACCTTGTGTTACAGTTACTTTTTCTGCTAATTGAGACTGTGTAATCGGGGCATATGTTTTGATCTGGATTAACACATCAAATTGTGCTGTCGTTAAGTCGAAACGTTTTAAAAATTCATTCGATAACTGATTACTTTGCGTTGTAAAGCGCATCATCCGAATCCATGTTAAGGTGCCTAGTGTATGATTTCTCATGACTTCACCCTCCCTTCAGTTATCACTTTACCATGCAAGTGATACTTCCGCAAGAAAAATATCTTGAATTCAAGATATTTTCTAACATAGGGAGACTCCCTATATGATGCCAGGTGTTGTAACAGGATATAAATTGCCCTTAAGAGCAAAAGAAATTCTACCCGTTTCTTCTGATACAACCATTACAAGTGCATCACTTAGCTCACTCAATCCCAGCGCTGCACGATGTCTTGTTCCTAATTTCTTTTCCCCTGTATACCGCTCTGACAATGGCAGTACATTGGCAGCTGACTCAATTTGATTTTGATAGACAAGTACCGCTCCATCATGAAGTGGATTACCAGGGAAGAAAATCGATTCTAATAAAGAATGGGTTAAATCCGCACCAATATGAATACCAGGCTGAATTAGATTCTCTAAAGAATCCTGTCTTTGAATAACAATTAAACCACCATGTCTTCTCAAAGACATATTTTGCACACTGTGTGATAACTCTGGATACTTTTCAGTAAACGGGGAAAGATAACAATTTAAATAGAACGTTGCAGCTTTCATTTCAATTGTCATAAACTTCTCTTTAATTTTCTCAAAATTACCGAGGAGACAATTTGCATCGGTATCCATTTCCTGCACACTCTGTTGTAAGGACATGATCACTTCGAGAAGCTCATCTTTTAAAGTTTCTTTCATTGGTGAAAAATCACAATTTGTTGGATCCATATGATATACACACCTCTTCATTTCATCACTGTTTACGATAGTTTTTCTCTCTATATGTTTTTTATTCTCTTTTAAGTAAAACGACCTCCTACTATGTTGAATAGGAAGTCGTTACATGTTGTTGCAAAAAGATGATGTCAACGGCAGAAAAAGCAACTTTGCAAGGTGAGAGGTTGATTTCCGTTCCGCCAGCGTCCTTTCCAGGGGACGTCTGAGGAGCCGCTTCACTCACTTCCGTTCGCTCCAGGGTCTCCTCTGTGACGCTAAATCCCCTAGGAGTGACGCTGGCGGAACGGAAATCAACCATTCTGCAAAAGTGTCTTTTCCTCATTTTTCATACTAGCGGTAGCAATCAAAATAGCCCATGATTTGCATGATTAGAAAAAGGAAAGGTTTTTATTTTTAATGTAGAAAAGTGATGCGTGACAACACCTCTTCATAAACCTTCACTTTATTTGAAAACCTTTGCTAAAAAGATTACGTTTTCTGGGTTGGAGTGGAAGGCTACTTGACTCCCGTGGGATAGCGAGACAGGCAAAACGCTAAACGGAGCGGTAGCGGAGGAAGCGATTCGGCGCTCGCCCACAGGAAAGCAAGTAGCCTGCAACGGAAACCATTTTCACCTTTCACAAAAATTCTATTGATGGTTTTGTTTTTCAACAATATGAAACGACTTCCTACTATGTTGAATAGGAAGTCGTTAATATTCTTACATATGCCCTGCCCGAATTTTTTTCACGATGCTGAAAGTCGTGTAGGCAGCAGCGGGTGCTAACACGACAATAAAAATAATCCACACAGTTAAATTATTTGTTGCTTTTAATGTTTCATAATTTGTCATGACAAAAATAATTAGACCGAATAATAGTAAATAGCTCAGCACATTTGGAAAAATGACGATTAATCGCAATAATGCTGGCGGCATCTTTTGTTGATTCATTTAAACCACACCCCTTTTTTCAATTATACGGGAATCTAGTGATTTATCGTACTATATTTTTCCTTTTATACTTTATATTTGTCTGCTGATAGTTGGAGGTTTTCCGCTGTTGTATTTAATTGGTCGATAAATGCGGTCATGTTCTCCATATTTTCGGCTTGATGTTTAGCCTTTTGAGCAACGGCATCAACACTTTGCGATGTCTGCTTAGCCAAGAGCGAAACATCTTCCATGGTAGCTGTTACTTCCTCTGTACTAGCAGCAATTTCCTCAGTGGAGCTTGATACTAAATCCACTTGTGTTGCTAAGACCTGTACATCATTATGAATTCCTTCAAACGACTGCTGTGCTTCTTGTACGATTCCACGTCCTGCATGTAAGACATCTGCTGTCGCTTGGATGGTTGCTACAATATTGGCTGTTTCCTTTTGGACATTCATCACCACCTGGGTGATTCTATCCGCCGCACTCTTAGAATCTTCAGCTAATTTACGAACTTCTTCAGCTACAACGGCAAAGCCTTTCCCCGCTTCACCAGCACGCGCCGCTTCAATAGATGCATTTAATGCCAGTAAATTCGTTTGATCAGAAATTCCTGTAATCACATTGGTAAATTCCCCAATCATTGTAGATAGTTTTTCAAGCTCCTGTGTTCCAATCACCGCAAAATTCGTTTTCTCATGAATAGTCACCAGTTGCTTTTGTAAGGACTGCATAATTTGTAATCCATTTTCTGCGTTTTCCTCGGTATTACGCGAAATACTAGAAATTTCTGCTATGGATTCCGAAATATATTGAATGCTGCGTGCCAATTCCTCCATTGAATGCGCACTGTCTGCCGTATTATTCTGTTGTGCAAAGGAGGCCTGCGCTACCTGACTAGATTCGCCTTGGATAATTGCGGCTGATTCAAGTGTTTCATGAGCATTTTCTTGAATGGTATAGGTAGCTTCTTTTATTTGATTGGCCCCTTGCTTGATTTCACACATAATTTGTTGGAAATTATCCATCATCCCATTAAATGATGTCACTAATTGGCCAATCTCATCTTTTGCATGGATTGGAATACGCTTGGTTAAATCTGCTTCACCTTTACTAATTTCCTCTAAGGAATTGCGCACACTTAAAATACGCGAAACTTGCTTCGAAATAGACAGGCCGGTAGTGAAGAAAATCACACAGACAACAATCAATGAAGCTACAATTGTGCCTACCAAAATTTGCGAGAGAATAGCATTGGATACAATAATAGCTAAGTATGTACCGTTTGATAATGGCTTTACATATTGCGTGACACGAGTGCCATCGTAGCGCCCTGAAAATTCAGTTGACTTTTGTGCTGAAAATTGGGCTGGCTCAAAACCAATATCCGCTAAATTTTGTTTTGCTGTAGCGGCAATGGTTTGACCTTTTTCATCTACAATAGCGGCGAATAATACGGTTGAGGATAAATAGTTGTCCAGTTGATCGATATAGGATTCACTGCCGATACTTGCTTCTAAATCTAGTAGCTGTTGTCCATGGCGAGCCACCTGTACAATTTGTGGAGTTGCTGGATTCCAGCTACCTACCCCGACAAATTTGAAAAATCGATCATCGACATCGCGAATTTGTGCTTTTTGGACAATTTCTTTCGCTCTTCCATCTAAGAGTTGCATATATTCGGCAGCTTGTCCGTTTGGATCAGCGCCAAAGTTAAAATCAACAGTTGGAGCTACTGATGTCACTGTTGTATTCCCTTTATCATCTGTACTCCAAATCTCATCGATGCCACCACGCTCAGCAATGGCCTTTAAATCCTCATATGTAGCACCTTTGTCAATGATATAAGAAGCCATTACAGATTCAGCAATCATTTCTTTTTCCATAATTTCTTCTGCTTTTTCTCTAGATTGAATCGCTCCTTCCAATCCCATGACAATAGAGTTGGCGATTGCTTCTCCATTGCTTTTTTCACTTTTATATGTAGCTTGATAAACATAAATAGAAAATGCCGCTATAATGAACACCACAATGCCCATAATCTCCAGAAGCATTTTCCATTTCATTGACTTTCTCATGATGAGATCCCCCTAAAAATTACGATTATTTCCACTTCATCATACAATATCACTTCCATATATTTCATTAACAATTTATTAAATATAAAATAATAAGTTTTGAAGAAGTTCAAATTGTCATTAATTTGTAAAAATTTCGAAATAGATAAGCATGGAGGATAAAACTAACTATTTTGTACTAGTAGAAGCATGCAAAAAAGCATAATTCTCATGATTAAACAGTAATATTTAAACAAAATTATCTACACATCTTTAGGACTATAAACTAAAAACATCTATTAAAGGAATCTCCCCTAATAGATGTTTTCTATTTAATAATTATATCAGAATAATTTATTGTGTTGCCATGTATAAACGGCTTGATCAGCTGTTAGGCATGTATTCGGAAAAATCCCCTGTGCTTCAGCTAAAAATTGAGGTAAGTCGTATGGAAGAAAACGTGCGCTTAAATGATTTAATAATAAATAGTGTGCACCAGCTTGCTGTGCGACTTTTGCAGCCTCCACATTTGTTGCATGACCGTAGCTTGCTGCTAAATCTGTTGTTGTACCATCAAAAGTTGCTTCATGCACAATGATATCAGCACCCATTGATAATTGGATTGCTTCTTCACAATATTTTGTATCGCCTAAGACTGACAATGTAAAGCCCTTTTTGGCTGGTGCCACCACGTCTTTCGCATGTACCACATCTCCATTTTCAAGTACAATATCGTGGCCATCTTTTAATTGCCCTAATAAAGGTCCCTTTGGAACACCAAGTGCCTGTGCTTTGTCGATTAATAATTCGCCTGGTAAATCCTTTTGTTCGATACGATACCCATAGCAAGGTACAACATGGCGTAATTCCTTAGCATGAATTGTAAAATGAGCATCCTCAAAAATAATGCCTTCTTGTACCTCTACAAAGCGTAAAGGATATGTTAAATGGGTTTTTGATAGGGCCAATGTTTGTTCAATCCACTGCTGTAAGCCAGATGGCCCGAAGATCGTTAGCGGCTCATCCCCACCTTGAAAGGAACGCGAGCTTAAAAAGCCTGGAAGTCCAAAAATATGATCTCCATGTAAATGTGTAATAAAAATTTTCGTTACTTTCCGTGGCTTTAACGACGTATGAAGGATTTGATGCTGTGTCGCCTCCCCACAGTCAAATAGCCACATTTCACTCACTTCATCTAATAGCTTTACCATCAGAGCACTTGTATTTCGTTCTTTTGAAGGCATGCCTGCGCCTGTCCCTAGAAAATGCAGCTGCAACATATGCCACCTCACTTCTTCTTTATATCGTTTTATTGTACCTTATCCATTCCCATAAGAAAAACCTTTGGTGTACAGTTTCTCCAAAGGTTTCTTGATTATTTTGGTTGCCATGAAACAAGCGCCGCATGGAAATCATGACGATAATAATAACGTCCATCCTTTTCTTCGATAAAAGGTAGTAGTGATTCCTCTACATGGGCTCGCTGGAAATTCGTCGTTAATATTTTTTTACTCTGCGTTGTCACAAGCTGCTCATAGCTTTCATATTCATAGACACGTTCGAGCGGGATAATCTGACAATCCGCGTAGATATCCATTTCATAGAGGAGATTCAAAAACTCGATATAATCTCTGCGGGGAAATTTAATGTCATAACCATACTTTTCATATAACTGTTCATAGTGTGGCTGAATGGGCCCTGTCGTCATCCCAATGATGGCACGCTTCCTCGCCAGCCGATTCATATGATATAAAGCTGCTTTAATTTCATATATTCGGTAAAAACAATTCACGCCCAAGACGATATCATGCGGTTCAATCTCATCTTGCTCTAAACTTTCCCACTTTGCATGAATATAGGAAACGTGCTTCTCCTGCGGCATACATTGTTGTAAGTAATGCAAAATGCTTTTAGAGCTATCCACACATGTGAGCTTGCTTACTTTATCAGCTAATGGAAATGTATAATTGCCCCACCCAGGACCAATTTCTAATACAGAATGCTGAGGTTCAATCTTTTTTTGAAGCTCCTGAAAAATCAATGCAGCATAAGGGTCTGTTTGTCCCACTTTTTTACGTGCCACGGATTGCGCCCAAAATTGCTCCTCTAGCTGATCATTCACCATTCGTTCAGGCATATTGCCATGCCAGTCCTTCATGCCTTCCTGCCATAATGCCTCATAGTTAATGGCTAACGGTCCTTTTCTCGTCATATAGATACCTCTAACGATAATATTTCATATATTTTTTTCATATCAAGATTTGCTCGAACGTGGTCGGCTAACATATTATAGGCATCTTCTCTTCGTTCTGCGTCACTTTTCACATCACTTGGTAAAGCTGTTAGCCCTTTTTTCACTCGTATTTCATTAACAAGTTGACGGGTAAAGGTACGATTATGGAACAAGCCGTGGAAATACGTGCCAATCACTTGCTCATCTTGACTAACCGCACCATCTTCTCTTCCATCCTCTAACAGTAAAAACGGTGATACCGCATCACGTAAAATTTTCGTACGCCCTAGATGGATTTCATAGCCTGTCAATGTGTCCTGCCCTCTTACGCCTGTCATTTGCACCGTTTTTTTATTGCCTACAAAAGTGGTTTCCATCGGTAATAGCCCAAGACCATCTGCAGATTCACCATTCCCCTCCACTGCTTCTGGATCAAGTAATGTTTCACCAAGCATTTGGAAACCGCCACAAATGCCAATAATTTTAGTACCGCACGCACGTAAATGTGTGATAGCTTGATCGAAACCCTGTGCTTTTAGCCAAGCTAAATCATCCATTGTACTTTTCGTTCCTGGCAGAATGAGTAAATCCGGTGTACCTAGTTCATGGACATGACCAATTAAACGGACACCCACCTCTGGCTCATCGAAAAATGGATCAATATCGGTGAAGTTTGAAATACGTGGTAAACGAATCATGGCTACATCTACAGCAAATTCGCCT
The DNA here is from genome assembly GCF_016757845.1 of Lysinibacillus sp. HST-98. Lineage (NCBI taxonomy): Bacteria > Bacillati > Bacillota > Bacilli > Caryophanales > Bacillaceae > Lysinibacillus > Lysinibacillus sp. HST-98. The sequence continues at coordinate 384,502 of NZ_JAENHX010000001.1, forward strand.
AGCTTTGGTTTTTTAAAACGTAGTGACGATAATGCAAGTGAATCCTCTGCTTCAATATTGACATCGACATAAGGAATCACACCAAGTACCGGAATACCCGTTTCGCGCTCCACCCATGCCAAACCATCATCCAGTAATTCACGCATGCCTCTAAACTTATTGATAATTAATCCCTTCACACGTGCTCGTTCTTCCTCATCTAACAATGCCAGTGTACCAACAATCGAGGCAAAGACCCCGCCACGATCAATATCAGCAACGAGGACTACCGCTGCATCTGCTAAGTGAGCCATTCGCATATTAGCAATATCGCGATCCTTTAAGTTAATTTCTGCTGGGCTACCAGCGCCCTCTAGGACAATGACATCATATGTATGTTGTAGCGTGCGTACTGATTTTTCTACAATTGGCATCGCTTCTTGCACAAAATTATTGCGGTAGCTTTTGGCATCCATATTTAAAAAATGCTTACCATGAACGATAACCTCTGACATCATATCTTGCTTCGGTTTCAGCAAGATAGGGTTCATATCCGTCGTTGCAACAACACGAGCTGCCTCTGCCTGTACCCCTTGTGCGCGGCCGATTTCACCGCCATCCTTTGTAACAAATGAATTTAGAGCCATATTTTGTGATTTAAATGGGACTACCTTCAGTCCATCATCTGAAAATATACGACATAGTGCAGTACAAATCATACTTTTCCCAACATCAGAAGCTGTTCCTTGAATCATGATTGATTTTGCTGGCATAGTCACTCTCCTCTGTAAGTATTCTAAGGCGAAGCGCAAGTAATTCCCTGCGTTCCGCGGGTATTCTATGGCGAAGCGCGGGTTTTTACCTTCGCTCCGCGGGTATTTTTCATCCAGCAATTATAAAAGGCTTTAAAATTCGAGCCCTTTCACCGCTGGAATCCCTTCATCATAATAATGCTTTGTCGCCTCAATGGTTGACACTAAATCAGCCATTGCTAGTAAGGCCGGATTCGCACTTCGTCCTGTGACAACCAAATGCATTGTTGAAGGGCGCTGTTGGATTGCCTCGATGACTTCTGCTAGGGGAAGGACATCATCGATTGGAAACTTGGTGATCGCTAGGGCATTGTTCAGTTCATCTAAGACCAATAAATCAATGCTGTCATCCTGTAGAGCTGCCTTCGTTTTTTTCCAAGCCTTGGCTAATGCAGCACGATGCTCCTCAGGTGTTTTTGTCCATGTAAAACCTATGCCCATCTGTTCCATTTCTACGCCTAGCTTACGAAGGGCAATTTGCTCTCCATAAGTACGTTCTGGGGATTTGATAAACTGCAGATAACGCACATTTAAGCCTCGACCAACTGCACGCAATGTAACACCAAGAGATGCTGTCGTTTTGCCCTTACCTTCACCTGTATATACTAAAAACAAGCCTTTTCTTGCCATGCTGATAGCCTCCTTACAGCCATGTTGTCTTTTCTGCAAACGGCGTTCGTTTCTTGTCGGTTTGTTCTTGCTCCTGTGGGTAGCCAATAAATATTGTACCGACTACTTTTTGAGCGTCGCTTGCACCAATAAACGTATGCATACGAGGATCATGTACGAGGCCAACACCACGTGTACGCCAAACAAAGCCAAGACCTAGCTGCTCTGCTGTCAACCACATAGACATAATGGCACTACATACAGCAAAGATATTATCTTCTGTCGCATCTGTGTCTCCCTCTACTATGTCAGCTGTCACCACAATGGCTACAGGGGTTGTTTGTACAACCTTTAATGAACTTTCCACTAAATTTGGCTTCGTGGGAAAACGTTCTTGTAAATAAGCACTTGCCAATTCTTCATAACGCTTCATGGCTTCATCTTGAATGACATAAAAATGCCAGGGTTCACGCATCCGGTCATTCGGTGCATAGGTTGCTGCCTGTAAAATTTGCTCAATTTTTTCTTTCTCTACTGGTTGTGTCGTGTAATTACGAATCGCTCGACGTTTTTTTAATGCTTCAATGACTGTCATAGTGCTTCCTCCTTGTGCGCTTATAAGAAATGATTATGAAAAGGTAAGTCCTTGCTCTTCAAACCATTGAATTTTTTCACGTACATTGACAACCTCGCCAACAACAATCATAGATGGGTTATGGTACCCTTCACGTTCAATGATGCTGGCTATCTCATCTAGCGGCCCTGTAATCGTGCGTTGCTGAGCAGTTGTTCCCCACTCAATGACCGCTACTGGCGTTGTTGCCTTCCGACCATTTTCGATTAATTTTCGAGCAATGTAGGCAATATTACCGACGCTCATATAAAAGGCAACGGTATCTATACCCGTAGCCAATGCGGGCCAATTCAAAAAATCTTGTCCTTTTTCTTCACGACCATGTCCAGTTACAAGGGCAAAGCTTGTCGCGAAGTCTCTATGTGTAACTGGAATTCCTGCGTATGCAGGAGCTGCAATTCCTGCTGTAATCCCCGGAACGATTTCATAGGCAATGCCATGATTTTTTACTATTTCAGCTTCCTCCGCGCCACGTCCAAAAACAAAGGGATCGCCACCTTTTAGGCGTGTAACAATTTTACCTTCTTGTGCTTTTTCAACGAGTAATGCATTTATTTCCTCTTGAATGAGATGATGCTTCCCAGGTAATTTGCCACAATAAACGAGCTCCGCATCCTTTTTTGCAAAATCAAGCAATTTAGGATTTACAAGACGGTCATAAGCAATTACATCAGCCTTTTGAATACATTCCAGTCCATACACAGTAATGAGCTTCGGATCGCCAGGACCTGCTCCCACGATATATACGATTCCATCCTTCATTGCGCTGCTCCCATCAATAGTTGTTGTAAATATGCTTCTCGTCGATCGATCTCACCCTGACGTGTCCATTCAAGGATGTTTGGCTCTAGCAATGCTTGTAATGCCGCACGTCTTTGTGGACCTTTATCATACTTAGCAGCAATCATTAATCGAGCTTGCTGTAAAAAGCATACATAGTCATCATAAGCATCATCGAATTGCTCTTCTAAATCTGCTTTAATCTTGCGGGCTAGACTTGGGCTTGCTCCCGATGTCGAAACAGTTACCACCAATGGACCACGGCGAACAGTAGCAGGCGTAATAAAATCACTTTCACTTTGTTTATCTGTTCGGTTGATTAATTGCCAATGCTGTGCTGCTTCTTGAACGGCTTCGTTAACTGCTGTTACATTCGTTGCAGCGATAATGAGAATGGCGTCATCTAAATCACGCGGTTCAAATTCCTTTTGCTTCCAAGTAACTTGCCCTGACTCAGCAAGTGACTGTAATGTGTCATGTAAGGTTGGACTGACAATGACGATGTTTGCCTTTGCTGGTAACAGGGATGCTACCTTCTGCGTTGCTACGTGACCGCCGCCTACAATCACTACTGTTTTATATTCTAGATTGATATGAATAGGAAAATAATTAGTCATTACTTTTCACCTTCTTACAAGCTGTTAACCAATTGTCAACTAGCTTTGGGTTTGATACAAAATGGAAATGAGTATAGCCAGCCACTAAATTTCCTTCTTGATAGCCTTCTTTCTTTTTGCCAAAACGACCAATCGTTTCATAGGCTGCTGAATTGTGAGAACCACTATATTTGGAATAATGGAACTCATGGCCCTTCGCTTGTTCCTCAGTGCCAATTAAGAAATTATCGGCTGTGCCAAAAATTTCACGATAACCAAGTGCTGCTAGTTTTGTTTGCATCGCCACTTCTCCAGGAATTACCCCTACCATGTCATAGCGGTCGCCATGGCTATTTGTAATGGCCTCTGTTAAATACATAAAGCCCCCACATTCAGCTAATGTTGGAAGACCTTTCGCAATGACTTGACGAATAGAGTCTTTAACGACTGTATTGGTAGCAAGTGACTCTGCAAATTCCTCAGGAAAGCCACCACCAATATACAAGCCATCAGCTTCAGCTGGTACAGGCTCATTCGCAAGCGGTGAGAAAAACTGTAGGGTCGCACCTTTCGCACGTAACAAAGCCAAGTTTTCTTCATAATAAAAATTAAAAGCTGCATCTCTTGCAACCGCTATACAAATATTTCGTGAAGGCTCCTCCCTAAATAAATGGCCTGATTCTTGCAAGATAGGAGCCTTTGTTAAATGTATTAATTGGTCCAAATCAATTGTTTCTGCCATCAGGTTCCCTAGTTTATCAAAAAATGAATCTAGCTCTCCTCTTTCAATAGCAGGTACTAACCCTAAATGACGACTCGGGATACCGATCCCTTCCTCACGCTTTAAGTAGCCAATAACAGGAATGCCGCATTCTTGTTCAATAGCTGCCTTCGCAATTTCGTAATGACCAACACTACCAACCTGGTTCGCAATAACACCAACGATATTCGGCTTATCTGATAGTAATTGGAAGCCTTTCACAACTGCTGCTACGCTACGTGCCATGCTAGCGCAATTGACAATTAAAATAACAGGGCTCTCTGTCACTACGCTAATATCAGCAGCAGACCCAGCATCAGATAAAGGGCTTTTACCGTCATAAAAGCCCATCACCCCTTCAATAATGGACACATCTGCATCTCTACTTGCACGTGCCACAATATCACGTACTGCTTCGTGTGAAAACATCCAGCTATCAATATTACGTGATATTCTGCCCGTTACAGCTGTATGATAGGTTGGATCGATATAATCAGGACCGCATTTAAAGCCCTGCACCACGTTTCCTTTGTTTTGTAGTGCTTTCATCAGTCCAATGGTAAAAGTAGTTTTGCCTACCCCACTACCTGTACCAGCTAGTACAAAGCGATTTGTTTGCATGGACTTCCTCCTTAAAATAGGTATCTAGCAACCGAAATCGTAGCATTACCCGATTTTTTCTTCTCTAATAGAAGTGATGGAACCTGTGCATAGCGTATAGCTGCTGGTTCACTCACGCCGTATGCGCCTGTATATTGAAAGACTGTTTCAGAGGGTGATGGAAATTCGATTTCATTTAATTCATCCGGTGTATACGTAACGAACTCCCAATCATATTTCTTCGTAATCTCTAAGAAACATGGCTCATCTTTTTTCAAATCAATCGTGCATAAGGCTTTCACACTTTTTTTTGAAAGCTTTAGCTCTGCCAAGGTTTCATCGATTACTTGTTCAATTTCCTCTAACGATGTACCACGGTTACAGCCCATTCCTAATACAATGGATTTTGGTCGATAAATAACACCGTTTTCTAGAAGAACCTCTTCTTCAGGTTCAATGATTCGATCTGTTATTAATAATGTGGCATGGGGAGTTGCTTGGATAGCTGCCTGTGTGGACGGATAGATCTTAATTTGCTCTGGCATCGGTGTATCACGCATCCACCAATCCCGTTCGCCTGTTTCCTGTACAATGGCTACATGTTCCTCATTTACAACAGATGCACTAACTGGTGTCAATTTATCCGCACTATCCCATACCCAGCCAAAGCGGGCTCCAAATAAATCAACTGGAATCGTCTTTTGCACATCAGAAGCCGTTGTAATAATCGGATTTGCACCAAGTGCAGCTGCCACCTCGTGTGTGAGCTCATTGGCACCACCTAAATGCCCTGATAATACGCTAATAACATTTTCCCCTCGATCATCAATCACCACAACACCAGGGTCTGTCTTTTTATCCTTTAAAATCGGCGCAATCATTCGTACAACTGCCCCTAGTGAAATAATTAATATCAACCCTTTATATTGCTTAAATAGTGTTGGCAATAGCAGGCGCACTGTTCCTGTAAATAGTTGAATATGCTTTTCTTCTTCATCGCCTTGTTCAAATTTACTCATATAATATAAATCACTTGCTGCAAAGGTTTGCTGCAGACGACGTCCTATTTGGACACCATGCTTCGTAATGGCTACAACGGCATAAGAATTACGTTGATCAACCTCTGGTAACACACCCTCTTGTAACTCAATCACTTGTCTTCACACCTTTTCTAAAGCCATGTGTAAAGCTTGCATCATATAACTTCGAACGATATTGATCTTTATCATGAATGTTCGGATCTAGCGCCCAGCCCGCTAAAATCATCGCATGCTTACGAATACCATTCACACGCATCGCTTCATCTAACTCGATTAAAGTCGTTCGTACGATTTTTTGATCGGGCCATGAAGCACGTTGAATAACTGCTACAGGCGTGTCATCAGCCCAACCAGCACTTTGTAGCTCTTTAACAATTTTCTTCGTCAGCGTTGCACTAAGGAATAAGGCAATTGTACAATGGTGGCTCGCTAAATCACGCAGCTTTTCAAATTCTGGTACAGGTGTGCGCCCCTCTGCACGTGTTAGAATAAGGGTTTGGGTTAGATCAGGAATTGTTAGCTCAGCTCCGATAGCAGCGGCCGATGCAAATACAGAGCTAACTCCTGGAATGACTTCATACCCAATGCCTTCCTTTTTTAATAGCGCAACTTGCTCCATAATGGCACCATACATCGCTGGGTCCCCTGTATGCATACGTGCCACTGTTTTACCAGCATTGACCCGGTCCACCATCACAGCAACCATTTCCTCCAAATGCATACCAGCTGTACGAATGACCTCCGCATCTGGCCTAGCTTTCGCAATAAGATCCTCACTCACTAAAGAATCTGTATACATGACAACGTCCGCTGTTTGTAACATATGTAAACCTTTGACTGTAATTAAATCTGGATCACCAGGACCAGCGCCGACAATATAGATTTTCTTCATTATTTACGCACCACCATTAATGTTAAATATTCTAAATCGACCCCATCCAACTCACGCACATCCCAAATGATTTCTTCATCAGATGTTACCTTTGTCACCACGGATGCTTTATCTAATAAATCTAAATCGCGTAGCACTTCAAGCATTAAATCAATTACTTTCGCCACTTTAATAAAGACAACAGCATCATGCGTTTCAATCGCTTCACGCATTGCTTCGTAATTGTCATACGCAGGAATAATCGCAACACGATCATCGCCATCCGCTAACGCAATACCTAAGCGCGATGCAGAGCCATTAAACGAAGAAATTCCTGGTACCGTTCGAATTTCGACATCCGGATGCTTGTCCTGCATTAGCTTCATCATATGAATAAACGTACTATACAATAATGGATCGCCCTCTGTAACAAAGGCTACATCTTTGCCTGCTTGTAATTTTTCGTAGACAAGTTCTACTGACTTTGTCCATTCACGTTCTAGAACAGACTCATCTTTTGTCATTGGGAATACAAGACCAAGCATATCTTTTTCTTCTGGATTAATATACACATCTACAATACGATGGGCATAGCTTTTACTGCCTTTTAGTTTTTTTGGGTAAGCAATAACAGGTGATTCCTGAATCACTCGAAATGCCTTTACTGTAATTAATTCTGGATCGCCAGGACCAACGCCCAAGCCATATAAAATTCCTAGATTACTCATGATTTTCTTCCTTTCGATAAGCGGAAATAATGTATATTGGATTTAATGGCACAAAGCGTGTCATATCTAAAATTGGTTTACTGCGTGCAAGCTGAGCCTGTAAAATGTCAACAGCAAAACCACAAGCTTTAAAAGCCTCAACAGCTTTATATAAATTTTCAATGGTCGCTGCATTTAATACAATGCGCCCATTTTGCTTTAAACGCTGGCAGCATAATTGCAGTAACTCAACCATTTCACCACCAGTGCCACCGATGAAAATGGCATCAGGGTCTGGAAAGTTGTCTAAACCCTCTGGTGCTTTACTATGAATAGCCGTTATATCGACTCGAAACTTTTGTTGGTTTTGAAGACAGTTTTCTAAATCAGGGGCATTTTTTTCTACAGCAAAAACTTGTCCCTCAGGAGCAAGCTTACCTGCCTCAATGGCCATTGATCCCGTACATGTGCCAATATCCCAAATAATGCTATCCCGTTGAAGCTGCATGGCTTGCAAACTTAAAACTCGAATTTCTTTCTTCGTAATAAGTCCTTTATCTGGCTTTCGTTGTGAAAATTCTTCATCATCAATCCCGAGTGTGTAGCGTTTCGGTGCTATTGTTTGTTTTAAAATCACGACATTTAAAGGAGAAAAATGAGTAACTTCCATTTCGTCGAGCGAGTACCAGCCACTTTTTTCGTTGTCGCCCTGTAAATTTTCAGCTACAAATGCACGATATTCCGTCATTCCAAAATGCTTTAGATATTTAGCAAGAGCATTCGGACTATTCTCTGCATCTGTTAGAAGTGCTACTTTCTTTTTGTTATCAATTCGCTGTGCCAAGCCCTTCATTGGTCGTCCATGAATACTCGTTACGTAAGCATCCTGCCAGCTCTCTCCCATTTTCGCAAAGGCAAGCTGGACAGAGCTCATATATGGATAAACCTCTATTTGTAGCTTTTTTGCTAAATAGCCTCCGACGCCATAAAATAATGGATCCCCAGATGCAAGAATCACGGTATTTCTTGTTTCTTCAGCCAATCTTTCAACAAGTGTTGAAAGACCTCCTTTTATCAGGATTTTGTCACCTCTAAAGTTTGGGAAAAAATCAAGTACTCGCTCACCACCAACAAGTACCTCACAGTCTTCAATCCACTGAAGGTATTGGGGTAATAAGCTTGCTAATCCGTTATCCCCGATCCCAATCAACTTCATCGATCGATGCAATGTCATCAGCCCTTCCTAATAATTGTCCCTGCATCGAATAGATCGATGTGGAAAGCGTTAAACCGCCCTTAATATGATGGATAGAGGAATAGCAACAGGCCTCACATAAACGATGGAAGAACGCATCATAGCCCTTCTCCATCATCATCTCACCTACTTGTGAAGCTGTATTTGCCTCCAGAACTTGTGCTATCGTTTCTCTATCTGCCCCTATATCCTCTGCCAGTTGTGCTAAAAAATTAAAATCGATTGGTGCACTTTTGGAATGCACCATCATGACGCCTTGTGCGACTTTAGAAAATTTCCCCATCATCCCAACGAGTGAAACTTGTTTGATGCCTAGACGCTTACAATGCTTTAATGTAAAACCTACAAAGTCACCCATTTCAATAAACGCTTCTTCTGCTAGATGTGGGTATTGTTTCATCGCAAACTTCTCACTTCGTCCACCTGTTGTCACGACTAAATGCTCACAGCCAGCCTCTTTCGCTACACTGATGGCTTGGACAATACTGGCCATATAAGCAGAACTCGAAAAAGGCACGACGGTTCCCCTTGTGCCTAAGATTGAGATGCCCCCAAGTATACCGAGTCGTCCATTTAACGTTTTTTTAGCAATCTCCTCTCCCTTAGGTACAGAAATCACCACATTCACGCCTCGAGTAATGTGAAATTCGTCCAACACACCTTGGACCGTGCTATAAATCATTTTACGGGGTACAGGATTAATGGCTGCCTCTCCGACAGGCACTGGCAGGCCAGGCTTTGTGACACGCCCGACGCCAATACCTCCATCTAAATGAATCCCAGGTGTATCTGCCCAACTCACTGTGCCAACGATGAGTGCCTGATGGGTCGCATCAGGATCATCACCAGCATCTTTAATCGTTTCACAGCTGACAGCATTTTCTTCAAATATGCATTTTTCAATTGTAAAGGTTGCATCTCGACCAATAGGTAAATGAATCGTGCTTGTCTCTTGCTCCTCCTTGGTAATAAGGGCAAGCAGTGCAGCCTTTGATACAGCAGTTGCACAGGCTCCCGTCGTATAGCCGTGACGCATGTCCTTGGGGTCCTTTTTTGGCTTCCGCTCCATTATTTTTTCGCCTGTTCATCCGCTAAAAGTGAGATGGCATTTAAAGCAGCAACCGTCACTGTACTACCGCCTTTACGACCAACATTTGTAATGTACGGAATCCCCTCAAGTTTAAGCAGCTCTTCTTTTGACTCAGCTGCTGACACAAAACCAACAGGCATACCGATAATTAAATCTGGTTTTGCTAGCCCTTCTTTAATTAATCGAATCAATTCCAGCAATGCAGTTGGTGCATTACCAATGGCATAAATACCACCTTCATGTAATTTTGATGCCTTTTGCATCGAAATAATGGCACGTGTTGTATTTTGTTTTTTCGCTTCTATTGACACATCTTCATCCGCAATATAGCAATGCAAATCACCACCATGTTTTTGGAAACGCTTTTTACCAGAGCCACTTTCAATCATTTGCACATCTGCAATGACATGACGTCCTGCAAGAATAGACTTGATACCCGCTTCAATCGCACCTGGTGTAATGATGACACTACGGCCTAGCTCGAAATCAGCTGACGCATGGATAATGCGACGTACAACTTTCCATTCATCTTCTGAGAAGTCATGCTCGCCCATTTCCTCTGCAATAATAGAGAAACTGTAATCGTAAATTTTATCTGGGTCTACCGTTAATGGTTTAAAATCTGTTTTAAAATCCATGGGAAATGCCTCCTAAATTGTATGTTCAACAGCCTGTAATACTTCTTCAAATGTTGAATATTGTTGGCCGTATTGTATATTTGGTCGTGCAATAAGAATCGTTTCAATCTGGCATGCGAGAGCTGCCTCTAGCTTCTCATCAACTGAGCCCACTTTACCGCTTTCCTTGGTAATCATCAACGTCACTCCGTATTGACGAAAGAGAGCTTCATTTAATTCCTTTGAAAACGGACCTTGAATAGCCACAATATCTCGCTGCGCCACACCAAGTGCCTCACATTTTTCCATATTATCCAGTCGTGGAAGCATACGAGCGATTACTCTTGTGTTTTCTAAGCCCTGTAAAACCCTTGTAAATGTAGCGAGTGTTTTACTACCTGTTGTTAGCATAATGACACCGCGTTTTTCTGCAGCTAGCTGAGCTGCCTCCTCATAATCCTTTACAACAGTAATCAAAGGATGGGCATAATGTTCATGAGCTCTTTCATAGCGAATATAAGGAATCTTTGCCTGCTCTGCCGCTGCCATCGCATTTTTAGAGGCTTCCTCCGCAAATGGATGAGAAGCATCTACCACCAATTGATAGCCCTGCTCTGTCATGATGGTCGCCATTTCCTCAGCTGTCAGTCTACCGATTAAATGTGGCAGGCCAACGTCAGCAAGACTAGAGGCTGCCGATTCAGTGACGACCGTAGCGGTTACTGCATAACCTGCACGTTGTAATGCTAGGGCTAGATCCCTTGCATCACTTGTCCCTGCTAACATGAAAATCATTTTACCGGCTCCTCTTCATGATGATGGTCATGGTCGTGATGATCATGATGGTGATCGTGATGATGCGCATGATCGTGATCATGATGGTGATGCGCATGTCCATGATCGTGATCATGATGGTGATGATGATGTGCATGTCCATGTACTGCCGCATAGGCACGATATTCTTCTAGATCTTGCATACCTGTTGATGTACCGTTGATTGCCTGTTCAATACGCTCTAATAAAACATTTTGTAACCGTTCATGGTAGCCAAAATAGTTAGCAATTTGAATATCACAATCTGGATAAAGTTCATTAAACTTCTCACACATGCCATGCATACGTTCCATCAAAATGCCTGTGAATAAAAAGTATGGTAACATGATGATTTTTTTTGCACCAAGTTTGACACAACGTTCAATTCCTTCTTCAACTCGTGGATCTGTGACACCCATAAAAGCACTTTCTACGTATTTTACAGGTAGTTTTTCCCATAAAAGTCGCGTGATTTTATAAAAATCACCATTAGCAGATGGATCACTGCCACCTCGTGCAATCAATAAAATCGCTGTGTCTTCCTGCTCTTGTTCTGAATTAAAGCCAATTTCAGCTAGGCGATCTTGTAAAATGGCAAAGATTTCATCATGGATACCAATTGTTTGACCATATGTGAAGGTAATCGTTGGATAATGCTCACGCGCATGCTCGATTTCCGCTGGAATATGCAGTTTTGAATGGCCTGCATGCAGTAAAATGATTGGAATTACATGTACCTCTGTAGCTCCCTTTTTCACACAGTTTGTAATACCTTCTTCGATGTTCGGTGAAGCAAATTCAAGGAAACAAGTTTCCACTAAAAATTGTTCATCAATACGCGGTGTCATTTGTTCAATAAATGTACGAACCTCATCATTTCCTGCTGCTAAACGGCTCCCATGGCCGACAAATAAAATAGCTTTCATCTCTCTACTCCTTACTAGTCGCCGCACGGAGCTGGCTCTACTTTTATTTTGGAAGACATATCTTGATACGTAAAATGTAGTATTTTTTTCACACGTTTAAAATATTTAAATAAGCGTTCATTTGGATGAGCATTTGCTTTATATTCTTCAATAATATCTGTAATGAGTGGAATCAACTGCTCAGGCTCCAGCCCTTCTACAACAGGCTGTGCTGCGTGAGCCGTACGACCGACTGGTTTTGCTCCAATAAAGACATCAAATTTACTTTTGCGGTAGACGATGCCAATATCATCAAATACAGCCCGATAACAGGCCATCCCACAGCCATTAAAGCCGATATTTAATGTCTTCGGTAAGGACATACCGCCTAGTTTTTCTTGTATTTCCTCTGCATATGGTATCGAATCAGCCTTTTCACCGTAGCAAAAATCACAAGCCTTCAGTGATAACACATCACCAATTGGGGTTAATAAAAATCCTACTTCCTGTAATTTCTCTGTGATCTGTTCAGGGGAAGTCGTTGGTATTTTCAAATGAATTTGATGGTCTGGTGTGTATTCCATCGTCCCCTCATCCCCAACAACCTCTGCTAACGTCATCATTTGCTGGGGAGTAAAAAATTTATTGGCTACTCCAGGGCTTACTGCTAGTTCAAATATAGATTCTATTTTTTGCTGTACAAGCTTCGTTGTTACTTTGACTACGCTTGTCCCTTTTACCATTGCAAGTGCCGCTGTAGCCATTTCAAGAGCTGTTTTTTTCGGCTTTGGCGTAGCGGCTATACTGGGTTTATTAAAGCGCCCTGCATTAGGGTCAGCCATAAAGTCATTTCGCGCTGTTCCTGTCTCTTGGTTCATTGCCCAAGGTTCATTTTCTTCGCGTAAACGTTGATGTGGACGTAATGGCTGTTTCTCTTCACCCAGGGTATATTTACGTTGGTAACCGCGGGGCGTAATCATCTTATTGTCATAGAAAAATGTTGACGAATTCCCGATAATTACAGTTGTCAGCATACCAATATCATGTTCTAGCATTTCAGCTAGTGTTGTCATGGTTACTTCTTGACGTTCTCGATAGGCACTTTTCACAAGCCCAACTGGTGTGTCTGGCGAACGATATTCTAAGAGAATTCGCTGAGCCTCGACAATTTGTCTTGTTCGACGACCACTTTTAGGATTGTATAAAGCAATGACAAAGTCTGCCATTGCAGCTGCCTCGACACGCTTTGCAATTAAATTCCAAGGTGTTAGATGGTCACTCAAGCTGATTGTACAAGCATCGTGCATAATAGGTGCACCAAGTATGCTAGCGCATGAATTAATCGCAGAAATCCCAGGAACAATTTCTACTTCAATTCCTGTTGCTTCTGTCCAGCCTAGCTCAATTAACACCTCATAGACTAAACCCGCCATGCCATAGACGCCTGCATCACCACTCGAAATCACCGAGACGATGCTCCCTGCTTCGGCTTGACGAACGGCTTCCTGTGCACGCGACACTTCTTCTGTCATGCCTGTACTAACAATCGATTTTGCACTTACTAAATCTTGAATCAGCTCTACATAGGTTTTGTAGCCTATAATCATATCACTTTGTTGTAAAGCCTCTACTGCACGTGTCGTAATATGCTTAAAATCTCCAGGTCCAAAGCCTACTACGAAAATTTTTCCTTTTTGCGCCATGTTGTTACCCCTCTTTCACCTTTTCGATCCCTTTAATGGCAGTTGTTTGAGCAGTACGCTGTAATGTACCTTCACGAAGTGTAAAGACATGTTCGTTGTATAAGGATTCATGATGTAAATCTTGTACTAGTGTTCTAGCATGCTCTGTTGATGGCACACGATACCAATTCCCTTGGGGGTAAGCGATTACCACACAAGCATCCTTGCATCGTCCATTACAGCGCGTTCTTGTCGTATGTATTTCTTGATCGAGTGCTTGCCGCTGTATCTCATCTCGAATGGCTAAGGTAATTTCCTCCCCATCCTTTTTCATGCAGCTACTGCCATTGCAAATAAAGAGATGTGTTTTCATCCCCTCTAAATTCCAAGTTGTCATCTTCTGTCTCCCCTCATTTGCTTTTTGGAAAAAGAAAAACCTTTACTCTATAACGAAGAGTAAAGGTTTTGTAGAAGCCAAATAAAAACGAATAGAATGAAATACAGGTACTCGCTTTCGCTTCAACTTCTCCCTCCGAAAAGTTTGCATGCACAATCAAATAAGCAGGTTTCCTGACTTAAGCTTCATTTTACTGTCGCACCTTCCCAAGTTTGCACCAGTGGCTTTGCGATTTCATCAGCTATTACAGTAGCGGGGGCTGTATTGGATTTTCACCAATTTCCCTATTATCTCGAGCTATTCGAGCACTTATTGACGTTTTATATGAAATTTTTATTAGAATTTTAAATAGAAAACTGTCTTTATCATATCTTATTTTTTTAAAATTTCAATATTTCTTCAAAAATTTATGACAAATTTATCAATTTTGAATGGAACTAGGTATGAAATTTATACAATCTATAAAATATTTGCGCACAACTCGTTATCAGAATATTCACTATTGACCTTTAATTAAAAAAATTTATAAAAGGTATAGCATATTTATGGAAATTCATGTTACACTTTGTCGTGAAATCTCACAATTTGAATGTTTTTCGGTGCAAAGTGCTTGTCATTTTGCTTAAAAGGGAAGCCGGTTTGAGTCCGGCGCGGTCCCGCCACTGTAATAGGGAGCTTTATAGAATATGTCACTGTCCAACGGATGGGAAGACCTATAAAGCATTGAACTAGAGCCAGGAGACCTGCCGAAAAATAAGTGATCGTTTCAGCCTACGAGGATAGGTGTGCGGCTTAGCAGATGAGAATGTTATTTGCTTTTTTAGCTATGCACTTTTCCACCAGTGGAGAAGTGCTTTTTTTGATTACGCACGCAATATTCTAAAAATCTACTAATTAGTTAGGAGGAAAACTTTTTGAAATTTTCATGGTGGAAACTTAGTTATTTTTTACTGGCCTTTTTAATCGTGCCAAAACGTGCCTTTGCCATGCATATCATGGAAGGTTTTTTACCAATCGAATGGGCTATTTTTTGGTGGGTCATCTCTATTCCATTTATCATTCTAGGATTGCGTTCTATTCGAAAAACCGTTGATGAAAATCCTGAAACAAAAATGCTTTTGGGGCTTTCAGGAGCCTTTGCCTTTGTGCTATCCGCCTTAAAAATCCCTTCTGTTACAGGTAGCTGCTCTCACCCAACTGGTGTAGGACTTGGGACAGTACTCTTTGGCCCTCTAGCAATGAGTGTAATTGGAACAATCGTTTTATTATTTCAATCTTTATTATTAGCTCATGGAGGAATTACAACTTTAGGGGCTAATGCCTTTTCTATGGCTATTGTTGGTCCTTTTATTGCTTACTTTGTCTTTAAAGGTGCTCAAAAAGTAGGCTTGTCATTTTCACTAGCCGTATTCTTTGCAGCTATGCTTGGTGATTTAGGTACATATATTGTGACTTCTGTACAACTAGCACTAGCCTTTCCTTCAGAGGTTGGAGGCTTTATGGCATCCTTTACAAAGTTTGCAGGAATTTTTGCCTTAACTCAAATTCCTTTAGCCGTGAGTGAAGGAATTTTAACGGTCATAGTGATGAATTTCTTGAAAAAATACAATATTAGCGAACTAAAAACTTTACGTGTTTTCTCAACAAAGGAGGCACATTAACAGATGAAAAAAAATTTATTGTTATTAGCAATTGTTGTGTTATTAGCCATCATTCCCTTGTTCATACAAAAAGGTGCTGAATTTGGTGGTGCTGATGGAGAAGCAGAAGCAGCTATTGGTGAAATCAATGCGGAATATGAGCCATGGTTTGAAAGTCTATGGGAGCCACCAAGTGGTGAAATCGAAAGCTTATTATTCGTGCTACAGGCAGCTATAGGAGCTGGCTTTATTGGCTACTTCATCGGCTATATGCGTGGCAAACACAAAGAAGGTTAACCATTATGTTACTCATTGATAAGTATGCCTATCTGAATAAGCTAGCGTCCGTTCATCCGCTAGAAAAAATGATATTTTCACTTGGATTACTTCTCATAACGCTCATCATGAGAGATGAACGACTTTCACTCATTACATTTTTTGTAATGAGTGCTTTTATCATTTTAGGTGCCAAAATTCCGCTTACATACTATGGCAAATTATTATTGCTACCTGGCTTTTTCTTATTAACAAGTCTTGTATCTATTTTACTTTCCTTTACATCATCAACGAATACACTCCCTGCCCATATTTGGTCGTTTACATGGAGGAATTGGACTGTCTTTATTGGGAACGCAAGTGTGTTAGCAGCGCAACAGCTGTTCTTTATTGTCCTTGGCAGCATTAGTTGTTTATACTTTTTAATTCTAACCACTTCCGTACAAGGAATATGTTATGTGCTACGACAATGGCGACTCCCCTCTTTATTAGTGGAGCTCGTCGAACTAACCTATCGTTTTATTTTTATGTTTTTAGAAAGCATGCAAAATATACATCTCGCCCAGCAAGCACGTCTCGGCTACCATTCACCGATGCAATGGCTACGCTCTGTCTCCATGCTTATTGTGGCATTATTTGTGGAAATGTTTCAACGTAGCCGGGAGCTCAACAACGCCATGCAATCACGTGGAGGCGAGGCCGTCTACTGGCAAGAGATGGGCACTTATAGCAAGAAAAATTGGCTATGCATGGCAGCTATTTTACTAGTCCTCATCGTATACGGAGGGTATTTCACATGACAACATTTTATTTTAAACTCAACCAATTATCTTATGCCTATGCGGATGGTACGAAGGCGTTATCAGATATTACATTAGACATTCCAAAAGGTAAAAAAATCGCCATACTCGGGCATAATGGCGCGGGAAAATCAACTTTATTTCAGCATCTTAATGGTATTTTAAAACCTACAGCTGGGTCGATTTTATTCGAAGGCAACGGTCTGGAATATAGTCGAAAAGCTTTAAAGACCCTACGCCAAAAAGTCGGCATTGTTTTTCAGAATGCAGATCATCAGCTTTTTTCAGGGACCGTCAAGCAAGATATAGCATTTGGCCCATTGAATCTCGGCTGGTCTACTGAACAAACGGAAGAAAAAATAGCATGGGCCGTTGCGCAAACCGAAGTGGAAGATTTGCTTGATAAACCCATTCATTTTTTAAGCGTAGGTCAGAAAAAACGTGTAGCAATGGCAGGTGTTTTAGCGATGGAGCCCTCTGTCCTTTTGTTAGACGAACCAACAGCAGGTCTTGATAATTATTATGCTGCACAAGTATTACAATACTTAGCCAAATTAGAGAATGGTGAGAGAACCATTTTACTAGCAACACATGATATACCTCTCGCTTATGAATGGGCCGATCTAATCATTGTTATGGAGGCTGGAAAAATTATTTACAACGGTGATCCAATCGCCTTGTTTTATGAAGACGAATTGTTACATCGCGCGCATCTTGAACGTCCATGGATTTTTGAAATGGTCATAGCTTTGCAAAAAAAGAAGCTATTGCAGGAAAATATCAAAATCCCTCGTTCCAAGCAGGAGTTACAACAATTAATAGAACAAATTTAAAGCTTTTAACAATGCTAGGTATACGAAAAACAAGCAGTGTTTAGCTGTCCGTTTTTTCGTTATACCTACCAAAAATTAAAATAGCAAAGAAAAATTTTCCTACATTACGAAACTTTTCTAATCTTTGTCCGTATTACTATAGTCGAGACTTAATTTATAACACCAAGGAGAGATAACAATTGAAAAGTTGGTATAAAAAATCAGTCGCTGTTGTAGCATCCGCTGCACTCATGGTTCCTGCTGCTTCTGCCTTTGCTGAGGCACCACAGCATAAAGCGAAAAACATGCTGGCAAACAGTGCAAAACAAACAGAGAAGAATGAAGAAAAATGGATGAGTAAGGATACAATTGTTATCAAGCATTCAGGTCTTGATAAAAACGTACATAAAAAAATTGGCTCCAAGGTCATCCGCTCCATTCCTTCATTAGGTTATGATGTTGTACAACTAAATAAAGGCGTATCAATCGAAAAAGCCGTCTCTTACTATTTAAAGCAAAACGGGATATCTAGTGTGTCTCCTAGCTACGTCTATCATTCTTTCAATAATGAAGCTGATCCTAAGAAACAAGAGATGTATCATTTAAACCTACTGCAAATGGATAAGGCACTAGAATTAGCAGGCAACCATGATGTTACAGTTGCTGTCATTGATTCTGGTGTAGATTTTAAACACCCCGATCTAAAGTCACAAGTACTCCCACCCTATAATGCAGCAGCACCTGCTAATACTACTTATTCAGGCGATCACGGAACACATGTGGCAGGTATTATCGCCGCAGCAAAAGATAATGGCGTAGGTGGGCACGGGGTTAATCCGAATGCAAAGTTACTGCCAATTGATGTATTTAACGGCAAAGAAGGTGCTAATGATTTCATTATTGCACAGGGTATTCTTTATGCAATTGAGCAGGGCGTTGACGTCATTAATATGAGTCTAGGAGGCTATGGTGAATCTCCCCTGATGAAGGAAGCCGTTCAGAAAGCGATTGATAGTGGTATTACAATTGTGGCAGCCGCAGGAAATGAATCAACAGATGAATATTCCTTCCCCGCTTCTTTCGAAGGTGTCATTAGTGTTGGTTCAACAAATGAACGCAACAAACTATCAAGCTACTCCAATTACGGTCCGTCTGTTGATATTGTTGCACCAGGTGAAGACATTTATAGTACCGTTCATGATGCGAAGAAAGGATCATCTTTTGTCAAGTTTAGTGGAACATCCATGGCCTCTCCTGTCGTGGCAGGAATCGCATCTCTTCTTAAATCAAAAAACCCATCTTTAAAACCGCATCAAATAGAAGCGATTTTAGAAATGACAGCACAAGATTTGGGCGAGAAAGGTTATGATCTTACTTATGGTCACGGATTAGTTGACCCTGTGGAAGCATTACAATTTGATTTAAATAAATTACCAAAGCATTATTCAGAGACAAAGGAAGATCGCATTCAAAACGCCAAGGTCCTTACTAAAAATAAGCTAAATACAGAACAAGGTACTTTTGAACAGCAAGACGAAAAGAAATGGTATAAAGTCGATCTTGAAGAAAATGAATATGCTCAATTGACATTAAAAGGCGCTGACAAATACGACTATGCCTTTGATTTATATTTCTACCCAAATAGCGGGATTGGTGATGTAGAGCCTATCCATGTCAACGATGTTCGCGTAGGAAAAAAAGAAGGTTATCTATTTAAAGCAGATCAAAAGGGAACGCTTGTCATTGGTGTCAAAGATCATAATGGAAGCTATAGTTTAAAAGGCAAATCTACTTACATTTTCACAGCACAAACGACGAAGGACTTACCAATTGATACAGTAGACAAATCTACGATGGAGCCTATTAAAAAGTTCCCTTATAGTACAGCAGGTAAAAACTATACACTACTGTCAAAAGATCAACAACAAGATCAAGATTACTTCACGTTCTCTGTCAAAAAACCGACGACGTTACAATTTGATCTATCGGGAATTCCAGGTGTCACTGCCTCTATGGAGCTTTATCTGAAAGATGACTTTAATCCTGTGCCACCAGAAGAAATCGATCCAGCTGAAAATGATGAAGGTGAAGAAGAAGCCTATCCAATGCAGACCGCTTATGGTACTGCAAAAGGTGAACCGGTTCGTATGATTATCGATGCTGTTCCAGATCAAGAGTACGTTTTAAGTGTATCTAATGAAAGTAATAGCGAGTTTTCTATGGAGATGTTCTTTAGTGGCGGCATCGAAAAAGAAGAAACAATTAGTGAATCAATGATCCCTTACACATTAAAAGGTGAAGTAGTTTCCCTCCCACCTGATGAGGATGGTCTACCTGTAGATGAAGCCATGATCGAAGAAAATATCCCTAAGGGCCAATTACCACTTACAGAAAACAACATAAAAAAACGTAATGAAATTGACAGCTTGATGAGCATGTTAATGAATCCTACAGCTTCAGGCAATCTAGAAAATGTTGACCCTATCATTAAACAGGCAATCCGCTTTGAAATAGGCGAGGATCAAAAAGCTTATTTCCAAACAGATTATGACGAGGATTATTTCTTATTCAAAGCGAAGGAAGACGCTCTTTATAGCTTCAGCTTTATGAAAGGCATGAATCAAATGCCTGCAGGTACAGTATTTGAATATGATGAAAAAACAAAGGAATTAATTCCCGTTTCTTCCTTGACAAACGACCTTGGCATACTGGCGCTACTACTTGGTTCAGTTGGCAAGGAGGACGATGCAAAGGTTATTCCATTGAAAAAGGACAAAACCTACGTGGTAGCAGTTGTCAATGCTGGAGAACGATCTGCCGAGCCTTATACATTGAAAACAAAGAAAATAGGCGATATTCCAGCAGAGTACAATCCAAACAATCATGAGGAAGCAAAAGCGCTAAAAATTCAACCAGGTACTACTTATAAAGACCACCTGATTTATCAAGATGATGTAGATTATTACTACTATAAGCAACAAGGCAATGACGAGGTCATGAGTCTGCTTCTTTCTTCGGTTCCCTTTACAAATGAACAATTAGCTCAGCTACCTAAGGAACTACAAAAAGACTTAAAATTTGCAGGAGCTATCATCGAAGATACGAACGGCAATATGAAGATTGATGCCAAAGAAATGGAAACGGAAATTCCATTCGGACTAGGTGATAATATTCTTGAAATGTTACTAATGATGGGTACAGACGATGTAAATACATCGTTTAAGGCGAAGAAGGATCGAGGTTATTTTATTCTAGTCAACAGTATGGGACTTGGCCAAGTATCGATTCAGCCCTATTCATTGACATTGTTTGATCATAAGCTTGTGGATGAAGATGTGGATTCAAAATTAGTAAATGGAGTACCTAGCAAGCCATCTATTCTTGTGAAAAAGGATGAGAAATGGGTTGCAACGCAATATTTAAATGCAGGTATACCATTTGGCGATAAAGACTATTTTGAATGGAATAACGACCAGAAACGCGAAGTCTTCTTCTCGCTTCAAACAGAAAAAGCGTTGGATGGTGTTATTCGAGTATTAGATACAAATGGAAAAACCGTCAAAACATTCGATCTTTACGGAGTTGGAGACGCCGAGGTTGGTACGGTGGAGCTGGATGCGGGTAAATATTATATTGAAGTAAGTGAGTTTGATGGCAAAGCTAGCACACAACCTTATACACTTGAAATAAAATAGAAGAAATCAAACAAAATCCCTTAGATCATAACGATCTAAGGGATTTTTAAGATATGAAAGAAACATTCTCATCCAACGGTGAAACGCTCGCCAGTTCAGCTTACATAAAATATTTAACATAATTACAATATTCATCTTGTTTCATTTGTAGCTTTTCATAAAGCTTGCGGGCATTTACATTATCAGCCGCTGTTTGTAACGTAACATAGCGAGCATATTGTTGCTCACAATAATGAAATACCTTTTCCATCAATGCCTGGCCCACCCCTAGGCCTCTAGCATCTTCTGTTACATAAATATCATTTAAAATATAGGCACGCTGTAAAGCAATGGACGAAAATGTTGGATATAATTGTGTAAATCCAATCATCTTGTCATCCACCAGCGCGATGAAAATGACAGATTCTTTCAAGGCCAATCGTAATTGTAAAAATGCCTTTGCACTGCTTATATCTGACTCAATTCCATAAAATTGACGATATTCATCAAACAGTTTTGCTAAGTCCTCTAGTTCATTCATTGTTGCTTGTAGTATTTCCATTCTAGTCTCCCCTTGTGTCTACCCATGATTGTCTAGCTTTATAAAACTAGTTTTTATTATATAGGAAATACTGGTATAAAGAAAAGAATACTCCTCTCAATCCAGAAAATATTCACTTTTATTCACCTAAATAATTGGCAACCTTCTTGACGATCTGCCTCCAATTTAATTCCTTGCGGGCAAATGCTTGAAGCTGGACACAAGTATCTGTCAACAATGGTTCCTGTGCTGCAACTTGTTGCAATGTCTGACCTATTGCCTCCCAATCATGTGTAGGATGGATGGTACCAAAACGCTGTTGTTGTGTAATATCAGCAGCACCATCCACATCTGTTGTCACGATATAGCAACCATTTTTAGCTGCCTCCGCAAAGACATGGGCATAGCATTCGACTAAAGACGTTAAGCAAAAAATTTTAGCCTTGCGATACTCCTCCTCTAGCTTTACCTTATCAAAAATAGGTCCTACTATCGTCACTTGAGCGGCAAGTGGATGATTATCTAGTAATAGTCTCAGCTCTTCTTGAAATGAGACTGACATCGGCCCTACTAAACGAAGCTCCCAATCTGGCAGTTGTGCTGCGAGAAATGCCTTGACTGTCAAAATTGTTTGCTTCTCTGGTGCATCCAATCGCCCAACTGTTAGAATTCTATTTTCTTTCTCGTAAAACGGCACTGGCTCTGTGGGAAAATGTTCATAAAAACCATTGGGTATATGTTTAACATCTAATTGTGAAAAGTCTTTGATTGCTGTTTGCATAGATATGCATTCAGAGGTAAGGAGATCACAAAGCTGTAACAACTCTAAAAAATAGGGATAGGTTTTTAATCGATTTAGCCAAAATCGATTAACATCTAATTTCATATAAATTTTGCCATGTGGATTAAAGTGCTTATAGGTTTTCAAAATAGCTAAATAGGATGGATAGGGTCCAATAGCAAAGGCAATGTCGATGTCCCTTGCATGCTGGGCTAAATAGGCATTCATATTCGCCACATAATCATCTTCAAATGCGACAGACTCAAATTTCACAGTGGGAAAGACTTGTTGAAGAAGAGCTTCATTCATTTCTGTCGTGACAATAGTGACCTCATAGCCTAAATGTTCCCCCAGTAAAATAGGCACTAGACACAAATCTTTGAAAATATGGGCATCCGAAAGTTTGTAAGATTCCACGCTACAAATAAAGGCTATCCTTTTGGTCATCGTATCCCTCTTTCTAAAAAAAGCGCTCTCACTAGTTTATGACCTCTCTTGCTAAACGTGCCTATGTTAGTAAATTTTCGCCTTTCTTATGCCATATCTCTAGTAAACATAAAAATTCTATCTAAAAACGACTCTCTTAAAAACACCCTAAAATAAGCAATTGCCTACAGTAGCATTACGTCTACGCATATTGTATTAAAGGATCTACTCAGTCACATAGAACAACTCTACTAATGAACCTAGAATGGAGGGATCAGATGAAGATTAGTTTTTTATCACCTGCATTTAATAGCGAAGAATGGATCGTAACGATGCTTGATAGTATTCCTAAAGAATATGCCTATGAAATTATCGTGGTGGATGATGGCTCTACAGACAATACGCTAGCCATTTTACAGGACTATCAGAAAAACTGTGCGGCTTTAAAAATCATCGTACACTCAACGAATTTAGGTGCAAGTGTTGCCTACAATCGATGCATTGCAGAAGCGACAGGAGATTATATAGCCATCATCGATAGTGATGACCACTATTTACCTGCTATTCGCAATGTACTTGCACAAGTGGATGGCACTTTTGATATTTACTATTACAACATGATTATTAAGAATGGCTTTGCTTTTATTAAAGATGAATCCAACCGCTATTCCTTACCTGGACAATTTAAGATCATCAGGAGAAGTTTAATTGGAGATGCGAAATTTACGATACGTAAAGATATTGCAGGAGATTGGGATTTTAATTGCGCCCTAATGGATAAAAATCCGACAAGTAAATATACTAACGAATTTGCTTATTGGTACAACTACCCTAGAGAGAACTCTGAATGTGACCTACATCAAAGAGGATTAAAATAACAGCATGCAGGAGGTGTAACGAACTATACAATGTTTACAGATAAAATATTATTGATTACTGGAGGCACGGGCTCTTTCGGGAACGCCGTATTGAAGCGATTCTTAAATACGGATATCAAGGAAATTCGGATTTTTTCAAGGGATGAAAAAAAGCAAGATGATATGCGGAAACACTATCAGCATACTAAAATCAAATTTTATATCGGAGATGTCCGCGATATCCAAAGCATTCACAATGCGATGTATAATGTTGACTATGTATTTCATGCCGCCGCTCTCAAGCAAGTCCCCTCCTGCGAATTTTTTCCCTTAGAAGCTGTGAAAACCAATATTTTAGGAACGGATCACGTACTAACAGCCGCCATTCAAGCTGGTGTTAAGAAAGTCATTTGCCTTTCAACAGATAAGGCCGCGTACCCTGTCAATGCGATGGGTATATCCAAGGCAATGATGGAAAAAACGTTTATTGCGAAGTCACGAATGGTTGATCCTCACCATACCCTAATTTGTGGCACTAGATACGGCAATGTCATGGCTTCACGAGGCTCTGTCATCCCATTATTCATTGATCAAATAAAGGCTGGGAAACCTTTAACGATTACGGACCCTCATATGACACGTTTTATGATGAGCCTTGACGAGGCGGTAGAACTGGTATTGTACGCATTCACACATGCTCGAAACGGGGATATTATGGTGCAAAAATCACCTGCTGCCACAATAGAAAATTTAGCACAGGCTTTACTTGAGATCTTTCAAGCGAACAACGCCATGCAAATTATCGGAACACGGCACGGAGAAAAAATGTATGAAGTATTATGTACGAAGGAAGAAGCAGCAAAAGCTATTGATATGGGCCATTTCTATCGAATCCCAGCGGATAATCGGGATTTAAATTATGGAAAATACCTCGATGAGGGCTCTCCAAAAATTACATTAACGGATGAATATAACTCGAACAATACCCAACAATTAAGTGTGGCTGACATTAAAGTAAAGCTATTAACATTGCCTCTTATACAAGAAGAGCTCCTTCATTGGACAGGAGGAAAACCATGAAATTTTTAGTGCTCGGTGCTACAGGCATGGCTGGTCATACCATTGCCATCTATTTATGTGAACAAGGGCATGATGTAACAACATACTCTCGAACCCCTTTTCCCTATGGCAATAATAGAACAGGTGATGTGACAGACTCCCATTTTTTAAGGTCGCTACTACTAGACAATGAGGTAGATGTCGTCATTAATTGTATTGGTGTTTTAAACAATGCTTGTGAGGCTCATCCTGCCCAAACTGTTTTACTGAATAGCTATTTACCGCATGCCCTTGTATCTCTCCTTGAAAATCGACAAACAAAGCTTATTCATCTAAGTACCGACTGCGTATTTTCAGGCAAAAGTGCTCCCTACTATGAAGATAGTGTACTAGACGGGGAAACCTTTTATGACCGCACAAAAGGTATAGGGGAAGTGAATAACGACAAGCACCTAACATTTCGTAATTCCATAATTGGTCCTGATTTGAAAAAGGATGGCATCGGACTCTTCAATTGGTTTATGCAACAAAAAAGTCCCGTCTATGGCTATTCGGGTGCTATTTGGACGGGAGTGACAACACTTACTTTGGCTAAAGCCATTGAACGTGCTGCACAACAAGATTTAACAGGACTCTATCATCTCGTCAATACGACAAATATTTCTAAACACGATCTACTGCATCTATTTAATAAGCACTTCCTGAACAAAAGTATAAAAATTCTTCCTCATCACCTTGTTCAAATCAATAAAACATTAATAAATACAAGAAATGACTTTTCATTTATTGTCCCTAGCTACGAAGAAATGATGATAGAGATGAAGGAATGGATATTGCAGCATAAAGACTTATATCCTCACTATTTTCAATGATCTATACATCAACTCCATTATGGATGAAGATTCGTAATGGGGTTCCCTTACCGAATAACTGTCCCTTCAGGTAATTGACCATCCTTAATCCAATTCTCTACAAAGCGATTAAAAAATGCAGGCTGGGCTAATGAGACGCCGTGACCGATGTTCTTCAATAACACACCCTTGCTATTTGGATGACTTTGCACAAGTGCTTTAGCGGATTTTCTCATGTTGCTTTTCTCTTTTTCTCCCACAGTTATTAGGATCTTTCCTTGAGCTTTGTTAAAGTCAGCTGGGATGGAAAATGACATATTTTCTCGCAAAATTTGAATCAATGTATCTACTTTCATCGTGGCACTCTCTTGATAGTAACGCTCAAAATAATCTTCTTGAATGTACAGGGCTTTTGCTTGAAGTTTCGCAAATGTTTTATTTTTTATAAGCGGAAAGGACAGCCGAATAAACGGTTGAAGCATCCTTTCTACAGTAGGAGAGGGTATTACGAGCGCACTATTGATGATCGTAAAATCGATTAAACTAGGCTGTAGACTTAGCATTTGAATAGCGATTTGCGCCCCTAAAGAGAAACCAATTACTATAACAGGCTTCCCATTGGCTTTTTTCTCAATAAGCAGAAGAAGCTCTTTCGCACTTTGTTCAATGGAAAATGGATTGTGTGTCATTAGCTCAGGTATAACACAGTGATAATGGGAAAAATGGCAAACTTGCTGATCCCACATCCACCCTCCAACGCCCCCTCCATGAATAAACATCATAAAAGGATTGTTAGCATCCCCATACTCCTTGTATTGCATCGATACACCTACTTTCATTCTACCTCATTCATGGTCATCTAAAAAATCTTTACTAAAGCTTGTTTGTGATTGATAGGAGGAACGTTTCCCTAAATCTACACCACGTTTTATAACCCCCTTGCCAAACCGTCCCTCAATTTCATCGACAAGCTTGAGAATCGGTTCATCTTTCGCATGCTCCTGAAAATCAAATATCGATAATTGCTGTGAATAATCTTTACGATCCACCACATTGGAAACCGTTACACCAAGTAATCTTACAGGAGATTCATCCCAATGCTTATCAAATAAAGTACAAGCAATGTCGTAAATTTCTTCATAACGATACAGGACATTGGACATTGTTTTCGAACGTGTATGATTATGCCAATCAGCATCCCGTATTTGAATGCTCACAGTTGAACCTGCTAAGCGCTTGGCATCAAGACGCTCCACCACTTTTTTACATAGACCTTCGATTGTTTTATGAAGTGTACGAACATCTGTTACATCTTCTGGTAATGTTGTTGAATTCCCAACGCTTTTCGTATCAAAGATTGCCTCAGGATCGACCATGCGCTGATCCACCCCATTGGCCCTTGCTCGAAGCCGTACCCCATTCTTCCCTAAAATTTGCTTCATTTTAAATTCTTCTGTCTTAGCTAAATCACCTATCGTAAAGATGCCTTGTGCATTTAATTTTTTAGCAGTACTTGCTCCAATCCCATGCATGTTGACAACCTCACGATGCCATAATTGCTGTTCAATATCCCGTATTCGTAGTACGGTAATCCCCATTGGTTTCTTCATATCAGAGGCTGTTTTTGCTAAAAATTTATTCGGTGCAATACCGATGGAACAAGGTAAATCCAGCTCGGCCAAAATGCGCGCCTGTATTTCCTGGGCAATACTTAAGGCATGCCGTTCCTTGCTTAACTCAGTCACATCCAAGTAACCCTCATCAATCGAAACAGGCTCTACTAATGGTGTATAACTTCGAAGAATGGTGAACATTTCTTTAGATGCTTGACGATACTTTTGAAAATCTGGAGGTAATAACAATAGCTCAGGACATTTACGCTTCGCTTCATGAACAGTCATAGTTGTATAAATGCCTAGCGCTCTTGCTTCATATGAACAAGTTACTAAAATGCCACGCCGCTCCTTTGGGTTCCCTGCAATCGCGATAGGCTTCCCCTTTAAACTAGGATCATGTGCTTGCTCCACTGAAGCATAGAAACTGTTCATATCCACGTGTAAAATAACGCGCCCTTTATGCGCCATGCTCATCACCTCGTTTCTTTCTTAGCCTTATTATACGCCCCGTAACCTCTAATCAACAAATGCATAATCACCATTACTTTCGAGGAGGTCCTTTAAAATAATTAGCGCTTGCTCAAGTTGAGATTCTGGCGCTGCAATGGCTAAACGAACGGCATTGACAGGCTTTGTATTCCCTACGGCAAAGCGATCCGCTGCATAGACTTGTACACCAGCTTTCGAAGCTAACAATTCAAATTGAACACCCGTAAATTTGTCAGGTAATTGGAGCCACCTAAAAATACATTCCTCATCCCCTAATATGTGATAATCCCCTAAATACTGATCAACAAGCGCATTTTGCTGCTTGGCATATGCTCGGTGTTTTTCTAATATCGTTTGGGCAACACCTTCATGGATTAATCGTGCTGCAAGCTCCAGCATGATAGGAGAAACGGAAATGTTGATATTATAGAGCGTTTCCATTATTTTTTTTCGTAGCGCAGGCGGTGTCACAAGGAAGGACAATCGCAAACCAGGTGATAGTGTTTTAGATAGGCTAGCAATGTAAATAACCTTATCGGGTGCATAAGAAGCAATTGGAGCAAGCGGTTGCTCCTTAAGAAAGCTATAGATAGCATCCTCGATCACAAGCAAATCCTTCTGTCTTGCCACGTCTGCAATCATTTTTCTTGTTTCTACTGACATCGTATGAGTCGTTGGGTTATGAAAATCAGGGATCACATAGATTCCTTTGATATGCTCATTTTTACACGCATATAGTAATCCTTCTTTTGTCATTTCACCCTGACATTGTTGGATAGCCACAAGCTGGATACCAAGCATATTTGCAGCTGTTTTAATGCCTGCATAGGTAATTGGATCTGTACCAATGCGGTCGCCTGGCTGAAATAAAGCTGCAAGGGTTCCCACAATGGCATTTTGTCCGCCTGCTCCTAGAAGAATTGGCTGATCTGTTTGAAAATTTACTAGTTCGAGTAGCTTCATCACGGCTTCGTTTTGCCATGCATTGCCCTCAGGTCGTCCATATTGAAATAGCATGCTAAAACTAGGTTCGTTTATCATTTTCTTCATAAAGCGTGTAATATCATCATTAACGAAATTATCTGGTAATACAGAGCCCATTTCAATGATAGGTGTGGCATGGTTGGTTGGGAGTAACATTTTATTGCTAGCCGCATCTGTTGAAACGAATGTACCGCTGCCAATCGAGGCATAGATTAATCCTTTTTGGCCACAAAGCTTAAAGGCTCTTGTAATCGTACTCAAATTCACATCTAAAAAATCAGCTAATTCACGCTGGGGTGGCAATTTTGTACCGGGTACTAGCTTTCCATCCTTGATATCTTGTTCTAGCTGATGTGCGATGGCTATATATAATGGAGCAGAAATATTGCTAATATCCGGCTTCCAACTCATTGGATACTCGTCAAATGAATTAATAGGCATTCACTAGGCCCTTCTTTCTCTTAATTTGCATACAATAGTTTAATTGTCTTGCATACAATGATAATATTGTATGCACACGATGACAATGATATAATTTTTAAAAAATCAGAAAAAAAGGACCGATAATTATGCAATATTCTGAAAGAATCTTAAAAACACCATCCTCATTTATTCGAAATATTTTAAAAGTGACAGATGCAGAGGACGTTATTTCCTTTGCAGGTGGGCTTCCAAACCCTATTTCTTTCCCAATTGATGCATTGAGAGCATCCGTAGATCATGCTATTACAGTAAATGGCAGTCGATTATTCCAATATTCATCTACACAGGGTTATGCACCATTGCGTGAATATATTGCCGCGAAATATCAACGTCTTCATGGACTTGATGTACATGCTGACGATGTCTTTATTACTACAGGTTCACAGCAAGCGCTTGAACTTATTGGTAAAGTACTTATCAATAAAGGCGATGGCATTATCATCGAAGAGCCAGGGTACCTAGGGGCTATCCAAGCCTTTACTTTAACAGAGCCAACTTTCCATGGTGTTACGCTAGAAAATGATGGCCTAAACTTAGAAGAGCTAGAGCGTGCTCTACAACAACCAAATGTAAAATTCATTTATACGGTGCCGAACTTCCAAAACCCAACTGGACTCACATATTCGAAAGAAAAGCGCGAGCAAATTTGTGAAATAGTGGCAAAATACGATGTTGCTTTAATTGAGGATGATCCGTACGGAGAGCTACGTTTCCAAGGGGAGCCACTTCCATATATCGGTGCTGGTAAATTAGAAAATAGTATTTTACTAGGTTCTTTCTCTAAAACGGTCACACCAGGCATGCGTCTCGGCTTTATTATCACAAAAAACAAAGAGCTTTTGCAGCATATTGAAACAGCGAAGCAAGCGTCTGATCTTCATACTAATATTTTTTCACAATATGTTATCTACGATTACTTAGCAAGTAATGATTATACCGAACATGTAAAGAAAATTATTGCTTTATATAAAAATCAGTCGGATGCGATGCTTGATGCTATGCAGGAGTTTTTCCCTGCCCATGTTGAATATACACGACCTGAGGGTGGCATGTTCATTTGGGCCACAATGAAGGACGGTACACCGGCCCTTGATGTATTCAATAAAGCGATGGAACAAAAGGTAGCCTTCGTGCCTGGCGATCCATTCTATACATCAAAAACGAATGTGAATACAATGCGCCTTAACTATACAAATGCAACACCTGAAGTCATCCGTGAGGGAATTAAACGTTTAGCTAGTATTTTATAAAACGAAAACGTATAAACGCTGTGAAAAGCGTTTATACGTTTTTTAATGTGGATAGTAAATAGTCATACTAAGTCGTGTTACTGTACTACCTGGATTGCTGTATGTGTGTGGACGGTCAGCCTTAAATCGTATAGCATCACCATTTGTTAATCGATAATCCTGACCCTGAATATGGATAATTAATTCCCCATCGAAAACGGTAATATATTCCTCCGTTCCTTCTCGATGAGCCTCAGCATCTAACGTTCCATTTTGTTTGATTTCAATTGTATAAATTTCAAAGCGACTATCCTTTTGATAGGGGAAATGAGGATAAATCATATATCGGCCATGGTCTTCCTTCAATACTTGAATCTCTTTACTGCGAATAACCTCCGTCTCAGGTTGGGGAGGATGCATAAGCTCTGTAAACGAAACCTTTAATCCATTTGCAATTTTCCAAATCGTTGTCAAAGTTGGACTGGATTCTCCCCTCTCAATTTGACCAATCATCGTTTTACTCACGCCGCTAAGCTGAGAAACCTTCTCTAAGCTTAATTTCTCCCTTTCTCGAATTGCCTTTAAATTTCTTGCAAAGACGAGATGAATTTCTTCCATCAAAAGTCCTCCTTATATGTACAATATAACGTACGTTTTGTATAATAAAAAGACCGACGTTATACAGTCTATTTCGTGCATTATATCATACAACTTGAAAGAAGGGATTGTTTTGCCTGTATTTTCCTTTTTATTATTTATCATCATTACAAGCTTTACACCTGGCCCTAATAATTTTATGGCGATGGTTTTTGCTAAACAATATGGCTTAGCGAAAACGATTCCATTCTGTTTAGGTGTAGGGATTGGTTTTTTCATCATTATTGGTCTTAGTAGTTTTTTTAACACGATCATGTTAAACATTTTACCTGCCATTGAATTACCCTTAACCATATTTGGTGTAGGCTATATGTTGTACCTGGCTTATAAAATTTTAACAAGCAAAGAATTAGAGGATCCCGACAACGAAGAAGAAAAACGAAACCTATTTTTTTTAGGAGCGTTCGTTCAATTTATTAACCCAAAAGGTATTTTATTTGGTCTTACTGTTGTCGCAACTTACATCCTACCCTACTACTCATCCTACATAAGCTATCTATTTTTCTCTTTCTTTTTAGCGCTAGTAGGTGTAAGCAGTACATTTAGTTGGGCGTTATGTGGCTCCGTTTTTCAAAAGGTTCTACAGCAATACCGAAAACCGTTTAACATGATCATGGCACTATTATTAATGTACAGTGCTGTTTCCATTGTTGCACATTAAAAAAACAGCCCTCTGTCGGTAGAGGGCTGCTTCATCAGCAACTTATTTTGTATACGTTAAAACGGCATTTTTCTTGAATTTTGCTAAAGCTTCTGTTGCCTCATTTTTGCTCGCATACTCAAAAATTCGAACGTCCTTTTTATCAAAAACTGTAATAACCCACATGTGAAAAGCTCCCTTCACTCATTATTTTTGTAATATAACAACCACCAAAATTTGTGATACGACTCATCAACTGTTTTATAACAATTCCTTACTTGATTCTTATTTTACGCTGATTTTTTCAAAAAGAAAGCTTTATGTGAAGGTCTTCACAAACTGTTCAATTTCAAAACGCTTTCATTGAACAATTTGTGAAAACATTGATTTTATAGGTATATAAACAGCTAGTGATGTCAGGTTTTTCCTTCTCTTTTCAATTTTTATCCACTACATTACACGGCTATCCGTCACTTTTCATCTACAGCAAAAAAACCGTACTTCTGTACGGTTTTTGCTGTAGTAGTAGATTTACATGTCATAAGTTTAACAAAATACTTCTTCCTGCTTATGTGTTAATTCAATTTCGAAGCCCAAATCCTCCAGCATACGATAATCGCTATTCGCTTCCTGTCCAGCTGTTGTTAAATAATCCCCAACAAAAATACTATTAGCTGCATAGAGACCGAGTGGCTGAAGTGAGCCTAAATTGATTTCACGACCACCCGAAATACGGATTTCCTTTGTCGGATTGATGTAGCGGAATAAAGCTAAAACCTTTAAACAATAGCGGGGATTTAAATCCTTTGTCCCTTCTAGCTTTGTGCCATCAATTGCATTTAAAAAGTTTACAGGAATAGAATCAGCGTCCAATTGATGGAGGGCGCGTGCAATATTGACGACATCCTCTTTTGTTTCCTTCATCCCAATAATGGCACCCGAGCAAGGTGAAATTCCATGCTTTTTCACAATCTCTACCGTATTGACACGATCCTCATATGTATGTGAGGTCGTGATGAAGGAATGATGACGTTCCGATGTATTTAAATTATGATTGTAACGATCCACCCCCGCTTCCTTTAATTGCTGTGCCTGTTCTTCTTTTAGTAAGCCAAGACAGGCACAAACTTTCAAGCCATACTTTTCTTTTATTTCAGCAACCGCCTCACTCACGACATTGACATCCTTACGTGTTGGCCCACGACCACTGGCTACAATACAATACGTCCCAATCTTATTGTCAAACGCTCGCTTTGCACCTGCTAAAATTTCCTCTTTTGTAATAAATGGATATTTCTCAATAGGAGCAGTTGATTTAGAGGACTGGGAGCAATAGCCACAATCCTCAGGACAATAACCGCTTTTGGCGTTCATAATCATGTTCAATTTAACTTTTTTACCATAATAATGACGACGAATTGCAAAAGCACCATCCATAAGCTGTAATAGCTCATCATCCTCACTATTTAATATGGCGAGTGCCTCTTCATTGCTAATGATCTTCCCAGCAATTACTTCTTGTGCTAATTGGTAATAATTCATATTACATTCTCCCCCTCTACGTGTGAAAATTTCACATTTCTTGCTGACTGAAATACTTTATACAAGCGCTCAGCTAATAGCGCTGATGTAATAGCTAAGCAAAAATCAGCGACAATACTACTTAAAAAGCCGACAACAAACACATGTGACCAGCTTGATTTCATGTCTAACCAAAAATTCAATGCTACATACAAATAAGGAACAGCCACAGCATAAATAATAACCAGCCCAATAATGGTTGCTGCAATAAAATGCTTTTTCGTCGGCGTCTCAATCCTTTCAATAATGAGCCCAATCACATAGGCGGCTAGGGCAAAGCCAATCAGATAACCAAAAGTTGGCTGTAAGACATATGTGATACCACCACCCTGTGTAAAAACAGGTAAGCCTACTAAGCCCACGCCGATATAGACAAGTTGACTATAAAAACCATTCCGACTACCCAATAAACAGCCTGCTAAAAATACAAAAACAATCTGTAATGTAAACGGTACGACAGGCAATGGAATTTTAACAAAAGCTCCGATTGCTGTTAGAGCAGCAAACATGGCAATCATGACAAGCGCTAATGTCTGATGTCTCTTACCCAATCTTAGCCCCCCTTTCCTTGAAAAATTGTTCGATTGTCTCTTTCGTTGTATGAATCATAAAGGCCATTTCCTCTTCAGAAATAATATAAGGTGGCATAAAATACAGAACATTGCCAAGCGGTCTGATGAGTAAGCCTTTCGTTAAAGCCCGTTGATAAATTTGATAGCCGATTCGCTCCTCATTGGTGAACGCTTCTTTTGTCCGCCGGTTCTTCACTAGTTCAATCGCTCCCACTAAACCAACTTGTCGGTATTCACCCACATAGGGCATATCACGAAAAGCTTCCATGGCTAACGCTCGCATGTATTGTCCCTTGTGCTGAATCATCTCTATCACTTGTTCCTCTTGAAACATCGTTAACACTTCCAACGCCACACGACAGGCCAAAGTATTGCCTGAATAGCTATGCGAATGTAAAAAAGCCTTCATTGTTCCGTAATCATCATAAAAAGCGTCATAGATTTGCTCCGTCGTTAAGACAACAGATAATGGTAAATAACCACCCGTTAGCCCCTTTGATAAACACATAAAATCTGGCATGATGTCCGCCTGTTCACAGGCAAATAATGTACCAGTCCGACCAAAACCTACAGCAATTTCATCTGCAATGAAGTGCACATCATAATGTGAGCACAACGCCCGTAAGCGCTGTAAATAGACAGGTGGGTACATTTTCATACCTGCTGCAGCCTGAATTAATGGTTCAATAATAACTGCCGTGATTTCCTCATGATACGCTTGAAGTTGTTCCTCAACAAATTGACTACATGGTGCATTACAGCTTGCTGGATCTTCCTGAAATGGACAGCGGAAGCAATCTGGCCCTTTAGCACGAACAGTATCTAATAACAGAGGCTGGTAAACTTCATTGTAAAGCCCTACCCCTCCTATGGATAAAGCACCAATAGTTTCTCCATGATAGGCATCCGTCAAGGCGAGAAAGCGCTTTTTTGCTGGTTTCCCCGTCTGCATATGGTATTGAAAGCTCATTTTCAGTGCAACTTCAATAGCAGATGAGCCATTATCGGCAAAAAAGACTTTATGTAATCCCTGTGGTGCTAATGCAGTTAATTTTTCAGCCAATTGTATGGCTGGTTCATGTGTAAAATTAGCAAAGATCGTATGCTCTAATGTAAATGCTTGCTCACTTAAAGCTTGGCTAATACGCGGATTGGCATGTCCAAATAAATTAACCCACCAAGAAGATACAGCATCCAAATAACGTTGATCATGTTCGTCATAAAGCCACACGCCTTGTCCCTTTTTTATGACGATGGGTGGAAATGCCTCATAGTCCTTCATTTGTGAGCATGGATGCCAAACATGACGTAAATCTCTTAGCTGTAAATCAGTTAATGCTTGTTTCATAGTTAAAAAGCCTTTCAAACAGTGTGGTGCGCGTCATAGCAAAATCCATTAGCTGTGACAAATTTTGTAGCTTTGGAATAATCGCATAGGGCAAGGGATGGTACTGTAAAATCGTTTGTATATTATCTTGCTCCATACTGCTGCCCGTGTCCCCGTTAAACACTATGCCAAGAACATCAACTTGACGAGCGCGCAATGCCTCTATTGTTAATAATGTGTGATTGATCGTCCCTAGGGATGTCCTTGTAACAAGTACTACTGGCAGCTTGCTACTGAGGATAACATCAAGCAGCGTCATCCCATGGGGAGCAGTAAAAGGAACAAAAAGCCCACCCGCTCCCTCACATATCACAACATCATAGGACGCTTGCAATAATTGAATCCGCGATAATAACTCTTTGACATCAATTTGCTGCCCTTCCAGTTGCGCAGCAAAATGTGGTGATGCAGCTTCTCTAAATGAATAGCTATTGAGGTGCTCTTGTTGAAGCTTTTGTAAGGAATACTTTTCATACATAGCTGTATCATGATAATAGCCACGATCGTTTTCGTATACCTCTCCTGTTTGCACAGGCTTGTATGGTGAAACTTTCAAGCCTTGTTTTTGTAAATGACACATCAACATGGTGGTGACAATTGTTTTCCCAACATCCGTATCTGTACCGACAACCCAAAAATGTTGCATTGTTAACCTCCCTCTTTTAAGTTAACCATTAACACTATTTAAGTTAACACATATATTTTTGTTTTGTAAATGCTATTTCTATATTTTTCTGAATACACTATTTTTGTTAATAAAAACAGCAAATTTTGTACTAAAATAAGAAAACGCTAAACCCCCACCATTTATGGCAAGAATCTAGCGTTCATTGAACGTCATGAAAGTAATCTCTCGAAAATGATTTCATAGTCTGTTGGTTTCCCATGACCATTATAAGCAATCGGCAATACTTGCACTAAACGCCAACCTTGCTTCGCGTATTCTTCGATTGTTTTCCGATAGGTAGATTCCTGAAAAAAGCTACCTAAATGTGCTTGTACAAATTTATACTCATACATTGACTCACCCCCTGTAAATCTTTACGTAACTACGGAGTCAAGGTTTCAATAATTAGTAGGTTCTCGCTTTTGAATATTATGATTATTTTAAAGGGTTTTAATCTTCACTCGTAGTATTAAACTACATGGGGGTGGTAGTATGTTTGGCATTTTTAAAGAACCAGCGAAGATCATCGATACATATGAACAAGTGCATTCAATTTTAAAATCATTACTTACCTATGAACTAAAAGAATTACCAAATCGCTATGAATTTTGGTATCGTGTGGCCATCCGTCAAGAGGAGTATCGGACATTACAAGCAGGGCATCGGGCAAAAATCTCAATGACTTCTGCCGTAGGGCGTTTTCATCAAACACAATATGAAGTGATGACACAGAAATTAGCAAAGTTTGAACGCCTTTCCGATATTTATAAACTATTTTGTATTGAAGAAGAACGAGAGCTATTAAACCATCGTCTCTCTTTTCATCAAGAAACGATTGCTGCCATCTATGACCATGTTCAACATAAAGAGCTTTATACGTACAGTGATAGTGTTCAGCAGCAATTTTGGGAGGCCATCCGAGATGATCTACTCACTGCTATCGCACACCTAGATTAATTTTTCAGAGACTTCATTTTCTCATGGGAAATAGAAGTCTTTATTTATTTTTAGTAAACTCGCATGATTATTTTGGCTAAGGTTATGAGGGATTCTAAAATTATGCGAGTCCTAAGTCTTCTAATTCCCAACCTAGACAAAAGTTGGTATATTTGAAATAGGAAGGTGATTAATAGATATGTCGAACGAGAAAATTTTAATAGTGGAAGATGATCTAGATATTATGGAGGTTTTATCGCTCACGCTAGCTAATGCTAACTATAGTATATTAAAGGCATCCTCTCTATCCAGTGGCTGGCATCTCGCTGTCACGCAACAACCAGATTTAATCTTATTAGATGTTAATTTACCAGATGGTACAGGCTTCGAGTTAGCCAAAAGTATCCGTGATGTGTCGGATGTCATTATCATTTTTGTGACCGTCAATCACCTAATTGAACAGAAACTTGAGGGCTTTGAGGTGGGGGCAGATGATTATATGACAAAGCCATTTATTCCAAAAGAATTATTGGCCCGTATCCAAGCACATTTAAAAAGAAGGAACCCATCAAAGAAAAGTAATATTGTACATATTGATAATTTGTCCATACATTTAGATGAGAAAAATGTTTATAAGGATGGTCAACTTTTAAATTTATTTACGAAGGAGAAGCTGCTCCTCTTTTTTCTAATTGAGCATGCGAATCAAGTGATTAGTGTTGATCAACTCATTGATCATGTGTGGGGTTATGACGGTGTCCCTGATTTGAAAACAGTATCTGTCCACATTAGTACACTTCGTCGTAAAATTGAAGATATCCCCTCAAAGCCGAAATGGATTCAAACAGTGAGAGGTTTTGGCTACCAGTTTGTCTATAAAAAAGAGAGTGGTGAGAAGTAAAAAAACACTCACCACCCCTTTTTAATTTTTTATCAATACCTTAACTAATGGTAATGTAAAGCTAAATATGCTTCCTTCATTTTCACGACTTTCAACAAAAATCTCACCATTATGCTGGTGAACAATTTGTTTACAAATAGCTAAGCCAATGCCATGCGAATGTGCTTCATGGATGTTAGTTGCTCGATAATAGCTATCAAAAATAAAGGGAAGATCACTCTCAGCAATACCAATGCCACTATCTGCTATTGAACAAATCAAGTGCTTGTTCTCTACATGGATGGACACTTGAATACCACCATTTGATGTATATTTCATTGCATTGATCATGATATTTTCAATCACTTGATTGATTCTTGTTTTATCAATCAAGAGCTGAGCTTCTTCATGACCATAAAAGTGAGCACTGAATGTTAATCCTGATTGTTTTACTTCATCCTCATAACGGGTTACCATTTGTAAAAATAATTCCTTCGCCTTTACCTCAGTAAAAGAAAATTCTGCTCTACCAGCTTCTAGATTTGCTAAATCAAACAAATCTTGAATTAAGCTATTTAATGATAGTAGCCTTTCTTTACTCCTGATTAAATATTTCTTTCTGGCTACTGCGTCATCAATCACACCCTCTAACATAAGTTCTATATACCCTAATGTAGAGGTTAACGGGGAGCGTAATTCATGGGAAATACTATGCAAGAGTTTTTTACGTTCCAATTCATTTTTTTCTAAACGTTCATTCATTTTTATCAAATGCCGATTCGTCTCATCTAGCTCCCTAGTACGCAACTGAACACGTTTTTCTAAATCTCCATATATTTTCGCATTTTCAAAAGAAACGGCAATTTGAGCCGCAATCACTTTCAATAGCTGAACATGAGATGGATGGAAAGCATTCGTCATTAAGGTATTCTCAAAATACAAAATCGAAATAATTTCATTTTGATGGATAATCGGCAGGCAAAGAATAGATTTAGCCGTCGAGTAGGAGAAAAGAGGATGCTGAGTCATTTGTGCATTGTCGATAATCACATGCTCTTTACTATTAAGAACATAGCGTATAATCGATTGCATATTCGCATTAAAATTCTCCATACTTTGGTGTTCATACATCGTAAATGTTTTTTCTGCAGCTTCCGCCTTTGCCAACACCAATAATTCCTGCTGCTGTTTATGAATGAAATAACCACTATTTGCCCCCACATGCTTTAACAGTGAAAACAATATTTTATGCAGTAAATCTTCCATACGAATAGCTGTTGCAAATGATTGAGTCGTCTCAAAAACCGTCATCATATCAAACGTGAGTGAATCTCTACTGTGATTCTCCAGTTTGCGATGTACTTGATAATCTCTTGCCCATCTTCTAGCAACTGTTTCTGCTCCCCACGTCTCAATATTTTGAATACCATTTCGTATATAATGTCTTGCCGTTTTCTTTTGCTGTTTTGCGAAATAATAGCTTGCCGCTCGTTCATATGCTAGTGCTGTGTCCTGGACAAAACCATTCATACTTGCTAATCGTATTGCTCGGTCATAATAGAGTTCTGCCTCACTGTCGTTGTTGTGTAAACGGTAATTCTCTGCCATTAATAAAGCATAGAGATGCTCATAATTTTCTGAAGAATAAACAGCCCATTTCTTAAATTTCTTGAGGCTTTGACGTATATCCGTTAAATATAACCTCTGCTCCTGTACCTGACAATTTTGATTATGCAGAAAGTGAAATTGCCACATGGCCCGATAAAAATAATAGACCGTGGTGATTGGTAATGTATAATTGTCCTTACTTAGCTTCTTTAATTCAACGAGAATCGCTTTCCCTTGTATTTCATCCGCTAATAAAAAGGACATTTGTAAACGCACTGAATAATGCATGATTTTTATAGCCGGCTGATCCTGTATTGTGATAGGACAAGCCCAATGTACAGGATGATGAGGAGAGCGGAGGATATTCATCCATCTCCCCATTTCGGCTAAAAAGTCAATTGAAAGGGTACTTGCATGAATAGAAAATTCCTCTTGTTGTCGTTTAATTTCTTGTTGTAAATCCTCTAGGGCAACACCCTGAATAAGTCGTATCGCAACAATAAAACATGATGCTGAGGATACTAAATGATATAAGCCAAGCTCTTGGCTTTTTGCTTGAGCCTCGTTAATATATTGAATACTGGTTTCATAGGGCTCTGTCCAATGACTGATAAACACGCCATACACATAATAAGTATGGCCCTTGATATATATGCTTTCTTGCTTATCCGCTACAATGATGGCAAGTTTGCCAAAGCGAGTAGCTTCTTTTATATTAGTAAAACCTGCATTTAAAAGCATAGCATAGTTAATCAAAACCATGCCGCTTTTCGATGTAGCGCCATACTTCAACTGTAAACGCAGCCCTTTCATTAAAAGAATGCCTGTTAAGTTAGGATTTAATAGGAAAGCACTTGCCGTCATATTAATAATTAAATGAATCAAAATTTCAATTTCTTTACTATTCGTTGGCGGATGCTGCAACAAGTCTTGGTCAGACATATGTCGCAATGCCCATTTCAACAATAGATACTCTTTTAGAAGCTGTGACTTTTTAGGATATGCTGAAATTTTAAGATTCGCAACTTGAAAACCTGCCAAGCCTGCTTCTAGACCAATAGTAGGGTTATCGGACTCAATGTATAATACCGTTTTCAAATTGTTAATCATCAGTTTTTCTAATTTTGTCTGTGCATGTTGCAAAGCTTCTGTTAAATGCATTTCCGATTGTTCGTAGTGGCCTGTTAAATATTCACATTCACCTAAATTCGCATATAATTTAACCGACTGTTCTCTCCTAGTCTCCCAATGATCAGGCGCCAATAGTTCTTTACTAGTTGTAAAAAATTTTAGCGCATTATCAAAGAGCCCTATTCTTTTAGCCTCAATACCGAGTTGATAATTCCAGATAGCCAGCTTTTGCTTTTCTTTCCCAGTCAATAAGTGGCGACTGTAATTGAAATGCATGACGATTTCGCTTAATCGATCATGATCTGCAGCCATTTGAGAGTCACCTGTTAAAAGCTGGCCAATTTGATAATGGTATTTAGCACGCAATTGCCCTGATAAGTCCTGATAAGCTACTTGTTGAATACGATCGTGAACAAATCGGAATTTGGTAGAAAATGTATGTAAAATCCCTTCATGCTCTAACGTACTTGCCCATTTATAATGGGCATCTAACGGAATAATAAAGCCATTCTCAACAAGTGTTTCCAGGTGTTTTAATAACGCTTGAGCTGATAAGGACACGAGCTTTAAGACATCTGTAAATTCAAAGCGCTGACCAAAACATGCAACTATGCGTAAAATCTCATGGGCTTCTGTTGTTAAAATAGCCATTCTAGTTTCAATAAAGACAAGTAGCTCGTTGTTCAATCGGGATAAATTAAATTTCTTACGATTAAACTCCCATTCTTTTGTTGTAGCATTAAAATAAATCGTGTTATCTTGCTGGAGTGATCGAAACGCTTCTTTCACAAATAACGGATTCCCTTTGGTCAAATTAAATAATTGCTTGGTAATGATCTGTATGGTATGAGGCTTTGCATGGAAAGACGCCTCCAACCATTGTTGAACATGTTGTTCCTGAAGCAAGGGTAAGTGGATATGATGTCCGCTCGAAAAACTAGAAGTTCTTTGCTGATTTTCCTCCTCTGCGCTGTCCTTATTCACTCGGAATGTACCAATCATCATAAAGTATCCTGCTCGATGTTGCTCAAAAATTTGGGTCATAATTTCAACTGTACTTTGATTGGCCCAATGCAAATCATCTACAAACCATATAACTGGTTTCTTCTGCATAGCAAATGTTAATAAAATTTTTTGAATCGATATAAACGTATAGGAATGGAGCTGTTTTGTATTTTGGCTAACTTCTTTTTGGAAGTGTATTTCCTCCTTCGCAAACCATTTAAGTTCAGGTAATAGATGGATAAGTTCATCTGTTACAACTAATTTAACCTCTTGAAATAATTTTTTCCATAAATGGACAGACCTTTCACCTTCCATATAAACAAATTTCAATAAACTCCTTAAAGGATGAATAACAATGGAATAGTCATTTTCTAATTGCAATTGCTCATACTTAGTTGTAATAAAATAGCCTTTTGCGGCCGCTATTTCACCCTTTAGTTCTTGAACTAACTTGGACTTTCCATACCCTGCTTGTCCTGATATCGTAACCATCTTTTTGTCACCTTTAGCAACCTGACGAAAAACAGAGGAAAGCTCTGCGAATTGCGATTCTCTCCCATACAACTTTGTAGACAGTCCCGTATTCAGATGCAAATCCTGTTCACCAAGCAGGAAATTTTCAAGCGGTTCGTTTACTAAAAGTTTCTGTTGGATTTGTAGCAAATCCTCTCTCAAACCAATGGCACTTTGATAACGATCAGCTGGGTTTTTAGCTAATAGCTTTTCAACAATTTCCCAAAGCAATGAATGATAACGACTGTCTATACTTACCAATGGTTCTGGTTTTTTTGTGATGATTTCATAAATCAAATCGACGGCATCCTTTGCTTGAAAAGGCAATTGACCGCCCAGTATTTCGTAAAAAATGGTCCCCAGTGCATATAAATCTGTCCGATAGTCTACCTCTAAATGAAGTCTGCCCGTTTGCTCAGGTGCATAATAGGGTAGCTGTTCTAGTCGTTCATAGGGATTTTCAATCACAACTGGAGATTCTACATCATATTTTGTACTAAATTCAGAGCTTAATAGTTTTATTTTTAAAGAATTAGGATTGATTAAGATTTGATTAGGGTGTAGGTGTAGGTAAAGTAAACCACTTTGTTGCATTTTCATACAAATATTGACAAGGTCAATCGCAATCTGTAGAAATTGATGCAAAGAAATCAAGTTATTACTGAATTGCTTTAAGGGGACGCCATTAAAGTTTTCATAAATGATCGCATATTGATCATCTATATAATCAATAGCAATTGGCTTTAATAACCAAGGATTTTGCTCATTCGAAAACAAAGAAAATTCATATTGTAGTTTGGCTCTTGTCTCTGCTGTATTATAATGAACACTTTTTACCAGTACCAGTTTGTTAAATTTCTTCATATACATTCTTTGTAGATGCCAATCTTGACTAGACTGTAAAAGAATATAATCATTCACACATAAACCCTCCTCTTCAATGCTAGTTGTTTATTATCTTTGTAACCGCTTTATATTTTTGCAACGCTGCCCAGCAAGCTAAAAACGAGGCACTCTAACTTCTTTGGTGTAATATGATAGAGCTCCAATTTTCGGTTTGTACCGATTAATGGGTTATATTCCTCTTCAAATGAACAGATGGCAGTCGCTTCACAATAATCTGCGATTCGCAATAACTCTTCTTTGCTTGTTGTAATGTCTATCATAATAGGACAGATTCCCTTTACATAAAAAACACCTTCTAGTAACAGTAATGGAATACTTGCTCGTAGATTTTGATCGACTAGAAAGATGGAAGAGCTTTTTGTTTTCGTATCTTTTTGTAATAACCTTTACTCGTACATTTTCTAACATTAAGTACATCGATTGGGTGTACGGGAATAAAAATTTGGGGGATGCCTTCTATGTTGCTCAATAAGCTTATTATAATATTTCTCCATTAAATGCGCTCCGTCTTTTATTTAAGAAAATTTTCTCTCACTTTTATCATAAGCATACAATTTTCAACATATAAATCTTTCACTAAAACAAAGCCCTCCTGTAAATCAGCCATTTTTCTTGGAAATTAACACCCCTCCTATTTCAGTACATTAAAACTATAATCAATAAAAAAATAGTCAATGTTTTGTGATCAAAACATTGACTATTTTTTATAAGTAATTTCAATGATGTTGGCTCATTGCCATTCCTTCTACAAGCATTTGTCTAAATTCTTGTACCTGGTCTGCTTTAATGGCTATGTGACTATAGTGCTTCTTGATCCCTAGCATAAACGTTACTTCCACAGGCTCTTTCATTTTCAAAATAAAGTGCGGATAGGCCTCACCGAAATCACGTGCTATAAAGTCTATTGTATCTTTTGATAATTTCCCCTCTAATCGCTCCTTGTCTTCGATGATTTCAGCAATATGAGCAAAACGAATTTCAGTACGTTTCATTAATCCCAGAGATAAGTACAATGTATCATTTGTGACATAAACAGGATTTAGGCGAATAGCCTGCATATCCGCAAGAAAGAAGATTACTGAATAAATATTAAAAACAAGCAACACAATGGAAAGTATCATTGATTTTTCATGTAGCCACCAGTGAATACCAATCGTTTCAATAGCAATCCCATGAATAATCATGAGCTGAAAAGCGATATAGCTAGAATTTTTATGCAAAGATAAACCTTGTCGTTCTTGTCTTTTCCAACTCGCGAAACCATAATAAAGCACTAATAAATCAGCACAGATCATCTGAATAACTGGATGCTTGGGTGCATGTTTTTCTACAGCTTTTGAAAATGAAAAGAGATCTGGTAAAGAGCTTCTCCGCACTTCCCCTAGGATTTTTGGCAGGTATCGTACAAGTGTTGCCACTAGGATAATTTCTACTAGAATAATAGACCCTTCAATCGCAAATCCAGCCCATGTCACTGCCACATAAGGCTGAAGGTGTTCCATAGGAATGATAAAACGTGCAGCAATACAGCCAGCTGCAGCTAATAGGATGGCTTGCTTTAATGAAAATTTACCTTTATAAAGCATAAATAGCACAGGC
Organism: Lysinibacillus sp. HST-98; assembly: GCF_016757845.1. Taxonomy (NCBI): domain Bacteria; kingdom Bacillati; phylum Bacillota; class Bacilli; order Caryophanales; family Bacillaceae; genus Lysinibacillus; species Lysinibacillus sp. HST-98. The sequence goes on from NZ_JAENHX010000001.1 coordinate 429,249, forward strand.
ACCACCACAATACAATCAATTAATGAGCCCATGACAACACCATTTGTTTTGATAGGTAAAAGGGATGTGCCAAATCCTGTATTATAGAGTGTATAGTTACTCGCTAATACCACTAATAATAAGGCTAGCCAAATATTTTGCTTACTTTTTAAGACCATCATTCACAATGCCCCCTCTCTACTAATAATTTTACTTTATGCCAAATGGTTCATCTTGTATAGAATTTGAGAATAAAAGATGGCCCTATTTCCATTCACGTTCAATTATTTTTCACACTTAAAAACTTCTTACGATAAACATGTGGCGGATAGCCAGTGTATTCTTTAAACTTTTCAATATAATAACTGACAGTACTAAAGCCTGTATCAACCGCTATTTCTGTTATAGATCGCTCATTACCTTTCAATAATTCTATGCTTTTGCGCAGTCGATATTGGCATAAATAGGTAAACGGTGTCATGCCCACTATTTTCTTAAAAAAACGACTACATTCAGCGCGACTTATATACACATGGCTAGCTAAATCTTCTAATGCTATTTTCTGCTGATAATGTGCATGTAAAAAATCTAGCATAGCTTTTGCTCGTTCATGCTGCACAATAATGGCAGAATCCATTATTTGTTCTGTCAATAAGGATTGGGTTAGCATGGATTCCCAAATAAATAGAAGCTCTCTCCGTACCATTAACTCAAAAAAAGCGGTTTGCTCTCGCAATAATTCCGCAATCGTTGCTACTTTCTGTGCTAACTCTCCTGTTAGTTTGACATAAGGTATTCGATTTCTTGTAATATAAGGTTCTACATATTTTGAGAAAAAGATACTGCCCTCATGCCCCCCCATTAACTTGGGATCTACATTTACACAATAAACGATCGCTTGTTCAATTTGATAAGGTTTCGCTTCATGTAAGCCGGAGGCATTAATAAAGAGTCCCTCGCCTTGCTTCAATACAAAAACGTCCGTCCCCACTCGATACTGTGCACATCCATTTTTTATAAAAACAAATTGTATTTCTTTATGCCAATGGAGAGGTAGAAAATCCATACTTTCTAATCGCATAATCGTTTCATACAAGGCAACTGGAAATTCCTTCGTTCCGTGCAAGGTTAGTTCTTGTAAATCCTTGGCAATTTTAATATGTGTTAACGGCACCTACAACACCTCAATATATTGATATTTTATTGGATTAAATCGATATTTATTTCCATTTCATCACTTTATAATCATCATATATTGATAGTTTAGGAGATGTAAACAGATGAATCAAATTATTCAAAATAAACGTACACTGGGCTTTCTACTAGTTATTCTTGGAGCAAGTTTCTGGGGAATCGGAGGGACCGTTGCCCAACGATTATTTCAGCAGGACAATTTAGAGGTCGGCTGGCTTGTTTCTAGTCGTTTACTTTTAGCAGGTCTGTTACTAATTGCTATTTATAAAATGACCCATCGGCATGAATCCATTTTCGTCATATGGCGCACAAAGCAAAATGCTTTTAGACAAATTTTATTTAGCATACTCGGTATGCTTGCTGTCCAATATACCTATATGATGTCAATCGCTATTGGTAATTCAGCTGTAGCCACATTATTGCAATATTTAGCACCACTGTTTATCATGGCTTATTATTTTCTAACGAGGCAAAGTCCATTGACAAAGCAGGATGGTATAGCTGTGTCACTTACACTTGTGGGGACCTTTTTATTATTAACAAACGGTTCTTTTTCAACATTGTCCGTTCCTTTTATGGCTGTGTTGTGGGGTATCTTATCGGGTCTTTCTGTTGCATTCTATACCATTTATGCCGTACCACTTTTACAGCAATTCCATTCATTACTAGTTGTCGGCTGGTCGATGATCCTCGGTGGTATAGTAATGAGTATAGCTCACCCACCATGGGCTATCGATCTATCAGATTGGTCGTTTTCAACCATTGCCTATTTTCTCTTTATTGTTATTTTTGGGACAATGCTCGCTTTTTGGTTTTATATTGCTAGCTTGCACTATCTTTCACCAAAGGAGTCAAGCCTACTAGGTAGTCTTGAACCATTAATGGCTGTCATCACAAGTGTTTGGTGGTTAAAAATTGCTTTTGGTGGCTATCAATTTATTGGTACACTGCTAATTCTTCTTATGATTTTATATCTTACAGTATTTCAGAAAAAGCAGCATTAAAAACAGAAAATTAAGATAATTATGGATTTTGATAGTCAATACCTCCTATTACCGAGATAGTAATATATGAATTTATACATAAAATTTACATATTTCATCTATCTTTTCTCCTTATTTGTCTACTATACTGTACATAATAACAAATAGAAGGAGGTATTTTATGGATAAAAAAGTTATTTTTTTCGAGGTGGAAGGCGGCACAGATAAAGGACCAGATGGCTATCGCCCAGATACAATGCCAATGGTAGAAGCACTACAGCAACGTGGACAGGATGCAGAGGTACTCTTCTTTGATATCACAAAAAAGCAGGAAATCTTTCACTACGTGAAGGAATATGGTGTTGCCTATGTATCTCGCATTAACCCAGGTAACTTACAGCATGAGGAAGAGTACTTTGCTATGCTACGAGAGCTATGCCAAGATGGCGTTATAGGGATGCCACATCCAGACGCCATGATTAGCTATGGTTCAAAAGACGTATTATCAAAACTGACGACAACGAATTTAGTACCTGATGATACATTTGCCTACTACACAATCGAAGCATTCAAAAAACAATTCCCTACTTCCTTAGCCTTAACAGAGCGTGTTTTAAAGCAAAATCGTGGTTCAACTGGCGAAGGTATTTGGCGTGTAAAATTAGTGGAACCGCTAGCAGAGGGTATCACTGAAGTGCCACTTGATGCCCAAATCAAATGTACTGAAGCAAAAGATAATCATGTAGAATATTGGCAGCTTGGCGACTTTATGACATTTTGTGAGCAGTATATTACGGGGACGAATGGTATGTTAATCGATATGCGCTTTCTTCCAAGGATTACAGAAGGCGAAATTCGCTTATTCATGTTGCGCGATCATCCCGTACATGTCGTACATAAAAAACCAGCTGCTACCGAGGATGCCTTTAGCGCAACTCTATTCTCTGGCGCTCAATACCGCTATGACAAGCCTGAAGACTGGCAAGAGCTGGTACAAAACTTTTTAAAGCAGCTCCCTCAAATAACAAACCTACTAGGTAATTATGATTTACCGCTTATCTGGACAGCTGACTTTATGCTAGATACCAATGAAGACGGAGAGGATTGCTATATTTTAGGTGAGATGAATTGTTCTTGTGTTGGCTTTACTTCAGAACTAGCATTAGCGCATGAAGTAGCAGAAGAAATTTTAGCTTGTATAAAAGAGCATACCGAGGCTATTGCGCAATAAAAAAAGTGCGATCTTTAGGGATCGCACTTTTCATATATAAATCTTAATTCCTTGTATAAATTCATAGATAAAATAACAAGCAAAACCAATCAATAAGAAGCCTGCGACAATTGTAAATGTCCTAATCATCTTCCGATTCATAGCTTTACGAGTAACCGAGATAATGGTCAGTAAACCGATATCGTGGAGTAAAATTCCACTTAAAACACCAGCAGCAATAATTAAAAAGCTCGTTGACTCCCCTTGTCCATAAGATTTTGCTAGCACCACACCAAATACGTTGACCCAAAAAACGAGATTACCAGGTGAAATGGCCACTAGTAAGCCGTTAAAATAAGAGGCAAAAAACGATTTGGTTACTTTTTCTCCTGCCAATGTAATATCATGGTCAGCGTTCTTGATAGAATCATAGCCTAACAAGAATAAAAAGCCCGCTCCAATAATCCACATAGGGAGTTGAATCATAGGCATAGCCAAGATGGAGGCTAGTCCCATATACAGAGCAAAAACCAATACAATATCAATGGTCATACCACCAAGCCCAACAGCCCAGCCGTGCATAAAACCATTTTTGAGTCCTTGCTTTGTCATTTCTACTGTAATAGCTCCTACAGGCATGGCAATGGCAAGTCCTACCAATACATACGCTACATATAAACTCAAAAAAACACTTCTTTCATGTCATCGATAAGCTTCATACGTCCGTTTATGGTTTCACTATAGCATAATTATACTTGAAAGGAAATAATTATTAAAAGTTACATGTCTTTTTACCTGTTAGAGCATTTGCTTTTTCCATTGCGCTAACAAATCTTTTGACTTCTCCAAATCCAATTTCAATGTGACCTGCTTAGCTGTACAACGTTTTTTAGCTTTCTCCCATGCTTCTTCCAAGGCAGGTAAATAGCTTAAATTTTTTGTCGCTGCTACTAGCTGAAAAAATATATTACCTTGAATATAGTGCCAACGAGGGTTCATTCCATCTAGGAGTATTGCTTCTTCAATCAGTCTTAATGCCAAATATGGGCTACCTTCGTGACGATTTAAAAACTGTGCAAATGCTCCCCAATACAATGCCTTATTGGGCTGCAATTTGATTGCCTCCGCATATTGTACGGATGCCTTATCCTGTTCTTTTGCAAGGACATAATATTCCGCCATTGTATAATAGGCGTTCGCCTGCGCTTCTAAAGGTCCTGCTAATAATTCATCGACCACTTTACCAAATTGCTCATCATCCTGACTACCTATATAAGCTGCGAGAACATCTCGTTCTGGATACGAGCCATCTGTTCGTTCCACATTTTGCTTTACTTTGTCGTCAGTAGGCTGAGGCATATTTGCATACCCATTTGCCTCTAGCATTGCCACATGCTGCTGAATGACTTGATAGGCCTCTTCTTCGATCGCTGTAACATTGCCCAATATTTCTTTAGCTAGTTGATAACTTTCCTTTACTTGACCACTCAAAAATAAGTCATTGACTTGTTGAACTTGCTCGTTCATTTGTTTTACCACCATTAAAATCCTCACCTTCGCAAAAGAAAAATCTTATTGCTAGTTTACCATTTAAGTAGTATAAGCAAAAGCCAACATGTCCTAATCTTTCTATTATTCTTTTAATTTAAACGCCTTTACATGCTGTTCGAGTGTGTGTGCCATGTGATTTGTTTCATTAGAGCCTTGTGCCACCTCATCAATGCTTGCAGTTGTTTGCTGCGCTGCGACAGTAATCATATTCATCGTTTCTTCTATATCACGAATAGATTCTGTTAATTGTTGAATCATTTGCACAATACGTGTAGATTTTTGATTTTCAGCGGTCATAGCATTAGAAATGGTAATCATTTCTTCTACTGTTGCAGCCACTGCTGTCGAAATATTTCCTAAAGATTGTGCTGTTAGACGCACTGTCTCTGTTCCTTTTTCAATATATTGCGTATTATCATTCGTAGATGACATGACCTGCTGCACATGCTTCATTATATCCTGAATAAGCTGTTCAACTTGCAATACCTCTTGATTAGATTGCTCAGCAAGCTTCCGTACTTCCTCAGCAACAATAGCAAAGCCTTTACCATGCTCCCCTGCTCTAGCCGCTTCAATGGAAGCATTCAGTGCTAGCAAATTTGTTTGTGATGCGATGTTCGCAATAGACGTTGTAATGGTTTGAATTTTGGTTGCAGATGTAACCAGGTTTTCTACTGTTTGTCGTACCTCACCTGATCCGCTGTGAATTAATGCCATATCATTGCTTATATCTTTTGCTAGTCGCTCACCCTCTGTTGCTAATTCCATCGTTTGTCGAGCATTATCGGCACTGTTATTGGCATTGCTTTGAATCTTTTGAAGGTCCTGCGCTAAAGAAGTAAGAACATCTGTCGCATTTTCAGCATGGTGCATCCCTGCCGTCACGGCACTTGTTACCTCTTCGATATTATTGGTGACACCTTGAATGGTATTGCTCATATCGTTCAAAGTGGAAGCGGTTTCATCTGCGTTATTCGTTAAAGTATTAGAAGTGGATCGCATCGTCATAATCATATTTTGTAAATTAGCTGTCATTCGATTTAATGTATTGGCTAAATCTGCTACTTCATCTTTACTGTTAATTTTTGTTTCAGGTACAGCTAAATTACCATTGGCTATTTCTTTCGCCTGCTGAATCAGCACACTAATCGGTCTTACTTTACGACGGATTAAAAAGCCTGTGATGATAGAAGCAATTAGCATAGGGAAAATACTAATTAAAATCCCATTTCGTACAACATCCCATGTTCGCTCCTTCACGATATTGGCATCAAAGTCGATGACACTAATGGCAATAATCTCTTTACTGGAATCATGGTCTTTAAAAATAGGGGCATAGCCAGATAAACGGTCCATCCCTGCATAAGTATAAGGCTGTGAGTATGTTGGATGCTTATGTGTAAGCAACATATCAATAGCTTCTTTATCTAAATAAAATTGATCACCAGGGGCATAGCCTTTTTCAGCCAAATGATCATCAAGCGCTAATAATGTGCCATCCAATGATACTATATATTGCGTTTGGAAAATATCTTTATGACCTGTTGTCCAGTTCAAATCGTTCCCGATGCTTTCCTGTACAGCCTTATCGCCTTGAATGGCCTTGTCCAATTGTTGTGGATCGAGCAAACCTGTCGTAATATTGGCACAGCCATAGGCCTCAACACCAGCAGCATCATAAAGTTTATTGTAAGCAGTTATGTATGTAGCGAACGAAGTAATCCCTAGCATCACCACTAAAATACCAGCGATAATCGTCCCAAGTTGAAAAGTTAATGAATTGCGTAATTTCACGATCCATCCTCTCCCCTTTCTTGTAATAATCTATGAATATTCCTTTTGTTTTTCATCATACTACAAAAAGATGTATTAAAAAAGCATCTTTAATCATTCTAGTAAGATAAAAACATTGGAATAAGTTCTGAATTGTGCGATAATTGAAGTTAATTATCTTAAATCCTGAGCATTACCAATTCATCTAATAGGAGGGCTTGCTATGAATAAACGCTTTCATCTTATATCGATTGTTACAGGAAACTTGTTAACAATAGGGGCCATTTTTATTTATGCCATGCAAAGTCAAGTGGGAGTAGCCCTCAGTACGTATGCTCTTGTGGTGGGTTTTTTTAGTACTTTGCTTGTGGTTTTCTTCTATATATGGGGGGAAGAAAAACAACAAGTATCCAATCGTTTTCTGAAATAATATGCATCATTTTCCATTACACAGATACCTGTAGCACGTTTAATGTGTTTCCTGTTCCTTCCCTTTCTATAGGTAGAGGGATTTTTTTATGTAAGGTCAGTAGAAATGATTTAGGAGCAGGAATCAAATAGTCAATCGGGAGAGAAAATATGTCATAACTTTCATTTAGACAATTATTTACTTGATGTCGTAAAATCTAGGATGAATTGTGATGAAACTTCACCATCTATTTGGGTATATACAACAGCTATTTCCCTCTATTTTTACTAAAATGACGTTGTAGATTTATTCATGATTCCCTTCTTTTCCGAGGTATTCCCCTCCATATACGTCTAATTGTTGTAGAAAAATAAAATTTTTTGTAGAAAATTTTAAAACAATGATTGAGTAGTATATCAATTTTCTGTATAATCAGCTTGTTTGACAATACTTTATATGAACTTGGGGGTAGACAATTGGGTAAAGCATTGATTATCGGAGCTGGCGGAGTTGCCAGTGTTGTGGTACACAAGTGTGTTCAAAATTCGGACGTATTTGAGGAAATTTGTATCGCAAGTAGAACTGTTTCAAAATGTGACGCTCTAAAAGAAAAACTAGACGGCGGAAAAACAAAAATTCATACTGCACAGGTAGACGCAGACAATACAGAAGAGGTTATTGAGCTTATTAAAGCTTTCGGACCAGATGTAGTGATTAACGTGGCTTTACCTTATCAGGACTTAACGATTATGGATGCTTGCTTAGCGACAGGTGTGCACTATGTGGATACTGCAAACTACGAGCCACCTGAAACGGCAAAATTTGAATATAAATGGCAATGGGCTTATAAAGAGAAGTTTGAAAAAGCTGGCTTAACTGCATTACTTGGAAGCGGTTTTGACCCAGGTGTAACAGGCGTTTTCACAGCTCATGCACAAAAACATGAATTTGATGAAATCCACTATATCGATATCGTGGATGCCAATGCGGGAGATCATGGATATCATTTCGCAACAAACTTCAACCCAGAAATTAACATTCGTGAAATTACAGCGAATGGTCGTTACTGGAAAGAAGGCGAGTGGATTGAAACAGCACCACTTGAGAAAAAAGAAGTGTATAACCTACCTGAAATCGGACCAAAAGATATTTACCTTCTATACCATGAAGAGCTAGAATCACTTGCAAAAAATATCAAAGGTTTAAAACAAATCCGTTTCTGGATGACGTTCTCTGAAAAATACCTAACACACTTAAAAGTATTAGAAAATGTAGGTATGACATCAATTGAGCCAATCGAATTTGAAGGGCAAATGATTCAACCAATCCACTTCCTTAAAGCGGTATTACCAGATCCAGCTTCACTTGGACCACGTACAAAAGGTAAAACAAACATTGGTTGTATCATTCGCGGTCTAAAAGATGGCAAAGAAAAAACGTACTATGTGTACAACGTATGTGACCACGAAGAGTGCTACAACGAGGTTGGTTCACAAGCGATTTCTTACACAACTGGCGTACCAGCTATGATCGGTGCAATGCTTGTGATGAACGGTGAATGGCGTAAACCAGGTGTATGGAATGTGGAAGATTTCAATCCAGATCCATTCATGGATGCACTAAATAAATGGGGTCTACCATGGCAAGAAAGCCATAACCCAGAATTATTAGACCTTGATTTAGATGCAAAGGAAATAAGCCGATGAAACCAATTGATTTTTCAAAAGTTCCATCCCCTTCTTATGTAGTGGATGAGCGATTATTAATAAAGAATCTTGAGCTTTTAAAATCAATTCAAGATCGAACAGGCTGCCGCATTTTATTAGCCCTTAAAGGCTTCTCTATGCATTCAACATTCCCACTAGTAGGGGAATATTTAGCAGGCATTACAGCTAGCTCACTGCATGAGGCACGTCTTGGCTATGAAAAAATGGGCAAAGAAGTTCACGTTTATGCACCTGCTTATATTGAGCATGAAATGGACGAGCTTCTAGGCTATGTGGATCACATCGTATTTAACTCATTTAACCAATGGGCTCAGTTCAAGGATAAAGTGAAATCTGCTGGTAAAACAATTGAATGTGGTATTCGCGTGAATCCTGAATACTCTGAAATTGAAACAGCCCTTTACGATCCTTGCTACACAAACTCTCGCCTTGGTACAACATTGGCTAACTTTGATAAATCACAGCTTGACGGTATCGATGGCTTACACTTCCATGCGATGTGTGAACAAAATTCGGATACATTAGAGCGTATTATTCAAGTAGTTGAGGAAAAATTTGGTGATGTTTTACACCAAATGAAATGGTTAAACTTCGGTGGCGGTCACCATATTACACGTGATGATTATGATGTAGAAAAACTTGTGAACATCATTAATTATATTCAAGAGAAGTATAACCTGCTTGTTTATCTTGAGCCAGGTGAAGCAGTAGCCCTTAATACAGGCTATTTAGTAGCAACAGTGCTAGATATTCAAGAAAATGGAATGGATCTTGCTATTTTAGATACATCAGCAACATGTCACATGCCTGATGTACTTGAAATGCCTTACCGTCCAATGATTATTGGTTCTGGACAAGCAAATGAATTAGCACACACATATCGCTTAGGCGGGCTAACATGTCTAGCTGGTGATGTGATTGGCGATTATTCGTTTGAACAGCCATTAAAACCAGGTGATCGTCTTGTATTCACAGATATGGCTCATTATTCAATGGTTAAAAACCATATGTTTAACGGTGTCAACCTACCATCTATCGTTTCTTATAATGATGAAGAAGGTATTAAAGTCATTCGAGAATTTAAATTCGAGGACTACAGTGGTCGACTGTCCTAATACCAATAGAAAAGCCCTTCCAGTTTAACACTGGAAGGACTTTTTTTATGGACGCATGGTCATCCAATTCTCCACATAATGAATGGCTACTCCATGAAAAGCATCATTATTTGAAAAATGTTGCTGAACAAGTATAAGCTGTTCATTCATAAAGGCTTCTCCATTATCATAAAAAGTAATATTTTCCCCTTCCTCTGAAGCGCCTGTTTCTACACCAATTACAATTGATTTGTTCACAGTGGAAGCATAAGCGATTTCATGTTCTACAATAGAGATAATATCTTTTGCAGCATCACGATAGGCCATGATCGTCACACTATCCACATGGTCAATGACCCAATCAGCTAATAACCCTTTTCCAAATGCATTATAATACTGAACTTCATCAAACCAAAATGGCATATCTACTTCTAAAGTAAGTTGTAACTGACTTGCTTTCTCACTTGCTTTCATTATTAGTGTTTGATAGGATTCTATCGTTTGTGCTTGATGTAAGCTCCATCCACTATTTAAATAAGGTTCTACATCAAGGTGAACCCCAGAAAATCGCTCAGATTCAGTTGAATTCTCATTATATGTATGTAACCAATTAAACAATTTTTCTTGGCTTCGACTACCCTCAGCTGAAACCCAGCTTGCAGCACCATCCAATGCATAAATGCGTATACCTTTGTCAAAAGCGCTACTAATAAAATGCTTATAGTTATCGCTCGCTATGCCTTGATCGATTTGCAGATAAACTTTATTGACATCATTATGTTCTAAAAATAATAATATTTTTTCTTGATCATCCATGATAAGGGATGTATCCCACAGCCACGTAGCCTTTCCCTGTATAGCCATTGCATCAACCTTTCCACTTGATAAAGCTAATGAACTAATCATAATGACGATTAGTGCGGTCCATACTTTTAATTGTCTCTTCATACGAACTAACTCCATTCTACTCGCCACGGCTCCTAGAACAGAACCTGGCAACCTGACAATCATGCACTAAATTATAGTGTTTTGACTCATAGCTTGGCGCCCCTCCCTTTCGATGAAGTTTGCCTTTTTCAGTTTTTTCTTAATCATTATCATACGCGGTTAGCAATGGTTTGTCTGTAGGTATAATGCATAATTGTCACATGTATGATCAGGTAAAAACGACAAAATACAGGTTAAATTTACTATTCAAACATAAAAAAACGTAGAGTACTTATGCCTCTACGTTTTCCTTTTCATTTTCAAGCATTTTGTGTAAATAATTGATAATTTCCCTAATGCCCTCTAATGAATTAACCAGTATTTTTGGATCAACATATGTTATCATACGATTTTCAAGATTAGCTACCGCTGTAAAATAACGCGTTTTACTATAATTGACTAGACCCAATTGCTGAAGTACTGATTCATCGAAATCAAGAATTTCTCGTGCTTCTGTAACAAGTAATCCATAATTAACCACATCAGTATTCAACACAATGATACGTGCGGTTGCTGTATTCGATGAACGATTGTACAGTATGCGTTCAAAATCAAGAACAGGTACAAGCTCACCGCGAATTCTTGTAAAGCCTAGAAGATAGTTAGGTAAATGAGGAATAGGTGTTACTTGCTCTAATTTTTCAATTGAAATCGCTTGCTCCACAGGCACAGCATACTCCTCTGTCCCACAAGCAAAAACGACTGCTTTGACACTTTCCATAGGGTCACATCCTTATTCGACTGTTAGTTTTTTGCCGATTCTTTGACGATTTCTACTAGCAAATCTGCTAATTTTTCAAGCTCTTCTACTGGTATTTTTTCATTCGTTGTATGGATATCCTCGTATCCAACAGATAAATTAACTGTAGGAATGCCAAAACCTGCGATAACGTTTGCATCTGAGCCTCCACCAGAAATGCCTAGTGTCGGTGTACGATCAACATTGCGTGCAGCAGCCATAGCTACCTGAACTACTTTATCAGATTCCGTTACACGGAAGCCTGGATACATTAGCTTCACTTCTACCTCTGCACGTGCGCCTAACGAAGCAGATACTTGTTCAAACGTATCTTGCATATGCTTTGTTTGCGCATCCAATTTAGCTTTGTCTATAGAGCGTGCTTCTGCAAGGATTGTCACTTCGTCACAAACAATATTCGTCGCTTGTCCACCTTCAAAACGCCCAATATTTGCAGTCGTTTCTTCGTCTAAACGACCTAGTTTCATTTGAGCAATGCATTTTGATGCGACTGTTATGGCCGAAATACCCTTTTCAGGAGCAACTCCTGCATGTGCCGTTTTTCCAATAATCTTTGTGAAAATTTTCGCTTGGAATGGTGCTGCTGTCACGATACCACCAACTTTGCCATCGCTATCAACCGCAAATCCATATTTTGCTTTAATGTTCGCTGGATCTAACTCTTTAGCGCCAACAAGGCCACTTTCTTCACCAGCCGTAATAATAAATTCAATATCGCCATGTGCAATATTTTGCTCTTTCAAACGTTTGACCATCTCAAATAGAGCAGCTAGACCTGCTTTATCATCGGCACCTAAAATGGTTGTACCATCTGATACGATATAGCCATCTTCACGTAAAGACGGTTTGATGCCTTTCCCTGGAACAACAGTATCCATATGAGAAGTGAAATAGATTGGCTCTACATCCAATGTGCCCTTTAATGTGGCAATAATATTACCTGCCCCATGTCCATTACGCGTATGTGCATCGTCTTGAATCACTGAAAATCCAAGTGCAGTCAACTTATCTACAAGAATTGGTGCTATTAGTTGTTCATGTTTTGTTTCTGAATCAATTTGTACGAGCTCAAAAAACTCTTCTACTAAACGACTTGTCATGTTGTAAAACTCCCTTAGTTTACGTGTATTTCCACGTTATAGTATACGTATTATTTTAGCACAACGTCAGAAGAGTTGAAATCATTGAACAATACTACCAAAATAAAAAGTCTGAGAAAAATCTCAGACTTTCCCATAGTGTTAAAGAACAAAACCATCAATAGAATTTTTTGAAAGGTGAAAATGGTTTCCGTTGCAGGCTACTTGCTTTCCTGTGGGCGAGCGCCGAGCCGCTTCGTGCAGGGCTCGCCTGTCTCGCTATCCCACGGGAATCAAGTAGCCTCCCGCTCCAACCTACAAAATGTTAACTTTTTAGCAAAGGTTTTCAAATAAAGTGAAGGTCCTCACTACCCATTTTATGGAGGGGGGTTGTAACTAATCACTTCTTCGCAATGAAATTAAGAGTCTATTCTTTCTCTAATTATACAAATATTGGGTTAATTTGATTGCTACGGCTAGCTAGTATGAAAGATAATGAAAAGACACTTTGCCACATCGTTGATTTCCGTTCCACCAGTGTCACTTCTAGGGGATTTAGTCACAGATGAGACCCTGGAGCGAACTCAGTGAGTGAAGCGGCTCATCGGACGCCCCCTGAAAAGGACACTGGCGGAACGGAAATCACACCCTCACCTTGCCAAAAGGTCTTTTTCTGCTAGTGACACGATCTTTTTTCAACAACATGAAAAAGCTGAGAAAAATCTCAGACTTTCCTTAGTCATTGAAAATACGCTCTTTTTCTTTTTCTAATGATTGTAGGTAGTTGACAGCTTTATTATGTTTATCCTGTAAGCGCCAAATCGTATTATGTACATCATCTTGAACACGTGAGACCTGTTCCCTTGCTGTTGAGATTTTAGAATGAACAGACCATGCTGAAAAAATATCATCAAAAAAGTAATCCGCAAACTTCACAAACCCATCTGTTTCAATATGCAACGATTTCGTAGACATTTCATGAACATCTAATAATTCATTATGAAACCGTTGTAAGGCAATTTGAGCACTGTGTAAATAGTTTTCAGATTGATCGAGCGCATCATGCTTTAAGTGCGTAGCAATCAGCCCACCACCAAAAAATGTATCCCATGTGGAATACCCATTGGCCGAATGTAATGAAGCTGCTGCTTGCCCTAGCCTTGTAAGAGCTACTTCTCCTGCTTCCTCCGCCTCTTTAATTTCTCTTATGAGCTGCTTTGTTAGCATTTCCTCATGTGCTAAATACTCTAGCCTTTCTGCTTGGGCTGCATCATGAATCTGTAAATACTTCTTCTTTTTAAAAAAGACCTGTTGAAGTGATTGCTGAAGCGCATTTTCATCAATTTGGGCTAGCTGATTCATCACTTGCACGTTGTCCTCTGCTAAATCTTTTTGCATTTTCTTTGCTTCATTTAGCTTTAATTCAAGTACTGCCGCCTTATCAATTTTTTCTGCCCTCAGTTCATCTTGTTGCCCTGTCCACGTACGAATCATATTCATAAACGAGAAACCATCCAATTTATCAAGTTTGGATCGAATTTGATGGAGTGCTGCCGTATGATTGTCTATTTCCTGTTGTGTATGTTTAATTTGCCCATCAATTAACTGATTTTGTTCGTTTAATCTAGATGCTTTTCTAAGTTGTGCATGAATCTTTTCTTGCTCTATTTGTAAATGCTGCCATTCCATTCATCTCAACTCCTCCTATCTATCAGTACGGATGACAAAGAAAAATGTTTCACTTTTTGACAATGAAAAACCTAGCAACTTTTGAGCTGCTAGGCTTGTATTACTATTATAGAGGAATATTACCGTGCTTTTTCTCTGGACGTGTTTCTTGTTTGTTTGACAGCATATCAAGTCCTTGAATCAGCTTGATACGTGTATCTCGTGGATCGATTACGTCGTCTACCATACCGCGAGATGCTGCAACATATGGGTTAGCAAATTTTTCTTTATATTCTTCGATTTTCGCTGCACGAGTTGCTTCTGGGTCATCTGATTTTGCAATTTCACGGGCAAAAATGATGTTAGCTGCGCCAGCAGCACCCATAACAGCAATTTCAGCATTTGGCCATGCAAATACAAGGTCAGCACCGATAGATTTCGAGTTTAAGGCAACGTAAGCGCCTCCATAAGCTTTACGTAAAATCACTGTAATTTTTGGAACAGTCGCTTCTGAATAAGCATAAAGAATTTTCGCACCATGACGAATAATACCACCATGTTCTTGTTTAACGCCTGGGAAGAAGCCAGAAACGTCTTCAAATGTGATGATTGGGATATTGTATGCATCACAAGTACGAATGAAACGAGCTGCTTTATCAGAAGAATCGATATCTAAGCCACCAGCAAGAACTTTTGGTTGGTTACAAACAAGTCCAACTGATTCGCCAGCAATACGTGCAAAACCGACTACTACGTTTTTAGCAAACTCTGCATGTACTTCCATGAACGAACCTTCATCCACTACTTGCTCAACAACTTTACGTACATCATATGGACGTGTTGTTTCGATTGGCACTGTATCCACGATTTCTGGACGGTAGTCATCCCCTTCAGGTCTAGCTTGACGAGGTGCCTTTTCTTTATTGTTTTGTGGTAAGTAGCTTAATAGTTTTTTAATTTCATCAATCGCTGCCTCTTCAGAAGGAGCGCGGAAATGAGCATTCCCACTGACCGCATTATTTACTTTTGAACCACCTAAATCTTCAGCAGAAATTTTCTCTCCTGTTACCGTTTCGATTACTTTAGGTCCTGTAATGAACATTTGAGATGTTTTATCCACCATTAGAATGAAGTCAGTAATAGCTGGAGAATAAACAGCTCCACCAGCACAAGGTCCCATAATCACAGAGATTTGCGGAATCACACCAGAATAAATGGCATTTCGGTAGAAGATATGACCATAGCCATCTAATGAAAGAACACCCTCTTGAATACGTGCACCGCCTGAGTCATTGATGCCGATAAATGGTGTACCATTTTTAGCAGCTAAATCCATCACTGTTGCCATTTTTTTCGCATGCATTTCACCAAGTGCCCCACCAAACACTGTGAAATCTTGAGAGAATAAGTATACTGGACGCCCGTTAATTTTACCGAAGCCAGTTACGACACCATCACCAGGTCCCTCCATTTTTTCCATGCCGAAGTCTACTGTACGGTGTGTAATAAATGGGTTAATTTCGAAAAATGTACCTTCGTCTAGCAACAAGTCTATACGCTCACGAGCAGTAAGTTTCCCCTTCTCATGCTGCTTATCGATGCGATCATAGCCCCCACCAAGTTCAATTACCGTTTTACGGTCATACAAGTCATTGATTTTGTCGAACATATCCATACTAATCACTTATCCCCTTTTCCACTTTTATCACATAATTCATACAACACCCCAAATGAGGATTTAGGATGCATAAACGCAACCTCTGCCCCTCCAGCACCTGGCCCTGGCTCTTCTGATAAGAGACGTACACCTTTTTCACGAAGCTCTGCCATTCGTTCACGAATTCCCGTCACACCAAACGCAACATGATGAATTCCTTCTCCACGTTTTTCAATAAAACCATGGATGGCACTTTTATCACTCATTGGTTCTAATAGCTCAATTTTCACGTTCCCTGCATCGATAAATGCCACACGAACCTGTTGAGATTCTACTTCTTCCACTTTCATCAACTTTAAGCCTAAAGTTTCTGTATAATATGTAATGCGTTCATCAAGATCGCGCACTGCAATCCCAATATGGTCTACTTTCTCCATGGTGACATCTCCTTCTGTTATGGTACATACTCTATTTTACAGATTTTTTTGTCAAAACTCTACTACTTGAGAAATTTTTCAGATTTGCTAAACTATTTATAAGAAAAGAAGGAGCGAACGAGCATATGAGTAATAAAAAATTTCAAAAAGTCGTTATTTATAGTATGATCGCAATTATGCTAATCTCATCTCTAGCATTCGGATTATCTATGATAATTTAAGGCAAAGCATGAGGCGTCCACACTACTGTGGGCGCTCTTTTTTAGCCTTTAACCCTTTAAATGACTGCTTTATTTCTAAATACCTGTCCATCTCCTCTATAAACTGATAGAGGGCTGCCTGAGCGATAAATTGCTCATGGCTTTGTGGTAAAGGAAGCTGAGAAAAATCGCGCTTAACATGTTCGAGCTTTTCACGGTAATGACTAGCCGTATTCCCCGAATGAACATGCTCACCTAGGTCTTGTAAAAAATCTGCCACAATTTCAGCCTCTTGTACTATAACAGGTAATGTCGTCACTTTGGGTAGCACTCTTTCGATAATTTCTAGCTGCTGCTCTCGCATATCGAAATATACATAGTAATCATTTTTACGTCTTGTAAAATGGTTTTGAACATCTTTAAACGCTAATGATTTAGCCTCTTCTAGTGCTTTGATTGCATCGATAATTTCTTGGCCGTTCCACAACGTATCTCCTTGCCGTAAATAGCTGGCAATTTCTAAAAAAATCTTACTATATAGTTCCTCTATTTTGACTCTGTAGTAATTTAATTCCTTTTGAATGTCTGGCATATACATATTAATGGCAATCCCTGTTCCATAACCGATAGCCATCAACGCTAATTCATTATAAACAAGTGTCAATGAGTAACCTTCAGCAGCGTAAATATGCATAATAATTACGACACTGGAGATAAATCCATCCGCAACCTTTAAAGATACAATGGTAGGTATAAAGAATATAAGCATGCCTGCTAGTGTAAGTGGATGGTAAGCAAATAACTCAAAGCTTACAAAGGCAAAAAGCATTGCTACAATACTTGCAACCAATCGTGTATAGGCTGCATAAATGGATTTCTTTTTTGTTGGCTGCACACATAATATGGTTAGAATACCAGCAGATGCATATGAGGCTAAATCAAAATACTGTGCAATGGCAATAGCGATGGCCGCACCAATTGCTGTTTTTAAAGTCCGATAGCCGATTGAAAACTTCTTCAGGCCGACTGCCTCCCATCCTTTAGTACTCTTCACTCATTCAGCTAATTATTTAGCCAATATTACAAAAATTTTAACAATAATGAAACTATCTATACATGAGGATCAGTAGGAAGCCTACATAGATAGCATGATCTATGAGGCTTTTCTACTTGATTGAAAATTATTTTTCTTATGCAAGAATGGACTTAAAGCTCGTCACAATATTCTTCAAAGTTTGCTTGTAAATTTGTCACAACTGACATTGGGTCATGCCCTTCAATTTCATAGCGTCCCACTTCTGCGACAACTTGTCCGTCTTTTAATAGAACAAATGATGGTGATGAAGGTAAATGATCTTCTCCAAAATGGTAACGCGCTGCTGCAGTTGCTTCTTTATCTTGCCCTGCAAACACTGTTACTAAATGGTCTGGACGTTTATCATAATGAACGCATTGTGCTGCTGCTGGACGAGCGATACCACCTGCACAACCACATACTGAGTTCACCATTACTAATGTTGTACCTGGACGAGCAAACGCCTCTTCTACAGCTTCTGGTGTTGTTAATTGTTCATAACCAGCTGCCTCAATTTCAGCACGTGCTGTTTTTAAAATTTCCTGCATAAATAAATCGTAATCCATATTCATATAGCGATAGCTCCTTTCAAGTTCGCGCCAATTTAGTTATATTTCAGATAGTAGGTTTTTGACGCTTATCCATCTCTTATCATAGCAGTTTGCAAGCAATTTGTGCACCTACTTGCTCAACACATTTCAGTTGAAATTACTACGATTTCAATAAGACTCGTTTACTTGTCTTCCCGCTCCTCGCTAAATAAACGATCCACACCTTGTGTAACTGTCAACTGTCCACTTAAAATTTGACGTTCAAGCTGTTGTACTTGTGCTTTACGTTGCGGGTTTCCATAAAATAGATCAATTAAATGATCGGTAATCATCGATTGGAACCACTCTTTTGTTTGTTGTTGGCGTCGGGTAGCCCAATAGTGATTTGCTTCTACGATTTGCTTGAATTCCCCAATTGTTTCCCAAACCTTATCAAGTCCTCGTTTTTCTAGTGAACTAACAGGCATGGCAGTTGACATCCAACCAGGTGTAGCTGGCTGTAAAAAGTGCAAAATTTGTTTGTACTCTGCAACCGTTTTTTTAGCTAGACGAACATTATCACCATCCGCCTTATGCACGACAATTGCATCTGCTAATTCCATGATGCCTTTTTTCATGCCCTGCAATTCATCCCCCGCTCCTGTTAAAACAAGAAGCAGGAAGAAGTCAACCATGCCACGGACATAGGTTTCACTTTGTCCAACACCAACTGTTTCAATTAAAATCACATCATAGCCTGCTGCCTCACAAACTAACATGGTTTCCCGTGTTTTTTTGTGAACACCCCCTAGGGTACCTGCCGATGGCGATGGACGCACAAATGCACTAGGCTTCTTCACGAGCTCTTCCATACGCGTTTTATCGCCAAGTATACTTCCTCCCGATAGAGAAGAACTTGGATCAATGGCAAGAACAGCAACTCGTTTCCCCATATCACAAAGCATAGTGCCGAAAGCCTCTATGAATGAGCTTTTTCCTGCCCCAGGCACACCTGTTATGCCAATTCGGATACTATTGCCTGTATGTGGAAGAAGCTCCTGCAATAGTTCTTGTGCCTGTACTTTATGGGTAGCGTTTGAACTTTCAATGAGGGTAATGGCTTTTGATAAATGTGTGCGAGAGCCCGCACGTACTTGTTGCGCAAGCTCTCCTACATTTAGAATGTCTGCCTTTTTCTTTCGGAACTTTTTGGGTGTACCATATTGCATCCCGTCGTGAGTCGCCTCTACTCCGTCCATAACAAATAGCGCACTGTCTTCCATTCCTTTATTTTTGTCCATTATTCAGACACTTCCTCATAGCCTAAACGTTTGTAGATTTCTTCAATAATTTTTTGTGCGGATACAGGAATCACTGTACCTGGTCCGAAAATGGCTACTGCACCGGCATTATAAAGGAAATCATAATCTTGTGCTGGTATAACACCACCCACAATAATGATAATATCTTCACGACCTAGTTTTTCAAGCTCAGCTATCAATTCAGGCACCAAAGTTTTATGTCCTGCTGCTAGTGAAGATACACCAATAACATGAACATCATTTTCAACAGCCATTTGAGCAGCCTCAGCAGGCGTCATAAATAATGGAGAAATATCTACGTCAAAGCCTAAATCTGCATAACCAGTTGCGACAACCTTTGCACCACGGTCATGTCCATCTTGTCCCATTTTAGCAACTAAAATACGTGGACGACGTCCTTCATTTTCAAGGAATTCTTCTGTCATTTGTTTCACTTCCGCAATTTGCTCCTCATCAGAGAAGTTTGCAGAGTAAACACCAGAGATCGAACGAATGACTGCTTTATGGCGACCAGAAACTGCTTCAATTGCATCAGATATTTCACCTAAAGAAGCACGAGCGCGCGCTGCATCCACTGCCACCGCTAGCAGGTTTTCTTCTCCATCTTGAGCAGCTTTTGTTAAGCGAGCTAAATGTTTTTGAACTTCCGCTTCATCACGAGCTGCCTTCATCGCTTCTAAACGTTCAATTTGTTTTTGACGAACAATTGTATTATCGATATCTAAAATATCAATTGGCTCTTCTTTTGCTAAGCGATACTTATTCACGCCAACAATCGTTTCTGTTTTAGAATCAATTTTCGCTTGACGTTTTGCTGCTGCTTCCTCAACCTTCATTTTTGGAAGTCCCGTTTCAATCGCTTTAGCCATACCACCAAGCGCTTCAATCTCTTCGATTAACGCCCAAGCAGATTTCGTAATTTCTTCTGTTAATTTCTCCACGTAGTACGAACCACCCCATGGATCAATGACTTTTGTCATCGCTGTTTCCTCTTGTAAAAATAACTGTGTATTACGCGCGATACGTGCAGAGAAATCAGTTGGAAGTGCAATCGCTTCATCCAGTGCATTCGTATGAAGGGATTGCGTATGTCCCATCGAGGAGGCATTTGCTTCGATTAATGTACGTGCAACATTGTTAAATGGATCTTGCTCAGTTAATGACCATCCAGATGTTTGGGAATGCGTACGTAATGCTAATGTCTTTGGATTTTTTGGGTTAAACGTAGACATCATTTGTGCCCAAATACGACGTGCTGCACGCATTTTAGCAACTTCCATGTAATAGTTCATACCAATTGCCCAGAAGAACGATAGGCGAGGTGCAAATGCATCAATATCAATACCTGCTTTTAATCCTGTTCGTACATACTCCAAGCCATCAGCTAATGTATAGGCAAGCTCAATGTCATTTGTTGCGCCTGCTTCTTGAATATGGTAACCCGAAATTGAAATAGAGTTAAATTTCGGCATATACTTCGCTGTATATTCAAAAATATCTGCGATGATTTTCATTGACATAGCTGGTGGGTAAATGTATGTATTACGCACCATGTATTCTTTTAAAATATCATTTTGAATGGTACCTGCTAATTGATCTGGCGTTACCCCTTGTTCTTCTGCTGCTACAATATAGAACGCAAGGACAGGTAATACCGCACCATTCATTGTCATTGAAACAGACATTTGGTCTAACGGGATTTGATCGAAAAGGATTTTCATATCCTCTACTGAGTCAATCGCAACCCCAGCTTTTCCTACATCCCCTGTTACACGTGGATGATCAGAGTCATAGCCTCGATGTGTTGCTAAATCAAACGCTACAGAAAGACCCTTTTGTCCCATAGCCAAATTTCGTTTGTAAAAGGCATTGGATTCTTCAGCAGTTGAGAAACCAGCGTATTGCCGAACCGTCCATGGACGTGCTACATACATAGTAGGGTATGGCCCACGTGTGTTGGGTGCAATCCCCGCCACATCATTTAGATGTTTAGCCTCTTTAATATCTTCTTTTGTGTAAATATCTTTAATTTCAATTCCCTCATTTGTCATGAACTTGTCTTCAGACGCTTGAGGTGCTTCAGCTGTTAAAACCTTTTCTATTTCTACTGCATTAAAATTTGGCTTGCTCATCGTTGGACCTCCTTCATGCTCGCAAACACGGACTGTAATTTTTCAATGATGTTTTGTCCTGCGAAAATAAAGCCGTTTAAGCCATTGGCTAACCATGCTTCTTCTTCGTCTTTAAATTTGCCTGCTACATCTACAAGCACATTCGCTGGTTTCTCAGCTAAAATGGACGATACCAATGCTTTTGTATCATCATCACTGCCTGCAATCACTACATACTTAGCCTCTGTTGCCTTCAGCCAAGCCACTGCCTCTTCTACAGTTGTCACTGGCTCACTTTTTTCTGGTACAAGACCAACTGTGTTTAAGAAGCCCGCTACAAAATCTGCGCGTGGTTTAGAGCTTTTTAATGATCCTAATGCTAAAATACCTATTTTCACATTTGCTGCTGTCATGTCTGCACGTAAATCCTCAAATGGAGCAGCAATACGCTTAATATCAGCAAATAATGGATTTGTATCCTGTTCAAGGATATCAGCTGGATTAGCATAAATATTCGTTCCAATTAATGATTGCTTACGTGTTTGGGCAGCTTTGATTCGCTTTTGATAGGATTCTTCCACTTCTTCTGCAAGCTTGCCAGAAGCTGTATATTCATCGATACCGCCAGCTGCCTGAATGTCTAAAAATAATGCCCATGCTTCTTTCACAAAATCTGCTGTTAACGACTCGATAAAGTAAGAGCCCCCTGCTGGATCTTTTACTTTTAAGACATTGGTTTCTTCTTTTAAAATTAATGACACATTACGAGCGATACGAATGGATTGATCCGTAGGCTTCGTTAACACGTCATGTGGATGAACCGTAAAGAGATCAGCACCACCGATTAAACCAGAAAGTGCTTCATTTGAAGAGCGTAATAAATTTACATACACATCTAATTTAGAAAAGCTTCTTAATGATGTTTCAGCAACAGTAGGGATTTTTACATGATCTGTTACGCCATAAGCCGATGAGAACGCTTTCCAAAGTACTTTAAAAGCACGTAGTTTTGCAATCTCCGTAAAGAATTGTGTATCAATGGCAAAAGATACAAAGAATTTCTTCGAGAACGCTTCAAAGCTTTCTTCTTGTTCTGCAAATTTGGCTGCTAATGCAAGTGCATAGGCTAATTCTTGTACAGCGTTAGCACCTTCATTATGATAAATCGTTGTGTCTGCACTGACTGAGCGCACGTTCGGAAATGCAGTCAAAGTGATAGGGTCTTTTGAAATAATGTAACCTTTAATGGCTTCTTGTTGATCTACTGGAATGTTGTCGAATACTGCTAATAACGGGTCTTTTGAATTTTCAATAGTAATTTTAAACGAATATTCTGAGAAATATGATGCTAATTTGACCAATACTTCTTCTGTCCAAGCAAAGCTCACTCGGCTATCAATCGTAATAACTTCATTGCCTCGAGCTAGGCTATCCTCAAGCTGTTCAAAAAAAGCTTCGCTTGAATCAGCGTGAATTTGTTGTGCCACCTGAAATACTTGATCATTTTGTAGGGAACGGATTGTGGCAACTTGTAAATCAAGTTCTTCTCCAAGCTTAGCTACTAAACTTTCTTGCGTGTAAAGCGGCTGTAGTGTAACACCTTCATTTGTTTTTGTGAATAGTGACTCAAATGGTTTCCCTTTTAAAGCTTTGATTGCTGCATCTTGCCAGTCTGAATAGGCTGGTATTTCAAATTCAATATTTTTCATGTTGTTTGACATGCGGACGCTTAATCAGCTTCCCCCCTTAGTAGTTTCTATTTGTTATTCTACATGACAAATTGCGACTCGAAAAGTATAAAAAAAATCGGAAACCCTTATACAGCAGGTTTCCGACGAGTCATCAGTAGACTGACGTTGAAGATTTATTTGTATTTTCGAGTATTTCTTTTACTCTATTTAGGAATTTACCACAGACAAGTCCATCAAGCACACGATGATCTAATGATAAACATAAATTCACAATATCACGTGCAGCAAACATTCCACCTGGTAAAACAACAGGTTTTTTTACAATATTTTCCACTTGCAGAATCGCTGCTTGTGGGTAATTGATGATGCCCATCGATTGAACAGAGCCAAATGCACCTGTATTATTCACTGTAAATGTACCACCAGTAATGTCATCCATTGCTAGTTTTCCTGCGCGAACTTTGATAGCCAGTTCATTGATTTCTTTCGCAATTCCTTTAATGGATTTTTCATCCGCGTGTTTTATAACAGGTACAAATAAGGCATCATCCGTTGCTACTGCAATCGAAATATTGATGTCATGTTTTTGAATGATTTTATCTTCCGCCCACATCGAATTCAGCATTGGGAATTCTTTTAAAGCTTGAGCAACCGCTTTTACAAAGAAGGCGAAATATGTAAGATTAAAGCCTTCTTTTTGCTTAAATTCATTCTTTAAGCTATCACGATAAGTCACTAAATCTGTTACATCCACTTCCATCATCATCCAAGCATGCGGCGCTTCATGTACACTTTTCACCATATTATTCGCAATGGCACGACGAATCTTCGTCACTGGAATTTCGATATCTCCTGGATGAATAGGTTGTACAGGTGCAGCTGCTTTTTCCACTTGTTGCTGTGGTACTGAAGCTGCTGCGGGTGCCGATGTCGTTTGAACGGTTGAAGCTGCTTGTGCTACATCATTTGCCGTTGGGATATTACCTGTTTCAATTAGCTTTAACAGGTCTTTTCGTGTAATACGACCACCCTCGCCAGTACCTGTTACAAGGTCTAAAGCTATATCATGCTCCTGCGCAAGTCGAAGAACTGCTGGTGAATAACGTACTTTACCCGTACGTGCCTCTTTTGGTGCAGATACTGGAGCCGCTACCTGCTGTGGTGCCTCCTGTTTCTTTTGAACACCTGCATTTAAAATAGCCGTACTTACCGCTGATTTTTTTTCAGGTGGCGGTGCTGGTAATTCACCTTCTCCCGCTATTTCAATCGAGCAAACGACTGCTCCAACTGGTAATGTCTGACCTTCTTGCGCCAGAAGCTCCGTGATAACCCCTTCAAATGATGACGGGATTTCAGCATTTACTTTATCTGTAACAACCTCTGCTAATGGATCATATTTTTTAACTGTATCTCCAGGCTTTACAAGCCATTTTTCAATTGTACCTTCTGTTACACTTTCGCCGAGCTGTGGCATTGTAATATTTTGAACCGACATCCTTTATTCCTCCCATCAAATAAGCCTAGGCGTCATTGTACCTGATGTAGCGCTAAAAACATTAAACGTAGATAGGCATATAGACAGATTTTGACTTTCATATGGTAAAGTCAAAATCTGTTGTTCCGTCTGAGGCTTTTATATTTTCATTCAGCCTTGTTGTGATCTATTAGAACGCAGCAAGATCTCGCATAGCACGTTCCACTTTATCAGGATTAATCATAAAATATTTCTCCATCGTTGGTGCATATGGCATGGCTGGCACATCAGGTCCCGCTAGACGTTGAATTGGTGCATCAAGCTCAAATAAACAATGTTCCGCAATAATTGCAGCAACCTCACTCATGATACTACCTTCTTTATTATCCTCTGTGACAAGCAATACTTTACCTGTCTTACTTGCAGCCTCAATAATCGCTTCTTTATCCAGAGGGTAAACTGTACGCAAATCAAGGATATGAGCAGAAATACCATCCGCAGCTAAGCGTTCTGCCGCTTGTAAAGCAAAGTGGACTGCTAAACCATAGGTAATGACTGTCACGTCATCTCCTTCACGTTTTACATCTGCTTTACCAATTGGCAATGTGTAATCATCTAGTGGTACTTCCCCTTTAATTAAACGATAGGCACGTTTATGTTCGAAAAATAATACCGGATCTTCATCACGAATAGCAGCTTTCAGTAAACCTTTTGCATCATACGGTGTTGATGGAATGACAATTTTCAAACCAGGTGTACCAGCAAAAAGTGCTTCAACGGATTGTGAATGATAAAGTGCCCCATGAATACCTCCGCCAAAAGGTGCGCGGATGACCATTGGACAAGTCCAGTCATTATTAGAACGGTAACGTATTTTGGCTGCCTCTGAGACGATTTGATTGACAGCTGGCATAATAAAATCAGCAAATTGCATTTCAGCAATCGGACGCATACCGTACATCGCAGCACCGATACCTACACCGGCTATCGCACTTTCTGCAAGAGGTGTATCAAGCACGCGGTATTCACCAAATTGATCGTATAGTCCCGTAGTGGCTTTGAATACACCGCCTTTACGACCAACATCCTCACCTAAAATGAAAACTCGTTCGTCACGTTCCATCTCTTCTTTCATTGCCAATGTAATCGCATCAATATAAGACATTACTGCCATTACATGTCACCTCCGTCCACTGGTGCATAAACATATTTAAGTGCATGCTCTGGTTGTGCATATGGAGCCGCTTCAGCATAATCAGTTGCTTCATTTACTTCTGCCATAACACGCTCTTCGATTTCAGTACGTATCGCGTCAGTCATCACGCCAGCATCCATTAAATACTTTTCAAATAATACAATTGGATCCTTTGCTTTGCCTTCTGCAATATCTTCAGCCGTACGGTATTGACGGTCATCATCATCTGAAGAATGGGCTGTTAAACGATATGTTACCGTTTCGATTAAGCTTGGACCTTCCCCATTACGTGCACGATCTGCAGCCTCTTTTACCACTTTATATACTTGTAACGGATTTTTCCCATCCACGGTCACACCTGGCATTCCGTAGCCAATCCCACGATCAGATACTTTTGCACAGCCAAGTTGACGCTCTACTGGCACAGAAATCGCATATTGATTGTTTTCTACCATAATAATGACTGGTAGCTTATGCACACCTGCAAAGTTCGCTCCTTCATGGAAGTCTCCTTGGTTGGATGAACCTTCACCAAGCGTAACGAAAGAAACAAAATCTTCTTTTTGTAGACGTCCTGCAAGTGCAACGCCCACTGCGTGTGGAACTTGAGTCGTAACAGGTGATGAACCTGTTAAAATACGATTTTTCTTTTGACCAAAGTGGCCTGGCATTTGACGACCCCCAGAGTTTGGATCTTCTGCTTTAGCAAACGCAGATAGCATCAGTTCTCTTGGTGTCATACCAAAATGTAAAACAACACCCATATCACGATAATAAGGTGCAATATAATCCTTACTTTTATCCAGTGCAAAGGCTGCTCCAACCTGTGCCGCCTCCTGACCTTGACAGGAAATTACAAACGGAATTTTACCAGAACGGTTTAACAACCACATACGCTCATCTAGTCTTCTGGCCATTAACATTGTTTCGAACATAGCAAGCACATCTTCATTTGACAAACCTAAATCTTCATGTTTGATTTGAACATCTTGCATACGAACACCCCTTTCGTATTATAGAGAAATAACTATCTTATCCTATATCCCCACATTTGGATATGTTAGTTATGAAATTCAGAAAATTAAAAATGGATAGCGCGATCATCCACTGCTAGAGCAGATTCCACTAACACCTCATTTAAGGATGGATGTGGATGAATGGCCTGACTAATTTCCCATGGTGTTGCATCTAACACTTTTGCTAAGGATGCTTCACCAATTAAATCTGTTACATGAGGCCCTACCATATGAATACCCAAAATATCATCTGTTTCTTCATCAGCAATAATTTTGACAAAGCCTTCTGTCTCTCCATTTACTAATGCTTTACCAATGGCCTTAAACGGGAATTTACCAATCTTTAATGAAAATCCTTGTTCTTTAGCAGCACTTTCTGTTAATCCAATGCTAGCAACCTCTGGATAGGAATAGACACATTTCGGTACTTTTAGTGCATCCAATGTCTCGGTTTTCCCTGTTGCTATATGCTCAATAGCTGAAAGCCCCTCATGAGAAGCAACATGCGCTAATTGTAAGCCACCAATCACATCTCCTATGGCATACATATGAGACTCTTTCGTTTGATAGGAACCATTCACTTTAATAAAGCCATTTTCCACTTCAATTTCGGTATTTTCTAGACCAATACCTTGCGTATTCGCCTCGCGTCCTACACAAAGTAATAGTTTATCAGCCTCAAAAACTTCTTCTTTTTCATTCACTTTCGCAGAAATGAAAACGTTATCATTTTCAATTTTGAATGTATTTGTATCTACGCGAGCATTCGTAACAATACGAACGCCTCGTTTCTCAAGCTGTTTCGTCACTTCTTTAACGATGTCCGCATCTTCTGCTGGTAAAATGGATGGACCATATTCTATCACTGTTACATATACACCAAAATCGCATAGCATAGATGCCCACTCAATTCCAATAACACCACCACCAACGATTAGCAGTGACTTTGGTAAACTTTCTAACTGTAATGCGTGGTCTGAATTCAGCACATATTGCCCATCTATTGTTAACCCTGCCATACCACGAGGCTTTGAGCCCGTTGCAATGACAACATTCGTAGGCACAAGCATTTCATTTTCATCGCCATTGGACATTTCTACAGATATTGTACCTGGCATTGGTGAGAAAATAGATGGACCCAAGATTCGCCCTGTACCATGATAAACATCTATTTTGCCTTTTTTCATCAGTGTATTCACACCCTGACTTAATTGCTCAACGATTGCTTGCTTCCTAGCTTGTACTTTGTCAAATTGTAATGTCACACCTTCAATATCGACACCATATTCGCTAGCTGTTTTATTAGCCATACGATATACTTCGGCACTTCGGAGTAAGGCTTTACTTGGAATACAACCTTTATGCAAGCATGTACCCCCTAAACGCTCACGCTCTACAATGGCTGTTTTTAAGCCTAGCTGAGCAGCTCGGATGGCTGCAACATATCCACCTGTACCTCCACCTAAAATGACAACATCATAATTTTGAGCCATGTTTATTCCCCCTATTGAGAAAAGTGCTAAAGGATTCTATTAAACAATAACCAAGTGATTTTTTTAACAGTCAGTGCTTGCATTAGAAAAACTTTAGCTTTACTTCATTAAAACCTCAATTTCTTGTTGAAAATAGAAGAAGTCGACAATGCGACTTCTCTTCTTGTATCAACTGTGTAAATTAGCGACCGTGTAAAATATTTTTTTCATTTTTTAAAAATTGGCTGCGAGATTTTGCTACGCGAGCGATACGTTCCTCCGCTAAGCGGTTCGCTGCCACATATGTTGGAATGCCATCTCGTTTTGAAATAGCAAAGATTTTTTCAATACTATCATAAATGCCATCAACGCGTTTCATTGCACGTTCACGATTATAGCCATATAATTCATCCGCAACATTAATAACGCCACCAGCATTGATTACATAATCTGGTGCATAGACAATACCTAATTCATGTAGGTAGTCACCATGACGTGAATCTTTTAATTGGTTATTTGCAGATCCAGCGATCACTTTCGCTTTTAATTGCGGAATTGTTTCATCATTTAAAATTGCCCCTAATGCACAAGGTGAGAAGATATCTACTTCTTGCGCATAGATTTCATCTGGTGCCACTGCAATCGCGTCGAAATCATTAACAACTCGATCAATAGCTGCCTGATTGATATCTGTTACAACAAGTTTTGCCCCTTCATTATGTAAATACTCGCAAAGCTTGTAGGCTACATTTCCTAGACCCTGTACAGAAACTTTTAATCCTTCTAGTGAGTCTGAACCGAATGCTTCTTTTGCTGCTGCCTTCATACCACGGTAAACACCATAAGCTGTTACTGGAGATGGGTTACCTGAAGAACCGAATGCAGGAGAAATTCCTGTTACATAATTTGTTTCTTCATGGATTAAATCCATATCCAATACTGTTGTACCTACATCTTCAGCTGTAATATAGCGGCCATTTAATCCTTGGATGAAACGACCTAACGCACGGAACATCTCTTCATTTTTATCTTTAAATGGGTCACCAATAATGACCGTTTTTCCACCGCCAAGGTTTAAACCAGCTGCAGCATTTTTGTAAGTCATTCCTCGTGCTAAACGTAATGCATCTTCAATTGCATTTTCTTCCGACGCATACGTCCACATACGTGCTCCACCTAGTGCTGGTCCAAGTGTTGTATCATGGATAGCGATAACCGCTTTTAACCCTGATGCTTCATCTTGGCAAAATACCAATTGTTCGTAATCATACTTTTCCATATACTTGAAGATTTCCATGAAACTCGCCCCTTTGCTTTGGAAAGTGCATCCCCAAATGCCCATCCAATCAAGTTTTATCTAACAATCTAATCTTCATAGCGTCCTCACTCAGCAAATTCTGAGCTCCTATTTGGTAGTAGGTGTTTAGACCCTAATACTTACAGAAGAAATTGTTTAGTAATGGATAATATTGCTCCACTTATTTTTACAATACTGACAAATTCACAATTTCGCAACTATTATTACATATTCTTATTTAAGTAAGAATTTTCTAAAGATTCAGTTACAATTGCTACTTTCTGTCCTGCCATGTTTTTAGCTAAAAATATTATATTGGTTTATACCCTTCCTTGACATTCCCCCATCCACAGGTAAAATTAATCATAGGAATAAGGAGGGGTATACATGGCCCGTTTAGCTGCATTTATTGTAATGCTTATTCCAGGTCTTATGGCTGCAGGTGGCATTAAATTTATGCGTGATACATTATTTGGTAAGCTCATTTCACCATTCCCATTTTTATGGCTGCAATTTGTAGTTGGTGTTATTTTCTTCGTCATAGGCTTTGGGTTTTTCGCTGGATTTTTACTGCATCGCGATCGAAAAAACGGAAAAGTAGCACCACGCTTCCAAAAAAAATAAAAAAAGCTATCCAAATAAGTCATGCAAGACTTACTGGATAGCTCTTTTTATACCCGTTGCTGAGATGTGATGATTTTATCAGGATAATCCGTAATCCAACCAATAACAGAAGGGTGCGGATTGGTTAAAAATGGTTCTGTGCCATCAATAGCATAAAAACGACATGCTTTTTCACTTGTAACACAGGCCTCCAAATATCTTGGTTTGTAGTACCTTTTATGCATATGCACACTATCAGCCGCTTTATAATCAGCTAGAAGATCCCATTTTATTTTTTTCGTTGCAATAAGGGCCGTTTCAAATTCAGGTCTATGCTTTTTTACGATCTCTAAAAGCTCATAGTGAAAGGATGAAAAATGACTACCTTTTGGCAGAGCCAAGCCTCCAAGAAAATGAATTAGCCCACTCGTATTGTCCAAGATCGTTGATTTTAATTCAATATTCAACGGCATCTGCTGTATATTTGCCCATGCTAAAACTGCCTCAAACGCTGGCATTTTATAGGACGAAAATAGACGTCTCCAAGGCTTGCCAAGTTTAAAGCGCAGAAGCTCCTCCATCGTACAATCGCTCACCAATTTATTGGTGCCTACTAACCTCGATAATTGTGGATCATGATACACTACAGGTAATCCATCTTTTGAGAATTGAATATCTAGTTCAATCCCATCAGCACCTAGCTCTAATGCCTTTTCAAAAGCTTGAAAGGTATTCTCTAATGCATAAGCAGAAGCACCTCGATGTGCAAAAACAGGGATAAAAGCTGCCTTAGACATTTAACTCACCAAATTCTAGTAGGAATTTACCATTCGTCATTTTGCTTAATAAAGATGATTTTCTACCAATTTGAATATAAGTTCCAGGGTGGGCCTCTTTTGTCACAGTAATCTCTTCTTTCCCTACATGACGCATTTCATCCATTAATAGTTTTATTTCACGATCTAATGTAATCGCTTCAGCCTTTAATTTAGTTAAGGCTTGTTTTGTTACCTCAAATGACGCTGATTGTTCTTTGGACATTTGATTGAGAAAAGGTAATAAATTTTTCAGGCTATTCTCGTGTGCGGAAATCTCTGTTTGCAATTGTTTTAGCTGTGCTGCTTTTTCCTGCATCATGGTATTATTTTCTTGCTTATTAATACTTTCTATTATTAAATCTGTTCGACGCTCTAATCGGTTTCCTGAAATGGCCGTCACAATCGTATTTTTAGCTACTGCACGTCCCCCAATAATTTTCCCTTTTCGTTCATCCACATATATCGAATGAGCAGAAAGCTGGGATCCTAGTGCATAAAAACCAATATGAATACTATTAGCAGCAAATAAATTTGCTTCATTCACATGTTTAACAAATATATTGCCACCTGCTTCTACCACTGTTGAACCAAGCCCAAAGATGCCACCACGAATATATACATCACCCTCAATGGATTTAATAAGCTTAGCACCGCTTACACCCTCAGCCCCTTCAATGGAAATATCGCCAGTCGCAATAACTGTATAGCCATTTGTTACTGTACCTTTAATACTAAGTGAACCATTAAATTCAAGGTTTCCTGTTTCTACCCCAACATCACCATTTATAGGAAGATGCCTGTTTACACCAATCATGCCTTTGACATCATCTAAAACGCCAGCAATTTTCGAGCGAATGACGATTTTTCCGTCTTCTTCCACTTCATAGGCCGATTTTGTATCATATTTGATAGGATAATCTCGACCAGGTACAGCAGCAACTTCTTGACCTAGCACATTTTTCCCCGGTTTACCTAATGTAGCAGGGATCTTTTCACCTAGCCAAGAGCCTTCTGAAATTTCCGAAATAAAATTCATATCATAGTAATCCGCTTTACCGTCTTCACGAATGACCGGCTTTCTTTCGGGTTTAGGTAAATATGTAATTTGTGCATCTATTCCTGCTATAGGTTGCTCGCCTTGAGCAATTAAGAATGCTTTTCCTGGTTCAGCCTTCAATATATCAAAATCTAATATGCCGTGTATAATTCCATTTTCATTGAGTGTTTCTCGGATTTGTTGTGTTAATTTTTCTTTATTATTTTGAATATAATCATGCGTTTCATATATAAAAACAGAGGCTGACATCTTATCACGTGCCACTTCTGCTTCAATGTTCGGAAGCCAGCGTCCAATTTCAACAGGATTTGTATTCTGAGTTGATAACACATTTTTTAAAATTGAAAAATTAGATAATTTCAGTCGTGGATGACTACGTAGGATGCTATCAAATTCTTTTAATGGGAAACCTGCGCTAAAAGTAAGCATAAATACCTTGCCATTTTCCTCAGAAATTTCGAAGTTTTCATTTCGAACTAGAATCAAGCTACCTCCTCCTTCCCTCTATATGTAAGTATATACAATCCACTTACATTTGTTTAGAGACCATTGTCACTACCGAGAAAGAAAATAGTACCACTTAATCATTAAAATATAAGACAATATTTTATTTTTTCTAAAAAAATGTAGGTATTTAATTCTAATAAATTGTTTGTTTTTGAGTTTTTTTATTAAAATTACCGATAAATTCAAAGTAATTCCATCAGGCTGTTTTGAATAAATCATCTTCCAAGTACAGGTATCAGGGGGTGCTTTCCACTAAACTATAGGTCTTTATAGGTCTTTTTAGCTAATAATGTATTGATATTTCTTTCAATTTGGAAAGTAGATCCTAGTTGTATCAATTGCTGTCGATTCATATATTGTATACTTATTTTACCATCGAATACTAAACGCACCTCAAATAGCTCTTCTGTTATCTGTGTGATTTCAAGCGAATTCATTCCCTCTAATTGGAAATTTATACTTTTTATTGTGATCACCTACTTATAAGTTTATGAAAAGGTCTCAAATTATTCAACTTTAGAATATGACTTTAAATTCACTATTCATGTATATATCGTGTATTTTTAGCTGATTTAGACGTTCTTTTAACGGTTTCAATGTTAAAGATCAGCCACAGAAATTTCCACAGTATTTGTTCAAGTAACAAAAAAAGCGCCCCTTTAAACAATAAGATTTAAAAAGGCGCTATACTATGCGAAGTATAATTGCTGTATATGTTAATGATATATATCGGTACTAGCTAGACTAGCTAGCCATCATATCGATACGAATTTTATCTGCGATCATGGCGATGAATTCGCTATTTGTTGGTTTGGATTTCAAGTGATGGACTGTATAGCCAAACATTGAGGAAATGGATTCATAATTGCCACGATTCCAGGCTACCTCGATGGCGTGACGAATCGCACGTTCCACGCGGGAAGGTGTCGTATTAAATTTTTTAGCGATTTCTGGATATAAAATTTTTGTAACAGATCCTAATAATTCAATATCCTCAAAGACCATTTGAATGGCTTCACGCAAGTAGGAGTAGCCCTTAATATGTGCAGGTACACCGATTTCTTTGATGATGGCTGTAATCGTACTGTCTAATTGATGCTGATTTAATTTTTGAGGTACTGTTGGTTGTAATACGCTTGTCTTTTTCGGAAGTGTCGCCTTCTGTCCAGCACAATGTAAAATTTTTTGTACCAATTGGTCGAATTCAAAGGGCTTTAGCATGAAATAAGAAGCTCCTAAATCCACCGCCTGTTTCATGACATCCTCTTGGCCAAAAGCCGTTAGCATAATGACTTGAATTGATGACATTCTTTCATTTTGATACATGGACTCTAATACAGCTAAACCGTCAAGATGAGGCATTATTATATCTAGAAGTAAAATATCTGGTGTAAATTCCTCAAGCATTTGTAGACATACTTTTC
This sequence comes from Lysinibacillus sp. HST-98, assembly GCF_016757845.1. Lineage (NCBI taxonomy): Bacteria > Bacillati > Bacillota > Bacilli > Caryophanales > Bacillaceae > Lysinibacillus > Lysinibacillus sp. HST-98. The sequence continues at coordinate 463,549 of NZ_JAENHX010000001.1, forward strand.
CATTTGAAGCAGTTGCAATAATTTCTATTTCGGCATGTCCTTGAAAATACTGCTCCATTGTTTTTAATAACTCACGATTATCATCTGCAATCGCTACTTTTACCTTTGTCATTTCAATTCCTCCTTCTGGACTTGCTTTGAACACCTCAAAGCGATAACCTAAACCCCTAAATGCCGTTTTTGGCACACTGTGGAATTTTCGACATTTTTGTTTTAAAAACCTTTTCTATTTCCAAAAATGAGTATGTAGTCCGATACTTTCTTTTAATATCGACAAGTTACGCTAAATGACGCGACTTGTCGAATGCTCTTATAACTTATTTTAGATAAATTTAGTAGATAAAACTACAGTTTTTTTAAATATCATGCCTTCTTCAGGAAATTATCGGAAATACATGTTGGTTTCGATGAAATAAGGGTAAAAAATCCGTGTAGTTTCCCGCGGCTTTTGTCCTGCCTGGGGAAATTTAAACGGATTTTTACCTTTCATACCTTTTTATGAAGACCTTCTTAACATTTCCGCTACTGTTAGCGCTGCACCTTTTTTCGGCTCCTCCACAAACATATGTGTCACAGCACCGACAAAACGACCGTCTTGGATAATAGGACTGCCACTCATTCCCTGCAAAATACCACCTGTTTTTTCAATGAGCTTTTCGTCAGATACTATAAATTCAAGGCGTTCATTTTCCACTTTGGTAATTTCTATTGAAAAGGTTTCCACCTTACTGCCTTCAATGGCTGTATAGATTTCAGCTTTCCCCGTTTTTATATCTTTTTCATGCATAATTTCGATCGCTTTGGGTAATCTTTGTTGATAACCGTCTTCCCAGCGGCCAAAAATACCATAAATAGTATTTTTATCTATACTGCCTAGACGTTCTTGATGCTTTTCAATGGAGGAAATTTTATAGCCTGGTTGGCCTGGTGTGCTTTTTCGGATTTGCTGAATAGAAGCTAAAAAAATGGAGCCAGCTCTAAAAACAGGGGCTTCTTGTAGAGTTGAATCGACAATTTGATGACCTAGTGCACCGTAATTTTTTGTCTCTGGATCAATATAAGTCAGTGTTCCTACTCCATCTGTTTCATCTTTTAAAAAGGAAATGACATGCTCTGCTTCTTGGTTTTGTAATTCCAATGTGATTTGTTGACCTTCACTATTGATCGTCCATTTCTGTTGGCCATCTTTTGCCACAGCCTGCTTGGCATCAGCAAGGGATTTTACTGGTATATCATTTATTTTTTCTATAACTGCGCCTCCTTTCATCCACTGATTGGAAGCTAACAGTACATCGTGTGCGACAAATACATGTGACAATTGAAGTTGAATTCCAATTGCTTCGCCCATCGGTATAAGCTTTTTGGCGGCTAAAGCTTGTATAGGCATCACTAATAAAAAGATGAGCATAGGCAAAATGACTAATTGACGCCAATGACGATTCATACGACACCTCCTTTTCATTTTTGTCTTTTTACTATGTGTTGTTGTGACGTTCTTATAAGCGGTAAATATTTGTGCAAAATGAAAAAAGCCAGAAACAGCTGAAACTGTTTCTGGCTTTTGGTTAACGCATTTGTTTTTTTCGTTCATCTGCCATTTTTAAAAGCTCCGTGGCATGCTGTAGTGTCAAAGCTGTAATTTCAGTTCCAGACATCATACGGCTAACTTCCTCTATACGAGCATCTTGATCAATTTCTGATAAGGAAGTAAACGTTCGATCATGTTCGACTTCTTTTTTGATGAAGTAATGATGATCAGCCATCGCTGCAACTTGAGGTAAATGTGAAATACATAAAACTTGAGAATTAACAGAAATTGCGGCAATTTTCTCTGCAATCGCTTGCGCAACACGACCACTGACACCTGTATCCACCTCATCAAATATAATGGAAGTAATTCCATTGGAAGAAGAGAAAATGGTTTTCAACGCTAGCATCATTCGTGATAATTCTCCACCTGATGCAATTTTCGGTAAAGACTTTGGTGGCTCCCCAACGTTTGTGGAAATGTAGAAGATAATTTGATCTTTCCCATTGGCATCAAAATAGGGTAATTCATCGAAATTGACAATAAATTTTGCTTTTTCCATATGTAATTCACGTAGTTCTGCCATAATTGCTTCACTCAATTGTTGGGCTGCAGCTTTACGTACAGTTGAAAGTTCACTAGCCAGCTCATTGAGTACAGCTTCCATCTCTAACACACGTCGTTCTTTCACCTGCAAAATCTCATCACGATTCAACAGCTCATTTAACTCGTTTTTAATTTTTTCATAATAAGCCAAGATCTCTTCCACTGTCGAACCATATTTGCGTTTTAAAGTTTGCAACAACGCTAATCGCTGCTCAACCTCGTTTAAACGTGCAGGGTCAAATTCTAATTCATCTAACACATTTTTGACCTGATAGGCTGCATCCTGTAATGCATAAAACGCAGTTGTAACTGCCTCAGATGATTCTTTGAATTGCTCATCAACCGTTGCAGCATCTTCTAAAGCACCCATTGCCGTCCCGATCCAATCAAGCCCTTTTGTTTCACCCTGAATGGCTTCATAGGCTGCACTAGAGCGTTCAAAAATTTTATTAAAATTCATCAGACGACGGCGTTCGTCTAGAAGCTCGTCTTCCTCACCTAACTTTAAATTAGCTTCGTCCAACTCTTTCATTTGAAATTGATACAAATCGATACGTTGTGCCATCAACTGCTCATCAATGGATATAGAAGCTAAGTCTTTTTTGAGCAAACGGTATTCATCATATTGGGCACGATAGTTTTTTTGAATCGGCGACAGCTCTTCTTCTGCAAACTGATCAAGCAAATTAATGTGCTGCTTTTCATCCATTAGCTCTTGATTTTCATGTTGGCCATGAATATCAATGAGACTTGCCCCAATGTCTCTTAGTACCGATAAAGGCACAAGCTTACCATTCACTCGGCAAATACTTTTACCAGTATCATTCAAATCTCGACGTAAAATAATTGTATCTTCTTCTATTTCAATGCCTGCTTCTTCTAACTTTTTCAGAACAGGATGAACTGAACTCGAAATTTGAAATAAGCCACCCAATTCTGCTTTTCTTGCGCCATGACGAATAAATTCAGTGTTGCCTCGTCCACCTGCAAGTAAATGCACCGCATCAATGATAATGGATTTTCCGGCGCCTGTTTCCCCAGTGAGAACTGTTAAGCCTTCTAAAAAGCTGACAGTCAAATCCTCAATGATGGCAAAGTTTCGAATACTAAGCTCTCTTAACACAAATTGTCACCTCTAAATCAAATTAACCATTTTTTATAGCATGTCTAATAAACGATTTTTTGTATTTTCACGCTCATTTTCATTTCGACAAATAATTAAAATGGTATCATCTCCAGAAATTGTACCTAAAATTTCCGGCCAATCTAAATGGTCAAGTAGGGAAGCAATGGCATTCGCATTCCCAGGAAGAGCTTTCATGACTAAAAAATGTGATGCCCCATCAATACTTACAAAAGCATCCGCTAATGCACGATGTAATTTTTGGACTGGATTGAAACGTTGATCTGCGGGTAGGCTATATTTATAGCGCCCATCCTGTAATGGTACTTTTACTAAATGAAGCTCTTTTATATCTCGTGATACTGTAGCTTGTGTCACATTATAGCCTGCTTCTTTTAAAAAATCGACTAAATCATCTTGTGTTTCAATTTCATGATTGGCGATAATATCCCGAATCCGTATATGTCGTTGTCCTTTATTCAACGAAATCACCTCTTATAAATAATTGTATATGTGTATAATCACACTACCATTTTCAACAAAAAAGCACAAGAAAAAACACGGCTCTATAAGCGAGCACGTGTTATTTTAAAGAATTATGCGCTTCTTCAACGAGTGCATTAAAAGCTGTATATGCAGGTAGCACTTCTTGTCCAATAGGATTCACTAAATGGAATAAAAATTCAATATTCCCTTCTCCACCTGTGATTGGAGAGAACGAAGCATCTTTTACTACAAAACCAACCTCAGTTGCCATGGCAGCTGTTTTTTCCAAAACTTCTAAATGTACTTTTTTATCACGCACAATTCCTTTTTTACCTACTTTATCTTTCCCAGCTTCAAACTGAGGCTTCACCAAAGCCATAACATCCCCGCCTGGCAGCAATAATGTTTTTAATACTGGTAAAATCAGTGATAATGAAATAAAGCTAACATCGATTGTTGCAAAATCAGGTAAACCTTCTGATAAATCGGCTGCCGTTGTATAGCGAAAATTCGTTTTCTCCATTACTGTCACTCGTTCATCAGAGCGAATTTTCCATGCTAATTGGTTCGAACCAACATCTAGTGCATAGCAATGTCTTGCACCATGTTGTAAGGCACAATCTGTAAAGCCACCTGTAGAGGAGCCAATGTCAAGCATTAGCTTCCCTTCTACAGACATATCAAAAATTTGTAGCGCCTTTTCTAATTTAAGGCCTCCACGACTCACATATTTTAAATCTGAGCCCTTTACTTGTAGCGGTGCATCGACGGCAATTTTCTCGCCTGCCTTATCAATTCGTATTTCATTTGAAAAGACAAGGCCTGCCATAATGGACCGTTTTGCTTTTTCTCTTGTTTCACATAGTCCACGCTCTACAAGTAAAATATCTACTCGTTCTTTTGGTTGTTTTGTCATTATTTATTCAAACCCACTTGCTGTTTTTGTTGAAGTAATACGTGCATACGTGCAACCGTATCTTCTGCTGTCATATGAATTTCCGCGAGTAGCTGATCTACGTTGCCATGCTCAATATATTGATCTGGGATGCCCATTCGATCAACTAACGCATTTAAATAGCCGTGGTCATGAGCAAACTCTAATACACCACTACCAAACCCACCCTGTAGAACAGCTTCTTCAATTGTTAAAATCGGTTTTTGACTAGATAATATACGATGTAGCATATCCTCATCCATCGGTTTGATAAAGCGAGCATTGACCACTTCAATATCGATTCCTTGTTGCGCTAGCATTTCAGCAGCAGCCATTGCCATTGGAATCGTTGTTCCAAATGTCAAAATAGATGCGTCTTTGCCCTCACGTAAAACTTCCCAGCTACCAATTGGTAAAGCTATCAGCTCATCATCTAATGGCACACCCATTCCATTACCACGTGGATAACGAAGTGCAATTGGACCACCATCATAATCAATCGCTGTTTTTACCATATGTTGCCCTTCATTCTCATCCTTTGGCATCATGATGGTCATGTTTGGAATATGACGAAGGAAAGCAATATCAAATACACCTTGATGTGTTTCCCCATCTGCTCCCACTAAACCAGCCCGATCAATACCAATAAAGACATTTAAATTTGGGCGAGCAATATCATGCAATACTTGGTCATATGCACGTTGCAGGAACGTAGAATAAATCGCTAAAAATGGTTTCATCTTTTGCGTAGCTAATCCTGCAGCCATCGTTGCCGCATGTTGCTCCGCAATCCCTACATCGAAGAAACGATTTGGGAAGTCCTTTTGAATACCCTGTAGCTTTGAACCTACAGGCATGGCAGGTGTAATCGTTACCACTCGCTCATTTTCATGAGCAATTTTACGAACCGTCTCAGCAATTAAACTACTCCAAGCCGGTCCAGTAGTCTCAGACTTTACAAAGGCACCATTTTCAATTTTATAAGGACCTGTTCCATGCCAATTCCCAATTGTATCATCCTCGGCTGGCTTATAGCCCTTTCCTTTTTTCGTAATCACATGAACAAGGACTGGCCCTTTTACTTTTTTCGCATGTGATAATGTCATTTCAAGCGCTTCAAAATCATGTCCATCAATTGGACCAAGATATTTAAAACCTAGCTCCTCAAAAAACACTCCAGATACTACTAAATATTTTAAGCTATCCTTTACGCGTTCAACAGTAGAGGCAAGCTTTCCACCTAATACTGGAATCTTATTAATAAGTGACTCCAGCTCTTCTTTGGCTTTTGAGTACTCCTTGGCTGTACGTAGACGACCTAAAACATTGTGTAATGCACCAACATTTGGTGCAATCGACATTTCATTATCATTGAGGATGACAATCATATTTGTTTTTGCATGGCCAATATGATTTAAAGCCTCAAGTGCCATACCACCTGTTAAAGCCCCATCACCAATAATAGGAATAACAAAGTTGTTTTCTTTTTTTATATCACGTGCTGCTGCCATACCCATGGCTGCTGATAAAGATGTCGAGCTATGACCTGTTTCCCACTCATCATGTTCACTCTCCACGCGCTTTGGAAATCCACAAAGCCCTTTGAACTGACGTAGTGTGTCAAATTGACTCGCACGACCTGTTAAAATTTTATGCACGTAAGCTTGGTGGCCAACATCCCACAAAAACTTATCTTTAGGACTGTCAAACATTTTATGCAGCATCATCGTTAACTCAACTACGCCTAAATTCGGCCCGATATGCCCACCTGTGACAGAACATTTTTCGATTAAGAAGGTACGAATTTCTTGGGCAAGCTGCTCAAGCTCCTTCTTATTTAAGTTTTTTAAAAAGGATGGACTAGTTATTTTATTTAAATCCACCTTTCTCACACACCTTTTCAATAAAATATTCACCGCAATTGTGTTTCCACCATTATAGCAGTGTTATCAATATGCTAAAAGTACGAGCACTTCATTGTTTACATATTGCAAACGTTCCCACCTATTCTAGCATATTCTTTTCCTTCAACGCCTTGATTTTCTCTTAGTTTTTACGATGAACGATATAAGCAGCAAAGTCACGTAATAGGCTGACATCTATTGGTAATTGATCGAGTGCGTTAATGGCATGTTGATAATGCTCAGCAAGCTTTTCTTTCGCTCCTTCTAGGGTTAAGAGGGCTGGATAAGTGCTTTTATCACTAGCGACATCTTTTCCAGCTGTTTTTCCTAGTTCTTCAGTCGTTCCCTCAATATCTAAAATATCGTCTTGAATTTGGAAAGCTAAACCAATATGATGCGCATATTCTTTCAATGTAGCACGGTCTTGTGCTGATACATCTGCAAGTACGGCTCCCGCTTCAATACTAAAACGCAATAAAGCACCTGTTTTATTGACATGGACTTGTTCCAATTCAGCTAAATTAAGCTGACGTTGCTCCCCTTCCATATCTAGTACTTGACCACCAACCATGCCTTCTGCACCTGCTGCAATGCTTAGCAATTGGACAAGTTCAATACGCTTTTCAGCAGCGATATCCATGCGTGCTAAAATGCCAAATGCCAGTGTGTTTAATGCATCACCAGCAAGCGTAGCGAGCGCTTCTCCATAAACTTTATGATTTGTTGGCTTGCCTCTTCTGAAATCATCATTATCCATGCTTGGTAGATCATCATGGATTAAAGAATACGTGTGAATGATTTCAATGACCGAACCGACAATCAAACCGTCCTGAAGATTTTCACGGTAAAGCTCTAGTACCGCTAACACAAAAAGCGGACGAATTCGTTTACCCCCTGCCTTTAATGAATAAAGCATAGATTCCTTTAAATCTGCTGGTGCATCAATTTGTTCAACAAGCGAAAACATCGTCTCTTCAATTTGTGGTGTATTGCTTTCAATAAAGTACTTTAATGGCTCATTCATTTCCTAATTCTCTCCCTTTAGTGGATCAAATGCTGTTGTTTCACCAGTCTCTTGGACAATTGATACAAGCTGCTCCTCAGCATGTTGCAGCTTACTATGGCAAAACTTTGATAGCTCCATTCCTTGCTTGTATAAATCAATCGCATTTTCCAATGGCACATCACCCTGTTCTAACTGGCGAACGATTTCTTCTAGTGACGTCATGGCTTCTGCAAATGTTTGTTGTTTTTCAGTCACAACAATTCCCCCTCATTCTTTGGCAAGATATTCGTCACTTTAGCCACAACCTTTCCATCATGGAAGGTCAGTGTCAGTTGATCTTGCTTTTGCACCTCAGTGGATGATTTGATCATTTGCTGATCTTTATATGCTACTGTAAATCCTCTTGTTAGAATAGACAGTGGATTTAAAGCTTCTAATGTTCTAACGGTTGACTCAAATTGTTGTTGCTGTTTTGCCACATAATACGTTGTAGCACGTGATAATTGTTGGATCCGCGCTTCAAGCTCTCTCTGATGAAAAGCAAGTGCCTTTTTGGGTGAATGTTGCTCCACCGTACTATGTAATTGTTGAAGTTGGGTAGCTTTTTTCATCAAGCTCATTTGCATTGCTGCCTGTAATCCTGACTCAAGCTGTGCCAATCTTTCTGTAAAAGGTCGATAAAGTCTTTCCGGCATTGACAATGGATAAGACTGTTGGAGCTTATTTAGACGTTGTCGCTCTGCCATAAGTTGCGACCTAACCATTTGATGAAGCTGTGATTTCTGCGTAAGCACTCGTTGGTAGAGATCCGCTTGATCTGGCACAGCCATCTCAGCAGCAGCTGTTGGTGTAGGTGCACGTAAATCGGCGACATAATCGGCGATCGTTGTATCTGTTTCATGGCCAACCGCACTTATAATAGGGATTCGGCTTTCAAAAATAGCTCTTGCCACAATTTCTTCATTAAAAGCCCATAAATCCTCGATGGAGCCTCCTCCTCGCCCGACAATCAACACATCACAGCTTCCCTCTTGATTAGCCCGTTGAATATTTTGCACAATATTCGGTGCAGCCTGAGCTCCTTGTACAAGGGTTGGATAAATCAAAATTTCAGCAAGTGGGTAACGCCTCTTTAAGGTTGTACAAATATCCCGTATAGCTGCACCAGTTGTTGATGTGAGCACACCAATTTTTTCAGGAAATTTTGGTATCGGTTGTTTCCACTCAGGTTTAAAAAGACCTTCTTTTTGTAATTGCTCTTTTAATTGATTGAAGGCAACAAATAAGCTACCAATGCCGTCCGGTTGCATTTCCTGTACATATAGCTGATAGGTTCCATAGCCTTCGTAAACGTTTACATCCCCTCGGATAAATACTTGCATACCTTCCTTTGGTTCAAACGCTAATTTGGTAGCAGCTGTTTTAAACATCGTCGCAGCTATTCGGGCACCATCATCCTTTAATGTAAAGTAAATATGGCCAGATTGATGAATTTTCACATTCGATAATTCACCTTTTACATACACTTCACGTAAATGTGGATCTGCATCGAATTTTCGTTTAATATATTTTGTTAACGCCTTTACTGTTAAATAAGAAGCAGAGGACATGTTTTCGGCTCCTTTACTAAAATCAAGTTTTTCACAAAACTACAACTATCATAACATTTTTTGCAGTCGTTGACGTGCCAAAATGCAGTTTCGGTAGAAAAAATGACTGTCTTTCTTCTATCGAAAAACAACTATAACACATTCCTACACGTTCTCACTATTAGAAACCGTATATTATGACAAATAACAAACAAAGCCCCATAACTTCATACGTTATGAGACTTTATATTTTAATAAAATAGTAATAAAAGAGTTCCTACAATAAAACAATAATACGTAAAGTAGCTAAGTTTGCCACTTTTCATAATGCCCATAAACCAACGCATCGCAAAATAAGTCATAATGAGTGTTGCCAAGAAAGTGGCGGCATATGGAAGAGCTAAGGCACCTTTATTCGGCTCGTCTAAAAAATCTGTAATGCCAAGGACTACCCCACCCAAACTTACAGGAATATAAAGCATAAAGGAAAAACGTAAGGCTGTATCCTGCTTCATCCCTACTGCTATGGCGGAAATAATCGTAGCTCCTGAACGGCTAATGCCTGGCGTTAAAGCAACTGCTTGCCCCAGCCCTACAATGATGGCATCTTTAGCACGTAAATCTGCATCTTTCTTCTTGCCACGCATATTACGAATTAACCATAATGCAGTCCCTGTCACAAATAGCATGAGCGCAATCGTCGTCATACTTACGTTATCTGCAATCACATCACTTAATAACACCCCTAAAACGCCAGCAGGAATTGAACCGATGACAATATAGAGAGCAAAGCGAAAATCTGCGTTATACCGCTTTTCTCCAGTTTTCAAGTAAAGAAAAAAATGACTGATCAGACGAACAATATCCTTACGATAAATATACATAATAGCGAGTAACGAAGCTGTATTGGTTAAGATGGCAAAAGTAAAACCTTGTTCACCTAGTCCCAGCATTTCGCTAGCAATCATTACATGTCCACTCGACGATACAGGAATTGGCTCTGTAAAACCTTGGACAAGTCCAATAATGATATGCTTGACAATTAACATCATATCGATATTTTCCATAAAAACCTCCTCCTCAGTATGTATGTCCCAAACGTTACATTAGACGACCAAATCGAAGAAAAGTTCTGATTTTACACAACAAAAAAGTCACCTCACACAATGTTGAGATGACTTTCTTCAAAAGGTTTTTTATTTTGCAAGCGTATTTTCAGCTGCTTGCACTGTGTTGAATAGTAACATCGTGATGGTCATTGGTCCTACACCACCTGGTACAGGCGTAATATGAGACGCAATTCCATCTACTTCTGCAAAGTTTACGTCACCGCATAATTTATTGTTGTCATCGCGATTAATGCCTACATCAATAACAACAGCCCCTTCTTTCACGTGCTCTTTCGTAATAAAGTTTGCACGTCCAACTGCAGCAATTAAAATATCTGCTTGTTTTGTAAATGAAGGTAAATCTGGCGTTTTAGAGTGTGTATAGGTTACCGTTGCATCCTTTTGTAGAAGTAGTTGTCCCATTGGTTTACCAACGATATGACTACGACCTACGATTACAGCATGCTTTCCTGCGATTTCAATTCCTGAATACTCAAGAAGCTTCATCACGCCAAACGGTGTACAAGGTAAAAATGTTTCTTGGCCAAGCATCATTTTTCCAACGCTTACAGGTGAGAATCCATCGACATCCTTCTCGACAGCAATCGTTGCAATGACTGTATCCTCATCAATATGTTTTGGGAGTGGTAATTGAACTAAGATACCATGAATATCCTCACGTTGATTTAAAAGCTCAATTTGTGCTAGTAATTCCTCTTGCGTTGTCTTTTCTGGTAATTTAATGAGTTCTGAAAACATACCAATCGCTTCACAAGATTTTTGTTTATTTCTCACATATGTAGCTGATGCCTGGTTGTCTCCAACTAACACAACCGCTAAACCAGGTGTTAACCCTCGCTCTTTCAAACGAATGACACGCTCTGCTACAGCATTACGAATTTCTTGACCAATCTCTTTACCATTAATAATTGCACTTGACATAAACCTTCGTTACTCCTTCCAATTCAACACATTATTCTTGTTCTGTAAATTTAGAAAGTACACCATTGACGAATTTAGATGAACTATCATCGCCAAATGTTTTACATAACTCGATTGCTTCGTTTAGTACTACTCTTTTTGGTGTTTCTGGCATGTATAACAATTCATATACAGCTAAACGTAAAACCGTTCTTTCAATTTTGGGTAGACGGGCAAGTGACCACTTTTCAAGATGCTGTTCTAATGTAGCATCGATTTCCTCCAGATGTTCAGCTGTTCCATTCACGATCTTTTCGTAGAAGGCATTGGTAGGTTGACCTTTAATATGGCCCATTGCTTCTTCAACGGTTAGATCCGTATTGTCTAGCTGAAACAAAACTTGCAACGCTTTTTCGCGTGCTTCATGTCGTTTCATGTAAAGCTCTCCTTCTTAAGTGGCATTAAGGTTTATAATAGCATAAAATCACACGAGAAACACGATTTCAAGCAAGTTTTCAATAATCTGAACCTTTTTCAAGGAACTTTTTGTTTAAGCCCACTTCTCATGGAATAGTGGTACTCAAAAATGAATGTTTCCTGTTCGTAATGGTATAATAAAGAAAAAACTTTAGAGGTGTCACAATGCAACATGAAGCTATATGTCCTAGCTGCAAAAAACATTTAAAATGGTTGACAGAGAAGAACAATATCAACAAATGAAGGAACGTAAATCTCTCCTATTTTACTAGGTGGATTGCAAGCATAAAATTCGTTTTGATGCCATTCGAAACTTTTTTAGCTTTTATTAGTGGAGGCCATTTATGAAGGAACATTATTATACGATAGGTGAGGTTGCCAAACTTTCAAACTTATCGGTTCAGACATTACGTTATTATGATCAAATTGATTTATTTAAGCCTGCTTATATCGATACCTTCACCAATTATCGATATTATAAAGGCAACCAGCTATTCTATTTAGACATTATAAAGTCCCTTAAATATATCGGCGTGACGCTCGATGATATAAAAAAAGCACTTAGATTAACCTCTGAGGAATTGCTTGATTTTTTAGCACAGCAGGAGCTACGCATCAATGAAAAAATTTCACGTTTAAACGAAGCAAAAAATACCTTACTGAAAACAAAAAAGCAATTACAAGAGCAAATTGATATCCCAGTCTTCGGTGAGATTTATGTGCAGATAGAGGAAGCAATGCCCGTTCTTCAAGTAACCACTACTGAATTAACACCCACATCGAGCACCAGTACATACTATGCCACTTTAATTAAAATCATCGAAAAGGAAGGCAGTGTCTTAAACAGTCGTTATGGTTGTATTTATCCACTAGAGCCTTATAAAGATGTCAATGACATCATTTATGATGCTATTTTCACTCCTCTATTAACGGAGCGCACATTTTCGCAGCTTTCACCAAACATACAACAAACCATTATTCCTGGAGGTAAATATGTATGCATTGCCTTTATTTACGACCCTGATACTTATTTTTCATTCTATGAAAAATTGAGAAATCATGTATTAGCTCAGCAGGAATTATTTGAGTCGCAAGTATATGAGCTATACATGCCCGCAACGCTCACGATGGAGCAAGAAAAGAAATTTATAGTAGAATTAAAGATTAGGCAAAAACAAGAGACACAAAAATGCTCCGAAAAATTAGTGGCGCATTCGTATAACTCCCTACTAGAACTCCCAAACTGATAAAAATTTTAAAAAATAAAAACAAATCTTTTGACCCTATAGTTACTATAGGGTTTATCGTATTACATGGAAATATTCTATTCTAGTAGATTGAAAACATGTATCGCGAACAATTAGAAGGAGAAGTTTATGAGCAAGAAGCAAAATATAACCTTAGCTATTTTATTATCTAATCTTTTCATTGCCTTTTTAGGGATCGGTTTAGTCATCCCTGTTTTACCAACCATCATGAATGAACTGCATATTTCTGGTTCTGTTGTTGGTTATATGGTGGCAGCCTTTGCCATTACACAACTAATTGCATCACCAATTGCAGGTAAGCTTGTTGATACTATTGGCCGCAAAGTTATGATTGTTGCAGGTCTTTTTATTTTTGGACTTTCTGAATTTTTATTTGGATTTGGTCGTTCTGTTGAAATTCTTTTTGTCTCGCGTATGTTAGGTGGCGTGAGTGCAGCTTTCATTATGCCAGCCGTAACCGCCTATATAGCTGATATTACGACATTGGCACAGCGCCCTAAGGCACTTGGCTATATGAGTGCAGCCATTAGCACAGGTTTTATTATTGGTCCTGGGATCGGTGGATTTTTGGCTGAAATTGGTACACGTGTCCCATTTTATGCAGCTGGGGTACTTGGTCTGTTCGCAGCTATCCTGTCATTCCTGTTTTTAAAAGAGCCAGCACGTGCTACAGACAATGAAGAAGCAGCACCATCCATGTTAGGTAGTGTCAAGCGTGTGTTTAGTCCACTCTACTTCATACCATTCATTCTTATTTTCGTGTTATCATTTGGCCTCGCTGCATTCGAATCATTGTTTAGCTTGTTCGTTGATCACAAATTTGCGTTTACACCATCGGATATTGCCATAATTATTACAGGAAGTGGTATTGTAGGTGCACTAGCTCAATTAATACTATTTGATTGGCTGACAAAGAAAATGGGTGAGATTAATGTTATTCGTTACTCACTAATCCTTTCAGCAATATTAACATTCGCCATGACGATCGTGAGTCATTATTTTGCCATCTTATTCGTTACATTCTTTATTTTCGTAGGCTTCGATTTAATTCGACCTGCTGTTACTTCGTATTTATCGAAAATTGCGGGAAATGAACAAGGATTTGTTGGTGGAATGAACTCTATGTTTACAAGTCTTGGTAATATTTTTGGCCCAATTCTAGGTGGGGTATTGTTCGATATCAATCTGAACTATCCATACTACTTTGCTACAATCGTATTGGTGCTTGGCGTCATACTTGCGTTATTCTGGAGAAAGCCAAAGCATATAGAATTATAAAAATAGCGATACATCCACATGAACCCTAGAGAAATCCATATAAAAAGGACTGCCATTTGATGAACGAATCATCATTGGGCAATCCTTTTCTTTTTTATTCATGCACTACGGTTTCTTCTTTTTCAAAGTGAATACCTGTAATATGCACATTTACTTCTGCTGTTTCTAGTGCCGTCATATTAAAAATAGCCTGACGGATTTGCGTTTGAACTTCTTTTGCTACCTTAGGAATGGCATATCCATATTTCACAGAGCAAAATACATCAATCGCAATTTCACCAGTTTCCGTTACACCTGATTTAATGCCTTTATTGTGTACTTTTTTACCGAAACGTTCCACGACACCCGTCGCAATATTCCCACGAGTTGCAGCAATGCCTTCGACTTCATTGACAGCAATCCCAGCCACAACCTCGATCACCTCTGCCGCTACCTCAATTTTTCCAAGCTCTTCTTTCCCAGAAGGTGTTGGTTGTACGAAAGATTGTCCTACTTTCTCTGCCATACAAATATCATCCTTTCCCTTACACATCACAAACAAGTGCTGTACTTACATTTATTATACTATAAAAAGGAAGGTTTGGCTGTCGAAAGCCGTTTTAATTTAAAACTGACTTTACTGATCCACTACATCGATTAAATAAATTCCCTTTTCAAATCCTCCACGAGCTTTTCTCTTGTGTTCACGGATCGCTTCTAGTTCGTCAAAGCTTACATCTAGCACACCGATAGCCATATGAATGAGCTCCAGTATGTCTGCGAGCTCTTCAACACTTTCTTTTTTATCCTCGGCTTCGTAAAATTCTGTAGCTTCTTCTATCATTTTAGCTTTTATTGCCTTTATCAGCTCACTAGGTTCTAAAATGCGTGCATGATAGGATAAACCCTTCGCTTCCATTACTTCTAAAATTTTATCCCTCACTAGCTTATTGTATATAGGCATCCATTGTTTAACTCCTTTTCAGGGGGATTACTATCACTATCTTCTATTATATAGTATTCTTTCTATAATATAGAATTGATATAAGATAAAGTAGAGGTAGAGTATGTTACAAAAATGGTTGTTTGGTATCGGTGGGGTTGTCCTCATGTTTACAATGTGTTTTTTATTTTTTGGGAATAGTGCTAGTGAAGATACATTGCTTGCGAAAAATATAATGGAAAAAGCAAATAATGGTACAACTGTAGTTTCACTAAATAAATTAACGGATTTTGATTGGGAAAAAGCGCAAATTTTTGGACCTTATACAACGAAAGATGCGATTGAAGAAACAATGGACATTCAATTTAAAGGTAGTATTAGTGGATTAGATGTACGGGAAGATATTTTCCTTCTTGTATTTGCGAAAGAAGGCCATGCGATAAAAACAGCTGTGCTTTACAGAAACATAGGAGACTATTCAACAAAGAATGGTATGTTAACACCAGATAACGATCTTCTATCTATAAAATAGAACTTTTATAATCTTTTTCACCACACTTCAATTAGTAACGGTTTAAGCTTCTATAACGGTCAATCTTTCTTCTATGATTGATCTTCCTACCTGCAAGTAAGTCCTCTATCTATTTTTGCTTAGACATAAAAAACCTCCTAACTAATAAAAGCTAGGAGGTTTAAACTTGCGAACACTTACTTCACTTTTTCTGCTACGCCCAATACATCGTTCTCTTCTAGGAATTTTGTATTGAATTGTGCTGATTTGAAGACGTCATTGTTCATGAGTGCTTGGTGGAATGGAATGGTTGTATTAATTCCAGGACCAGATACTTCGAATTCACTTAAAGCGCGGTTCATTTTTGCAATCGCTTCTTCACGTGTATCCGCATGAACAATTAGTTTTGCTACCATTGAATCGTAATATGGTGGGATTGTATAGCCCGCATAGACAGCAGAATCAATACGTACACCATAGCCACCTGGTGTTATATACGTATCAACAGTTCCTGCTGAAGGCATGAAGTTTTTATAGGCATTCTCTGCGTTAATACGGCATTCAATCGCCCAACCATTTAATTTTATATCATCTTGTGTGAATGGAAGCTTCTCACCAGATGCAATTTTTAATTGTTGTTGTACAAGATCTACACCAGAAATCATTTCTGTTACTGGGTGCTCAACCTGAATACGAGTGTTCATTTCCATGAAGTAGAACTTGTCCTCTTGATAGTCATAGATAAACTCGATTGTGCCAGCACCTTCATAGTTACATGCCTGTGCCGCTTTTACTGCAGCTGCACCCATTTCAGCACGACGCTCAGAAGATAGGGCTGGAGATGGAGCTTCCTCTACTAACTTCTGCATACGACGTTGAACCGTACAGTCTCGTTCGCCTAAATGCACCACGTTACCGTAGCCATCTGCTAAAACTTGGATTTCACAGTGACGGAAGTATTCGATAAATTTCTCTAAATATACGCCAGGGTTACCGAATGCTGCAGCAGCCTCTTTTTGCGTAATTTCAATACCTTTTACAAGATCTTCTTCTGTACGTGCTACACGGATTCCTTTACCGCCACCACCAGCAGTTGCTTTGATGATGACAGGGTAACCAATTTTAGCAGCCCATTCTTTACCCGTTTCGATATCTGGTACAATACCAGTACCTGGAACAAGTGGAACGCCTGCTGCTTCCATTGTTGTACGTGCAACGTCCTTGATGCCCATAATTTTAATAGAATCAGAGGATGGACCGATAAATTTAATGCCAGCGTTTTCACAAGCTTCAGCAAAATCAGCGTTTTCTGATACGAAGCCATATCCTGGGTGGATGCCATCAGCACCTGTCTTTTCAGCTACACTAAGTAGCGCTGGGAAGCTAAGATAAGAATCTTTTGATAGCTTCGGTCCGATGCAATAAGCTTCGTCTGCTAACTTCACATGTAATGCGTCAGCATCTGCTTCAGAGTACACAGCAACCGATTGAATGCCTAACTCTTTACAAGCACGAATGATACGCACAGCGATTTCGCCGCGGTTTGCAATTAAAACTTTTTTCATTTGTTTTGCACTCCTTACTCAGCTTTTACAAGGAATAATGGTTGGCCGTACTCTACTAAGTCGCCATCTTTAACTAGAATTTCAACGATTTCCCCTTGCACTTCTGCTTCGATTTCGTTGAATAATTTCATTGCTTCTACGATACATACGATTGTTTCGTCCCCTACTTTGTCACCCACTTTTACGTATGCAGGAGAATCTGGGTTTGGTGCTTGATAGAAAGTACCGACCATTGGAGATACAATTTTATGTAACGATGGGTCGTTAACTGATGGTGCCGCTGCAGCTGGTGCTGGCGCTTCTTCTTTCGCTGGTGCAGGTGTTACTGCTGGAGCTTCTGCTGGTGCAGATTGTTGTACAACAGGGGCTACTACTTCTTTTTTAGGTGCTACAGTTTCTGTAACAACAACATTATTCTTTTTAAGTTTTACTTTTGCGCCATCTACTTCATACACAAACTCGTCAATTGAAGAAGAATCCACTAATTTGATAATTTCACGAATTTCTTGAATTTTGAACATTTCTAACTCTCCTTATGAATTAAAATCTACTACAATAACTATTCTATATTTTTTCGTATCAATTTGAAATAGTTAAATGAAAATTAAGTAAATATGAACAAAATAAAAGGCTTTCCTTTACTAAGCGAAAGCCTTTTCATGAAGCTGATATATAACAACCTTTTATGAATTAACTAAAAATTTATTTTTTTCTTTATTTTTTAATAATTATTTGCACTGAACTTGACTTGCACATCATTTGCGCCTTCCATCTCTGTTTTTACCAGATAGATAATTTCGTTTGCTTGTGTTTTTGACAATTCCTCTGCCATCACTGTCACCGACACTTTTTCTCCCTCAGCACGTACAAACGCATCAGAGTAGCCTAATGATTTTACGAGCATCTCAAGCATAGCTTCCGCTGATTCACGTTTAATCAGGCCATCCATTTCATTGTATGCCTCATTTTTTTCTTCGGCAGAATATTCTTCTGAGGCAATCTTTTGTGTTAACTGTTCACGAAGTTGGCTTCTCTCATCACTAACCTGCATACGCATTTCTTCAAATAAGTGACTTGGTGAAGATACTTCTTGTGTTATATCATTTGTTGCTTCCTGATCTGTAACACCTGTGACAGCTGTTTGTTGCAGTGTATCATCTGTAAAAATAGTAAGACCATTGAATTGCTTTGCTGGATCTACCAAATAATACACTGAAATGACTGCTACTAAACTTAATAATGTCATAAACCAAACTGTTCTTCTACGTACGCGCATTTACTTTTCCTCCTTATTTTCCATTGGAACGATAATAATTCGATGAATCGGTAATTGCATCACTTGACTGACGACAGCACGAATTTCATTTTTTACAAAGATATCGGAAGCACCCTCTGAAACAACGAGCATTCCTGTCACGTTTTTCGCGCCTTGTTCAGTCCCTCGAAAATATTGGCTGAATAGTTTATTGGCATCCTGATCATCTGTCATCTCTCCATAATAAAAGTAGACTTTAACCTCCCCAACACCTTCCATTGCCTTCAGGGTTTGCTCAAGTTTTTCTTCATTTGTGAGCGGTGAACCTTTGTCGCTTGTTGAATTCGTTTGATACATAGGTAAAATGATGAAAATTCCCACGGAGGCAGCTATCAAAATTAATACCATTAATGACGTTGTTTTTTTTCGTGTCTTTTCCACATCACTTGTACATTGCCTCCTTTCATCTTCTCTTTTTCAAGTGTATGTACGCTTGTTTCTTCCTATGAATTGATAAATGGAATCTTTAATAGCAATTGCAAAAATACTAACGTGATGACCAACTTTGTCAGTGAAATTATTTCCTTATCATCCGTTAGAAACACAAAAATCTGACAGACAAACAGCAATGCTAATAAAAGAATCAATCTATCTCCCCCCTGCCATGACTTGTACGAACACAATGAGGAAAAAACAAGAAAACATAAATGAAAAAGCAATTAAAAATGATACAGCACATAAAGTAAATAGCGATTTGCTAACTTGATCTAGTAGTCTACAAATATCATCAAAGGCAATCGGTTCTAAAATAGCAGCAAGCATTTTCAAAGAATAGGCACTAACTACAAGCTGCACGGTTGGGATAAAAGACACCGTAATGACGGCAATAAAGGCGCTAATACTTGTAAGAGAAGATGTAAATTGAGTCATATGCTGAAACATCGAAAAACTATCTACAATAAAAGAACCTACAACTGGAATATTTTCTTCAATTAATTTTTTGACGGGCTCTGCTACAGCCGCATTGACACTAAATGCTGCTACACCGCTTGCGGTCATTAGTAAGACATAGCAAATAACTGAGGCCGACACGATGCTCATAATTGTAAATCGAATCAATTCAGCTATTCGAGTAAAGGATATTTCCTTAACAATCACACTGCATACATCAAAGACAATGGCCAAAAGCACGCCAGGAATAAGCCACTTACTACTGATAATGGTGAGGACTTGTACAAAAAACAGTAAAAAAGGCTGCCAGGAAGCAATCGCTGTAATACTACTGGATAATAAAAAGCTCGATGTAAGGATTGGATAAAATGCTGTAAATAGATGGGCTAGTCCTTGTGCAATTTCATCGATTAATGTAAAGGAGTTGACAACAACAGGACCGATTGTTGCTAAAACGATAAGAAAAAAAAGTATCCTTGTCCCTTTTTCAAACTCTGGTAATAGCATGTTCACAATCAAAATGATGATGACGTAGCTGCAAAGCATGAGTGTCATCTTGAGCAAGAGAAAGAATGGGTCGATTAAAAACGATAATATTTGCTCCTGCAATGGCTTCGCTCCTTAGTTTAGCCTTTTTAAAATGGCCGACACCTCCTGTAGAACAGCCAGAAATTCTTTGAACCAATACAGCAAAATCACAATTTTCACTGCAGCAAAAACGATGTTCCCGAGCACTTTATAATTATGTTCTGCCAAAAGCAATGCCAACCACTGCCCGACATAGAACATACTTGCACTGATTAAAATAGCCTTCGCATAAGGTAAAAACGCAAGTGTTTCTAACAATTGTTTGGTGAACGGCAATAAAAGTGTCGAGAACAACATGCCAAAAAGCAAAAAAGAAAACATCACACTGATTAGCGCATGGAGTGGCTGTATAACTTCTTTTATCAGCAATAATAAAAGCAGCATGACAACAGCAACGATGACAATTTCCATTCACATTACCCGGATGAGGTAAGCCATTGGAAGAAGGTTAAAATCTCATGAAAGAATAGACGTAAAAATCGAAGTAATTCTGCTGTCATATATAAATAAGCAATGAAAAAGAGGAAAAATGAAAACTCCTTCTTCCCTGTTTGATCAAAGAAAACATGAAGAAGCGCAACGACTAGTCCCACTCCAGCAACTCTTAATACGTCTTGTAATTCCATTCCTACGCCCCCTCGTGTACAGCAATATATGTCGCTCTTCAAAAAAAAAGACCTCTATACAGATGTATAGAGATCTTCTACGATTAAAAATTATAATAGTTTGCTCACAATGTTTTTGACCGTATCCGTTTGCTGTATGAGATGACTGTTTTCACCCATCCACATGGATAAATATTCCGCATTACCTTGCTCAGCACTTTCCTTACGAATGGTAGTCGTTAGATAATTTTGTAGCGGATAGGGTGCTACTGTCGCATCCTCCATACGTTTCGTAAAATCATTTGCTAAACCTCTTGCTGGTTTACCAGTAAATGCAAGCGTAATCGTCGTTTGTTGTTCTTTTGATGCCAATACAGCATTTTTATAGAGTGGCGAAATTTCGCATTCATCTGCCACTAGTAAAGCCGTCCCAATTTGAACTGTCTGTGCGCCACTTTCAAGTGCCTTTTGAATATCCGCTTTGGTCACAAGGCCTCCCGCAGCTATAATCGGAATCGCAACTTTTCCCACTACTTGTTGTAGTAAGTCATGTAATGGAATTAATTGCAAAGGGTCAGTAAAAGAGCCTCGATGACCACCAGCCTCTCCCCCTTGTAATACAACTGCATCCATTCCTGCTTGCTCCACTAGTATGGCTTCCTCTAATGTGGTAGCAGTACCAATCGTATAGACGCCATGTTCTTTTAATTGTTTAAGAACTGCCGGAGATGGCAGCCCAAATGTAAATGAACAAATCGCTACCTTTTCTTCAATCACAGCTTGAACCTGTCCTGCAAAAACTTCCTTTGATGTTACGCTCTGTACAGGGGATAATCCTAATTCATCGTAAAAAGGTTGCAGTGCCATTCTGGCTTGTTGTAAAACCTCGACATCAATTTTGGGTTCTTCTTGCACAAATAAATTAACCGCAAAGGGCTTTGTCGTTAACTTCTTCACTTCTTGAATAAACTGCTTGGTTTGTTCACCATCTAAGTAACCAGCACCAATTGAACCTAATAGCCCTGCCTCAGCACAAGCCGCCACAAATTTAGGCGATGTCACGCCTGCCATTGGTGCTTGTATAATTGGATATCGCATATCAAATGTTGTTTGTAACATACCTTTCACTCCTTACTCTGATTGTAAACAATTCTACCAGTAATGACCATCTATCTGATGATAGACACTTGATAGTATTTCAATAAAAATTAACTAGTGCTTCTATCTATTATCACATTAAATGAACGGTTTGACAGTATATGTATAAGAAAAAAATAAAAACCTACTCTTTAATCGAAAAGAGTAGGTCGATCATTATGCACGAGAAACGTAAGAACCTTCATCCGTGTTAATAATTAAAACGTCACCTTGGTTAACGAAGAATGGTACTTGTACGATTAGACCTGTTTCAAGTGTAGCAGGTTTTGTACCGCCAGAAGCTGTATCACCTTTGATTCCTGGTTCTGTTTCTGTTACTTCTAATTGAACAGTGTTTGGTAATTCAACACCTAACATTTCACCTTGGTAAGATTGAATATGCACTTCCATGTTTTCTTTTAGGAATTTTAATTCATACTCAATAGCAGATGAAGCTAGTTCAGTTTGCTCATATGATTCCAAGTCCATAAATACATGCTCGTCACCTTGTGCATATAAATATTGCATTTTACGATTATCGATTTGTGCCTTTTCAACTTTTTCACCAGCGCGGAATGTTTTTTCATTCACTGAGCCGTTACGTAGGTTACGTAATTTAGAACGTACGAATGCAGCACCTTTACCTGGTTTTACGTGTTGGAAATCTAACACGCGGTATAATTGGCCATCAACAATAATTGTTAGACCTGTACGGAAATCGTTTACTGAGATCATTTGTGTTCCTCCATAGTTTATAAAATAATGAGTTCTTTTGACGAATGTGTTAGTAGTTCATTACCCGTTTCTGTGATTAAAATATCATCCTCGATACGGACACCACCGATTCCAGGTAAGTAAACACCTGGTTCAATCGTCACGGCCATACCTGGCTCTAGCACTGTATCAGAACGCATCGATAAGCCAGGGCCTTCATGTACTTCAAGACCAATACCGTGTCCTAAAGAATGACCAAATGCTTCGCCATATCCTTTTTCTTTTAAGTAGTCACGTGCAATCGCGTCCGCTTGAATGCCTGTTAATCCAGGACCCACTTTTTCAAGTGCTAACAGTTGAGAAGCAAGGACTGTATTGTACATATCTACCAATTTTTCAGATGGTTCTCCCACAGCCACAGTACGTGTGATATCCGAAATATAGCCATTATAAAGCGCACCAAAGTCTAATGTAACAAAGTCGCCTTTTTCAATCACTTTATTCGTTGCAACGCCGTGTGGTAATGCTGAACGAAGACCAGACGCAACAATCGTGTCAAACGAAGACTGAGTTGCTCCTTGTTTACGCATGAAAAATTCTAATTCATTCGAAACTTCAAGCTCGGTTTTACCAGGCTTGATGAAGCCTAAAATATGTGTAAATGCGTGATCTGCAATTTCACACGCAGCCTTAATAATATTAATCTCTTGTTCCGTCTTAATCAAGCGAATTTTTTCAATTAGCCCAGAAATCGGCACTAAATCTGCTTGAATCTTCGATTTATACAGTTCATAAGTGCCATAGCTTACAGTATCTTTCTCAAAGCCCAATAATTTGATACCCATATTATTTACTTGAGTAGCAATTTCTTCAATAATTGTGGCTTCATGCTTGACAATTCGGAAGTCCTGAATTTGTGCAGCAGCCTGCTCTGTATAACGGAAATCTGTAATAAATACAGCATCATTTTGAGACACAATTGCTACGCCTGCTGTCCCTGTAAAACCTGTCATATAGCGACGGTTGTACCCATTCGTAATTAAAATACCATCGATGCTTTGTTCTTGAAGTGCTTTACGTAGCTTTTGTAATTTCAACATAATCAATTCTCCCTCTCGATAAATGTACGTAGTGCCAGTTCATAGCCTTTCGTACCTAGTCCACAAATTTGACCAAGGCAGGCCGGAGCAAGATAGGAATGATGTCGGAAAGCCTCACGTTTGTGGATATTGGAAATATGTACTTCGATAACTGGCACGGAAATACCTGCTATCGCATCATGCAATGCGATGCTTGTATGGGTATATGCACCAGGATTAAAGATAATACCATCATATTTTTCGTCCTCTGCTTCATGCACCCAATCTACTAGTACCCCTTCATGATTGGATTGACGAAATTCAACTGTAGCACCTAAAGATGCCGCAAGATTTTGAACATTTTCTCGAACATCATCCAATGTTTCATGTCCATAAATATGTGGCTCTCGTTTACCAAGTCGATTTAAGTTAGGTCCATTCAAACATAATAACTTCACGCTTCTATTCGCCTCTTTCTATGTACTTGCCATTTATTTTATCATACACCATGCATTCAGCAACTAATTTCAACTGGTGGTGCCATAAATACCCCCTTAAACGAAGGGGATATTTTGTACCTTCAACTTTGTTTTTGTGCCGTATGTTCCTTTTGATGGAAATTGGCGGTTTCAAGCAAGAAACGTAATAAACAAATAACGGTCACCATAAAGGGAATTGACAGTTTTTTAAAAGACGTAAGCTGTAATGGTAAATCTAAAGCAATCCATTCCAATGTGATGGTCACCAACAGACCTAATAAAAGGGAAGAAAAGACAGCTGGAATGATATATACATAGCGCATAGTCATGTATAAAAATAAGCCGATAATAAATAGTAGAAAAATAAAAAAGGTCCATTGAAATAATTTAGAGCTTTCTTCAAACCAATTCCATTTTTTATAAAACCCTATCGGATGCCATTTAATGAGATGGAAATAATGTAAACCTTTTAAGCACAGCGCTAAAACAAGCGCATTGACAAGTGCTGTAATTGTCGCTACTTTCATCATATACCTCTCCTTTATGCACACTAATTATTTCCTAAAATGTACGTTTAGTGTAGCCATATAGAAAATTTACTATGCGTAATTGTAGAGGTTTTTCACTAAATTTAGTACAATGGTACAGTTGAAATATATAAAGAGAGTGGTGTTAGCCTTGAGCAATTCACCTGTATACGGGGGACAAGCACAATTAGAGGGTGTGATGTTCGGAGGAAAGGAACATACTGTTACAGCCATTCGTCGTAACGATGATTCCATTGATTATTATCATTTCAAAAAAGTACAAAAACCTTTTTTACAAAAGCTTAAAAAAATCCCATTTGTACGAGGCGTGGTCGCACTGATTGAATCCGCTGGCTTAGGCTCTCGTCACATGCAATTTGCTGGGGATCGTTATGATGTGGCACCTGGTGAAGAGGAAGATCATAAAGAAGAAGGCTCTAAACTTCAAATGATACTAGGCGTTGCTGTAGTAGGTATTCTTTCCTTTTTATTTGGAAAATTTGCCTTTACATTAATTCCTGTTTTTATAGCTGATTTTTTCTCAAAATGGATTGAAGGAAAAACGGGACAAATTTTACTAGAAAGCGGTATTAAACTATTATTACTGCTAGCCTATTTATATTTTATCTCGTTAACGCCCCTCATTAAACGAGTATTTCAGTACCATGGTGCAGAGCACAAGGTGATAAATTGCTATGAAGCTGGATTAGACATTACTGTAAAAAATGTTCAAGCTCAATCACGCCTACACTATCGTTGCGGCAGTAGCTTCATATTATTCACAGTGTTCGTTGGGATGTTTTTATATTTCTTTGTGCCTACAGATCCACTGTGGCTTCGTATTTTAGATCGTATTCTATTAATTCCTGTTGTTCTGGGGATCTCATTTGAAGTCTTACAAGCGACAAATGCCTGCCGTAATATTCCAGTGTTACGCTTCCTTGGCTACCCTGGCTTATGGCTCCAATTACTAACAACTCGTGAACCGAAGGACGATCAAGTAGAAGTAGCGATTGCTTCCTTTAATATGCTACGCCAAGTAGAGCAGCAACCTGAAATCGCTGCGACATTAAATCATGATTAATAAAAAAGGCAGCCCAACGTCGGAGCTGCCTTTTTTTCATTTTGTACTGCCTTGCATTTTCTGCTTAAACATAAAGATAGCGAGAATTGTCATAATTATTGTATAACTAATGACGACAATAAGTGAATAAAACATATGAGCATACTCTGCATGTAGGATAGCCCTAGCTGCATCGACTCCGTGCACGAAAGGTAAAAGCTGCGCAATCTTTTGAAATGTTCCACCAATCATATCTAATTCGAACCATGTTCCACTTAACCAAGTTGTCACATTAACAAAGATGGCAAATATCCCTCCTACCTGCTTATCTGTAAATAATGTCCCAAATAATAAACCAAAACTAATATAGAGTGGTGAGATCATTAGAAGTACAAGGATTAGAAAGAGGATCGACTTATTAAATGGCAACCCTAAAAACATGGCGGTAGCTAAACAAACAAAAGTTTGTAGCAGGGCTATTGGTAGTAAAGGTATCATATACCCTAAAATGTAATCAGCGGCAGACAAAGGAGAAACAAAAATCCTCATTAAAAAGGATGAGCTTTTATCTTTTCCTAGTAACATTCCTGAAAACAGTGTGAGAAAAGAAAAACTAAATACAATGACGCCTGGTGCTAGATTATTCATTTCATATAAAGCAAGTGGCATATTTTTTTGCATAACAGAAAACAAGCCTAATAAAAGGATTGGTAAGCCTATACCAAATAATAAAGTGATTGGATCGCGGACAATCTCTTTATGATTCCTTGTTGCAAACGCAGCTACCCTCACAATAACACCTCCTCTGTTTTTTCCAAGAATACTTCTTCTAAAGAATGCTTGCCTGTTTCAGTGATCAATTGTTGTATCGTGCCTAGTGCACATATTTGTCCATGATGCATAATTCCTACACGATCAGCCAAAGCCTCTATCTCTTCTAAATAATGGGAGGTCAAAATAATCGTGACATGTCCTTTTAAGCGCTTCAATGTGTTCCATACATCATTCCTTGCCCGTATGTCCATTCCTAAAGTCGGTTCATCGAGGAACAATACCTTTGGGTTTGACATTAGGGCCATTGCTACACTTAAACGACGCTGATAGCCGCCTGATAGTGTCTTAGCCTTGTCATGCTGATGTGGTGTCAGTCCGAATAAGGCCATTTTGTCATATACTTGTTGTTGTGCTTTTTCTTTTTTAAAGCCATAAATCTGACTGAATAATAATAAATTTTCATATACCGTTAAATTAGGTGCAACGGCCGTTTCCTGGGGCGAAATATTAATCACTTGTTTTACAGCCTGTGTATTTTGCACAATGCTTTTTCCATCTATTGTGGCATCCCCCTCTGTAGGTGAAAGGAGCCCACACAACATTTTGATTGTGGTTGTTTTGCCAGCGCCATTTTGTCCTAAAAGAGCAAAAAGTTCACCTTGATGGATTTGTAAATTTAATTGATTAACGACTACACGCTCTTTATAAAGCTTTGTTAAATCTCTTATGTTAATCATCATGCTCTTCACCTCGATTAGTAAGAATCGCATTAATTTTTTCTATGTCACGCTGTGAAAATCGATATTGTAAAACCCATGTCACAACATAAGTTCCGAGAAAGCTGGCTATGAGAGAAAAAACATTCGCCATTGTTTTTGGCATCCATAGTAGCGTTACAATCGGTATCCAAATCATTGCCGTTATGAAAAAGTGAACGAAATATTGCTTCAACATTCCCCAACTAGCCATTTCAAAAATAAGTGCTGCAAGAGCAAAGGTAATGCCTATGACACCCGTTAATAGAATTTGAGTAATAATTGCACTTATTTCATCTGTAAAGTAAGTACGAAATTCTGGCACCACCCAAACATATTTTCCTTGCCCTATGCCCATCGAGACAAAGAATTGCACAATTTGTCCCATCACTATACCGATCAAAAATCCACCAATAATACGTGTTAAAATGTCTTTTCGCATATTTATCACCTCAGATTCCTAATTGCTTCTTTATTTTGCTCACATAACGCCTAGAAGCGTATGTTTTCGTGCCATTCTTTAATTCAACTCCGATTGTACCTGTTCTACTAATGTCCATATGCTTGATCATATAGCGATTAACTATTTCAGCATTTGAAATACGGAGAAACATTTGAGGATTGAGCTTTTCCTCCAGCTCATAAAGACGCAAACGTACCGTATAAACACCCTGAATACTCTGGACACAAACCTTTTTTTGCTCTGTATAAATACGCACGATCTCCTTACTATCGATCAATTCAACACCTTTATGGGAGAAAGCTAATAAAGTGCTTTCCGCTGTCGTAGTAATAATTTGTATAAGATGCTCAATGTCATCAGTCATTTTATCTGTGAGAATGATTACTTTGGGTTCTTTATATGTAGGGTCAATCGATATTTCCACCTTCATATGATCACTGTCCTTTCTACGCCTCACTATAAATTTTTCCATACATGTTGTAAATGGATTATCGACAACTGGTCGTTATCAAGGAATAAGTGGTCAATCTAAAAGATTTTTTTGAACGATAAAAAACTCTCCTCTAGATAGGCCTATCCAAGGGGTTAAACGTACAAGTTAGCTTACTTAGAATGTTTTTCTACTTACTAGCAGGACAGTAAAAACACCCATCCTATTCGGGAGCTTTTAAAATATTGGCGGTAAGCTCTAATGATTGATTAAATTTTCCCAAATCAATTGCAATGATTGATTGTTTTGAGACACCAACTAATTTTGACAAATCCTTCTGCGATATCTGCAATTCACAAATTTTATTTTTCAAACATCTACAGATAAATAAACCTTGCTAAAAATGTACATAGAAAAAACGCATTTTGAATAGGTCAAAACACGTTTTTCTGTGAATTATTTACTTAGGATATTTATAATTTTCTGTTGAGCATCCACTGCCTCAGGGATCGGCATCACAACAAACACATGATTCATCTTAGGATAAACAAAGGTAGTGATCGCAACACCTTGGTCTGTTAGCTTTTCATCAAATTGTATTGCATCTGGATATAAGCTTTCGTGAGTCCCAATAAAATGAGTAATCTTGCTAATCCCTTGAAAATCACCGTAAATAGGACTAATCAATGGGTCCTTCAGAGCTTTATCAGCTGCCCATATCTTTGTTATGACTTCCATTCCTTCACTAGCTAACATGGGATCGTTTTCTTCATATTCCTGAATAAGTGGATTTTCTAAACTCATATCAACACATGCCGACAATAAAATAATATCTTGCGGCTGAGGAAGATTGTCCCGCTTCAACTGTTGTATTAGACCGAGTGCTATATTTCCACCTGCTGAATCTCCTATAACGGTTAATTGATTGGAGCTTTCAATAGATGCTAGAATCTCTTTATAGAAGCTGAGCATTTTTGGGTACGTATCTTGATAGTTAAAATGAGGCACTTTTGGATAGATAGGCGCAATAACTTTTGCATTTAAGGCTTGTGCCATATTATCCATGAACAACCAGTGTAAATTTAAAGGTTGATTTGTCCAAGCTCCACCATGTATATAAAGAATCACCATTTGTGATGAGGACTTTTGGTCATTTAAAATAAAAACCTGCATATCCTCAAATGTTTGCTCCTTCACATCGCTTAAAAGATTGACATCCTCCCCAATCACATAGGGGTGAATATTTTCTGTTCCTCTTTGCTTAATAAATTGTTGAGCATTTTCAATACTAGAAAAGCTCTTTTTATTACTTTGTGAAAACAATAATTTTTCAAATTGCACACTCTCTACAGATCGTTCTCCATTAAAAATTTCTATACTCATGTTTTTCTCTCCTTTTATTGTTCATTCTGTTTCCAAACATGTAATGATTAATAAAGTGATGTGCCAAACCACTAAAACTGAGTATCGATGATGGTAAAATGCATTTTTTTATCGAACTTTATTTTAATTCCACATTTCGAAGAATACTCCTTCCAAAATCATCAAATAAAAAGGCCTCCCTATTGTCAAAAAGCTGCCATTTTGAAACAAAATGACAGCTTTCGATTAGGTATCTATTCCCTCCAACTACCGCTATATTATTGGATTTTAATTTGAGACGACTAACTATACCTATACCTTTTCTAACCTCTTCCACTCTGTGAATGAGGCTAATCAATTTTGTCTTGATAACATGTAGAGAGTTAAGATTAATCATCCTGAAATAATTTATCTACTTCTTTTGATAAATTTCTACCTCATCTTCTGATAACGCTTGATTTTCCTCTGCATCTATTATGTGGAATTCCATCATTCAGAGTTAGCTATACAAAAGCGACACGTATGTATTCCTCGTTCTTTAAGCTTTCAAGGTGATGCAATTCAAGGTCTTTCATCGTGATACGACGGCTTTTTAGTTTTTTATCATAATCCTCTGCCCAAAACCTAATTAATTCAGCTCCTTGCTGTGGTTGTATATGTTCCTTCAAATAACTTAAAAAATCTTCTAAAAATTGAGGACCCCAATTTCCCTCGATTCCGTATACAAAGGGTTTTTCATTATAAAGCTCTAAGTCATAAGGTGGATTACTCCATTGGTATATATTCAAATTTCCAAAAGCCGATTCATCTGCTGCATGTAAAACTCGTGCATCATCATCCATCAGATGCCACGGCTGTGTTGGTGTACTCTCTGTAATTGGATATAATTTTTTTAATTCTCTTACTGTTATTTCAGCAATTCCTGTACAATCAACTGTTTGTAAAGAACTGTTCGCCACTAGGACAGAATATAACGTCATATGCTTGTCTCCTTAAGCTTTAATATTCTAAGCAAATCAATAAACTAACCTGCTCCACATACATTATAGTGAATTTAACATAAATATCCAAAAAAATCATCTCGTTCTACAAATCTAGCTAGATGATTG
Source organism: Lysinibacillus sp. HST-98 (assembly GCF_016757845.1). Lineage (NCBI taxonomy): Bacteria > Bacillati > Bacillota > Bacilli > Caryophanales > Bacillaceae > Lysinibacillus > Lysinibacillus sp. HST-98. The sequence goes on from NZ_JAENHX010000001.1 coordinate 494,067, forward strand.
GCTCTCTCTATTCCCTCAAAAAAAACAAGGAGTAGCAATCGAAATGATTTCTTTTTGTAATTTTCATGATTGTTTTAATAATTGTAAAAACTGCTCATTTAAAAACAAAGAGCAAAATTTAGGGGCATATTTAAAATAACTGATAAAAATCTGATAAATTATTGAATAACACGAAAAGATTACATATTCAAATATAAGTATGGAGTAAATGTATTTATTAAAGACTTGAAAACTCTTCTATCTAAATAGGAAAATTCATTAATTTTTTGAGAGTTATTTGAGAGTTTGTTTATTTATAATAACTTTGTTAATGAATCCTCATTATAAAAAAATATAAAACGAGGCATTATCCTATTCGGAAAGGAGAAAAAGTTATGAAAAAAAGCAAAGGATTATTAATAATGACAATTTGTATGTTATTACTTAGCTTGTTTCCTGTAAATTCTGTAGGAGCAGAAGAATCACAAATTGAAGAGCCGATAGCGCCGGAAAAATCTCAACCTGAAGAGATGATAGTTCCGGAAAATGTTTCCTATGCGAGGCATGAAAAAGTTGGTGATGATATCTTCCTTGGAGGAAAATATATCGAAATGGGGATTTCAAAAGGTGGTTCGTTTGGAACGGAAAGTGCAGCCCCGATAGGTTTCCATCCTACTGGACGTCCAAATTTAGGATTTACAGTGGATTCTGATGGGTTTGATAATGGGGAAGCAATGAGCAGTGGCGATTATTTCTTACCTGGAAGCCCATACGAAGGATTTTATGTTGGTTATAAAGAAAGTGATGATAGCACAAAATTATTTTTAAATGCAAATGCTTTAGGATCTATGGAGATTCTAATGAGCACTAATGAAGATTTATCGACAGAAGATAATTTAGTAGCAAAAACGAGTGGGCTAACATCTGATGGTGCATTAAAAATAGAACAAACTGTTTCATTTAAAGCAAATGATAAATTCTTTAAAGCTACAGTGAAAATGACGAATATGACAGATAGAGAACTTTTAGATGTACGTTATATGCGTTCTGTAGATCCTGATATTGACGCGGATAAAAATGATAATTTTGATACTATCAATTCGGTTCCATTTAACTATCCGAATGATGCTAAATCTGTTGTATTATCGAAGGGTCCTATTACTGGGAATGCATTGATTTTGATGTCTACAGATTCTAAATCACGCGCATCCATTGATAGTTCCAACCCATTTGATCCAACTGCATTTAATGATGACGGTAAAGTAGCCGAAACAACAAATGATTCTCAGATTAGTTTAACTTTTGCTGTTGGTAACATGAAACCTGGTGAAGCTAAAACAGTTGAGTATTTTTATAGTTTAGATAGCAATATTGAACAGACTTTAGAGGATGTTGAAAATAATTCAACGCCAACTGTAAGCAATAATGCAACATTAAGAGACTTAACAGTTAATGCTTCAACTGTAGCAGAGTTTGAATCTCAAAGGGAAATATACAACGTAGAATTACCAGCAGGTACTACTACGGTTCCAGGTGTAATGGCGACGGTTGCAGATATGGATAAAGCGAATGCTGTTGTGACAAATGCAACAAGTTTACCAGGCACAACAACAATTGTTGTCACAGCAGAAGATGGGATTACAACCAAAACATATAGAATTAATTTTACGGTTAAGAATTTAACACCAACTTTAAGCAATAATGCAACATTAAGTAATCTAATTGTTAACGCCTCACCTGTAGCAGAATTCGAATCTCAAAGAGAAATATACAACGTAGAATTACCAGCAGGTACTACAATGGTCCCGAAGGTAATGGCGACGGTCGCAGATAAGGATAAAGCGAGTGCTGTTGTGACGAATGCAACAAGTTTACCAGGTACAACAACAATTGTTGTCACAGCAGAAGATGGGTTTACAACAAAAACATATAAAATTAATTTTACGGTTCAAAAATCAAGTAGCAATGGTGATACATGGACGCCAAATTCTATCCCTGCAACAACTAATCCAAGCTCGACGACAACGAAAATCAAAGTACCATTAGAAATTGATGGTAACCATCCACTTGAAAAAACAACAGTGGAAATTGAACGCACTAAACATGCCAATGGTGAAATGACAGACTTCGTCAACTTCACACCATCGCAAGCATTAGAAACTGTAGAAAAAGCAAAACAAATTGGCAATAACATTGCCCGTATCGTCATTCCTGATGTGAATGATGAAGTGGATAAAGTAACAGTAGAAATTCCAAAGCAATCTCTACAAACATTACGTGACAATGGTTTATCACTAGAAATTTCAACAGTAAATGGTCATATTGCAATTTCACATAGCTCAATAGAAGGCCTTGACGATAACTTCTACTTCCGTTTAGTACCAGTGAAGAAAGAAAGCGAGCGTCAAGCGATTGAAGAACGCGCTAAAGTAGAAAAAGTTGTCCGAGAGACACTACAAAGTAACGATTGGGGTGTGGTAGCTCGTCCAATGACAATAGAAACAAATATGCCAAGTCGTCCAGTACAAGTAACACTACCACTAAGAGATGTAAATGTACCAACAGAAGCAGCAGCACGTCAAAGATTCTTAGAGCAACTAGCCGTCTTTATTGAACACTCAGATGGTGAGAAAAAAGTGGTCTTTCCTGAAGTCGTCACAATGGCAGAGGGTGAGCTTGGTCTACGCTTCACTGTAGATAAGTTCAGTACGTTTACCATTATTCAATTTGAAAAGCCAGAGGTAAGCGAGCATGATGCTTATATTAAAGGATTCCCAAACGGCACATTTGGTCCTGATAAGAATGTTACACGTGCACAAGTAGCGATCATGATGGCTCGTATTTTAGGCTATACAGAAGGACAAGTATTGAAGAAAGCACCATTTAAGGATGTAGCCAAAAACCATAGTGCTGCAGGAGCAATTGCCTTTGTAAAAGAACAGGGCATTATGAATGGTGATAATAATGGTAACTTCCATACAAATGCCAACATCACACGTGCTGAAATGGCGGCAGTCGTAGCCAACTATAAACAGCTTTCTGTAGAAGAAGGGGCAGCGATTACATTCAAGGATACAAAAGACCACTGGGCACAATGGATTATTGAAGCAAACCGTACTGCTGGCATCATCAATGGTCTTGAGAATGGAAGCTTTGCACCAAATGCTGCTTTAACACGTGCACAAGTAGTCGTAATGATGAATCGCATGTTTGAACGTGGTCCATTAAACGGCGTCACAAAACCAAGCTTCCCAGATGTCAAAGCAACACATTGGGCATTCAAGGAAATTGAAGAAGCCGCAAACTCTCACTCTTATATAAAAGATACAGTTGGAAAAGAACAGCTTTCAGAATAGAAAAAGCCAAATACAAGAGGCTAAAAACAAAAAGAAAAAATGTTAGACCGCTTGTATTGGTAGTGACTCCTTAAAGTTAGAGTTTTATTTATGCAGCTAATTGGCTGGCATAAGTTCAGTAAAATACTGAACTCATGCCGGCCAATTTTTGTTTAATTCGATCATTATTATAGTAATCGATATACTTTTCTATTTTCTTCTTTAACGTTTTGTAGGATATTAATTCTTCTCCGTAATACATTTAGCCAAAGAATTCTCCATTGCGGCATTGTCTGCACAGGTTGCTTTACGAGACATGCTTTGGAAAATCTTATTTTGCTTTAATGTTATCACCCATAAAATGATGTTGATAGTGCCACCCCTAACTTGAATGAATTGCTGCACAAAATCATTTTCATTTAGTTTATTGAATATATCTAACAACACTTCTTTTAGTTGGACTAAGCTTCCCCGTAGCTCAACAAAAGTCTCTTAATTGAAGTAATTTGCATCTAAAAAAATTCTTCTTGTTATATAGCCAATTTTAGATGTTCTTTTTGTGTTGAACATGAAAAACACCCCTTTAGATAAAATATCTAAAGAGGTATTTCATTGCCATTATATAGATTGCAACTTTATTTCAAAGCCACAACAAATTAATTTAAAATATTATTTACAGGCCACATTTCAACTGTGCGCCACAGTTTGTACATGTATTACAGCCGCCCATTTCTTCGACTGTGCCTTTACGGCATACTGGGCATGTATTCCCAACGTCTGAGCCAATAACAGTTGTTGACTCTAACGCTTGAATCGTATCTACTAATACGACTGGACGTTTTGTATGTTCTTCAACTAATTCCTCTTCAAATGAAAGTTGATCCATATCATTTTCTTCTGCTTTTAGTGTAAGTACTTGTGAATCACGGCTACCGTCAACATAGACCGTACCACCTTTAGCGCCACCTTTATATAGTCGCTCGTACACTTTTTCAACTTGCTGTACTGTATAGCCTTTTGGTGCGTTTACAGTTTTAGAAATAGAGGAATCGATCCATTTTTGAATAATACATTGCACATCAGCATGTGCTTCTGGTTTTAGCTCCATTGCTGTAACGAACCATTCTGGAAGCTCTTGCTCATTTACTTCTGGATGACGGTTCAAATATTCTTGGACAATTTCAGCTTTTACTTCAATGAATTTACCTAGACGACCAGAACGATAGTACGTGAAGGAGAAGTATGGCTCAAGACCTGTTGCTACCCCTACCATTGTTCCTGTTGACCCTGTTGGTGCAACCGTTAATAGATGTGAGTTTCGGATACCAGTCGCTAAAATTTGCGCTTTGATATGAGCAGGCATTTTTTGCATAAAGCCTGTCTCTGTGAAGGCTTTACGTAAACGAGCTGTTTCTTCGTCTGTAGCACCTACTAAGAATGGGAAGCTTCCACGCTCTTTCGCAAGCTCTGTAGACGCCTCATACGCAGTTTCAGCGATTGTTTTAAAGATTTCATCGACTAACGCATTACCAGCTTCTGAACCATATTCTTTTTCACAGTAAATCAGCAAATCGGCTAAGCCCATAACGCCTAAACCAACACGACGTTCACCAAGAGCTTGTACACGATTTTCTTCTAAGAAGTAAGGTGTCGCATCAATCACATTATCCTGCATACGAACACCAACACGAACTGTTTCACGTAGTGCTTCGTAATCAACTGATTGATTTTCTTTATTCGCAAACTGTGCTAAATTCACAGCAGCTAAGTTACACACAGAATAGGGTGCAAGTGGTTGCTCGCCACATGGGTTCGTCGCTACAACACTTTGACCATATGCCTTGGCATTTGTCATGTCATTGGCGTTGTCGATGAAGAAAATACCTGGCTCTGCCGAGTATGTTGCACATACATTAATTAAATTCCATAATTCTTTTGCTTTCATTGTACGGTATGTGCGGACTTTATAGCCCATTTTCTCCCATTCACGAACATCACCAACTTCATGCCATTTCGTGTTGTAAACGCTCATTTCTTCCTTTGTATATTCTTCAACGGCTGGGAAACGAAGCTCGAAGTCAGCGTCTTTTTCAACTGCTTCCATAAATTCTTTTGTTAATGTCACAGAAATGTTGGCACCTGTTAAAAACTCTGGGTTATGAACAGTGTACGTGCCACCATCACGTAATTTATTTTCAGCATCACGAATGATCGCTGTATCAAAGCCACCTAAGCCTTCAATGTTTTTATAATTCACGATGCCTTGATACATCGCTTCCTCTTGCATAGAAAGTGGCTTGAAGTTTAATTTTTCTTTGGCTAGACGGATGATTGTTTCATCCGTTGTATTTTCGATCAGGTAACGCAGAATACGTGGATTTTGCATTTTGGAAATAATAAACTCCACAATATCTGGATGCCAATCTGCTAGCATAATCATTTGTGCCGATTTCTTACGCGGGTTCGCTACACCCACTCTCTATGTCACCATAGAAGTTGAGACCATATCTTACATCTTATTAGATGCCCTCGCACTTCGGAGTGGCTTCACTCCTACTCTACTCACTTCCGCTAACCTAGCGTGTTTTCGATGGTCGTTGAACCTTCCCCTTTAAAAGGAGCTTGGCTGCTGATTGTCTTTATCCCACTGCTATTTTCAAGCATTCACGTTTACCGTTTCCGATTACGTTGTAGCTAGCAGTGCATTTATAATGCGTTTTTTAACATTTTCATGTGGTTGTATCGCATCATAAACATCCATATTTCCCACCTCGATTAAAGTGACAATATTTCCGTTAAAGAGTTTCCAGCAATTCACGAGGTTTGTTTACGCAGAAGCACCTAGATTATGCTTACCTCTGCGGCTACCACCTTGTTCGACAAGATGAGTCAGCTTCGCAATATCATCTAACCATGAGACAGATCCAGATGATTTACCGTTTACACCACGAGCTAGCGTGTTGCGTGGACGTAAAGTTGAACCATTTGTTCCTACACCACCACCACGGCTCATAATTTCCATTACTTGCTTACGATGATCACTGATCCCTTCACGAGAGTCAGCGACAAATGGCATCACGTAACAGTTAAAGAAAGTTACATCTGTTTCAGAACCTGCTCCATAAATTACGCGCCCTGCAGGGATGAATTTTAAAGAGACTAATTGCTTATAAAATTTCTCAAACCACTCTTGGCGTTTTTCTGGTGTTTTTTCAACAGCAGCAAGACCTGTTGCATTTCGTTTTGCAATTTGTTCATAAAATATCTCAAGAGGCTTTTCTAACACGTCAATTGAACGCGTAATCACACCCGTTTCTTGCTCTTGCGGATCGTCTAATGCGCTACGATAATCTTCTTCAATCAAAATCTCTGCTGTTTTTGTAGACATATCCAATTTTTGAATTGTCCCTAAACCACGTGCAGGAAATTTCGGATCAGCTTTTACCGTTAATACAACAAAGTCGCCAGCTTTCAATGTTTTCTTTTCTGTGTCTTTAAACGAATAGCGATCGATCATGACAAGTCTCGATACACCTTTGTGTGTAATATGCATATCAGATGTTACGGGGTGTACCTGCGGGAATTGTTCAATATCCTTGTTTAACTGTTCAAATTGATTGTTTACTTCGGGTTGATGATTTGTGAGTACCATCGTTTTGCCTCCCTTATTTTCTTCATTACAAAATAAATACACAATATCTCGTGTTGTTAAACACTACATATTGTGTATATGTCTTTAAAAAAGATACTATATATAGTTTTTTAATTCAACTCTTGCTTTTTTTAATAGATTCAGAACTACTTGTTATGACTAGGATTAAACGTTAAAAAATATTTTTTTCATACCATTTTTTACTTTTTAAAGTTCCACTCATCTGAAGCATATTTTTTTTCTTCTAAAGCTCGGACATATTCTAATTGCTCCTCAGAAAGTGTAAATGGTTTTAGTTCAATTTGCAACGATTTTGCAAAGCCATCTCTAAAAGCTGTCACACATTGTTCAACTGTCACTGGCTCTTTTACAAGACTGTTGATGGCAACAGCCTTTTCTGGTAGCTTTCTACGCATACGATTCTTCGCTTCTTCACTGGAGAAATTAAATACAGATAATAATTTCTCTTGATCTAAATCTAATAAAATGGCACCATGCTGTAAAATGACACCCTTTTGACGCGTTTGAGCACTTCCAGCTATTTTTTTCCCTTCTACGACAAGTTCATACCAACTTGGTGCGTCAAAGCAAACAGCACTTTTTGGACTCTTCAGATCCGCTCTTTTTTCCTCTGTATCAGGTACACTAAAATAGGCATCCATACCCAGGTTATGGAAACCTTGCAAGATTCCCTCACTTAACACACGATATGCCTCTGTTACAGATTCTGGCATATTCGGATAGCTTTCTGTCACGATGACACTATAAGTTAGCTCATGTTCATGTAGGACAGCTCGTCCACCGGTTGGACGACGAACAAAACCTAAGCCTTGTTCACGCACGGCATCTAAATTAATATCTCTCTTAGCTTGTTGAAAATACCCAATGGATAATGTCGCAGGCTCCCACTCGTAGAAACGAATTACTGGTGGAATTAACCCCTCACTATGCCAATCAAGTAATGCTTCATCTAGTGCCATATTAAAAGAAGGACTACATTTCCCTGAATTTAAAAAATACCAAGTTGTCATATGTTCATCTCCTACAAATATACTGATCCATCAGGCCCCACCCGTGGGTCAACTTGAACGAATATTATGCTACAATTCAAATTGCAAACAATTGCTTGTGAAACGAAAAAGGCGAATTCACTACAACCTAGTTAATTTTATCAAACTCATTGGACTATCGCTAGCGCATCTTTTATAATAATAGAGAAGATAGAAAGGGGTAAGAAAATCTTGGACATACTTATCACAATCGGTGTCGTTTTAGTAGTCACAATTGCATATATCGGAATTAATGCACTACGACTCAAAAAAGCCGTAACCAACCTAACACAAGAGCAATTTATTGAAGGCTATCGTAAAGCGCAGCTGATCGATGTTCGTGAGCAAAAGGAATTTGATGCTGGTCACATTCTTGGTGCACGAAATGTTCCTTCGACAACACTACGTCAACGTTATAAAGAAATCCGCCCAGATTTACCAGTATATCTATACTGTCAAAATACAGGCCGTAGCTCACGTGCTGCACTATTTCTTAAAAAACGTGGGTACAACCAAATTTACCAACTTCAAGGTGGTTTCAAAACTTGGACAGGTAAAATAAAAGCAAAAAAATATTAATGCTCCCATCAAAAGAAGTCGTCTCAAAGTACTATGAGACGACTTCTTTTTTAAAAAATTCAGAGTTTCTACTATATTATATCTATTTCGAATGATGCTGTACGAGCTTTTTGTATATTAAGTCTGTGATAATATGTTGGATAGAAAAAATCCAGCAGTAAAATGAAATATAGTCCCCTTTTTGATACCAAGTCTACTTTGAACGAGTTTCACTACTTGAGTCGGGTCCTCATCAAAATGAGCGCTTTAATACTCTTTTGGAGAAGGTTTCTCATATGTTTGAGCGCTTCGATAGCTATAACCAAGCGAGCTTCCAATAATCCACCTCATATTTAAAAACCCCTTCACGAAACACTTTGATGACCAAAAATACTATTTTTCGTTAGAGATATACCAGTTATGAACCCTATTCTTCTATTTTTCTGAAAATAGCTAAAGTTTATTGTTGAATAATTTTAGAAGCACTGTTAGGATGTATAATATCTTACAATAATAATTGAATATCAAGTTAATAAGCTATGAATGCTATGGATCAAACTATAGCAGGAGCAGTTCTGGAGAGAGCGCACATTGCGTCGCCGAAGGGTTCACTATCTCAGGCAAAAGGACAGAGGAGTAATACGCTTTTATAAGCGATGCTACATAAAATATTTTACCTATTTCATGTAGACATCTGCGAGTAAATGGTATTTGTTATTCTGACGTTTTTCCGAGACTAGTGTTACAACTAGTCTCTTTTTATTTTTCCAGTCATAGTTTTTTATGCATCTTTGAGGGGGATTAACGTGGAACAGCAACAATTAAAACGAGATTTAAAAAATCGCCATGTGCAGCTTATTGCCATTGGTGGAACAATTGGGACTGGTTTATTTTTAGGCTCTGGGAAAGCCATTGCCTTAGCAGGGCCTTCGATCATCCTAGCTTACTTAATTGTAGGGACAGCGCTATTTTTTGTGATGCGTGCCTTAGGTGAATTATTACTATCCAATGCAGGCTACACTTCATTTACGGATTTTGCATCCGAATACATAGGGCCTTGGGCAGGTTATGTAACAGGTTGGACATACTGGTTCTGTTGGATTATGACGGCGATGGCAGACATTATTGCGGTGGGGGTTTATACACAATATTGGTTTGATATCCCACAATGGGTGCCAGCCATTGGTTGCCTCGTATTGTTATTATTACTAAATCTATTAACTGTTAAGCTTTTTGGTGAGCTAGAATTTTGGTTCGCTATTATTAAAGTTATTACGATTGTAGCGCTTATTATTATTGGTCTTTTTATGTTAGTAACTGGCTTTCAAACTAGTTCAGGAGCAGTATCAGTTGATAATCTGTGGGCACATGGAGGCATGTTCCCAAATGGTATATACGGCTTTTTAATGGCCTTCCAAATGGTTGTCTTTGCATTTGTTGGGGTGGAATTAGTGGGGGTTTCAGCAGCTGAAACAGCAGATCCTCAAAAAAATATTCCTTCTGCCATTAATAAAATTCCATTTCGTATTTTGCTTTTCTATGTAGGGGCATTATTTGTCATTTTATGTATTAACCCATGGTATGAGATGTCTGCTTCAAGCAGCCCCTTTGTCCAAGTGTTTACATTAGCAGGTATCCCGATTGCTGCTGGTATTATAAATTTTGTTGTGCTTACTTCAGCGGCTTCAGCAGGTAACAGTGGGTTATTCTCCACAAGTCGGATGCTCTATAATCTTGGTAACAATAAACAGGCATCTCCAGCATTCGCAAAACTCAACAGAAACAGTGTACCAAGTAATGCACTCGTTATTTCCGCTATTGTTGTATCAATTGGTGCTCTGTTAAGTAAGTTGATGCCAGAGAATGCCTTTAGTGTTGTGACGACCATTAGTGCAATTTGTTTTATATGGGTGTGGAGCATTATCATCATTTCGCACATCATCTACAAACGAAAAAAACGCGCTTTACATGAAGCTTCCATCTTCAAAGCACCACTGACACCTTTTATCAACTACGTTGTGCTTGCGTTTTTTGCCTTTTTATTAATGGTGATGTTTATTTCTGAGGCTACGCGTACAGCACTGCTGTTAACACCAATTTGGTTTATCGCTTTATTTATTATTTATAAAATGAAAAAAAGATGACTTCAGACTAATCGCTGAAATCATCTTCACTTATTAAAAAATAGTCATATCCCATTCTGTTGCTAGCTGTTTTAGCAACTTTACACCTGCCACACTGTTTCCTATTGGATCAATCGCTGGTCCGTAAATTCCAATACCACAGCCAGTAGGAAACGGTGAGTGCAGACCTGCATGCCCTGGAACAGCCGCAAGAATCGCGCCTGATACACCACTTTTGGCAGGAAGGCCGATGAATGCCGCGAACTTCCCTGAGGCATTGTACATACCACATGTCACCATCAAGGCCTTCGCTAATTTTGCCACTTGTTTAGGGAATAGCTGTTTCTTTAACAGTGGGTGATAGCCATCATTCGCAATAACTAGGCCAATCATGGCTAAATCTGATACATTGACTTCAATTGCACATTGCTTCAAATAAACCTCAAGCGCCGCTTCTACTGGACAATCTAAGAACCCTGAATCCATTAAGTAGTAGGCTAATGCTCGATTACGATTAGCCGTATGCCACTCTGACTGGAATACTTCTTCATTGATACTTAATTGCTTGCCGATGATTTGTTCTAAAAATTGTAGAATCTTTGTGACCTTCTCTTGTGGAGAATGACCAGCCAACATGGAGGATACCGTAATAGCTCCAGCATTAATCATCGGGTTAAAGGGTTTACCTGGCTGATGACTTTCTAAGCGAATAATTGAGTTAAAGGTATCTCCTGTTGGTTCAACATCTACTCTTTCTAAAACATATGGTAAGCCTCGATCCATACAGGCTAAAATAAAGGTAATGACCTTGGAAACGCTTTGAAGGGTAAATAGTTCTTCGGTATCTCCCGCTTTGATTTCGTGGCCTTCAGTCCCAACAATCGCCACAGCTAATTGGTTGGGATCTTTTTGGGCTAAAGCAGGGATATAACTAGCGCATTGCCCTTCTTTGGCAGTAGCACGATACTGTGATACCCACTGTGTTAAAAGTTGATGCTGATGATTCGGTTGTGTTGACATGTTGTGTTCTCCTTTCAAAATGAGGCAAAAACAGAGCCTCCATAGTTCTCCTATGAAGACTCTATCCCGTTAGCGCTTAGGTGGCTGTGTTCCCTCTGGAATTAAAGATTGATATGTTTCACCATCAAGACGTTCTTGCCATTCCTTTTTCGCTTTTTCAATATATAGAGGATTATCCAGCAACGCTAAGGCTGTACAAGCCATAATTTTAGCAGCCTGTAGCATTCCTTTATGCGCTATTGGGGTAACTCCCTGAGACACTACCTGCCATGTATGTAATGGTGTCCCTAATGCCATGCATACAGTTGTACACTGCACGGTTGGTACGTTCCAGCTAACATCTCCAACATCTGTAGAGCCACCCATAATAAATTCAGGTAGCATGCCTGGAACATGATTAGCAATCACTTTTCCTTGTAATAGCTTGGCATCTTCTTTACGCAAGCCCACTAATGAAGCTGCTTGTACTTCTGGTGTAAACGTATTGAAAATAGCCTGCGCATACTGTTCATCCTCTATTGTATAGTCTGGCATACCGATTTCAAGTATTTGTTGATACATCACATCATAAAGTGTTTTATTTGTAATAAGACTCGAAGCAGCACCTTCAAACTCAATGTCCACTGACGTCCCTGTCATCATTGTGGCTCCCTTTGCAATGTTCTCAACGCGCTGATAAATTTCCTGCACTTGCTGCTTTTTAGGTGCCCTAACTAGATACGTTACCTCTGCATATGGTTGAACTACATTTGGCGAAGTCCCGCCTGAATTAGTAATGGCATAATGCACACGAGCTTCTGGAATGATGTGTTCTCGTAAGTAGTTTACCCCAACATTCATAAGCTCAACAGCATCTAAAGCACTTCGTCCAAGATGTGGTGCAGCTGCGGCATGAGCACTTTTGCCCGTAAACTTAAACGTTGCTGCATAGTTTGCTAGAGAACTACATGTCATCACAGTCGAAAACGTACCTGGATGCCAAGAGATCGCGATATCAACATCATCAAAAAGGCCAGCCTTTGCCATATAAGCTTTACCAGATCCATTCTCTTCTGCAGGACAACCGTAAAAACGGATTGTTGCTAACTGATGATTTTGCTCTAAATAATCTTTTACAGCAACAGCAGCTGCGAATGCGCCAGTACCTAATAAGTTATGACCACAGCCATGTCCGCTTCCACCATCCTCAAGAGGCTCATGTTGTGTTGCCCCACCTTTTTGACTCAAGCCTGGAAGCGCATCATATTCACCTAAAAAGGCAATGACAGGCTTGCCAGAACCATAAGTTCCAACAAGCGCTGTTTCAAGACCAGCAACACCGACTTGTGTTTGAAAACCCTCTTTTTCTAGTGCCTGTTTCATATATTCCATCGATTTCTTTTCTTGAAAATGAAGCTCGGGCACAGCCCAAATCGCATCGCTTAATGCTACTGTAGCTTGCTGTTTTGCTTCAATTAACGTTGAAATTTTTTCATGATAACTCATATGTGTCCCTCCAATTTCATTATGCTTTTAACAATGTTCCTTTTTGGTCGTTTAGTGTGACAAGCGACACAATACAGATAAGCGCAAAGCCAATTAACATCCAAAAGGCTGCATCAAAGGAGCCATTAAAGGCATCAACCATAAATCCAATTGCCATTGGTGTAACAAATCCTGCTAATTGTCCACCTGTATTAGCGATCCCCATTGCAGAACCTGTGATAGAAGAAGGTAATTTCTTGAGTACAATAACAGGTAGTAATGTAATGACAAACGCAATAAATATCGACACGACTGTTTGGTAACCAATAAATAACGACACTGTTTTGGCAGTAAACATTAAATACAATAAAAGACCAATGACTGCGCAGGAGATGGAGCCTAACACCTTCTCCATACCTTTTGGTAGCTTATCAATGATATAGCCACTACCATATACACCAATTATCGTTGTAATGGCAGGTATTGTTTGCGCCCAACCAATGGACATTAAATCCAAGCCTCGATTTTTTTGAAGATATGTTGGAATCCAAGAAACTAATCCCCAGTTCACTGCATAAATACAAAAATAAGCAATGATTAAATTCCACATTAGGGGTGTTTTCAATAATTCTTTAAAATTCACTTTGTTCGTAGTATTTTCTGTTCCAGCTATAGCTGCCTCATCTTGTGGGAGTTTAATGTATTTCCAATATAAAAAGGCAATTATTGCTCCAATTGCCCCAATAATGATAAACATCATACGCCAGCCAATCGTTCCCAATAAATAAGCAGCTAGTAAAGGGACGATGAGTGAAACAATGCCACCAGAAGTAAGCATAATGGACATCGCTCTACCTCTTTCCTCTTTTGGGAAAATCGTAGCAATAATTTTAGAGCTTGATGGCTGAAATCCACCCTCACCAATGCCAAATAAAAAACGAATCACAATCATCGCTGTTAAAGACCACGCAATAGCTGTTAGACCCGTAAAAATAGACCACATAATAACAGCCATCAATAAAACTCGTTTTGCGCCAAATTTATCGGCCAGCCAGCCACCCGGTATTTGCATAATGGCATAGCCTAAAAAGAAAGCGCTTAAAATAATACCCGTAGAAGATGCATCCAGTTGCAAATCCCCTGTAATCGAAACCACTGCATAGTTCATAATATAGCGATCTAAATTCCCTAAAGACCAGCCTAAAAATAAAAGTGCAAGGATGACATTTCTAGATTTCTTCGTTATTTCATTTGTTGTCATTTATATCCCTCCCATATATAGAAATCCTCTCTTTATTGCCACGACTATTCTTGAATATGTTTGCCCCCTTGTCCTTAAATCCCCTTTTATATACCGACATTTTCGTTATATATTCGTATAATAATCAAAGTTCAATAAAAAGACAAGATTTTTTTGAAAATTTCTAATAGATAATCGTCTTCGTAAATCCATATTATTTACCTAAATAACCGCTGAATTTAGTGATTTATCAGTATTTAAGGCTTCAAAAAGCATAAAAAAATGTCCCACACCATTTATTGGTTTGGAACATTTCTGTAATTTTTCAGACAAGTTGATACATTTTAATAGGTCTGCCTCGGGTATGCTGCAATTCTTCCCCACAAATTCTCGCTAAATCTACATTACATAAATCTGCTACGATTCGTTGGGCATTTCTCTCGCTCATTTGCAGTTGTGTCGCTAAATCCTTTGTCGTAAAATGCTTCCAATGCATTTTTTGTACAAGTGCATGGATTTTCATATAGGTTTTAATACTAATATTCCCTTTTTTTAGTTTTTCTAAAATATAAGGGTCTTCTGCTCGGTAGGAATAGGATAGCTCTTCTACATTCCCTACTGATTCAATAATGGTGCCATCATCCTGTATCATCACGATGTCAATAGCCTCATTTTTCTTCGTCTGTCTTAGTCCTCGGTGAGCATGTAACTCAGCATTGAACACTGTTTGAGCAAAGCCAATGCCTGCTGTCACCTTTGTCTCCATTTCAATCGACAACTGATACATTTTTTCCTGTAAAAATCGTATTTGCCCTTCAATGGCACCTCTTGTACTAAAAATCGTATATTTGCCATTCCCCTCTTCAATAAGAGAGCCATCAATCTGTTCACAGAGCTGTAGTAGATTTTCCTTCGTACGCAATTCTAAATATTGAATACGATAGCCTTGCTTCATGCGCTCTTTTAATGAATCGAAGTCCTTAATTTCAAGCATGACTGCACCAATTTGTGTCTCTTTGTAATAGGACGTTTTGATCTTCTCTGTAAAAAGTTGAACTGTATGATAAATTTCTGTTTTTGTCGGGGAAACCCAATAAGATGGAACTCCTCGTTTCTTCAGCTCTTCATCTACAGAGGGATAACAAGTAATCGCAAAATCAATTTTGCCCGACTGCCAAAGACTATAGTGGAAATCAAATAGCTCTTGTGGATCAATAGCGACATCAAATTCTTTTAGATACATATGATGGACATTATGCTGAATCTCTGCAAGACTTTCTGAAGCCATTTGAGAAGGCGAAGGAATAATATCGATACTAACATTTTCTATAAACTTTTTTTGCTGATAGGATTGCTCTAAAAAACCCCGATAAATAGCCGCTTCGGAAAAAATAATATGGGTCAATTTATCTTTGGATACATTCGTTTGACTGGCAAGCTTATAAGGGATGTAACCAGAAAACAACCAGAAATCGACAGCCTGATTATGTGTCTCCACAAGATGCTTTGTTTCCGTCGCCATTTCATATATATACGGAATAAATTCCATATCCTGTTCGATTTCTCGTGCTAAGGCAATAATTCTTTCAACGGATTGAATGGGACCAACAACACCTATTTTATACATCTTTTGTTCCTACCTTCTTTGTGAAACTACAATCTTTATGTAAAAAATTTCTTCCTTTGTTGTACATAGTATAGCGGACAATCAAATTACTAGACAAATCTTATGTATAAAGAAAAGCCTCGAAAATTGTTCGAGGCCATCTGAAAGTAGCAATTATTGCTCCGTTGGATACATGTTTGTATAGAGTAACTCTAATCTTTTAGAGAGCTTTCCATAGGCTGTTTGCCACGCTTTACGTGCAGCATCATTACTGCTCCCTGCTGGTTCGTATATAGCATGCACCTCTTCAACCTTCTTCAAATCACCCTCTGCTTGTGTGAGCTTCGAATAATTTTTAACAACCTTCTTATCAGCATCACTCAGAGCATCATAGGCTTTACGGATTTCACTTACTTTCTCCTGTAAACCATTGATATATTCACCTTTTACAAGAAGTGAATTGATGGATTCAATTAATGACAATGCATTTTCATTCGTTTGCTGTTGTCCTTTTTGCTTATCAATAATCAATTGTCTAGTTCCTGCATCAATCAGGCTCACTTGTTTAGATGTAAGCTTTTCATATGCCTTGATCACAGTGCTTGGATTTGAAGCAAAGGATTTCTCATAGGTCTTCATAAAGCTTTCCACTTTTTTCACGTCTGCAAGCGCAGTTTTTAAAATATCATAGTTCGTAATCAGTTTTTTCTCACTTGAACTAAGGCTACTATATTGTGTAGAAAGATTTTTAATACGTTCAATCGTTACGACATAGAGATTATTGGAAACAATTGTGGCAATATCATTATTTAACTGTGTAATTTTCGATGCATTTTCATCTATATTTTGATTTTTTAATAAAGCTTCATATTGTTCTTTTGCTAAATGCTGCTGATTCGCAGGTAATTTAGCATAAGCTTTTTGCACTGTTTCAATTTTTTTAGCCTTTTTCGCAGCATCTGTTTCTTCTCTAGCAGTCTGTATTTTTTTATAGAAGGATTTTACACCTGTAATATCCTTATTTGCTGCTGTTAATAAATAATAATTTGTCACGTATTTTCTTGCAGCTGAAGACAATTTTTTATAGGATTCAGAAGCTGTATTAACAGCGGTTTCTAATTGATTGAATGAATATTTCGTAACATCCGCAAATTTGGCAATATCCGCCTTTAACAACTCTGCTGCTGCTTTATCTGTAGGCACTTTACCATTGCCATCAACTGAAATCTTTGGCGTGTTTAGTAAAAATTCTTCAGCATTATATACAAGTGATTGCTGTAAATTTGTAAGATTATTATAAGCCTTTAAAGTACTGGTATAGCTTGAATTAAGTTTACTTTCCGTTACACCAGTTGTTGCAGATAACTTTTGATAGGCATCCATATCTTTAATTACTTTTTCAGCTGCTTTTAAATCTTTCTGTAAGGTAACAAGACTATCGTAGCCAATAATTTGTGCTGCCGAGGCTTTCGTTAAGCTCTTATACTCCTTAATCATTTGATTAACATTATTGACATGACTTTGCCATGAACCAGCAGACGGATTAAACGGATAGACATCATCGCTAATATAGCTATCTATCACATTATTTAAATTTATAATTTGGCTTTCTTCTGCACGTTCTGCTGTAGTCAAACGCTGCACATACACATCTGGCACTAACTTTAATTGTTTATATGTTAATTTTTCATAGGCTGTACGGATTGATTTAGCAGTCGTCACTTGTTTATTAGGCGTACTATTTGTAGCTAATTTATCAAATGATTTAATGAATTGCTCGACCTTTTTAATATCCGATTTAGCCTCAGACAAAATTGCTTGGTTTTGAACAGCAGCTCGGTAGCTTTGTGATAATTTCTCAATATCTGCTTCGATTGTCTTCACGCTTGCTTGTAAGGAATCAACATCAGAAGCTACATACTTCACAAGTGAATTCTCATAAGATAATAAATTAATAATAGCTTGATTGAGTTTTCTCACTTCTTTTATCTCTTCAAGATCATTTGGCTCGTTTAACAGATTTTTAATGCCCGTATATAGGGTCTCACCTACATCTAAGCTACGCTGTAACAGATCTAGCTTATTATAAGCATCTTCTAGTTCCTTTATTTCTTTTTCATTACTAGTCTCTATTTTGCTCCATTTTTCATTTAACTTAGTTATTAATTCAACATCAGCAAGTGCTCGCTTTAAGACATCATAATTAGACACATTACCTTTAGCTGCTGCTGATAAGGATTGATAGTTTTTTTCTAGTTCCGCAACTTTAGCACCAAATTCTGCTATGCTTGATACATTGTATTTATTATCATTGACCAGTAAAGCTTTAATCTCTTTCGTTAAAGTATCAGTGGGTTGTTTAGAGACCGTGATGGTATCAGATAGTTTAGATTCCGCAAAGGAAAGACCCACGTTTGCTTTGACAGTGACAGCAATATTTTTAATATCCTTTTCAATAGCATCCTTCGGAATCGTATATGTACTACCTGAAGCACCCTCTATGATGGTAAAGGAGTTATCACCTAATTTATAAAACCATTGATAACTATATGTAATTTGATTACTTTGCAATTTTGCACCTTTCTTATCAGTTACAGTAATACCAGCTACTTTCACTGTTTCTCCAGGTGCTACAAAACCAGCGGATTGACCTTCTAACGTCGGAATGGTGATATCGAGCTCTAATGGCTGAATAGTGCGCGGTGCACTTTTAAATTTTTTACCGTCTGTCGTAGTTGCTTCCACAAAAACGCTTTTTCCAGCTGCTTCAACAGGCACTTTTAAGGAAATAGATGTTGCTCCAGAAATGGGCTTATTTGTTGAACCCTCTTCCCCAGTAATTTCCTCTAGATAATACCATTGATAGGCATTGACGATACTATCATTTGGTAATTTTTCTACTTTTAATGTTGCGTTGACAATATTATCTCCAGTGACTGAAACTGTTTCGGCCGCACCTGCTACAGTGGGAACAATAAGTGCAACAGGAATAGCTGCTGTTAAAAATAATTTTTTATTCAAATCTATTGACCTCCTCAATCCTTCTCCTGATTATATCGGTCATATGGCCATAATTTCCTTGAATATTAGGTAAATACTCCAAAAAGTGCATTTTTTCCTGATTTACTATTTACCAAATGATATTTTTTTGATAACATTTTATCATTTTTGATTTATTAACTTATATAAATAAATACATTTTCAAACAAAAGCCTTCTAACCCACATTCGTAGCCTCTACGAAGAGATTAAAAGGTGTTAAAAAAGTATATGCACTTATGCTTCCGCTTCATCTGGTTATCCTCGTATCATATAAGTTGGTCGGGTCAGGGTCTTATAGGTATAGGGATTCGTATGTTGGGTTTCACTTACTTGAATACGAATCGTCATCCCTTCTCCTACTTTGCTATCTAATGCGAATTTCCCATTAAAAGCTTGAACTCGCTCCTGCATTCCTTGTATGCCCATAGAATCGGCAAGTAGAATATCATCTATATTACAACCAACACCATCATCACTATACAAAATTTGGAATCCTTCTTCGGTGCCCAGTAAATGTATTTCAACTGTATTAGCATAGGAATGTTTTAATGCATTGTTTAATAGTTCTTGGAACAGTCGATAAATCATTAAATTTAAACGCTCATCCTCTAAATAGAGGCGGTCAATCGTATATATCAAAACAAAATTAGCACGTTTATGAATTTTTTGTATTAATTTTTCAAGGGCTGCATTTAAGCCTAATGTATCTAATAGAGGTGGCTTTAAGTTTTCGCAGTAGCCCCTCAAATCATTCAGAGAGATAATCATATGTTCATGAAGCTTTATAAGTTTAGATGGGATCTCCTCTCTTTCTTTTGTATGCATGAGGACATCCATCTCCCTTGCAATGTGCAATTGTTCTTGTAAAATCGTATCATGAAGTTCCTGTGCCAACTGATATTTTTCTTCCTCGAACCTTAGCCAGAGTAATTTATTGAGCCATGGTAGCTGTCGATTATCGGCTTCTTTCATATGCTTTAACTGATTTAAAAGCTCCTCAACCATTTTTGTGTTTTCGATAAAATTATTTAAATAGAGCAGCAATAATTCTAGCCATAGCAGTTCCTCGTCCTTGAGATAAATCGTTTTATTATGATCCACAACAAGGATTCGTTTATAGTTCACATCTTGATGAATAAAGGCAATATAGAAATGATCTGTCTTTTTAATATCTCCCAAGCCTAATCGTTCGACTAATACCTCATCTATTTGATGCTGCGTGTATTCTTTGGATTTATTTGTTAAGGTAACTTGATGCGTTCGAAAATCATATGTGAGCACATACACACTTTCCATTTCAAGCTGAACCACAACCTCTTGTACAAATTTCTCTAATAAGTCCTCAATCTTCACCACTCTACCAATACTCTCAACGGTCGTATACAAACGGTGGATGTAGTCGCCTTTTGTAGAAAATAAAATTTTCCGCTTACGATAATCAATCCGCTCTTTGATGTAAAACAACGCCATTAACGATAGAAAGGCAAAAAAGAAAATCTCCGTCATGCGCGTAATTGAAAGATCCGTGAGCAAATATAGTCCTATTAATAACCAAATAGTAAATCCAAATGAGAAATTGAAGTAATATCGTAATCGTGAAATAAAATACTCCATATCGAATATACGTTCAGTGAGTTGTGTAAAGATAAAACTAAAAGGAATAAGCATTAAGAATAGGGAACAAATTTCTGCAGAAAGTATATACCTATTAAATACTATTACAGGTAAAGCATACATAAAAAGAAAAGGCAAAAATGGTATAAAAACACTACTCAACAGAACTTTTAGTTGAGGTATTTTATATTTTAGATACCCCACTATCATAATGGTTAATAAGCTCACCAAGAGTAAGAAAAAAATACCAAGTACAATATAAGAATGGTAGTAATGTGTATATGGAATAATTAAACTAAAAAAACTAAGTATAACAGCAGATATAGGAATTAAATAAAGTATTTTTACATTTTCAAAAAATATCCATTTGAGATTCAGAAAATAAAAGTACTCTTTTAAAAAATGTATTAAAATTACTAAACACAACAACATACTGCTTCTGTTTACTATTATTCCAATAGGATCTAATCGACTTGAAGCACCACTACTAACATATGCCAAAGAAACAGTAAGGATAAATAAAATAAGTAATTTAATTAAGTTAGAATTTTTTTGTTTGTATTTAATATATAAAGTAATAAATAAAGTGAGTAGAAAATAACAAGAAGGAATAACTAACACATAATAGAATTGTTGAGGAATATCTAAATGCCTTATTTTCACCACTAATATCTGGCCATCTGGCTTTTTTATTACTAATTCATTTGCTGCTCTAATTACAGAATCATATTTTAGATTAGAAACATTTTCTGTGTGCGTACCATTAACTTCTAAAACAATATCCCCTAGCATTATTTGATGATTATCTGCCCATTTTTTAAAATATGGCTTCTTTACGAACCATTGGCCATCTTCTTCTTGAATTTCAATATTTATTGAAGGAGAGCTATAAGTTACATTAATTAAATATAAACCAATAAATAAATAAAAACTTATAGCTATCCATATAGGTTTATTTATAAAGTATTTTAGTACCAAATTAAACTTTGAGAACAGAAATCTTCATCAAACGAATCCAAAATTGCCTTTTGTTCTAATGCTGTTACACCAATGAGAGAAGCTTTTTTTTCTTTTAACAATGTCACTAACGTCGGATTTTGCTCTAAATACTGAATCATGTTAATCATTAAAATCGCCTCATTTCTTCATTTTTTTAAATTTATAGTCACTATTTTTTGCCAATAATTCCTTTTAATAAGGAATTATTAACCATTTATGTAACTATATTTTCATTATACTACCTCTCTCCAATAATTCAACATAATTTTCTAAAAAATTCAAAAAATAATAGATTACGTAATAATTTTGCTTTATTTTCAATTATTTTTCTCCAATAATAGACATAAAAACAAATGAAAAGCTCCTTCCTTCTAGTAGGAAGAAGCTTTTCATTTGTCTCTTTTGCTAATACTGACACCCTTCTTGTAGCCACTTGTAGAAATCACAAGTAATCAATGTTGCATGCTTTGGATTCATATCACCACTATCTACTGCTAAAACACGAGAATCCTCTACCTTTATGTCCATTAAAAAGACCATTCCTCCACTATCATCACCAATTGCAATATAGCCTTTTGCATATTCCTCCACTTCCCAAGTCTCGTTTCTTTCTATTACTTCCTCTGTACCATAAATGAACACGCCATTCGTAAACGATAAACCGTTACTTTCCTTTAATACAAGTGTATACGCACTAGGAAGTTGGCAATTCAGCCTATGTTCTATGTGTACAATATGGTGATCTGTTGCTGGTGGATTTGCTGTATAGCTATTATGTATAGGTAACATGTCGTCACCGTCCTTTCCAATAAACTTTTTTACGTCTGTGCTGCACAAAATTCATAAAACGCCAAGATTAAGTCATCTACCTTTTGTTTACTGACAATTTTACCTAACCATTCTTCTGGAATTTTGTCCAACTGTTTATACATACCCGCGATTGATCCTGTAATCGCCCCAACGGTGTCCGTATCTTCTCCTAAATTAACTGCCGTCAGAATCGCTTCTTTAAATGTTGTAGAATTACCTACACACCAAATAGCCGCTTCTAGCGAATGAACAATATAGCCACTCGATTGAATCTCGTCTTCAGGCGTATTTAAAAAGTTTTCATGAAAAATCCTTGCATAAGCATTTAACTCTGCTTTCATTTCATTTTGTAAATTATTTTGCAGTAAGTCAAAGACCTCTTTTAAGGCCACTTCTAGTGAATTATTTCGGTATAAGCTTAATAATAGTTCAATGTAAATGATGGACCCTACTATGGAACGCGGGTGACCATGAGTAATCTCTGTATACTGATGAACTAATTCTTTTCTTTTAGTAAAATCTACCTCATGCATGACCATGAATACTAAAGGAGCTATCCTCATTAACGTACCATTGCCATTATCAAACTCGCCCGTTTTACCACATTGTGCTGGCGGAACACCTTTTTTATAGTTCGAAACGGCATCCGCTGTAGTAATTCCAATATCAAACATTTCGCCAAATGGTGTGAGATAGCCCTGCTCCATGTATTGTACAAATTTGTTCATTAATGTTTTGGTATCCCCATTTTCAATAATGTTCTCGACTAGGCAGAGTGTTAGAGAAGTATCGTCAGACCAAGTGCCAGGTGGCTGATTATAAGTACCGTACCCCATCACATCTTGCACATGGAAAGTCCCTCTTTGTTTAAACTCAACAGGTACGCCCATTAGATCACCAATAATCCCACCGTATAAAGTGTCAAACACCCGCTCCCGCAATTTTGTATCTACCATAGATACCACCCCTAACTTTTTTTAAATTATCACAATTCAAAAACAGTACATTCAACTTTATAATAAATCAATTCCTTATTTATTATTTTTTCAATCTCTCTCCAATCTCCTCCAGTTAAACCTGAACCAATTTTAGGCATCTGTATCGATAATCTATTTTTTAATGCAAATCTCGCAACTTTTCTTAAACATAAACGAAGCGCATCATAATCCATATAGGTTGTACGATCTTTGTCATTTTTCCTCACACCATGTTGTGCAAGCATATTAGCAACAAAAGTAGCTTTCTGCTGGTCTACACATACAAACTGAACTTCTCCTAACTCAAAAGTTTCTTTATCCTTAGACCATTTTACATATTCCCTTTTGGCTAAAGGGAATTGCTTTGATAAAGATAAAACAAAGCCTTTTCCCCAAATTCCTAAAATATTAACAACATGGATGATGAGTGTATGTTCTTCTAAAGGAAGAGAAGCATCGCCCTTTAAGTAGTTAATTTGAGATTTGTTAGCTACAATTCCTTCCTGCCATTTATTCTCAAATTCTAATCGAGTAATAGGTATACTATCGCTTAAATCTAAATTATCGATATGTCCGTCATACAATAAAAATCCAATATCTTCGTTCCAATCATGCAATGATGAAGAACTATACATATCGTTGTTAATTATGTTGATCTGCCTAGTTGCAACGCCATCATCAAATTCTGTATATAATTGTCCATAACCTTTTAAAAATTCAATATTATCACATTTATAGTATAATAGACTATCACCAAACTTGATATCTTCTTCCACTACTTTAACCCCCTTAATAGAACCACCCTAAACCTATCAAAGATTTTGATTAATTATACTATCGATTGTAGATAGTTAGGCACTAACTCTAAGTCCATAAATCGAATCCCTTTATGGTGCCTTTTCCACACAATGATTTAAATTTTTCTGAACATTACAAGTATCTTCCCAGTTTAAATCGTTTAATGGAAATAAATCAAGATCAGTGTCTTTTATCACCAATCTTATATACTTATCAACGAAACCTCTATTGCCTGTCTTTTCATACATTTAATAAAGCAAAATGAATCTTTTACTTTTGATTTACCTTTTGTACTTACAACATGCAAATTAGCTATCACATAATCCTGTAATACATTTCACTATTGAAGATTTATTTAGCTTGTAATTTAAGGTGCAAAAAAACCGTTCACATGAATGTGAACGGTTTTGTAGACTATGCTTTTTGATAACGAAGCACTGGTGTACGAGCAGCGCGTGTTTCGTCTAGACGAGATACGACTGTTGTATGTGGTGCTTCTTGAACGATTGATGGATTTTCTTCTGCTTCTTTCGCAATTTGAATCATTACATCACAGAATGCATCTAATGTTTCTTTTGATTCTGTTTCAGTTGGCTCGATCATCAACGCCTCTTCCACATTTAATGGGAAGTATGTTGTTGGTGGGTGGTAGCCAAAGTCTAACAGACGTTTTGCGATATCTAATGTACGAACGCCTAGTTTCTTCTGACGACGACCTGATAACACAAATTCATGTTTACAGTGACGGTTATATGGTAGCTCGTAGAATGGCTCTAAGCGACGCATCATGTAGTTGGCGTTTAGTACAGCATATTCTGTAACAGCTTTTAAGCCATCTGGACCCATTGTGCGAATGTACGTATAAGCACGAACATTGATACCAAAGTTACCATAGTAAGGTTTTACGCGTCCAATTGATTGTGGACGATCGTAGTCAAAGTGGTATGTGCCTTCTTCAGTTCTTACTAATACTGGTTTTGGTAGGAATGGAATTAAATCTGCTTTTACACCTACTGGGCCTGAACCTGGACCACCGCCACCATGTGGGCCTGTAAATGTTTTGTGTAGATTTAAATGCACACAGTCAAAGCCCATATCGCCAGGACGTGCTTTACTCATTACAGCATTGAGGTTCGCACCATCATAGTACACTTTACCGCCTACAGAGTGAATTAGCTCTGCCATTTCGATAATGTTTTCTTCAAATAACCCTAGTGTATTCGGGTTAGTTAACATTAGTGCTGCTGTATCAGAACCTACTACTTTGCGAAGGTCTTCGATATCAACTAAGCCATTTTCATCTGATTTAACAGTGATTGTTTCAAAGCCTGCTACTGTCGCTGATGCTGGGTTTGTACCATGAGCTGAATCAGGAACGATTACCTTGTTACGGTGACCTTCACCATTCGCTTCATGGAATGCACGAATCATCATTAACGCTGTCCATTCACCATGAGCACCTGCTGCTGGTTGTAATGTAACTTCATCCATCCCTGTAATTTCTACTAAAGAAGTTTGAAGATCATAAAGAAGCTCCATTGCCCCTTGTGCTGTTGATTCATCCTGTAATGGGTGAACATTTGCAAATCCTGAAAGACGTGCAACTGTTTCATTAATTTTCGGATTATATTTCATCGTACAAGAGCCAAGCGGGTAGAAGCCAGAGTCTACTCCATGGTTTCTACGAGAAAGTGCTGTATAATGACGCATAATATCAAGCTCAGACACTTCAGGTAGTTCTGCTGCCTCTGAACGTACTAAGTTTGCAGGTAATAAATCTGTTAGGTCTACCTCAGGCACATCTAGTGCTTCTAAACTATAGCCAACGCGACCTTCTTTTGAAATTTCAAAAATGAGTGATTGATTTTCGTTATGCATTAAGAGCCCCCATTTCTGCAACAAGTGCATCAATTTCTTCTTTCGTGCGTAATTCAGTTACTGCGATTAGCACATGATTTTTAAGAGAGTCATAATTTTGACCTAAAGGATAGCCACCGATAATACCCTTTTCGATTAAGCCTTTATTGATTTCCTTCACACATTTATTCGTTTTCACAACGATTTCATTGAAGTGTGCGCCTTGGAATGCTACTGTAAAGCCTGCTGCTTCAAAGGCATTTTTTGCATAACGTGTTTTCGCGATGTTTTGAGTAGCCATTTCACGAATTCCTTGTTTTCCTAGAGCTGTCATCGCTACAGAAGCTGCAAGTGCAAGTAGTGCTTGGTTCGAGCAAATATTCGAAGTTGCTTTATCACGACGGATATGTTGTTCACGTGCTTGTAGTGTTAATACGTATCCGCGACGGCCTTCACCATCCACTGTTTCACCAACAAGACGTCCTGGTACCTTACGCATCAATTTTGTTGTCACTGCAAAGAAACCACAGTGTGGGCCGCCGAAGGCTTCAGAAATACCAAATACTTGCGCATCACCTACACAAATATCAGCACCAAGCTTGCCAGGAGGCGTTAAAATTCCTAATGCCAATGGGTTAGAAGATACAACGAGTAAGCTTTTTGCAGCATGTGCAATATCCCCGATCACTTGGATATCTTCCACTTGGCCAAAGAAGTTTGGATATTGGGCAATAACAGCTGCTGTGTTGTCATCGATTAACTCTTTTAATGCATCCACATCTGTCACACCGTCTTTTTGCGGGATAGTCACGATATCAATGGATTGACCATATGCATATGTAGCAACAACATCGCGATATTCTGGGTGCACTGCTTCTGACACTAAAATTTTCTTGCGACGCGTATGACCAGCTGCCAACATACCTGCTTCTGCCAATGCTGTACCACCGTCATACATAGAAGAGTTAGCAAGATCCATTCCCGTTAACTCAGCAATCATCGTTTGGAATTCAAAGATGGCTTGTAGCTCACCTTGTGAAATCTCTGGCTGATATGGTGTATAAGCTGTATAGAATTCTGAACGAGAAATAACATGGTCTACGATCACTGGTTTATAGTGGTTATAAACACCTGCTCCTAAAAATGATACGTTGGCATTTGTGTCCTTATTTTTAGCAGCAAGTGCCGTTAACTCTTTTAATAAAGCAGATTCTGATTTTGCTTCTTTAATATCATAAAGGCCTTTAAAACGGACTTTCTCAGGAATATCCTCAAATAACTCATCGACTGAGGATACACCGATTACGTCTAACATTTCTTTTTGATCTTGCTCCGTCATAGGTAAATAACGATGTTTCATAAATGTAGGTCCCTCTTTTCAACTATTATTTTGAACGCTTGTAAAACGGTGTTTCTACTGTTATTACCTTTAAGTGTTTACCGCGAATTTCAATTTCTAACTCAGTTCCGATTGTTGCGAATTGACTGTCAATTAATGCGTGACCAACATTACGTTTAGATGAAGGAAGCTGTGTACCCGTTGTCACTTCACCGATTTCTTGACCATCCTTAAACACTTTGTAGCCATGGCGTGGAATGCCTTTATCAACCATTTCAATGCCTACAAGTTTGCGTGGTAGACCATTTTCCTTTTGAGCTACTAATGCTTCATGACCAATGAAGCCTTCTTTATTTAATTTCACAGCGAAACCAATACCAGCCTCTAGAGGAGAAATTGTTGCTGATAGCTCTTGACCATATAGTGGTAGCCCAGCTTCAAAACGAAGTGTATCACGACATCCTAGTCCAGCTGGAACAACTCCTTTTTCTTGACCTGCCTCTAAAATTTTACCCCAAAGCGCTTTGATGTCTTCTGGAGCACCATATAATTCAAAGCCGTCTTCACCAGTGTAGCCACTGCGAGAAACTAAAACTTTATGTCCTGCAACCTCCACATTCTCTTGGAAGCGGAAAAATTTAATGGCACTTACATCCGTCGAAGTAAGGGATTGAAGAACCTCTTCTGCTAGTGGACCTTGAAGAGCTATTTGTGCATAGGCATCCGATTGGTTATCAATCGTCACATCATATTGATGTTGATTTTCCATCATCCAATCATAGTCTTTTTCAATGTTAGCTGCATTGACACATAATAAATAGTGATTGTCAGCTAATTTATATGTTAGTAAATCATCAACAACGCCACCATCTTCGTAGCACATTGCCGTGTACTGTGCTTGACCGTCAACAATTTTTGATACATCATTTGATAAAAGATTTTGTAAAAAACCTAATGCATCGGGACCAGTTACTAAAATCTCTCCCATATGTGATACATCAAATAAGCCTGCACGATTACGCACTGCATCATGTTCTTCTTTAATAGAAGAGAATTGAACAGGTAATTCCCATCCACCGAAGTCAACTGTTTTTGCACCATATTTCGCGTATTCTTCAAATAGAGGTGTACGTTTTAATTCATTCGCCATTCTTTTTTTGCCCCCTTATTGTTAGTTACATTTTTACTGGTAGTAGTTCGTCTGCTTTTTGTATTCCTACAGTCAATTACATAAATCAGGCTATAGACATAAAAAAAGACAGACGAACCCCTTTTCGGGATTCTCTGTCCTTGCACCTGAAAGTTACACCAGACTGGCTCGCAAGCTCTACGTTGCCAATCAGTCGGCTTTCCCCTTTGGTGGCTGTTATTGTTATACTACAGCTCTCTCCAGAGTTGCGTCTTGTACGAGTCCTTTTACCTGAGAGATTCATAGCCCATTGCTACTTGCTCCTTCGGTGGCGTCTACACGCTCTCTCCCCGCACAATCATCCGCCCAAGATAAATCTTGGTACTATTTAGTATTCAATGAACATTTAGTTACTTATTTGTCTATATCCTAACATTAAATGCATTGGAAAGGCAATCATTTTTTAAAAGATAATAAAACACGAACATTAAATAAAACAAAGTAAATTATCGTTCGTTTTTCAACCTTTTTACTTGAAATACTAAATACTCTAGAATTTGGCGAATCGTCCTACCTTCTGTCAGTACCTGAATATGACCTGCATCACGGTAAAACTTCCTTCTGTAGTGATACAGACTTTCTAGCTCCTCCTTTGTAGAGCTCTGTACAATGGGTCTATTTGGATCATGCTGAACTCGTTTATAAATATCCTCAAACGACGCATCTAAAAAAAACACCAGTCCACTGCGTCTCATAATTTTTCGATTTTCAGCATTGATGGCAACGCCACCACCAGTCGAAATAATACAAGCCTCGTCCCTGAAATTTTTCAAAAATTCTGTTTCTATTTCTCGAAAGTGGGCCTCACCGTATTTTTCAAAAATCTGTGGAATTGTCATCCCCTGCTGACGCACAATCTCATGATCCATATCATAATATGGCATCTTCAATAAATAGCTTAAACGTCTTCCTAATGCACTTTTTCCACTACCCATAAAACCAACTAAATATATTTTTCGCAATTCGATTCACCTTCTTATAACTACGATTCTACACTGTCTGACAAAATTTGTCCCAATAAATTTATCGTAGCTCGAACATTCAATTTTTCTAGCCCATCATATGTTCGATACTGCATTTCATAAGACATATAATACGCAAGAACAAAAGTAGTTACAAAAAATAATAATGCAATTGCGATCAAAAAAATAGCCCCTCTGTCATTTTTCAATAATTGGCACATAAAAGGTTCGCTCCTTTTGAATACCACTATCCATTTCAACAGCTATCGTCAGCTTATTTTCGGAATAGCTAAATTGACATTTATTGATTCCTATTAGCATAGGAACATGTCCACCCTTTACCTGCTCACGAATAATATTCGAGTAGCAATCAATATGATGGAGCGTACTAGCTGTTTGGAAAGTTATTCTTTTTTGATCCTCCCGAATGGAAAAGGTGGAAATATCTTTTAGAGAGAGGTTCAAATCAGAAACAAATAGTTCCCACTTTGTTTGTTCATCTGTTAGCATAGTGGACTTCATTTCAGCAAACCAAAGTATTATAAGGACAAAAAAATGAGAAATAAGCACAAAAACGACTAATTGAAACATAGCTTCTATTAAAGTATAGCCTTTCTCATTCATGCACTTCACCTGTCACTTGAATACATTTTTGGCGTGACTCCAGTAAATTTTGAAATTGGACACAAACTTGTTGTTCGTCAACTTTCCAATGATAAGCAACCTGTTCAATGATTCGAGAGCCCTCTGTTACTTGTATCGCATGGTACTGTTTTAAACCTTCGTATGCTGTTTCAGCTGCAATTAGCTCCATTTTTTTATTAGCAAGATTTGTTTTCATCGTATAAGTAATGGGGATTAACGAGGTGCAAAGTAACATCAAAATACCCACACCTAAAATAGTTTCTACAAAAGAATAGCCTGACTCATTCAATCCTAGCTCTCCCTCGTCCTAATGTTATGATTACTTTTTTCTTGCCCTGTGGTGTTTTAAATGCCATGGTGCCTGCTGTCATCACATTGCCGCTATAGTTATAGACAAGTGTTTGAATTGAACTCTCAGCTGGCAAAAATTCAACCCCCTTTGGAAAAGAGCGTTCATATAAATGAGTATAAATATCTTTTTGAATAGTATAACGATTTGTTGAACCTTCCATTTTCAGGGCTATATATTGTCGTTGGCTCATACTAGAGGTTTGAATATATTGAATATCCAGTTGTAATTGCATAAAAAATCGTTCTAATTCCTTGGTTTCTGCTATTTTCAATGAGAATTTACTAACAATCGCTGTTAAACTCATAACAAGAAGTAAGACAACCAGCATTTCAAGAATCGTAAAACCACCGTTTTTATGAACATTCATTAGCTATCAGTACCTGTTTCCAAGTTGACATTGGCTGGGCGTACCTCTCCCTCATTAGTAATGACTATTTCTTCTTTATTTGGGCAGGTTGTTTCATTTTCCTTTAAATAGCCTTTTGCCACTAAATCATCTAAGGTAGGATAAGCCATATAATCTACACGATACGCCTCTACTTGGCCTTGTACCATGCTTATATAAGCTGTACAGCCTTTCTTATCTATTGTGGCGAAATGCTTTGTAACATTTGGGATTGTAATTAAAATAAGAATGGATATAATTAACAGAACTATAAGCATCTCGATTAAAGTAAAACCAGCTTGTTGTTTGAGACGTTTCATCATCTTCCTCCTAAACTAATTCAATCATGTGATAGATGGGTAATAATAAACTGATATAAGCCGCTATTATACAAGCAGCTATAAGGATAAAGAAACTAGGCTGCACAAAAGCTAATATTTTTTGTAAAAGCTGTTCCTGCTTTTCCATTAATAAATCGCTATACAATACTAATTCTTTTCCTAAATAACCGCTGTGTTCGCCATGCTCTACGAACATTGGAAAATCTTTTTGAAAAACGGCCATCATCGCTACCGCCTGTGTCAGTGTTTCTCCAAAGATGACTCTATCTTTTATACGCTGTGAAAGAACTTGGAGAAATGGTTGTAGCTGCTGTTCCTCTAATAGCTGAAGGCTTGCTTGTAATGAAAATCCACTTTGTAGTAGGCTGCCTAAATAAGCAGCAAACTGCCTTGTCAATGCCAGCCTAAAATAGCGCTGTATAAAGGGGATTTTTAATAAAATTGTTAGTTGATGAGCAACAGCTTGTCGTTTGAGATAGAATCGAAAAATGATTAAGCTACCTATTACTATGAACATGGTCGAGATAACTACATCTGGTACATGTAATAACAGATTGGACAATGCAATACTTGTCTCTTCTGTTTCAGAGGTACGACTAACGACCATTCTTTCAATGTTCGGTAAAAAAAATGTACGAAACACAAAAAATAACAACAATAAAAAGATAATCAGTGTGACAGGGTAGATCAGCAGCTTGATTAGCTTTTTCTTAGTCTTTTCACTTACTGTTATCTGTTTAGCCACACCTTTAAATGCTTCTATCATGTGGCCATTGTTTTCCGCCACCTTAATTGCCATTAAATAATGATTCCCTAGCTGTAATGTTTCAAATATCCCTGCAACCCCTACTCCTTGTCTGAGCTTTTCATCAATTTGGTGCTGTATGTCCTCATGTGCTTCGATATGATGAGGTAGTAACATGGAAATAGCTTGGGGAAATAAATATCCTTCCTGCATTAATACACATAAACGATTGAAAAGCTGAGCTTGCTCCTTTACCCGCCATTTCGTAGCCCGATTATAAAAAAGAACAATTTTATCGATGTATGTTTGTAACTGCATATAGGCTCTCCACTAATTCCTTTTGCCCCATTAATGTTAAGTCATAAGGAAGTTTGTAATTTCCCATATCCTTGATGGCGGTGATGGCTCTTGATAGATG
Source organism: Lysinibacillus sp. HST-98 (assembly GCF_016757845.1). Taxonomy (NCBI): domain Bacteria; kingdom Bacillati; phylum Bacillota; class Bacilli; order Caryophanales; family Bacillaceae; genus Lysinibacillus; species Lysinibacillus sp. HST-98. Next base: position 526,565 of record NZ_JAENHX010000001.1, read on the forward strand.
ATCGTCATGTAATATTTCATAGACAGCTCGACGTTCTCCATGTAGAGCTGAGGTCTGAACAAGCATTTGGGCAACTATACCGATAACCGTTTGACGAAGCTCCTCTATCGACACACCTAAATCCATTAAACGATAGAGACAATTAATGGAGTCTTTTGCATGAATAGTGGAGACAACTAAGTGCCCTGTTAGAGAGGCTTGAATGGCAATATTTGCTGTTTCTCTATCGCGAATTTCACCAATCATAATGACATCAGGTGAATGGCGCAAAATGGCTTTTAATCCTGCAGCATATGTAACGCCTGCTCGCTCGTTGACTTGAATTTGAAGTAAATTGGCTTGGCTGTTTTCTACAGGATCTTCTAAAGAAATTACATGTCGATTCAATTCTGTGGAACAGTAATGGATTAGGGAATAAAGTGAAGTAGACTTGCCAGAGCCTGTTGCTCCCGTAAAAAATAGAAGACCTTGTCGGTTTTGTACCAGCTCCATGAGTTGATGAGCTGCGCTTTTGGAAAAGCTTAGGGAAGTTAGTGGAAATGCATGATTTTGGAGAAGTAAACGAATAATTAAGCTTTCTTTTGAAAATACAGAAGGCAGTGTGGATACTCGAAACGAATAAGAATTTTGCTCCATTGCTTTTTGAAAGGCACCGCTTTGAGGTTTACGACGTTCACTAATATCTAATTCGGCAAGAAATTTATAGTAAGAGATCATTCTTTCTGCAAGTTCATGAGGTAGCTCACCAGCGTGGAGAAGTTTATCATATTTCCGAAAATAGATCCGATACTTTATGTTTCCTGGAACTAACAATAAATCAGATGCTCCAAAATGATAGGCCTTTAGTAAAAGTTGCTCACATTTTTGTTCGACAACTGTTTCAAAACTCTGCATATATGCACCTCTCTTTTAGTTCATTCGAATATGACCGCTCTATTCGTTATTTCCTAGTATAAGGAGGAACTCGCCACGAGAAAAGCCCTTTTCAGAAAATAAAAATTTGCAAGTTAATTTTCTGCCAATAATGTTTTTTGCTATAAAAATGTGGATAAAGTGCAATTTTCCACTAAAAAAGAATATAAATACATGAAAAAATTAATATTTATGCCGAAATGAACTGTATCTTTTTCAATAATACAATATAATAGTATCAACATGATTATTTTCCTAACACTTGGTAGACGAACATAATTTTTATAATAAATTAAAGAGGTGAAGCTCATGATCCATCCATTAAAAATTACTAGTACACTAGCGGATGAAACAAGATACTCTATTTATGAGTACATATTGCAAGAGAAAAAAACAGTTACTGTACAACATATTGCTGACAAATTCGGTATCCATCCAAACGTTGCTCGACTTCATTTAACGAAGCTTTCAGAAATAAACATTATTACAGCTGACTATGTAAAAACAGGTAAAGGTGGCAGACCTGGACGTGTTTATAAAGCTTCAGAAAAAGGCGTATCTCTTACTTTTCCAAGACGTGATGAAGATCGTTTATTAAAATGGACGATACAATTAATTGAAGACTTTGGTCCATCTGCATTAACAAAATGCCAGGAAATTAGCTACCAAGATGGCTACCAGCAAATGAAAAATTATATGAGTGCTGAATTGACATTAAGTAATTCTCTTTCCTTCGATGAAAAACTTCAGCTATTAACGGACAATGCCGCTTTAATTGGCTATATTCCACAAATTCAACAAACTGAGCATGGAAAAAAAGTAATCTTCTCCATTTTCAATTGTCCATTCCAGGAGCAACTGACAGCCTATTCTAAAATTGTTTGTTCATTACATGAATCCTATTTAAAAGGGCAATTAGATGCATTGTTTACGAACAATGAATTTGTGCAAATGGAAAGTATGATACATAATTGCGATTTATGTAAATATGAAATAAACGTGACAGAAATCGATAGCTAGATTAAAAATCCATTTGTTTGTCACAAACATGGAGAAGTTCCAGTTTACAGACACCTTTCATATCATTTATAATGAGTAAGAGATTATTGTGTCGTGGGCAAAAGGAGGGGAAATTTCATGGATAATATGTATAAAGTTATGGCATTCTGGACAGGTATTTTTGCAGTTATGTTCTACCTTGGAGGTATGAACGAGGTATCGCTATTATTCTTAGGTAATACAGGTTTATTCTTATTATTAGGCTTCTTAAACCTTTCAGAACGTATGTACATGTACATTTTCGGAGCATATTTAACTGTATTCTTCGCTGGCTTCACGTACTATACAACATTCATTCACGTACCTGGTGGCGGTCATTAATACAAACAAAATCGCGTATCTCACTTTCGGTGAGATACGCTTTTTTTTTGTGCTAAATCAGTTTATTAGCCATATTTTAAAATCCATTTAAAAAAGGATTTGTCTCCATTTCTGCGCCTACCGTTGTATAATTACCGTGTCCAGGATAGATAATAGTATCCTCAGGTAATGTCAACAGTTTATGATGGATCGATTCCAATAAAATTTTGGTTGATCCACCTAATAGATCTGTACGTCCTACACCTTGTTCAAATAACGTATCTCCCACGATGGCAAAACCGTCATTTTCAAAGATATAGGAAATACTCCCCGGTGAATGCCCAGGTGTAAAAACTGCTTGAAACACAAAATTACTCATTTCAATTTGCTGTTCTTTTTTGATAATTGTATCTTGCGCTGGTGCAGCTACCCTATAATCTGGTAATGCAGGATATTTACTAGAGCCATTCTTTGTTGGATCTGCTAGCCAACTAACTTCCTTTTCATGAATCCATACAGGAACGTCAAATACCTCACGTACTGCATCTACTGCCCCTATATGATCAAAATGGGCATGTGTTAAAAAGATAGCAAGAGGTTTTAAGCCGTTGCTACGGATTGTTTTAATTAGACGCTCCGCTTCTTCACCTGGATCAAATACGATACATTCTTTTTCTTTATTCGATACGATATAGCAATTCGTTTGGACGGGACCAAGAGAATAACTTCGTACGTTCATCATAGTTATCACCTCAATTTCCTATTATACAGGCTTTGCCACAATTTGACGATAAATGTTCATAGTTTACAGTATTTTAGTCCTCGACAAAAACAAGTAGAACGTTTACAATTAAGGAGGAATATTGTTTGCGACATTCATTTTCTGATGTCGAAAGGAGTGTCTATTTTTAATGAACTTATTAATGGTTATTTTTGGTCTAGTAGCGATTTTAGCTGTATTTGGTACATTCCAAGCAATTAAAGAAAAGAACCTTTTAAGCGTTGTTTTCAACTTATTAAGTGCTGCTGTATTCGGATGGTTCGTCATCATGACGATTGTTCACAGCGGTTACCCACCAAAATTACACTAAAATTCAGACAAAAAAAGAGCAGTCTCCTCGGAGATTGCTCTTTTTTGTCTGTTATTACTTATTGAATTGAAGAAATCGCTTCTTGCCAATTTGTAGGATATCATTATTCATTAACACTTGTGATAAGTCATCCATCGCCATTTTTTCTCCATTCAAGGATACTCCTTTTTGCTTGATTAACCGCAAAAACTCACTCTTACTTTGAATAAAACCCATTACCACTAGTTGTGGAATGATATCCACGATTCTTTCCTTATCAATTTCCAAGAGCAGTATAGGAATGTTTTTTGGTATTTCCTTTTTTTGAAATGCTGCTTCAAAATAAGCTCTTGCTTCCTCCATTGCTGTAGATCCATGGTATAAAGTCGTTATAATTTCTGCTAATAGGAATTTCAAATCGCGGGGATTCTCTCCCTTTTGTAGTCTATCTTGAATAGCCTGCACATGTAGTGGATGCTCATCTGTTGCTAATTCGAAATATTTGATAATTAAAGTATCTGGGACTTCCATCACCTTTTTAAACATAATCTCAGGTGCTTCGTTGATGCCAATATAATTACCTAAGCTCTTACTCATTTTTTCTCTGCCATCTAATCCCTCTAGCAAGGGCATAAAAATAGCAATTTGTTTTTCTAATCCCCGATGCTTTTGTAAGGAGCGTCCCATTAAAATATTGAAAGTCTGATCCGTTCCACCTAACTCTATATCTGCCACAAGCTCTACTGAATCATATGCTTGCATGAGTGGGTAGAAAAACTCATGTATACCAATTGGAATGTGCTGCTGGTAGCGTTTCTGAAAATCCTCGCGCTCTAAAAGTCGAGCAACAGATGTTGTGGCTGCTAGCTTGATGACTTCTTCAAAGGATAGCTTCGCTAACCATTCACTATTAAAACGAACCGTTGTCTTGTTCGGATCTAGCACTTTAAAAATTTGCTCACAATATGTTTGGCCGTTTTTCTTCACTGTATCGTCATTTAAGGCTGTTCGCCCCTTGGCTTTACCTGTAGGATCGCCAATTCGTCCTGTAAAATCACCGATAACAATAACTGCATGATGGCCTAAATCTTGCATTTGCTTGATTTTTCGTAGAACAACCGCATGACCTAAATGAATATCTGGTGCGGACGGATCTAGCCCTAGCTTAATCGTTAAAGGTCGCTGTTCTTTATATGATCGCTCTAATTTTTCAAGTAAATCCTGTTCGTCAACGATCTTGTTAGCACCTTTCTTGATAATCGTCATTTGCTCCTTTGGTGTTAAAAACATACGAAACATCTCCTTGTAATATTAAATATTAATATTGCAAGTTCTATAAGAGTAAATGTGGGGTACCGTTTTTGCTTAAAAGGCATAAAAAAACGCCTTTAGGAAATTCCTAAAGGACGTAGATAAACGTGTTACCACCTTTTTTCGAGAGCTATTCACATAGCCCTCCTCAACAAGTACAGCCATAGCGATACTTTTGCAATGATTACGGATGCAACCCCGTCGTAGCCTACTAAAGTTTCGGTACGCAGCTCCAAGATGTATTCACTTTAATATCCCCTTGCGCCTCTCAACAACCGGCTACTCTCTGTTAGTTCCATTAAAGTTACTCGTTCTTTTCAATGCCTTTCACTCTTATACTCCGAAATGCGAAAAACAAATCTTCGTTATGCAGATATTTACACTTATTATAATCGTATCTTTCTATTTGTCAATAAAAAGAAGTGCCCAATAAAGTGTATTCACGTTGCATCATGTTGTAAAACATTGCGAAAGGTGTTTTCTTTAGCATAAGATTCACAAAAAAATTTTATGAATGGTTGATTGTGACTAATTCCTTTATATTAGCTATATAAAAAGAGAGATCCCTATACGAGATCTCTCATTGATTACTTAACTGAATCCTGCTTTAAATTACCTGTTTTTTCGTCATAGAAGCGAAGTAAGTCGCCATTAATGATGGCATCGGAATTTTCTAGCTCCATTGTGGCACGATCAGCATAAGACTGACATGGCTCACCATCTATTTCTTCGCCAGTTGCTTTGTCATAGCAAGCTTCACCAGCATAGACGTATTTATCTGTAATAAAGCGTCCATCACGGAAGACTACAAAGTCCTCATGCTCTGGAGAGAATAAATCCGCACCCATTTGCATATCTTTTGACGTTTCAACGCCAAGAAGGTGTAAGATTGTTGGACGTAAATCCATTTGTCCTGAAATCTCAGTCATTTCTTTTCCATCGCCCGCTCCTGGGATGTGGATGAATAAAGGTACTTCTTGAAGCATTGCATTATCCATTGGTGTAATTTGATCTTTACCTAAATATTGTGCCATTGCTTTATTATGGTTCTCAGAAATACCATAGTGATCCCCATACATCACAATAATAGAATTATCATAGACACCTTGATCTTTTAACTGTTGGAAGAAGTCTTTTAAAGCCTCATCCATGTAACGTACTGTTTGGAAGTAACGATTTAATGTACCTGAATTTGAATCATATTCAGGAATCATAATATCTTCTGGGTCCAATGTAAATGGATAATGGTTCGTTAAAGTAATAAGTCTAGAGTAGAATGGCTGTGGCATATCTTTCATTAAAGCAGCTGATTGCTCTAAGAATGGAACATCTTTCATTCCCCAGTTTACAGCTTGCCCCTCTTCCACAGTATATGAATCTATATCGTAGAATTTATTAATTTTTAACGATTGATACATCATGTCACGATTCCAGAAAGATTTATTATTAGGGTGCATGACATTTGTAAAGTATCCATTTTCTCCAAGGCGTTCAGCCATTGAATTATACGTATTTCCACCATGCGTGAAGAATACAGCACCTCGACCTAAACCAAACAATGAGTTTTCAACAATAAACTCCGAGTCAGATGTTTTTCCTAAACCTGTTTGGTGGTAGAAGTTACTGAAATAATACGTATCTTTATCTTTTGTTAAAGAGTTTAAGAATGGCGTAATTTCATGACCATTCATGTCATTATTAATGACAAAGTTTTGTAATGACTCCATCGATACCACAATCAGGTTACGACCTTTATATTTCCCAAACATCTCTGGATTTACTGCAGCTTGATTAGAGCGTATATAGTTGTTCACTTCTACTAGTTCACTACCATCGGCTAACGCACGTTGGGCAGATGATTTAGATTGAATATAAATGTCATACAAGTGGTAATTGTACGTACCAATGTTTTTTACTAATAATTCGCGGTCAAAACTACGTGTTAGTAATTGTGGACGCTCCGTTTCTGCTAATCCTAAATTTAAGAATGTCATTGCTATTGCAAGCACAAAAAATGCACGACGGAATTCAATATTCACTTTAAATGCATCTTTCATTTTTGGTAAAAATTTATTCGCCAAGATTAAGATAACGACATCAACGAAATATAATACATCCCAAGGCTCAACAATGGCTGCTACTGATGTTCCTAAGTCACCAAAGTTACTTGTTTGGAATAATACTGGTAGCGTAATAAAATCATTGTAGAATCGATAGAACGCTACATTTCCGTATAAAACAATGGACAAAATAACGCTGACCGTAATCAAATAACGATTTCTAGCTTTTGCTGATTTAAAGAATAGTGATAAACCATACGTAAATAGCAAGAAGCTTAATGGATTAATAAATAAAATAAACTGTTGCATTGCATTTTCAATTTTCATTTCAAAGCTTGTGTGGTAAACAATGACCGTTTTGATCCAAGTTGCTATAATTGCTAGTATCATAAATGAATGTTTAGGCCACTTTATTGATTTCATTCCTAACATCCTCCCTACTTCCTTACAAAAAAATAATAATTTTTTACATTTTGTTACGGAAACAAAATATATCTTAATCCTTTTTTAACAGATAATCAACACATATCTCATGGAAAATTTTTTCTCTTTGCTCTTTCTATGCACCAGATATCTATATATACGTTTTGCATTGTAAAAAGTTTCATAAAAACATAAAAACAGCGGAAACCCACTGTTTTTAAGAATATTACATACATGTTACATTAATTTTACAATACCCAATTACATTATATTTCAAACATTACTTTTTATGCTCTTCCATACGAAGTCTTGTTGTTTCTTGTCGAATAAGCAGTAGGGCCATTTGATAATCTTTTATATCTAGTACATTCGCTTTATAGAGCTCACGTATTTCATCCTCCATCAGCATCAAATCGCCAATAGGATCACGTGTATAAATATAGGTACCATATGTTTTCAAGAGTTCATAAATATCTAGCATTTTATCCATTTTCGTTCGCTCCTCGTTGTGCAACACAGTCAATACGTTTTGTGGGCGTCACAATGATATCTACTGGGCAATCATGTGCTTCAGTAGGAACACAATCAATGATTTGCTCATCAAAGAGCAACGACATCAGCTTACCCTTATTATAGTTTAATACATAGCGGTCATAATAACCACCGCCATAGCCAATTCGATAACCGTATGGATCAAAAACAACGCCTGGTACAATAATGATATCCATCTCATTTGCGTCAACAAACTCACTTTTTGCTGGAATGGGCTCACGCAAATGCATATATACAGTTTCAAGCTGTGCAAATGAATCAATTGCATAAAATGACATTTCTCTTGTTTTCGGGTGACATTTAGGAACTGCGACCTTTTTCCCTAGTTTCCATAATTCCTCAATTAGAAGAATTGTGTCGACTTCTGGCTTATTTGAAATGGTCATGCCAATTGTATTTGCTTCTATTATATATGGTTCCTGTAGCACCTTTTTTAACACAGTTAATGATTGACGATAATAATCTTCATCTGTCAAGGTTGCAAGGTCTTGGCGTACCGTGTTTCGTAAAGTTGTTTTATCCATCTAGGCTACCTCCTATATCGTAAAACGTCATATCCTCCTGGAATTGTTACATTGAATGATTTGATAAAATGTAGAAAGCCAAAACCACTTGTGGTTTTGGCTTAATGAGCGATTACTTAGTTTCACGGTGAAGAGTGTATTTCTTCTCGCGAGAGCAATATTTTTTAAGTTCAAGACGCTCTGGATTGTTACGCTTGTTCTTTTTAGAAATGTAGTTACGTTCGCCGCAATCTGTGCAAGCTAAAGTAATATTTACGCGCATCATTAACCCTCCCACTCTATATCAAGAATTTAAATTTGAGCATGATTTATACGACTAACCTATTATAACATAAACTGAAAAAAAATCTACCTTCATTTCATATTAAGTTTGCATATGGTAAAATATCTTATAATTACATACTACATTGAGGTGAAACTAATGGATGTATCCATCGTATTAATGAGTATCGGCATTTTTCTGATCATTGTTTCGTTCTTTTTCAAAAATAGCGCGAAAAAAATCGAACAAGATGTCGAAGAATTATCTATCTCCATTTTCCAAGAAACGAATAATTTAAAGCGTCGCCTTAAGATTGTGGAGGAAGAACTTTTACTAGAGCCTGAGTTCCAAGTGAAATCAAAATCAAGTACCCCTCCAAAAGGTCAAGATCCTAAAGTGCACCAAGTCATGCAGGCCGTTCAACAGGCTGCACAGGCTTCAAAAGTTGGACAAACAACAGCACCCGCAAAACCGATTCATCAAATTATTATTAGTCAGGTACTTGAATTAAATAAACAGGGTCTTTCTGTAGCAGATATTAGTATTCGCTCAAATTTAACAGAAGAGCAAGTTCGGCAAGTGATTGCAAACGGGGGGCGTTGATTGATGAATAAGTCTGCCATTCGTGCATTTGGTATAGCCATTTTTCTTGTTGGGGCATTGCTCGCACTCGCAAACCGCTTCGATGTAAATATTGGTCTTCCTACCAAGGGATTTTCCAATCAACAACAGGTAGAAGAACTACAAAACAAATTAAGTAAGGCCAATCAAGAAATTGCCTCGTTAAAGGATCAATTAAAGCAAGTACATACGACTGAAAAAACTTCTACAACAGATGCATCTGAACAAGCTGATGAAGAAACAGCTACGGATGAAACAACGATGTCTCTGCAAATCTATAGTGGCATCACACCGTATAGTGTGGCACAAAAACTTGAAGACGGTGGTATTATTACCAATAGTGTTGAAATGGAGTTACTACTCGCTAACCCTAAATATGCTAGAAGCTTACAAATCGGCTCCTATGAGGTCAATTCTTCCATGACCTTAGAAGAAATAGCTAATTTAATTACAGGCAAGAAACAATAACTTAAAAAGCTGTCGCCCATTCATATGAGGCGACAGCTTTTTTATTAAGCTATACTTTCTAAAAAGGCTTGCATCATCATACTGCCTTCTTTTGTGCCAATTGATTCAGGATGAAACTGCAGCCCATAAAGAGGATATTCTTTATGTTGAATGGCCATAATCTCTCCGTCATCACCCGCTGTGGCGAGTATCTTAAAATCTTTGTGTAAAGTTTGTTCTTCAATAATAAGTGAATGATATCGCATAACCTCGATATCTCCATCTAATTGGGCAAATAAACCTGTTTGCTCGTATTGTAAGGGGGACAGCTTTCCATGCATAATGTTTTTGGCCTGCACAATATTTGCGCCAAAAGCCTGCCCTATCGATTGGTGCCCTAGACAAATACCTAAAATAGGGAATTTTTGATAGAGTTCCTTGATGACGTCTATCGTTATCCCTGCTTCATTTGGCGTTCCTGGCCCTGGTGATAAAATGATGGCTTCTGGCGATAGTTTTTGAATTTCTTCTATAGTAATGGCATCATTTCGTATGACCTTGACGCTTTTTCCAAGCATACTGATTTGTTGAAATAAATTATAGGTAAAAGAATCATAGTTATCTATTATTAGAATCATTTTTTTACCTCCAATAGGGCACGTGCCTTATTCAGTGTTTCTTGATATTCTGACAATGGAATCGAATCATAAACAATACCTGCTCCTGCCTGTACATGTGCCTTTTGGTCCTTAATGAGCATCGTGCGAATTGCGAGGGCCAAGTCCATATCACCAGTTGTCGAAATATAGCCTACTGCTCCCGCATATACCCCACGCTTTATTGGTTCTAATTCATTAATCAATTGCATGGCACGAATTTTTGGTGCTCCTGACACTGTACCAGCAGGTAAACAAGCACGAAGTACATCCAGAACATGAAGGTCATCTCGCAATTCAGCAACCACCTCAGAAACCATATGCATCACATATTTATAGCGCTCTATTTTCATGTATTTGGTTAGCTTGACGGAACCGACTTTTGCAATACGACCAAGATCATTGCGACCTAAATCCACTAACATACGGTGTTCAGCTATTTCCTTGCTATCCTCTAATAGCGCATTTGCGATTGCTTCATCCTGTTCTATTGTCGTGCCGCGCGGCTTTGTACCCGCTATTGGGTTGGTTGTCACTTTTCGATTTTTTACCTTTACAAGACTCTCAGGAGATGTTCCTAAAATAACATAGTCTCCATAATCCATATAAAACATATAGGGTGACGGGTTAGACGTGCGCAATTGACGATAGAGCGAGAATGGCGAACCTGTAAACGGCGCAGAAAAACGTTGCGATAACACAATTTGGAAAATATCGCCTCTCAAAATATGCTGCTTAGCACGTTCCACTAAAGCAATAAATCGTTCCTTCGAAATCATTGGCTTAAACTGTAACTCATCCACCTTTAATGCCTCAAAGGTTGTACCTGCACAAAGCTGTTGCTCCATCGTTGTAATAGCAGCTTCCATCTCCTGTAATGAACGTCCATCCTGAAATAGATCAATTGAAGCGAGTGTAATTTCCTGTGTTAGATGATCAAAAACAATAAATGTATCATAGAAAAAAACATGAACATCAGGCATGGCTAAATCATCCTGTAAATAGTCACCTATTTGTTCTGTGTAAAATGCTGTTTCATAGCCAAAGAAACCTATAGCTCCTCCAAAGAAAGCAAAAGGGTAGCTTTCTTCATGAAAGGGTATTAGTTCTTTTAATCGATCAAGCACATTGCCCCTAGCCTTGTCATTTTCTACTCCTTTTGAAAACACGAATTCTTCATTGTTTCCTTTTAGTTCAGCCACTGGATTGATGGCGATAAAGGAATATCGCCCACTTTCCTCATGTTTCGCTGAGGATTCGAACAACATTTTATGCTGCCCTTTCAGTGATTGATACACAGAGATCGGGGTCATCATATCCCCCTGTAATACTTTCATAGCATACTTTCTAAGCTCAACTGTCATACTCTCTTCTCTCCTTCTCTAAGCTCTGCTCATCTACACCTCATCTATCTTTAGCAGCAGAAATCTGCTAAAGGCTTTCTCTTCATTCAGCTAAAATATATGCTGTCTAAAGAAAAAAATATAAAAAGGCCTTTCCATCACAAAAGGACGGAAAAGCCGTGGTGCCACCTTCATTGGTCTCCTGATAAGAAAACCCTCTTTAAGCCTTATAACGTAGGCATCCGCTAATCCGTACTGTTTTCAGGATTAGAGCTCCGAAGTCCATTCACTAAACATTTGTACTAGTTTTCACCAACCACTAGCTCTCTATAACAAATTGTACTAGCTACTACTCTTCATCAAAGCTGATTTCTTGGTAATATTGTAAAGCAAACTATCTTACAATTCAATTTATTTTTTATTTCGTAGACTTTCATCTTCAGGATGGCTAGCTAATGTAATCGATAGCTCCTCCATTATTTGACGAATGGCAAATAAAATATCCTGTCGTACTTCCAGCATAACAGCGGTATCATTTGTGGCAACAAAGAATCGAACAAGCACGCGATACGAATCATGATGAAACTCATCTATAAATACATGAATCATGTCTTTCTCTGTTTTAGCATGTAAATATATTTCCTTATGAATGGCCGTTAAAGCGCTACGGATGTCTTCCTCATCATTATCAGCAGCGATATATAAAAACTGCTCACATTTCCGTTTTTCTCGTTTAGATAAATTATAAAGTGGACGATTCACTAAATAGGAGTTCGGCACATATACAAGTCCTTTGTCTCCTGTTTGAATTAACGTACTTCTTAAATTGATATCCTCAATCGTTCCTTCAATTTTTTGATCCTCTGTCGCTATCCAATCTCCTATTTGGAATGGATTATCTAAAGCTACGGACATGCCACCAAATACATGCGCTAGTGTATCGCGAATCCCAAAGGCAATCGCCACACCCGTTAAGCCGATTCCAGTTAAAAAACCATTCAGATTAAAATCCCAAAAGGAAGCAATCGTAAACATAGCAAAAATCATGATAAGTACTTTACCTATTCGTAGGAAAAACGGTAATAAAACATTCTGATCCTCTTCGCTCGTTAATTCAAATGGTTGTTTCGTATAAAAATTCAAAACATCATAAATCCCTTTAAAAGCAAGAAACACCATAATAGACAATACAAAATTCTTAGTTGATGTATGCGTAAATAAAGGAACTTTTATTAAATAAGATAAGCTGAGCACAATGACCGTCGTCATAAAGGCATAGCCAATTGCTTTACTAAATTGAGCCAGTACATTTGCTTGGAAATTGCGCTGACGATCTTTTAAAAATAGCACGATACGATGAATAATTTTTTTGATGATGAATCGTTGAATAAGCCACCCGACTAAACAAATAATGACGGCAATTAAGCCATCTAGCCAAGTTGGGACTGTAAATTTAGGTAATAGCCAATGTAATGAATCCATGTATTTCTCCTTTATAACTACCTATGTATCGCCAGCAAAAAGGAGCCGACCTTCAGGAATGGTGAGCCCCTTCTTGTTATTGTATGGCATCATCTGCAAAAAAAGCCTTACTAGCAAACCAAAATTGCTGTTTATTAAAATTATGTTCATGCATGGCAATCACTGAAAATTCAGCATGATATTTTTGCTTCATTTCCTTTAGCATCGTTTTGGCTTGCTTGCCAACGAGATGCTGACCATCAATAGGTGCTCCTTCTGTAAAAATAATGACATCTGCCTCTGTACCTAATTGATTTTCCTGTAGCAATGCTTTCACAAATTGTAAAACAGGTAAAATGGCCGCCTCTCCCCTTGCCTTATATTCGATAAAACTCTTAAAATCAGCTAAATTTAAATGCCCATTTTCAAAACGATAGTGGACATGAATTTGCCGATCATACGGTACAATGTATAAATCACGGCCTTCCCGATGCGCACTTATAAATAACGCTAAAATCATACTTTTACAAATCTCAGAATAAGCGGCCATTCCTGTCGTTTGTTCTAAACAAATAATCATCGGGCCAGGGTCTTGTTGATAATCATGAAAGGGTACATAGTAAATATTTCCGCTTTTCGTTGTCTGTTGCTTAAGCTTTTGACGTCTAAGCTCTGACCATTTTCGTTCATAATGCTGGCGTTGCTCTTTGCCGTTTGCTAAGCGTTCTGCCTTCTCAATAGCAGGAATATTCTCTTGGATTTCATGCATGATATCCGTCAATTCCAGAGCAAATGCTGCCATATTTCGTAATGGCTCACTCTTGAAAAAATAATCGATAAAATAATGTTGTTCCCCTTCACTTAACTCCTCTATATGTAGGTTTTCATAGAGAAAACGTAAATAGTCAAGTTGTTCTATTGTCAACGACTTGTCAAATTGCTTGATGAGGGATTCAATTGCATCTTTCATATAGCAGCACCTCCTAAGCACCACATTTTTTGGATAATGTCTATAGTATAACCAAAAAATTTTTTTGACAATACAAAAACGCTCGCTATAAAGACGCTACAGCCAAAAACAATGTTGCTGCTTCAGGAGATTTTTTTCGACAAATGAAAAAAAGAGCTAAAACGCAGCTCTTCTCTCTTAATTATTTAATTCATAATGTTTGCCCTTTACTAAGTAAAATAGATGTTCAGCAATATTTGTAGCATGATCAGCAGAACGTTCTAAATAGCGGCAAATAAAAGTTAGGTGCGTAATCTGTGAAATATGGGAGGGGTTTTCTACCCCAGCACGAAGTAAAAGGGTGATCGTTGCCCCGTATAAATCGTCCACGTAATCATCTAACTCAGCAATCTCTTTAGCGCGTACCGTATCTTCCTCCGTAAAGGCCTTCATGATGCTCTCTAGCATTTCTACTGTTTTATTACACATGGTTTGGAGATTTGTTATTGGGAAAATCATTGGCTCCTTACCGATTCGAATTGCTTCTTTAGCTATATTAACCGCATAGTCCCCTACTCTTTCCATATCTGAAGCTGCCTTTACAAGAACCATGAGACGGCGTAAATCTGTTGCTACTGGCTGCTGCTTGGCAATCATTAGGATCACATGATCATTAATTTCTTCTTCAAGGCGATTAATGATTAAATCGTCTTCCAAAATTTTCAAAGCCTTTTCTAAATCCTGCTCTACCAATGCTTCAAAAGCTGTTTTTAATGCAAGGATACTGCTATTGGCAATTGCAAGAAATTGCCCCTGTACCTCTTTTAACTCTTGTTCAAAACGTTCACGTACGATCATTCATTGCTCCTCCTTAGCCGAAACGTCCCGAAATATAGTCTTCTGTACGTTGATCTGCTGGTGTTTGGAAAATAACATCCGTTTTATCGTATTCGACAACCTCTCCACTTAGGAAAAATGCTGTACGATCAGAAATACGTGCCGCTTGCTGCATATTATGTGTCACGATGACAATGGAATAGTCCTTTTTCAGTTCTTGGACCAACTCTTCCACTTTCAATGTAGAAATCGGGTCTAAGGCAGATGTTGGCTCATCCATTAAGATGACATCAGGCTCTATCGCTAAGCAACGTGCAATACAAATACGTTGTTGCTGACCACCTGATAATCCGTAGGCATTTTGATTCAAACGGTCTTTTACCTCGTCCCAAATGGCTGCCCCTCTTAATGATTTCTCCACAATTTCATCCAGAATTTTTTTATTTTTAATGCCATGAATTCTTGGTCCATAGGCAATGTTATCATAAATAGATTTTGGAAACGGGTTTGGCTTTTGGAATACCATTCCTACACGTGTTCTTAATTCCTCTACCGTATAGTTTTTATCTAAAATATTTCGCTCACGGTATAAAATTTCTCCTGATGTACGAACGATTGGTACAAGTTCAACCATGCGGTTTAATGTTTTTAGATACGTAGATTTCCCACAGCCAGATGGTCCAATAATAGCCGTTACTTCATTTTCATAGATGCTTAAATTAACATCTTTTAAACCATGATGGTCACCATACCATAAGTTTAAATTGCGTGTATCATAGACAATATTTTTCGCCACATCTGCTACAGACTTAGTCGTTGCCTGATTCCGTTTGACAATTGTTTTTTCCTCTTTAAAATCTAATACCATAAGGTCACCTCATTAATAACGTTTTTGGAATTTATTTCGGATATAGATGGCGATCGAATTCATTAATAACAGCACTGTCATAAGCACTAAAATACCTGCGGCTGCTACATACTGAAAGGCTTCTTGTGGTCGTTTTGCCCAATCATAAATTTGCATTGGTAATGCTGTAAATTGACTCAGTAAACCATTCGGTAAAAACTGTAGGATAACTGGAATTCCAATTACAACTAGTGGAGCTGTTTCTCCTATGGCACGAGACAAGGCTAAAATACTTCCTGTTAAAATACCTGGAATGGCAGCTGGCAATACAACACGCAAAATCGTTTGCCATTTCGTTGCTCCCATGCCATATGAAGCTTCACGTTGTTCGTTTGGCACTGCACGAATAGCCTCTTGAGCTGCTACAATGATAACCGGTAAAATTAACAAACTCATTGTAAAGCCAGCAGCTAAAATACTTTTTCCTAGTTCCATCATACGTACAAAAATAGTTAATCCAAGTAATCCAAAAACAATGGAAGGAACACCTGCTAGATTCGATATATTCATGCGAATAAAGTCATTGATTTTATTTTTCTTGGCATACTCCTCTAAATAAATCGCAGTACCAACTCCTAAAATAATCGATACTGGTGCTACAACTGCCATTAACCAAAGCGAACCGATTAAAGCAGCTTTGATACCTGCCTTATCCGCAAATCGTGATGCAAAATTCGTCAAGAAATCGATGTTTAAGTAATCAATTCCCTGTGTCACAATGCGGTACAGTAAAACAGCTAAAGTAACAAGTGCAAACGTTGTAGCTAAGAAAAATAGAGTTTTCCAAACTTTATTTGCTGTAATACGCTTTGTCATTCGTTTCATGACGACTGTGTCATCCATATAGCGCATGCTAGTAAACCTCCCTGAAGCGTTTCGAAATATAATGAGCAAGTAGATTCATTACTAGCGTAAAGATAAATAGTGTGAATCCTACTGAATAAATTGAGTAATAGATGGTTGTACCGTAACCCGCATCACCAGTTGAAACCTGTACAATGTATGCAGTCATTGTTTGAATAGAGTCTGTCACATTGAGGTCAAATTTCGGTGTTGAACCACCTGCAAGTGATACAATCATAGTTTCTCCTATTGCCCGGGAAATAGCTAACACAACTGAAGCGATAATCCCTGAAAGCGCAGCAGGTAATACTACTTTGATTGCTACTTCAAATTTCGTCGCACCTAGAGCTAAGGCTCCCTCACGCATACTATTTGGTACAGATGACATGGCATCTTCTGAAAGAGACGTAATCATTGGTAAAATCATAATCCCTACAACAATACCAGGACTTAATGCATTAAATAGTTTAAGTCCAGGTACAATTTCTTGTAAAACTGGTGTGACAAATGTTAAAGCGAAGAAGCCATAAACAATTGTTGGCACACCTGCTAATACCTCTAAAATAGGTTTCACTGTACGTCGTGTTTTCTCACTTGCATATTCACTTAAATAGATAGCTGAAGCAATTCCAAATGGTACAGCTACTACAACTGCAATAAGTGTCACTTTTAATGTACCAGCGATTAATGGCAGTATCCCAAATAACGGTTCGTTACCTGAAAACGGTAACCATTTAGTACCGAAAAGGAAATCCGTAATCGACACGCGTTTAAAGAATTCAAACGTTTCAAAAATAAGGGTGAAAACAATGCCAAATGTTGTTAATATCGAAATAATAGCTGCAGAAAATAATAGAGCTGGCATGGCTTTTTCCACTATTTTCTTTGTTTTTTGGTTGCGCGAATTTGCAATTAATTGCTGCACAGATGATGTCTTATCTTCCTTTTGAGAAACCATTGGGAGCTCCTTTCAAATAAGTGAGGGAAAGAGCATACATCTCTTCCCCTCTATGCATGTCTTCTTATTTTAAGCCTTCTAAAGTTTTTAAGCCTTCAGTATATTTTTCTTCAGGTAAACGAACATAGCCCACTGCTTCAGCCATATCGCCTGCGTTTTCAAGTGTAAATTTAATGAAGTCGTAAGCTGCTTCATTGTCCTTCATCGCACTATTTTTTACGTATGTGAATAATGGACGTGAAAGTGGTGTATATTCGCCACCTTCAATTGTTTCATTTGTTGGCTCTACGCCATTTACTTTGACAATGTTTAATTTATCTTTATTTTCAAGGTAGTAAGCATAACCGAAGAAGCCGATCGCATTTTTATCACCAGCTACACCTTGCACTAGCATATTATCATCCTCTGATAATGTTGCTGAGCTTACTAGATCTGCTCCATCTAAAATCACTTCATCAAAGTAGTCGTATGTGCCTGAATCAGTACCTGGTGAATAGTAAACGATTTTTTCATCTGGCCAAGATGGATCAATATCAGACCATTTTTTCTCTGTTCCATCTTCAATCCAAATTTTTTGTAGTTGTTCGACCGTTAAGTCCTTCGCCCAATCATTTTCTGGGTTCACGACTACTGATAAACCGTCATATGCTAAAGCTAGCTCTGTAAAATCAATGCCCGCTTCTTCTAATTTCGCTTTCTCTTCATCTTTTATATTACGAGATGCATTTGAAAAGTCTGTTTCACCTGCGATGAATTTTTCAAAACCACCACCAGTACCAGAAACCCCCACTGATACTTTGACATCTGGTTGTGTACCTGCATACTCTTCAACAACTGCCTCAATGATTGGTGCTACTGTTGATGAGCCATCTCCAGCTACAGACCCTTGTAGCTTTTCATCAGCAGCTTCTTGTCCTGAGCTTGCTGGTGCGTTCGTTTCTGTATTGTTTCCGTTTTGTGCAGAATCGCTACCACATGCACCTAGCATTAATGCAGAACCCATTACCGCTGTCATCGTTAAGTACTTCCACTTTTTCATCTCATTTGCCTCCGTCATGAACTGTTTTATAGTTATTTGTCTTACAATCTTTACTATAATGACTGATTGTTGAAGTCGTATAAACGGTTCGTAAAAGAGATGTAAAGGAATGTAATGCTTTGTAAACGTTTGTAAAGATGAATTTACAATAGGGGAAACTTGCTTCCTATAGGAAAGGTGTTATAATAAGCAAATGTGTCAGGAAATATTTATTTTAATGATAAGGAGCGTTTGACCTTTGTCATGAAACATGCAAAAGTACAAAATGTCGATTATTTTAAAACATATTTATCATTAGTAATGGAACATCGGGACTACACACTTCAAGAGGCGATTGATTTTATGCTAGCTTCTTATTTCTATAACAATATAGAGCTTTATGGTGTAAAACCAAGAGAGCAATTTGAATTAGCCATTCAGCAATTATCCGCATAAAGGCACTAAATATCTGAAAGGGGCGTTTTGCTATCCAAACGCCCCTTTCCATTATTCATGTCTAGTCTTAAAAAAGTGAAAATAAAACGGATTTGGAAAATAATTTTTCCAAATCCGTTTTGTATTAGCGCATATCCAATACCCTTTATTCCTGCTCATTCTCTCCAATTTTTTCTTCCGTAATCGCTGGTAAAATTGGCTGTTTTACATTACTATCTGTGACTTTTTCAGCTTGATATTTAGCTTTTAATTCAAAATACTTATCTAAAGAACGTCTAGCAATGACATTATTTTGATAGTAGTGTGGCGCTAAATTTGTATTAACCCATGGGATCACAACTGCATAGGCAATTTCAGGATTTTCATATGGGGCAAAGCCAACATGCGTTAAATTAATCGTATTTATGCCGTAGTGCTCACGTAATGGACCATAATACACTACCTCTGCAGTCCCTGTTTTCCCTGCTGCTGTATATGGAGCATCAGCAAATTGTGCTCGTGCTGTACCATGTGAACCAGTATATACACGACGTAGCCCTTGCTTTACATAATCGATCTCTTCTTTAGGATTATCAATTTGATTCAAAATAGTTGGACCTACTTCAGTTACTAATTGTCCTAATTGCTTTCCATCCTGTGATGGGTCACGAACCTCTTTCACTACATGTGGCTGAATACGATAGCCACCATTGGCAACTGTCGAAATATATTGCGCAAGTTGAAGCGGTGTATACGTATCATACTGACCAATAGCCAAGTCGAGTGTTTTACCACCCATTGTAGGACCTGATGGACCACTCACTCCACTAAATTCATTTGGTAAATCAATGCCTGTTTTCACACCTAAACCAAATTGCGCATAATTATTACGCATTTTTGAGAACGTATCGTCCTTTAAGCGTAATGGCATACCATAACTATAAGGGGTTCCATTAAGCAGCAACGCAATTTTAAACATATAGGAGTTGGAAGAACGTTCTAATGCCAACAAGTCATTCATCGGAATATATCCAGCCCTGTTAAAAATAGACGTTTTCGGATCCGTGCTAGCTAATTTAATCGGCTCGTCTCCCATTGAAGTACCCATCGAAATAACGCCCTGATTGTAGCCAGTGAGAACTGTTGCTGCTTTAACAGATGAACCTGCCTCATAAGCCGTTGTAAACGATCCATATGCATAGTCAACGACTTCATTTTGCCCTGTCTCGGGATTCTTTTCTATTTTCTTACCTACCATCGATAAAATGTCGCCTGTATTTGGATCCATCATAATTAGGAAGGCACGGTCTAATAGATAGGAACCTGGAAGAGCTTTTAATTTAAGCAGTTCTTCTTCTACAATCTTATCCGTTTCAGCCTGCAGTTCACTATCCAAGGAAAGGATTAAGTCTTTACCTGGCTCCCCTTCATAGGTTGTGACTGTATCGACTACCTGACCTTTTTTATTGGTAATATTTTTGACGACTGTTTTTTGACCTTGTAGTAATTCTTCATATTGTGCTTCAATGTAACTTTCTCCCACACGGTCATTACGTGAGTAGTCACGTGCTAAATAGTAATTGAGCTTCTCTTTCGGTATCCCTTTTGTTGGGACCGTTGTACGTCCAAGAATAGATAAAGATGATAATTTGACACGTTTCCAGTCTGTTGTTGTATTAACACCTGGTAGTTCAGTTAAACGCTCCGATACACGAGCAAATTCATCTGCTGATACATTCTCACTTTTAATGATTTGAGGGGATAGATTATAGCCAGACACCATTTCACGATAAATCGCTAATACTTCTAAATCTGCCTCTGTTAATTGTAAAAGTTCTTCGTTTGTGATACGTTCGCGTACCAGTTTATCAATCTCTGCATTAATTTGGCTGGTTGTAATATTTTCTTGTGCATTAATCTTTGTTTTTTCTGCCTCTGTGACTTTTTCATAGGCTGCATCGTGATTTTGTAGTATCCAGAAATCCTGTTTATCACGCAATGTGACACGCTTTGTTGGCTGTTCTATCAATTGTGCCAGCTTTTTCGCGATATCAAGCATCTCCTCTGTTGTGGTCGTTTGCATTTTCGTATACGTTATGGCATTTTCTGGGTGGTTATCCACTAAAATACGACCATAACGATCATACATGCGTCCCCTTGGTACACTTGTATTCACAGGTACCTCTTCTTTACGCTCTAAATCACGTACATAATCTTCCCCTTTGACGATTTGCATATAGCCAAGTCTAAAAATTAACATTGAAAATACGATAAATATTGCAAAGAAAAGGATATTCATACGAAATGTTAAGTTAGAATGATGTTTTGCTTTAACACTCGCCGCGCGATTTTTTCCTGGTGCTTTGCGCATATGTATTCCCCTCCTCATCTTCTGATCATTTCAATACACGATACCTAGTATACCATTCGAAGGTATGACAGAAAAGCACGCACTTTCGATTTCTTATGTAAAACATCATTTATTTGACGGTACTTTATGGAGAAAGGTTGCCCTATTCCACGCTCTCCTAATATTTCGGCTTCATTATCCTGATATTTTCAGATTCTATCCCTTAATTTGCAGTTTAATCCAACAAAAAAGGCTATGCCCCGTGATTGCTCACTTTAGGCACAGCCAATTATTCTATTCGTTATTATTTTGCAGCTTGGAATTTAGCTTCTACTACATCCCAGTTTACTACGTTCCAGAAAGCACCGATGTAATCTGGACGACGGTTTTGGTAGTTTAGGTAGTATGCATGTTCCCATACATCTAAGCCTAAAACTGGAGTTTTCCCTTCCATTACTGGAGAGTCTTGGTTTGGAGTAGACGTAACAGCAACTGAGTCACCATCAACGATTAACCAAGCCCAACCTGAACCAAAGCGAGTTGTAGCAGCTTTAGCAAATTCTTCTTTGAAAGCATCAAAAGAACCGAATTTAGCATCGATTGCTTTTGCTACTTCACCAACTGGTGTATTTGAACCGCCTGGAGCGATTACTTCCCAGAATAATGTATGGTTAGCATGTCCGCCACCGTTGTTGCGTACAGCAGTTTGTTTGTCAGCTGGAAGAGCATCTAGGTTTGCGATTAAGTCGTTAATGTCTTTATCTGCAAATTCAGTACCTTCTAATGCTGCATTTAAGTTTGTTACATAAGTATTGTGGTGTTTAGAATGGTGAATTTCCATTGTTTTTGCATCGATATGTGGTTCTAATGCGTCATAAGCGTAAGTTAATTGTGGTAATTCGTAAGCCATTGTTAAGTTCCTCCCTAAAATAAGAAATAATTAGTACATCCTTAGATTATCAAAATTGGTCAAACCATTCAACGAAAAATACTTCAATTTGAAGATTTCAGCCTTTTGACCGAAATACCGATATGTTTACTATCTTACCCTTTACTCACACACACTAAACCTTAAAAGTGAGGCATTAGATGGCGATAAAAAATACAATAATCATAACAATTTGAATAACAGCCTTGACAACAGTAGATGTCAAAAAGCCAATTAAAGAACCGACACCACTTTTCACTGCCTCACTAAATGTACGTTTCTCAACGATTAGTTCCGCAATCACAGCCCCTAAAAATGGTCCAATTAAAATCCCTGCCACAGGGATCACAAATGGACCAATTAATAACCCGATGGTGCTCCCCCACATCCCAGCATTGGAACCACCAAACTTTTTGATACCAAACGCATTTGCCACAGTATCCGCCCCAAATAACAACACGACAAATAGTATTTCAATGACCCAAAACCACCAGCTTAGCTCTGCGAATGAGAAAAATAAGCCATAGAGCAAAAATCCACCGACTAAAAACAGTACTCCGGGAATAATTGGATACACTAAACCAATAAATGAAATAATAAAGCAGGCAATCACTAAGATCCAGCCAACAACTTCCATAAAGATTCTCTCCTTTTAACGTGCATTGCCTTTCATACGAAATAACAAAGTGAAAAGTTTCATTAATGACGAATGCCTAAAATAGAATCTGCAATATTTACTGCATGGTCTCCTATACGCTCTAAGTTGCTAACGATATCCATATAAACAATTCCTGCAGCCCCACTACACTCATTTGTGTTTAATCGGGCAATATGCTTTTGACGTAGTTTATCTTCCATATCATCAATCAGGCTTTCTAGCTCTGTTACTTCTTGAGCTAAGCTCAGGCTAGCGGTATCTAATGCTTCTATACTTTTGCGTACTGCCTCTATGGCTAAACTAAACATACCTATTAAGTCCTGTCGCGCTGATTTACTTAAGCTTACCTCGTGGTGATCCTTGTACTGTAAAAGCTCTAAAATATTTTCAAAGTGATCCCCAATTCGTTCAAAATCCCTTACATTTGTCAATAAAGTATGATGTCTTACTGAGTCTGCACGGGAAAGAGGCTGCTTAGACACCATTACTAAATAATCAGTAATTTCATTGTCTAGATGATTAAGCCCGACTTCTAGCTGTAGCACCGTTGGAATATGCTCTACCTCTCCAGATTTCATATATAGAAACGTTTCTTCCAACCCACGCAATGCATGTTCACCCATTCGCAATACCTCTTCTTTAGCTTGACCCAGCGCAATAGCAGGTGAGGAATCAATGAATGATGGATCTAAATGCTTAGTTGTTACATCGATATTGCCATCATGTCCCGGCAGTAGCTTTGTAACTAATGCTGCGAGTCCAGCGATAAATGGTAGTTGGATCATCATATTAAAGACATTGAATGAGCCATGAGCAATGGCAATCTGCATGCGAGGCTCTAAATGAAATACGCCACTGATCCACTGTACATATTGCATAAACGGTGTGAACAATAACATGAAAATAATCGTCCCAATCACATTAAATAATACATGAGCCGCTGCTGCACGCTTAGCGTAAATAGAAGCACCAAGAGAAGCTAAAACAGCTGTAATGGTCGTGCCAATATTTTCCCCAAACAATATCGGTAAGGCACTATTTAAACCAATTAATTGTTCTGCATATAAACCTTGCAATACCCCCACCGTTGCGGTAGAGCTTTGCACCAGTAAGGTGAAAATGGTTCCTAAAAATATGCCTACTATCGGTTGATTGCTTAAATGAAGCGTTAACGATGCAAAATCTGCAAGCTGATGTAACGCCTGCATACTAGCACTCATCAACTCTAGCCCTAAAAATAAACCGCCAAAGCCAAATAGAATCTGACCAATATGTTGATACGTTGCTTTCTTTAAGAAAAATAAACAGGCTGCTCCAATTGCCAATAAAGGGTAAAAATAGAGTCCAATATTAATACCAATAATAAATGCAGTAATCGTTGTACCAATATTTGCCCCCATAATGACACCGATTGCTTGACGCAATGTTAAAAAACCAGCACTCACTAATCCTACAGTGATGACTGTTGTGGCAGAACTTGATTGTATGCAAATTGTTACAAATATACCAACCAGGACACCCATAATAGGGTTTGTGGTAAAGCGATTTAACCATTCACGTAACCGATCATCCGCTGATTTTTGAAGCCCATCCCCCATGAATTTAATGGAAAATAAAAAGACCCCTAGCCCGCCTAAAAACTGAAAGAGAATGCTTTGCCAATCTATTGTCAATTGTTTTCGCTCCAATTCCTACATCTCTACTATCCTCGTTCTAATCATTAAATGATTCCAAACAAAAAGTAAAGAAATCCTTTAACTTCTTTACATAATGTTAACATTTTAACATCAAGACCCTCCTCATTTATATTTCTTTCATATCTTGTCCTCTTTGAACATGTTAAAATATCGATTGGAGGAGATATAGCATGAAACACTCACAGCTTTTTATTGATAGTCTTATACATCCTAAAAAACTAGCAGCCTATCGTTTATTACCTATTGGAAAGGTTATTCAATATACTTTTCTACTGATTACCATTGTGTCTGTATTCTCTTTAGGTCGTTTTGCAGCAGGTATGTCCGTTGATACATTCGATATGGACAGTTTAACTGGTTTAACAGATTACATAGAGGGCATTAAATGGCTCTTATATCCATTCACCTTCCTAATGCTTTTCGTCGTGACAACAATGCTTATTTTTGCACAAATTGCCCTTTATGCTTTAGCAGGTTTATTTATCTTGAAAGCGATGAAGCGTCGAGGTGAGTATCGCCATATCTGGAGAACAACTACCTTTGCGATCACTTGGGCTACGTTACTTTCGATGTTAACAGACTATCTGCCCGTTAGTAGTACTGTTATCACTGTACTATCTTTATTTTTAACCATTTCTCTATTAATTGTGGCCTTTACAAAATATCCAAAACAACCAAATATAAAATAATGTGCATGAATCCCCTCTCTTCTCAATATAGTGTAGAAAAGGAGGGGATTTTTTGCGAGCATTCATCTTGACAACTATCATCATCGTAATTGCCTTTGTCGTCAAAGTAGATTTAACAGAAGGGTCCATCCCACTTGCGGCTTTATCCACAAAGAGCTCAGAAAATGGACTTTGTGAACAACAGCGTGAGCCAAATTATATTACCGTACAAACGATTGAAGGAGATACCATTCATAGTTTATTTGCTCTACACCCTGCTAAAGTTCCCATGACCTTTCCAGAACGCTTACAACTTTTTTACAACTTAAACCCACACTTACAATTACAAGCACTAGTTCCAGGTGAAAATATCAAGCTTCCTCTCTCATTTGAGCTCGAAAACAAATGCGGAAAATGAAAAGTTAGCGTTTCTTCCTTGTCCTTATTTTCTTACACTGCTAAAATAAATGACAGTGACGGCTGAAAATAGTGGCCCGAAAAGGAGAGAAAGTTAATGAGTGAAATTTGTCACCGTTCAAATACACGTCCTGTGCGTGTCGGTAACTTAACAATTGGTGGTAGTAATGAATTATTCATTCAAAGTATGTGTACAACCAAAACACATGATGTAGAAGCAACAGTTGCAGAAATTCTTCGTCTTGAGGAAGCGGGCTGTCAAGTTGTTCGTGTTGCTGTCCCAGATGAACGTGCAGCAGACGCGATTGCCGAAATCAAAAAACGTATTCATATTCCATTAGTAGCTGATATTCATTTTGATTATAGATTAGCATTAAAAGCCATTGAAAATGGTATTGATAAAGTACGTATTAATCCAGGTAATATTGGTCGTAAAGAAAAAGTGGAAGCTGTTGTTAATGCAGCCAAGGCAAAAGGTATACCCATTCGTATTGGTGTAAATGCCGGTTCATTAGAGCGTCATATTTTAGAAAAATATGGCTATCCTACAGCTGATGGTATGGTAGAATCTGCTCTACACCATATTAAAATTTTGGAAGACTTGGACTTCCACGATATTATCGTATCAATGAAAGCATCTGACGTTAATCTTGCCATTGAAGCCTATGAAAAGGCGTCTAAGGCCTTTAATTATCCGCTACATTTAGGGATTACAGAATCTGGGACGTTATTTGCTGGTACTGTAAAATCAGCAGCAGGTCTTGGAGCCATCCTATCAAAAGGTATTGGAAATACATTACGTATCTCCCTTTCTGCTGACCCTGTGGAAGAGGTTAAAGTAGCACGAGAACTATTAAAATCCTTTGGTCTCGCTTCTAATATGGCAACTCTGATTTCTTGCCCAACATGTGGACGCATTGAAATTGATTTAATTTCTATCGCAAATGAAGTAGAAGAATATATTTCAAAATTAAATGTACCGTTAAAAGTAGCTGTTCTAGGCTGTGCGGTAAACGGTCCTGGAGAAGCGCGTGAGGCAGATATCGGTATTGCTGGTGCCCGTGGTGAAGGCTTGTTATTCATGAAGGGGAAAACAGTCCGTAAAGTGCCAGAAGAAACAATGGTGGAAGAACTGAAGAAAGAAATTGATAAATTAGCAGCAGAAATGGAAGAAAAACGCGCAGCGGAAGAAGCTCAAAAAGCAAATGCCTAAGGAGGTGCTAGCATGAAAAAGCCCCGCTTTGGTATTGATATTGATGGGACTGTGACATGTCCAAGTACACTCATTCCACATATTAATAAACAGTACAATGTAAATATTACGCTGGATGATGTTTGTGAATATGATTTTTTATCTGCCTTCCCACACCCTATTGACCGAAGTGCCTTTAATACTTGGTTTAAGGAAAATGAACCTTACATGTATGAAGTCTCTGAAGTGGCAAAAGATGCAAAAAATATTCTAAGCGCTTGGAAAAATAACTTTGAGCTGTATTATATTTCTGCACGAGGTGAAAATGTAGCAGACATCACGGTTAATTGGTTTAAATCGCAAGCTATACCTTACGACCATATCGAGCTTCTCGGCAGCCATGATAAACTAGCCGCAGCAAAAAAACATAATGTAGAAGCTTTCTTTGAGGATAAACATGATAATGCGGTGATGCTGGCAGAGGAGTTAAAAATACCTGTTGTGTTATTTGATACACCTTATAATCGGCTTGCCGTTCCTAATAATGTTGTAAGGGTTTATAACTGGCAAGAAGCGAATCAATTTATTTCACACTTTTTCAAATAAGTATAAGAGCTGTAAGCAAGGTTGGATGAAAATTTCACCTTGCCTACAGCTCTTTTAATTTAATATTGAAATTTAGCTAGTGCTGCCTGTAATGAGTCCGTCATAGCTGTTAATTGTTGGGCTTTGCTATTGATGTCATGAACCGCTAAATTCTGCTGTTCCATCGTTGCCAATAACTCCTCTGTTCCTGCTGAGGATTGCTGGCTAACAGCCGTCATATTTTCCACTGCACGTACAACCTCCTGCGTCTCCCTTTGAATGATACTGGAGGCAGCTGTCACATTATCGATTTGTGCTACTGTATCGATAATATGGCATAAAATCGCATCAAGTGCCTGCTTATTGGCATCAATATATTGCGTATTGTTTTCCATAGCTAAGACAACACTTTGCATAGCATCACTAGCCTTTGCTGCTTCCCTCACAACCATATCAATAATGGAGGCGATTTGACTTGTTGATTTGGCTGATTCTTCTGCAAGCTTTCGTACTTCCTCTGCCACAATCGAAAAGCCCTTGCCATGCTCACCTGCACGAGCAGCTTCTATCGCCGCATTTAATGCTAATAAATTTGTTTGACCTGCAATAGCATTAATGACTTGTAAAATACGATTAATTTCTGTTGATTGGTCGCTGAGCTGTTGGACGACCATAGCTGTCAGTGACACTTTTTCAGACATCACTCCCATCCCTTGAATAGACTGCTCTGCATGAATTAAACCTTGTTTAGAAGACGTTGTTGTAAGCTGAGAATCCTGAAGCATTTCTTCAATTGCCATTTGAATTGCTTGCAATTTCTGCTCAACCTCTTGTGTAACGCCTAATGTGGTAGACGCCTGTTCGGCTTGTACGGTAGCACCTGTCGCCAACTCACTTGTTGTTGTTAACACCTGTTCGATACTGATGCTCATATCATTGGTAGAAGCACGTAATTCTCCGCTGTATAGATTCACCTGATTGGAAATAAGTGTAGCCGCTTGTAACAGCTCGCGCATATTGTCTGTCATATGATTCATTGCATGTGCAAGCTCGCCAATTTCATCCTTCGAACGAACCTGTAACGGCTCCACTGCTAAATTTCCACCAGCAATGGTTTTGACCTGTTCCACTGTCTGAACCACTGGTTTGACGATCCGCTGAGCTATCCAAGTAATGGCACCAACTAATACAATAATACCAATAATAGCTAGTAGTATTGATAACCACATTGCCTCACTTGCGGCTGCCATTACCTCATCAGATGGAATAATTACCTGCAATGCCCACGGTGTCGACGTTTGACCAATTTGGATAGGTGAGACAGCAATAAAGGAAGCTTCTTGTAAATAGGATGAATAATCCTCTACTAAATAGGATTTGCCCTGTTCAACAGCAGACAAAACTTTATCCGCACTTTTATATTTTTCCATTTCAGTCACTGGTCTATTGACATAATCAGGAGATGGATGGGCAACAAATGTCCCCTTATGAGACACAATGGCACTATACCCTGTATCATAGAGTACATTTTCATTATTAATGGCAACCAATGTTTCTAAGCTTATATCAATTCCAACAAGACCAACGACATTTCCATTTATTTGAATAGGTATAGCTGTGGAAGTCATCAATACATCTTGACCATCAATTGGGTAAGTTAGCGGCTCTAAAATAACCTCTTGTTTCAACGTTTTAGGTAATACATAATAATCACTAGTTTCATAGTCTTCTAGAGGAGCAAGTGTCACACCATTGTTGCTGCGTGCCCAATATGGAAGGAAACGACCTGATGCATCATGCCCTTTCGAATTGGCAAAATGAGCATCTTGTCCATCAAAGGCATTTGGCTCCCAAATCGTCCAAACCCCTAGGAAGGTATCATTTTGTTCGAGTAATTGTTTGAGCATCTCGTTTGCTAAATCACGATCTCCCTTATGATTGGCTACCATTGTTTGGAGATTAGAGGCTACTGTCCTTGCTGTATCCATCGCATAATCAAGTTCCATTTGCATTTGATATGCACTTTCGGACGCCTGCGATTGAGCGAGCTGTCGTGCATCCCCCACTGCTAGTGAATTAGTTTTTACAATATTGACACTTAAAATAATGATGAACACAATCATCATTGTAGATAACGTAGTCAGTAATATTTTATGTAATAATTTCATATGTACCAGCTCCCACCTATAGCAACTAAATAAATAATAGCATTTATGCGTCAATAAATAACTAAATATTCAGAAAAAATAATTCTTATAGAATTTAACTTACAATATAGCTGCATGTCTTCCTGTTATACATAAGATGACACGCAGCCTTAGTTCTCTACTAAAAATGGAATTTTGCTAGTGTTTGTTGTAAGGAGTTCGTCATACCAGATAAGCTTTCTGCCATATTTTTCAGCTCATGAACTGCGGTATTTTGCTGCTCCATCGTTGCTAATAGCTCCTCTGTTCCTGCTGAGGACTGCTGGCTGACAGCTGTCATATTTTCCACTGCCCGGACTACCTCTACTGTTTCCGTTTGAATTAACTGAGAGGCAGTTGTCACTTCGTCAATTTGCGCTACAGTATCAACGATATGCTGTAAGATGGCATCAAGTGCTTGTTTATTGGCATCAAGATACTGTGTATTGGTTTGCACAGCAGCCACAACATTTTGCATGGCATCGCCTGCTTTTACAGTCTCCTTCACAACCGTATCTATAATAGCTGCTATTTGACTCGTCGATTTGGCGGACTCCTCTGCAAGTTTGCGTACTTCCTCTGCTACGACAGAGAAGCCTTTCCCATGCTCTCCTGCACGAGCAGCCTCTATCGCAGCATTAAGTGCAAGTAAATCCGTTTGACCTGCAATAGCATTTATGACTTGTAAAATACGATTAATTTCAGTCGATTGGTCACTCAGCTGCTGGACAACAGATGCTGTTAATGTGACTTGCTCCGACATCGCCTCCATGCCTTGAATCGATTGTTCCGCATGAATCAAACCTTGCTTGGATGCCTGCGTTGTCTCCTGAGAGCGATGAGTCATTTCCTTGATAGCCACTTGAATAGCATGCAATTTCTGCTCTACCTCTTGCGTTACACCTAGCGTTAGGGCTGCGTGCTCAGCTTGTAAGGTTGCTCCTGTCGCTAACTCACCTGTTGTCGTTAGCACTTGATCAATACTCACACTCATATTATTTGTGGAAGACATGAGTCGATCACTATAGGTACTTGCCTGATTTGAAATTTGCGTTGCTTCCTGAATCAATGTTCGTGTATTACTTGTCATGATATTGACAGCCTTTGCTAAATGACCAAGCTCGTCCTTGCTATCCTCCGCTAATGGTTCCACTGCTAAATTTCCATCTGCAATCGCTTGCACCTGCTCCACTGTCATTACGATAGGTCGAACAATTCGACGAATAAGCCATGTTAGCACGATTAAAAGATAAATCAGGCCAGCAACACCTATAATGACCATTGTCCATGTGAGTTTTGTTGTTTGTGCTAACACTTCTTTAGTCGGTACTGTGACAAGCAATGACCACGGAGTTTCCGTTTTTCCAATTTGAATGGGAGCAGTGACAATATAGCTATCCTCTTGTAAATAGCTTGAAAAATCTTGAATAACGGAAGCCTTGCCGTGCTGAATGGCCGTTTGAATCTCGTTTCTATATGTATACTGTTCTTGCTCAGCAAATGGCTTTGTCACATAATCATTGTTTGGATGTGTCACAAACATGCCATTATTCGAGATAATCGAACCAAAACCACTATCAAATAATTTTACTTGTTGGCTTAGTTGAGCGAATGTTTCTAAACTCATATCCACGGCCACGATGCCTTTAAATTCATTGTCAATCGTAACAGGCACAATGATGGACGTTAATAACACATCCTTACCCGCAATAGGATAAACAAATGGTTCCAAAATCATTTCCTGTCCTTTTTGTTTCGGTAATAGATAAAAATCAGACGTATCATAATCAACAATAGGAGAAGGAACGATACTATCACCATCGCGCGTCCAAAATGGAACATAGCGTCCTGATGCATCATGTCTTTCTGTGTTTATGTATTTTTCGTCTTGCCCGTCGAAGGCATTAGGTTCCCATACAGACCAAACACCCATAAATTGCTCATTATTTTTCAAAATACGTTGGAACATAGCATCTGTTAAAGTACGATCAGCCTTTTGTTCTTCCACCATTGTAGTTAAATTAGCTGCAAGCGTACGTGCTGTATCCATAGCATAATCAAGGTGAATTTGAATCTGGTAGGCGTGATCCGATGTTTCTGCTTGTGCCATTTTTTGAGCTGTTTCTATTGTTAAATTTTTTGTTTGATAAATATTCACAACTGTTATAACTGCGAATACGACAAATACTGTCCCAATGACAGTTGCGAGAATTTTCCCCAATAAATTCATATGCATCATCCCCTTTAGATAGAAAGTAATAGATACGTAACCAATTAAGCTAATTATAGCATCAGTCACCATGAGTAAAGTATCTAAATCAAGAGGAAATATGTCTTTTTTATAGATAAAAACTCCTGTTTCCAGGAGTTTTTAAAAGTACAGCTCGCTATATGTCAAGTATGCCTCGTAGCCAACGCTCCACAAAGTTTTCAAACGTAATTCCATAATTATCATAAACAGCATGATAAACAAAGTATGTTCCTAAACGATCAAGCATTTCATCATTAATTTTCATCACAAACCGCTCCTATTCTTTTCGTTTTTTACTAAATATTCAGACTTATATATTTCCCAAATGCCGAACAATCAAGTGGAGGTCGCATCGTTGCAAAACCGTCACAAACTACCGCCTTCATGCCCTTTCTTCATATTTTTCTTTTCGTTAAGATAGTTATAACAACTTACTAGACTGGAGGGACTACTTGTGAAATGGATGACAAAAGTTGCTTGTATCACATGCATCTGTGCACTACTTTCTGGCTGTGGTGGTCGATTTTCAGAAATTAAAGATGCTGCTTCAGGCATCAATTCAGCTGCTAATTCCGCAGCTAGTGCAGTTAGCCGAGATGTCCATGCAATACGTGCACTAGACATTAACTATAAAGATACATTGTTTACGGTTAATGACCTATTTAAAACTATTTTACGTGACATACGCTGGGATTATGACCTCGAAAAAAATGAGCTACATGTGAGAGGTACTTGGCAGCCTCCGCTATTTTCAGATCAGGCATGGAGTGACGACATGAAAGAAAAGCTTGCTGAATCAGGCTTTGTGACTGTTACCTGTAAAATAATTGACGACAAAATTGATAGCGAGCAAACGAGCATAACACTTACATATAATGAAGAAATTCTCTTACAAAAAAATGGTGAGGAAGCTCTCCATCACCTATATGATACTTATTTACTTCCGTAAACTTAGGAACGTCTCTACCATTTAATCATGGCAGAAACGTTCTTTTTTTGAAAAAAATCTTATAATTTCGAAATATCAAAGGCTATCATTTGAATAAACTAAAACCATCACGTTATAATCAAAGTATCACGTGATGGTTTGGAGGTGTTTGCATTGGGACAGAAAAATTAAAGATTGGCGAGCTTGCAGAAAAAACAGGCATTACTAAACGAACAATCGATTACTATACAAATATTGGTTTGCTAGATGCAGAACGTTCTGCAGCAAATTATCGCTACTATGACCCAGCCATGATTAAACGGCTTCAATTTATT
The DNA here is from genome assembly GCF_016757845.1 of Lysinibacillus sp. HST-98. Taxonomy (NCBI): domain Bacteria; kingdom Bacillati; phylum Bacillota; class Bacilli; order Caryophanales; family Bacillaceae; genus Lysinibacillus; species Lysinibacillus sp. HST-98. Next base: position 559,708 of record NZ_JAENHX010000001.1, read on the forward strand.
GAACAGCGCAAACAACAGGGACTCTCACTTGTACAAATCCAACATGAGCTAAACATCACACCCTATGAAGAAATCGATGTCCAGGTGCTTCGTTTAAAAATGCAAGATTTAGAGCATGATGTTACATCTCTGCTCGCACAAATGAACAAGCAAGATGATAAAAGAATTGAAACGATTAAGAAAAATGTTTCACCCGAAAGTATTGCATTAATGCAATCTTTATTATTACTCATTCATAATTAGGAGGTGACGTTCTGTTTTTACAGAACGACTATTTGGAGACCATAATAAACCTATCGATTTTTACCATTTTATTAGCTTTAACAGGCTTTTTCGTGGCAACAGAATTTGCCATTGTAAAAGTACGTTCCTCAAGACTCGACCAGCTGGTTGCGGAAGGCAATAAAAAAGCAGTTGCTGCGAAACATGTTGTTCAACACTTAGACGAATACTTATCAGCCTGTCAATTAGGGATTACTGTAACCGCTCTTGGTATCGGGATGGTTGGTGAAAAAACTTTTGAATTTATGCTTCACCCGCTATTCGAAATGATCGGCATTTCCGATAAATATATGACAATCTTTACAATTGGAACAGCCTTTGCCATCGCTACGTTTTTACATGTAGTGGTCGGCGAATTAGCCCCAAAAACGGCTGCCATCCAAAAAGCTGAATCCATTACACTTCTTTTTGCAAAACCCATTATGTTTTTCTATAAGATCATGTATCCATTTATTTGGTTCTTGAACGGTTCTGCACGTGTGTTAGTTGGCTTATTCGGTATGAAACCTGCTAGCGAACATGAGCTATCTCATACAGAGGAAGAATTGCGATTATTACTGTCCGAAAGCTTTAAAAGTGGTGAAATCAATAAATCTGAGCTCAAATATGTCAATAACGTCTTTGAATTTGATGAACGTATTGCTCGTGAAATCATGGTTCCCCGAACAGAAATTGTTGGAATTGAACAAAATGAATCTTTTACAAACATTATTCATTACATCGCTGCTGAAAAATATACCCGTTACCCAATCTATGATGGGGACCGAGATAATATATTAGGTTTCATCAATGCGAAAGAACTATTAACCCATGGTCTACTTGAACAACTTACAGACGACTCATTAGTTCTAGAAGATTTCATAAATCCTGTCATTCGCGTAATTGAAACAATGCCCGTTCAAGAATTACTTGTACGTATGCAAAAGGAACGAATCCATATGGCCATCCTAATGGATGAATATGGTGGTACATCTGGTCTTGTAACAGTGGAAGATATTTTAGAAGAAATTGTTGGTGAAATTCGAGATGAGTTTGATGATGATGAAATTGCAGATATTCGAAAAATTACAGATCATCACTACTTATTAAATGCAAAAATGCTTGTGGAAGATGTAGAAAATCTATTAAACATTACGCTGGAAGCTGAAGAAGTGGAAACATTAGGTGGTTGGTTCTTAACTGTAAATAACGGCATTAAAGCATCAAAAAATATTGAACTAGGCTCCTATATTTTTAGCATCTATGAGCAACAAGGTCATCAAATTCATTATATTGAGGTTCGTCCTCTTCGAAAAAATCTACTTCTTAAAACAGAGGTTCAATCGTAACTGTAGGAAACAGTATTCCTTATTCCATTATTAGCCATTTCACTATATAATGAATAGAGAAAAATGATTTTAGTTGTAGGGGGCCATACACATGACATTATTTAAGCTATATCATTCAGATGGTATTCACATTATTACTGACGTAAAGAAACACAAAACAAATATTGAGTTAAAAACAATCACGGGAGAAGTTCTATTTATTATCGTGGTAACAGATGAAAATTACACAGTCTACGATGATCGTTTTGCAGGAGCTTCCAAACAATTAAATTCAGTTGAAGCTTTCGATATTGATGGGAGTTTTCGTAGTTTAGATTTCGATAATATGCGCTCACTATTTAAAGAATCTTTTACAAAGCTATTACAAGAGATTGCTGTGTGTGTCAAAAATAAAGAGGAGCTTGTGGATATTGATACACTCCGCCATAAAGTCAGCGCTCAGATTAAAGGCATCCACTTCAGGGTGATCTCGGATACGAAAAAATATGAAATCTAACATCCAACAGACTGTCCATTAGGGGCAGTCTGTTTCAATTTTACGCGATCTAAGCCACTTCCTAAGATGAAAGAAAAACACGCTTCTTTACTTTCATGTATAATGGAACTTAACAATCTGAAAATAAGGGGTGTTAGGATGAATCGTGAACAATTAATCACACTCGTTTCAGAAAAACTGAAATTAATCCGTACAGAAAAAGCTTTCACACAGGATCAAATGAGTGATTTACTAGGATTATCAAAAAAAACACTTGTCCAAATTGAAAAGGGCCGTATACTAGCTGGCTGGACAACCACTGTTACAGTTTGCACATTGTGTCGAGACAGTACAATTTTACAGCATGAGCTTGGTGGTGATCCATTAGAGGTTGTAGATTTAATCGCAAATAATGGAACATTGCAGCCAAAGGAGAAAACAATGGGTGGATACATATGGTGGAAAAACATTCAGGAGTATGGTGGTTTTCGACTACAGCAAAACGTCATCAGTCAGCATTATCGCATTTTAGACAGCAATAATTTTCGCCTCATTTCAACATTTGATGAACAAATAGCCAAGCAAGCATGGGAAAAACTACAGATATAATTTTTAAGTCAAACAGTAGGAGCATTGCAATTTGCTTCTGCTGTTACGTTTCAAGCATTTCCCCTCCTCTCATAACTCATCTTCTCTAGACAAATGAATAAAGCTATAAAATCATCCTTCATATGATAAACATAGTAGTAAGAGAATTGTCTCTTTAAAAATTCTATGAAAAAAGCTAGGAGAAGCTAGAAAAGTCGAAACTTGTAGAATAATTCTCTATACTTAAGGGTAAAGCTGTACTATTAGAAAGGATGCTCGTACATGAACCGTATACTAGCAATTAGTGACATACATGGAGAATTAGGGCTACTGGAAGAACTATTATTAAAAGCAAACTATGACCCAATGAACGACCAGCTTTTTCTTCTTGGTGATTATATTGATAGAGGGCCCTCTTCTAGTGGTGTGTTAAATTTAGTGAGTGAATTACAGACAAAAGGTGCACGCGTTTTACTAGGCAATCATGAGGCGATCATGCTCAATGCATGTCGTTCAGGCCTTGCTAAGCCATGGAACCATTGGGTAGGGCTTTGTGGTGGTGAGGCTACATTAGCAAGCTATGGCTATCAGTTGGCAGACTTTGAGGAAGCCATCCAAAGTAATACTCTGCCTAGCTTTATTAAAACGCTCCCTAAACTCGAAGAACATTTACAGTTAATCGAGACATTTGAAATATATATTGAGTTAGAGGATGCTATTTTCGTCCACGGTGGCGTTGTGCCAGGTGCTGCAATAGCCGAAACTGACCCCATGCGCTTACTTTGGATTCGTGAGGAATTCCACGCAGGCTATCAAGGGGAAAAAACAGTAATCTTCGGCCATACCCCTACTTATAACCTGCATCATGATCCAACTGATTATCGTGTTTATTTCGGAGAAAATAATATTATTGGCATTGACGGTGGAGCTGTTTTTGGCGGACGATTACATGCATTCGAATGGCCTAGTCGCCAAATCATTTCTGTCGAAAATAAAAAACCAACAAGTAACGAGTGAACTTGTTGGTTTTTTATTTTCGTAATTGTTTTCGCACTGCGTTATTTTTTTCAGAGAGTTTTTGAAAAAATTAATATAACTTAAAAATAACTCCTACTAGCGAGTACACAATGACTGTTGAGAATAGTATAGTCATATGGAATAGGGAAAAAACAAACATTTTGGTAGCCCATTTCACTTGATCTGTATTACTATGATAACCGTAAATACTCATCACTAGCCAAGCAACACTTAAGATCAATGCCACAAGCATGATGCCTACACTTAACGAGCCAAATAAAAAGCTTGATAGAATCAATAGTATTAAATAGAAATTGGTTTGATAATACGTTCGACGCATCCCTTTGATAACTGGTAGCATGGGTACACTGGCTGCTTCATAGTCTACACGTTTGCGAATGGCAATAGCATAAAAATGTGGCATTTGCCAAATGACCATAACAAAAAATAAACCAAGTATCGCTGGGTGTGTAATATCTGTAGATACAGCAGACCAACCTATTAATGGTGGCACCGCACCACTAATACTACCGATTTCTGTATTATATATCGTACGACGCTTTGTCCACATTGTATAAGGGACTACATATAGGAATACACCTAATAATCCAAATGCCGCTGCTAAAGGTGACGCAAGTGCCAACACAGCTACGCCAATAATTAACATTACAACAGCTAATGATAAAGTCGATTTTGCTGACATTTCACCTGTTACAGTTGGTCTGCTTTGTGTACGAGGCATAATTGCATCAATATCACGATCATAGACATTATTAAAGGCCCCCGCAGCTCCAATGACAAGGGCGGAACCGATTGTTGAAAAAATAATTTCTGGTATATTGTCTACAAACGTCATTTTATTTTTGTACATGCCTAGCGTTAAACCAGCCCACATAGGTATTAAATTAGATTTGATAATCCCTGTCTTGACGGTTTGCGCTAAAATAGAAGAACGTGATGACTTCCCTCTTGTTTTTTCGGAGGATAGTGGTTTATGCTCCGTTTTCAGATTTTGTTCCATTCAGCTTAATTCCTTTTCTCCATAATTTCTACACGCTTTCATCGATAGAAAGCGACAAAATTTGCATCTAGCACATCAAATTATTATTTTACCCCTTTTAGATCTGTTCTGTCTCTCTTTTCACATAAAGTACATGTTTTCATCTAACAAAGCACGTTCATTCACAACATCTACTATGATACCACCGACTGACGTGAATTTGAACCTTCTTGCCTCGATTCTTCAAACACTATTGGAGAAAAATAATTTGATAATAGGTCATATTACGATAGCCAAAAAAACCGAGACAAATTTTTGCCTCGGATTTCCTTTTATTGAATTTCTTCCTGTAGTTGCTGCGCTAAAAATGCCACTAGATCACGAAAATTATCAGGTGTTACACCATGTCCATCTGGGTATTGTTTGAATGTCACCGTGGCACCAAATTGTTCAAAGATCTCCTTGCTTTCCATTCCCCATTGAGAAGGTATTACATAATCATAATCACCGTGCGAAATAAAAGCATGTAAATGTTCTACAGAACGAATAGCGTATTCCTCCGTCACAAACTTTGGCGTGTAGCCACTTAATGCAACAATACCCGTTACTAAATTCCCCATAACAAAGGCAAGTGATTGTGCTAAAACCGCACCTTGGCTAAAGCCTAAAACAAATACTTTATGAGGATCGATTTGATATTCTTCGATGGCCTCTAATATAAATCGTTGCAATGCAATCAACACTTTATCGAAGATTGCACGATCTGGTTGCCCCACCTCTTGAATGGTAAAAAAAGCATAGCCGGGATGTTGAGTAATTGGCCCTCGTAAGCTAAATATATGACATTGCTCTTGAAAATCCTGCACTAATTGTGGTAAATCATCTTCATGGCTGCCCATGCCATGAAGCAAAAAAATAGCAGGGTATTTCTTCGTAGGGTCCATATTTGTTGGTTGTGTATGGTTAAAAGTAAATGGTGTATTCATTTAATCAAATTCCTTTCGCGTGAAGCTTTGTAACAAAATTAGTGTAATTTTGTTTTATTAATTAATCCATCTGTATGGTAGGCAATATAGCCATTGACAATTCGTATCGTTTCTTGTGGATCTGCGTCAAAGAGTATTTTTGATTGCTCTGGCGTGGATACAAGCACGGTTAATAAATCCATACGCATGGAATGCCCAGCAGAGCTATAGGCATAGTCATAAATAATTGCTTCCTCTGTCATGCCTTCTGTCTCATATTGCTTATGGAATAAATTCTTTGCAGCATCCAATTGCTCTGCCACTTGTTGACGAATGCGCATCTGATGCATTAATAATTCCTCTTCAAGAGCTGATGGCTTTAGCCACTCCTTAGCTTGAAGCATATTTAGAAATTCCTGCTCCCAAGCCTGTTCATTCTCCGTAAAATAAAGCATATTCATCATCAACATGTCCCAAAAGTCCATAGATGTTGCGGCTGATTGTCGCTGCATAGTAATTGTTTCCTTAAAATGCTCTTCCACTTTTGTAATATTCATATTGCGAACTAAATGATTACATACGTTTTCTATAAACTTATTTGCCGCTTCTTGTGCCATAAAAAATCCGTCCTTTATATCTACAAATCATTTTCTTTCTTATCATACCATGATTGTGAAATATGGCAACGAACCCCGCTCACTTGATTTCTCAGTAAAAAGGACGTCTCCATATGCATTGGAGACATCCTCGCTGTGTTGGAAAACAAAATCATCTAAAGCATTTTTTGAAAGGTGAAAAGAGATTTTCGTTACAGATTACTTCGTCACAGGTGAGCCCATGGAGCGAACGCAAGTGAGTGAAGTGGCTCATCGGACACGCTGGCGGAACGGAAATCAACCCCACACCTTGCCAAAAGGTCTTTTTTCGCTCTTGGCATAATCTTATTTCAACAAAATAAGGATGTCTCCATATACATTGGGGACATCCGCATAATATTATAAAACTATTGAAATTAGTTTTCTGTAGAAGACTCCTGAATGTTAGGAGAAAACATAGCTATCCATATTATCTACTGTATTTTGAATGGCATCTTTCAATGACCGCTGCTGTTCGCCACAAGAAGCTAGTGCATCCTCTAAAGTGATTGCTGCATTCGCCATAAATGGAGCCATTTGCAAATCCTTAGCTAATTGAATAAGTACAAGCGCTTTATTCCATTTCCAACGAGGATTTGTTGGATCTAGCTGTATCGCTTGTTCTAAATAACCGAGCGCATCAAATGGCATCCAACCAAAACGATGCATCGTCTGCCCTGTGATTCCCCAATAGACAGCCTTATTCGGATTTTCCTTTACTGCTTGTTGAAAGCAGTGAACACTCTCATTGTATTGATGTGCGAATAGGAACAGCTCTCCCTGTGTAAAAAAGGATTGCGCCTTGTCTGCGGGTGTTCCAGTTTTTGCGACTTCCTCCAATTGCTGAATACGCTTCGCAAATGACTCTTCATCTTTTATTGCCCGTAGTTCTACAACTAGATCTGATTCTGGATAGCTTTCATCAGCGCGTTCCACATGCTGTACTTCGATATGACCAGTTGGCTTTGGATAACGATCATATTCATATTCTTCTAATAATCGAATATACTTTTGTGCTAGTGCTTTGTCCTCTTCGTTTGTCACCTGCTTCGCTAATTCATAGCATCTCATCAGTTCACCATTATAAAAATAATCATCCATTGACATTCATCATTCCTCCAGTGTACAACTATTCAGTATTTTTAGTATACACTACAAAAACAAAAGAGACCGTATCTAAATAATTATGATACAGTCTCTTCCTTTTCTATTTATTTAGCACAACCGTATTTAAGAACGTTCGTAAATCTTCTTCTTTAAGAGCTCCTACAAAGCGATTTACTTCTTTACCATCTTCGAAACGAATGAATGTTGGTGTTGCTTTAATATTATATTTTTCCCATAAATCATCGTATTCATAGACATTCAATTGAGCAATATCAACACCAAGCTCATCGGCAATTGGCATTAATACTGGTGTAAATGCTTGACAGTGTACACAGATTGGACTGAAGAAGTAAGCATTAACCGGTTCGCCCGCTTTAATTTTAGCTTCTAGTTCGTCTGGTAACATAATGTTTTGATAGTTTTCATCATCCAATTGATCAATTGTTTCTTGTTTTAGCTTTTTATCGCCATAAGGGTTATTTGCGCTTTCTAATTTACTTTTGTTTGAGACGTTGGTAAGCACAATAATTGCTGCAAATAAAACAACAATCACTGAACCAATAATTAATAATTTTTTCACTAAAGTAGTGACCTCCTTTTTTACACTAAAAGCCCTAGTTTTAGTGCATTCGCGATTGATTATAAATTGTTTTGAAAACCTAGTAAACTAATTCGCCTTTAAATGAAGATATTTCACATTTATAACATAATTTAAAGTATATTTGGGAACATACATAGTGAGAGTTCATGCAAATTTGAATGTGGGGTGATTATGATGAAAAACTCGTTCCAGCATGTTTTTCAAATTTATACAAAAGATATCCGGAATATTGTCACAAACTGGGTCGTAGCTGTCATTATAGGTGGACTAATTTTTCTTCCTTCTCTGTATGCCTGGCTAAATATTTATGCCTCCATGGACCCTTACGCCCACACCTCTAATATGAAAATTGCGATTGTCAATGAAGATACGGGAACCACTGTAAGAGATGAAGCAATAAATGTCGGGAATGAAGTAATTGAGACTTTACGTACGAATAAAAGCTTTACTTGGAAGCTCGAAACAGAGAAAAAAGCTAAGGAACAATTAAAAAATGGTGATTTCTTTGCAGTCATTATCATTCCAAATGATTTTTCGCAAAAACTAACCTCTATTCTAACCGACAAACCAACGAAGGCCCGTATTGATTATTATGTAAATGAAAAAAAGAATCCTATTGCTCCTAAAATTACAAGTAAAGGCGCGAGCGTACTTACACAGCAGGTTTCGAATGAATTTGTATCCACCGTCAATGGGACACTTTTTTCTATTTTTAATACAATTGGAATTGAAATGGAACGTGACATTCCTGATTTCCGCAAATTTGAAAATTATGTTTTTACTATAGAACAGCATTTACCTGATATTAATTCATTTTTAACGCAAGCCTCTACCCAAGGAAAAGAGGCAAATCAATTACTTAATCAGGCGCTGACACAAGTTCCACAGGTGGAACAACTAACAACAGATGGTTTAATTACCATTCAAAAGGGTTTACGTTTAGTGAATGAAGCAGATGCTTTATTTAATGAACTATCTCCTATCATCAAAAAGGATGTCACAACTGTTCAAAATATTGCCCAACATTTTACAGAGATCATCAATAAGCTCAATCGTATAAATGTTGACCCTACCTCTATTACACAAACGAAAGAGGCACTTAAAAATCAATTGTCAACTTCTAAAGACAGCATAACCAAGAGTATTCAAACGCTTGAGGCACTGCAAAAATTAATTCAGGCAGATGCTTCGACTCGTAAGCAATTAGAAGACTCTTTAACAACCCTTATTGGTTCTTTACAGGAAAGTAATGCAGAAGCGAATCAACCAATTATCGAACAGCTTATAGCCATTCGCGAAGCCTTGGAACATCCTCCAAACTTCATTAATTCTACGTCAAATGCGCTTAGCTCATTACAACAATTACAGACTCTACATGACGATTTACTAAATAAAGTGGATCAATTAAAGCCAATTGATAAAGATGTGATCAAGCAAGACATTACAGCTATTCAGCAAATCGCACAAAATGCTACAGCTAATTTGCAAAAATTCTTATCCTACTATAACGAAAGTCTAGAGCCACAAATTCGATCCACCCTTACCAGTGCGAAACAAACTTTAACTAACGCTTCTACCATGCTGACAAATGTAAAACAATTCATACCTCAGGCAACAGATAAATTGACACAGGCCAAAAACACGCTAGGAACAGCAAATCAAGCTATTCAAAAAATACAAACTGAATTTCCAACTTTAAGTGCTAAAATCAAAGAATTAGCGAATAAGCTACGAACTTTAGAAGAAGAAGCGGATCTAGCAGAGATTGTGCAATTACTTAAAAATGATGTCAATGCCGAACGTGATTTCTTTGAGGAGCCTATTAAATTAAAGGAACATCGCGTATTCCCTATTGCGAACTATGGAACAGCCATGACACCGTTTTACACAGTACTATCTATTTGGGTAGGCTGTTTACTGTTAATTTCATTATTGTCTGTGAATCTCCATGGAGATACACCTTATAGTATTCGAGAAATTTACTTTGGTCGACTCTTAACATTTGCAACTTTCTCGTTTATTCAAACTCTCATTATTACCATTGGAGATATTTTCTTAGTAGACGGCTCCATTCAAGCACCTACCTACTTTATCTTATTTGGACTTTTTATTAGTCTCGTATTTGTAACGGTTGTCTATACACTCGTATCTGTCTTCGGTAATGTAGGAAAAGCATTAGCCATTGTGATGCTTGTGTTACAAATTGCAGGCTCTGGTGGAACCTATCCAGTCGAGTTATTGCCGAGGTTCTTCCAAATAATCAACCCTTTCTTACCTTTTACGTATGCGATTGAAATGATGCGTGAAGCTGTCGGCGGAATTATTTGGTCAACAGTCTGGATGGACCTCATTTTCCTATTAGGTTTCTGGTCCATTTTTATCCTGTTCGGATTCTTCTTAAAAAAATTATTGAGCGAGAAAATGGAACATTTCATGAACAAAACACGTGGATTAGATATATTTCACTGATTTTCAACGAGGCGTCTGTAAATGTTTATGAAAACGATGTTATAATGGAAGTATTGTTAACATGTAGGAGGCGCTATTTTTGAAGAAATCAATTACTATTTTTGTTGTATTGGCGTTACTGTTATTAAGTGCTTGTGGAGAAAATAAAAACAGTGCTGAAACCTCTCCTAAAGCAAATGACGCTTCACATGAAGGTCATGACCATGCAGAGGCATCAGTTGATATCCAAGAAGAAACGGCTTCTGCTGACGTCCTACCAACCTTTTTAGAGGGCAAGCAAGAAAATATACGCTTAGTCTATCAAATCGCTGGACAATCAACAGAGATTCTCGAATGGATGCCATGCTATTGCGGCTGTGGGGAATCTGCTGGCCATAAAAGTAATTTAAATTGCTTTATTCAGGAAAAACGTGAGGATGGTTCGATTGTTTGGGATGATCACGGGACACGTTGTTTAGTGTGCTTAGAGATTGCTGTCCAATCAGCACAACTGCACAAAGAAGGCAAGAGCTTAAAAGAAATTCGTCAGTTCATTGATGACACGTATAAAGAGGGCTATGCAAAACCAACACCAACGGACATGCCTGCATAAAAAAGCAAAGTCGCACATTCGCGACTTTGCTTTTATTGTTTTAGTTGATTTTTCTTTCGTTTACGAAGGATGATATACAGTATAACGGCAATGACAAGGATGAGCCCAACAAATTCTGCAATTAAAACATAGGATATTTCACCTTTTTTAGCTACTTTCACGTCTTCCTTATCAGCATTTTGATCTACGGCTACGACAAATTGTCCTTCTTTTGTTTCAATCGCAGCGTCTGCCTGAGAATTCGTCTCTTTCAAGTGAGCATAAAAGTCACCTTTTACAGAAGCATTTTCTAATGAATGAATCCATAATAAAGGCTCTTTTTGCTGCCAGAAATTTTTCGTTATGAACACATATTGGCCAATTGCCTCTGGTAAAAACCCTTGCGAGATAAGCTGCTCAGATGTGTGAGGAATTTTTGAGGCTTGCTTGGAAAGCCATGTTAGCTGTTCCATTTCTCCCATAAAAATGACTGCATGCCCTTGTAAAGCTTCCTCTGTCACATTTTTATCCTTCATCAGCGAGGTTTTTGCCATGTTACCATTCGTCATCAACGATTTATAAAGTGATACCATAGTTGTATCGTCAATTCCTCCATTATCAGGTATAACGATTAACGTATTTTCATGAAAAGCATTAGGAAAATCACGTAAGGTAAACGTTGGTTCAGCATCATCTTTTGTAATCGATAATGTGCTATCACTATCAATGTAAATCCAATAGCGTTCATTGGTTGTTTCGCAAGGATCCTCTAGTTGAAAGCCTGTTACTTCAAACTGAATATCGGTCATTGAGAGTTTGTTGAGCACATTTGTTTGGATCGGTATAATGGCCTCATACATATCTGTTGTAGTCTGTTCTAATTTTCGTAAATCTACTGCATGTGGAACATTATTGATATACGCGATCAATTCTAATTTTCGATCCTCATCCTCTTTACTGTCAGGTATTGTTGCTGATTTTTTAACGATCAAGCGCATAAAAGCTTCCTTGTTTGCCTCTAACTTTGGCAACGACACATAATAATGAGGTGTCATTGTCGCTTGGCTGGATAAAAGTCGATCCTCAAAGCCAAATTGCTTAAATGAAATCGTCGTATCAGATGACTCTTCTATTTTAGGAACATCGTTAATCGCTAATGTATCACCAATTAATTGCTCGAATAAGGTTGCTTCGGTTAAAAAAGATAGTCGCTCCTCAATAGCTTGGCCATTTGAAGAGGTTACAGCTAAAAGAGGTACTTTTCGATTCGAATTTGTATTCAGTAGCTCCTGCATCGTAAGTGTCATAGTATCTTGCTCAACGCTTATGTTTGCTAACATCTTTTTTAATAGGCTTGTACTAAATTCCTTTTTTGCCCCTACAATGATGATAGGACCTCTTATCTTATTAAAAGCATCTTCACGCTCAATCTGTACATCTGTGTCACCATGTTCGGATAAAAAGGCAGCGAGCTGATATGCACTGTTTAAAGTGGCCTCAGAGGTCTGCTTTGGTACAATAACCGTCGTAGCATAGCCCTCATAGCCTAAAAACGCAGCAGGATAGCTATTTAATGACCAAGCATCACTTTCCTCACTAAATGCTGATATAGACGATAGTATTTCAATACGTAGCCAATTACCTGCGTTGCCAGGAGGCACACAAATTCCTTCCTTAAGAATTCCATAAAAACTAGCTGTGATTTTATGAGAACCCTTTAGCAGTGCTTCTTTTGGAAGGTTAACGGTAACAGTCTGTTTTAATGAATCTGCTTTCAATGGAACTGTTTTAATTGCTACATCATCCACTTTCACTGTGAAGGAGGATGGTGCTATAAGTAGCTCAGAATGCTGGATTTGAAATGTCACTTGCTGGTTATTGGATGGGACATCCTCGTTTAGATTGTAATAAAAATCTCTTGAAGAGGAAGGTCCCAGTAATTCGATTGGCTGTGCTAGTAAGGGCTTTTTCTGCTGTTGATTGCCTTCTATTACAATTGTGTTGTCATCTACGGTAATGGTAGCTGCAACTGCATTGTTAGCAAAACTAAAAAAAACAATACAAAATAAGCACAAATAGAAGAATTTGGTTCTCATTATTCTGCTCCTTTATCTGATTGCTTGGAAAAACGCTCTGTTTTATACCATTGAACTTCTTGACCAGTAAACATGCGCTTTATTTCTAATAGTAATGACCAAACGACTAGCACAATCCACATTTGAGAATAGGTAAAATACATAAGTATGACATAAAAGAAATTTTTCCGATTCATTTCTGTTTTTTCAATACTTAAGGTTATCATCACTTCACCTAGAAACAGTAAGAAGGCTAAAACCCATAAAACAAGGGCAATGTCGCCAACGGTCAATCCAATATCATAAAATAAATTAATAATAAATAGGGCATTGGATAAAATGACACCAAAGAAAAATAAAAAATACGTAAAAAAGAAATAAAATAAATCAAACATGATACTTTTTCTTTTTAGTGTGAAGAATTGACTTAAAAACTTCAGCACTACATATTGATTACCTCTTGCCCATCTAGTGCGCTGTTTCCACCATACTTTTAAGGTTTCTGGTTCTTGCTCCCACGTAATGGCTTTTGGGAAAAAACGAATATGGTAGCCTAAATTGTAAACACGGATGGTTAGCTCTGTATCTTCAGCCAATGCTTTTACATCCCAACCGCCTAATTGCTCCAAAACTGTCCGTCGGATTGCAAAATTGGTACCAGGTATAGTTGCCACCTTAAACCATTTCCAACGCCCGCCTTGGGCCATCCACTGGAAACAAATCGTTTCGATATTAATAAAACGAGTTAACCATGTTTCTGCCGCATTAATAACGCGAAATTTCCCCACAGTGGCAGCCGCTTTTGAATCATTCATGAGACCCATCACTAAATACCAAACGGCCATCCGTTCAGGTGTATTATCAGCATCATAAACAACAACGATATCCCCTGTGGAATCAGCTAGTGCCGAATTGAGGGCAGAGGATTTACCCTTCCCTTTGTTTGGCTCTACTGTTTCAATGACACGAATAAATGGGAACTTTTCTGCGTACCGCGCTGCAATAGCACCAGTTTCATCTGAAGAATTATCATTAATAACAATTACCTCTAGTTGATCTTTCGGATAATATAGTCGTGACATGGCTCGTAGTGTTTGTTCAATCACAAGTGCTTCATTGTGCGCTGGTATAAAGACACTGACAGAGGGAACCTTGTCCATTTTTTTAGCCCAGTCATCAATTGGCTTTTCAAAAGTACGAAAGTGTAAGTAACCACCCTCCATTAAAAACATATGATATAGCAGCATGATCCAAATGAGGAAAAGTGATATAAAGAATAAGGTATTAGCCATTTGTTTTCCTCTCCTCAAATAATCTCTTACGTAAGGTAATACGTAAACGCAAGGTACTAATAAAAAATAATGTGACAAACAGCGAAACAATCAAGACAAGCACCCATAAAATTAATTCAAATGGTCGTTCATCAAATAATATTTTTAAACGTTCGATCTTTGTAAATGCTAATTGTATTGTTTGTTCACCGTTTTCATGTTGCTTAATCGAAACATTTTTGGATGTTACTTGTTGCTTCGTCTGTCTGAGATTAAGTAGTTCAATTTGTGGATGTTCCCTTAAATAAGCGGCAAGCTCCTGAACATAGGAAGCATTAAAATAGGCAGGATATTGAATACCGATGATAGAACTAGGAACTTTTAATAAAAGGTTTATCTTTTGTTTCACCGGATAGAAAGAATATGTTTCTGCCATAGATCCCGCTGTAATCGGATAAATTGTATGGTTATCTTCGCTTTGTGTTATAAATAATTGCTGACTGTCCTTCTGGATAATACTGGTAAAAAGGGAACTATCCCCCTGACTTATAGTAGGATAGATTTTACGTAGCACTAAATACTCAAGGTTTTTTTCAGTTGAATTAGATGAAGAAAGGATAAATGCATAACCTTCCTTTTGTAATTTTTGTAAATAACTTAATAGTTTTTTATTTTCGTGCAAATAGTAGGATCTTTTATCACTTTCATCTACTACAATAGGTGCCACTTCAAGAGCAATCGGTATTTTTTTTGCTGAAAACTCCAGCACGAGCTTTTTTAACTTTTGCATATCTGTATTCATATTAATATCTGATAATACAATAAAAGCGGGGTGTATCTGAGGCTTTGATATTTGCAAAAGCTCCCCCATGATCGCTGGCCACTGATATTGCAATGTATCTTTATTAATAAAATCACCGATAAAAGACCAATTATTTTTTTGGACGATAAAAGGATATGTCTTATTCAAAGAGGTAGCTCTCTCTACTATTTCAAAATCCCCTGATGGTATTACACTTTTCCATTTTATAGGGTTATTTAATACTTCTCCCCCAATAGCTCGAAGTTCCACTACTGGCCCCTCCTTCCATTTTGAAAAAGGAGAAAACTGAAATACATTTTCACCAATCAAAATGGCCGACCCTGAGAATTGATTTATTGCAGACAAGGCACCTGGAGGAATTCTAGTTGGATAGTTATTCATAACAACAAGGCGTTTATAAGATTGAAGCAACTGTTCGTTTACATCTTCTATCGATAAAACATCTACTGACGTAAAATTTTCAAGCATGTCTTGTAATGCCAATACATCGATATTAGGCTGCTTGGAACTAGTGACATAAATCAATGCAATGTCCTTATTTTTTTCGGATGCTAGTACAGAGTCACATATAGTGAAAGTATAAAAACAAAGCAATCCAATGGCGATCCAAAAACTATAATTAGAGCGCATTTGTTTTCATCTCTCTTTCCAGATCCGATAAAATTTCATCGAACGTCGACTCCGTAAGTGGAAGATACGTATAGAAACTAGTTTTATAATTTAATGTTACCCATTTTCCGTTTAACAATTGATGATTTTTTAAGGCTTGGTCTAATTTATTATAAATAATTTCCATATACTGGTCTGTTGTATCAATTAATAATAACCCAATATGATTTTGGCGAAACCGAAATTTTTTATCTGTTTGTCTAACCGTTTGATGTATCCTTTGAGAAAGTTGTTGCCATAAGTGTTGGACTTCTTTAGCCCCATAAAGCTTTTGAAATTGATCATAATTCTCAAGTTTTAAAATGATAAAGACAAAAGTGTGCTTATGCCTATCTGCTCTACGCATCTCTTCATTCACAATTATTCGCATACGTGTTTCATTATCAAACCCTGTTTCCACATCAATTGCTACATAGTTTCTAACATCTTCTTGTAATTTTTTTATGTAGCTTGCCTGTTCTGTCATTAATTCATGCACCTTTCCTGCACAAAGTATGAGGAGTAATAGCACGATGCCATAAAGGAAAAAAAACTGCATGGAAAATGAAGGGTTTAGAAATGTCATTGTTCCAGTTATTCCAGTATAGAGTAATGTTGAACCTGTAATAAAAATAAAGATGAGACTGCTAATAAGCCCAAATACCATTCCTCTCCAAAGGGTTAGCACTATTAAAAGCATTAAAAACAAGTAAAGTAAATAACCTTCTGCATCCTGACGCAATAAAAAATAGGCAGGTATTTGTAATAGTAAGATAAGGATTGACCCATATATAAAAATTGCTCTATTTCTATTCATTGTTAATCGCATTTTCTACCTCCTTTTCTGCTAATAGTGGTAGTAAATTATCAAAACTATGCGTTGATCGTGTATTTTTTTCAACATAACCTGAAGTAGGATCTTTTAGCGATAACATTTTCTCAATGAACATCTGTGCATTTTGCTGCTCTTCTAAAACAAGCATATATCGAGCTGCCATTGCATACACAGCAGGAGATTCATAGCTCACGGTTGGTTGATTCGTTTGTCCGTTATAACGCCCAAATAATTTCCCGTCTCTTTTCAACAGTTTTAATAGCCAGCGTTTAAAAGGTTCAGTATCTTCATCAATGGAAACCATATGATATGCTACATATAATTGATCAATCATGTGTAGTTCTTCATCAAATCTATAACTTTTAGAGGGAATATCATAATACTTTGGATAGAATCCTTCTTCAGTGAGAGGGGCATTTTTTAAAATAGCTAACTGATCTCGGACTTGCTGTCGAGACAACAATCCATGTTTTTCCATTGCATAAAAAGCGGAAGGCATTAGGTAACTCATTGTCAATGTATTGGCTTGAGCATGGCTTGAAACATCTACATAATCCACAAATAATCCTTCATTCATTCCATGTATGGTCAAATTTTCGCCAATTTTTTTTCCTAGTTGGACATACGTTGATTCATGCCACTTTTCACCTGCTTCTAGTAATACACGGATGATTCGCAAATCATCAATTAGGGCATTAACTGTGGCTTTTTTTGTGCCTTCTATTCGCCAGACAATAAAGTCGCTTTTTAAAAAGTAGGATTTCATAACATTGACCTGGTCATCGAAACGAGCTCGATCGCCTTTTTCTAATAAATAAGCAAGCCATAGTCCTACTGATTCCGATAAAAATAAATCTTTCTGGCTTGTTAAATCTGTGCTTATTAACCCTTCATCATTCAGTAAATTTTGAATAACAAATTGTTCTGTTGGTGAAAGAGGTTCTTTTTGTAAAGCTACTTCTTTACCTGTACAACTTATTGAAATAAGAACGACACTAACTATTAACAGTAACCATCTCACATTTTTATTCATAGTCATCATCCTAATTAAATGTTATTTACCCATTACGAATTCCCGATTTTTAATTATAGTATACAACAAATGGAATAGCTAAGTTTTTATGTGAGTAATGTCACGTATAATCTAGCCCTTAAATAAAAAAGATGCCCGAGAAAGGTCTATAGACTCTTCGGACATCTACACTTTTTCAATCTAACCTAATTTCTTTGTATATATTTCTCTTGAAAACAAAATTGTTATTACAATGATTGGAATACATATACCCATTGTTTCAATTTTAGTTGGCATTATTTAACAAGCTTCAAAATGGTTTTAAAATGTTCATGATCTGCACGTTGTAGTAGCTCATATAAGATCATTTCGGTGCTAGTTGGTGAAATTCCAAGCGCATGCATCTTTGTAAGCCCAATTTCTTTATTTGCCTTTGTTCGAGAGGATACGGCATCTACAACAACCTCTACTTCAAATCCTTGTTCTTTCAGCTGTCTAGCCGATTGGTACACACAAATATGTGTTTCGATACCTGTCACAATGAATTGAGTGCGTCCATTTTCCTTCATCGCTTCTACAAATGCCTCTTCTTGGCACGCACTAAAGGCCATTTTAGGAATCGGTTGCCCTTGTAAATGCTGAGCAATCTCAAGCGCCGTTCCGCCTAAACGACTTGGATTTTGTTCTAGCCATAAGATAGGTACTTCCAGTGCCTGCATTGCTTGTACGAGCTTTGCCACATTTTCAATTACCATTTCACTGTCATCAACAATTGTTGCTAACTTTCCTTGTACATCTACAACTACTAAACAAGCTTTCTCTACGGTAAACATCCTAAACACCTCTTTTTCTTTTCTTTATAATATTATACAAAAACCTGCTTATCTCTCGTAAAGTAATAAGGCAATTTCTCTAACAAGCGATTTTAATGGTTTTGCTTTAGCCTGTAGATTTCACACTTCTAATAAAGGAGTATAAAACACGAACATTATCATTTTTATTGCCATAAAAAATATTTAATATACGGAAAATATAACTTAATTTCGAAAATAACCTTCTGTTTGTTCGTTTTTAATGAAAAATACCTGCTTAAATGTGTACATTTTGTTGCGAGCCTGTCGCCATTCTGCTCAAATATTAAGAATTTTATTTTTTCTCTTGAAAATTAGGTTATAATCCAGTAAAGTTCTGTTATTAACCAAACAAGGAGTGTACCACTTTGACACAACGTGCATACAATTTCAACGCAGGTCCATCTGCTCTACCACAAGAAGTATTAGAAAATGCTCAACAGCAATTAGTAAACTTCCGTGATTCAGGTATGTCCATTATGGAAATGAGTCACCGAAGTGCCATTTTTGATGAAGTACATAACGAAGCCATTACTTTATTAAAAAAACTTTATGCTATTCCAGAAAACTATGAGGTACTATTCTTACAGGGTGGAGCAAGCCTTCAGTTTACAATGGTGCCCATGAACTTCTTAACAACTGAGCAAAAAGCTAGCTATGTATTATCAGGCTCATGGTCTGAGAAAGCTTTTAAGGAAGCTAAATTATTTGGGATACCTGTTGAAGCTGCAAGCACAAAAGAAAACAAATACCGCAATATTCCTGCTTTAGAAGATATCCAATTCAATGAAGATGATGCATATGTTCACATCACATCTAATAATACGATATATGGTACGCAATGGAAAAACTACCCTGATACAGGAAATGTTCCATTAGTGGCAGATATGTCAAGTGACATCCTATCTAAACCAGTTGATATTGAAAAGTTCGGAATCATCTATGCTGGTGCTCAAAAAAACCTTGGTCCTTCAGGTGTAACGGTCGTAATTATTCGCAAAGATTTACTTGAAAAAGCCAATAAAAATATTCCAACGATGCTAAAGTATACAACACATGCAGATAGTAACTCACTTTATAATACACCTCCAACATTTGGAATCTATATGCTAGGCGAGGTGTTGAAATGGGTTGAAGCTAAAGGCGGCGTAGCAGAAGTTGAAAAACATAATGAATTAAAGGCAAAAGTCATTTATGATGCCATTGACAATAGTAACGGTTTCTACAAAGGCCATGCCACACCTGAAAGCCGTTCTTTAATGAACATTACATTCCGCGTTGCAGATGAGGAGCTGGAAAAACAATTCCTTGCAGAGGCAAAGGCAGCAGGTTTTGTTGGGCTAAATGGACATCGTTCTGTAGGTGGTTGTCGTGCTTCCACTTATAATGCAGTACCCCTTGAGGCATGTGAAGCTTTACGAGATTTCATGGTAGATTTCCAACAAAAACATCAATAAACTTCTATTTAAAAGATGAATCTTTACAGAAATGTAAAGACTCATCTTTTTTTCGCGCTTGTAGAAGGAAATAAGAAATCTATCCCTATACAATTAGCTTGATTAGATGTTTATAGCAATATTTCAGCTTAGAGCTTTACACATTGCAAAAGTTTTTGAGAAAAATATAGATTTTTAAGCTGCCTATCGGACATATCGCCAGCCTCTAGCTATGCACCAAACATAGATTATTACTGTAAGGGTTACCTTTACGAAAATAGAGGAAGGGAGGTCTAGACAATGGAAGATAAAAGATACATGTCACATATGAACTGGCAAGGCTGTAAATGTCCTAAAAAAGAGGAAAAATGCTGTCAACGTAAAGTTGAAAAATGTCCTTGTCAAAAAGAGGAAAAATGTACACCAAGAATGAGCAGCAACTGTAGAGGGTGTATTTGTCACCAATTAAGAAAATTAGAACTAGCTACTACACTAGATATCTTCTTATCTGGAGGTATTAGCTTCTTAGGTGTGACTTTCATTTCCTTCGATCCAAGAAATTGCTGTGCATACTTCCTTGAGCCAGGTGCAGCAGCTGCTTCTCCTTTAATCGTAGATTGCAATAAAATTGTTGCGATTCGTCGAGTGGCAGTAGCTTAATCCTTTTAGAGGGTAGCCTTCTATAGGCACCCTCTTCTTACATAGAAACAAGAAGATGTCAACGACAGAAGAAGCAACTTTGCAAGGCGAGGGGTTGATTTCCGTTCCGCCAGCGTCCTTTCCAGGGGGCGTCCGATGAGCCGCTTCACTCACTTCCGTTCGCTCCAGGGTTTCATCAGTGACGCTAAATCCCCTAGGAGTGACACTGGCTCCTCTCCAATCAACCATTCTGCAAAGTGTCTTTACTTTTTTCATAGTAGCATAGTATTAAAATTGCCCATTATCTGTATTCATAGAGGGGATAAGCTCTTATTTTCAATGTGGAGAAGTGATGAGTGACAAGAAGTGAACACCTTCACTTTATTTGAAAACCTTTGCTAAAAAGATAACACTTTTGTAGATTGGAGTGGAAGGCTACTTGATTCCCGTGGAATAGCGAGACAGGCGAACCCCTAAACGGAGCGGTAGCGGAGGAAGCGGCTCGGCGCTCGCCCACAGAAAATCAAATAGCCTGCAACGGCAATCCATTTCTACCTTTCAATTGACTGTTTTGTTTTTCAACACTAAAAAACGCTGTCACATTTAATGTGACAGCGTTTCATGTTTACAATCAGGACATTTACCATATATTTCAAACTTATGATTTTCAATTTCATAATCAGGCAATTTTTCACCTAACATTTCCATTGGACAGAGATTAAGCTCTTTGACGTTGCCACAGTCCATACAGATAAAATGATGGTGATGATGCGCAGATTCACAGTGCATACGGAAATTACGTTCCCCTGATAGCTCTGTTTCTTCTAATATTCCAAGTTTCACAAAAGTAGCTAGGTTACGATAAATGGTATCAAAACTCATTCCCGGAAAATCTTTTTTTAAAACATCTAATAAATCACGAGCTGTTAGATATTTATCTGTTGCTGCAAACATATCTAATATTAACTCCCGTTTATCTGTTTTTTTATAGCCATTTTCCTTTAATATTTCCCACGCTCTTGAAATATTCATTGCGCTACCTCCCCCTGCTTTGCAGCCATTTTAAATGCTACTTTCTTCCCTAGGATTACAAGTAACAAAATCAGAATAGAAGTGACAACAATCGTGCCTCCTGGCGCTAAATCCAAATAAAATGCGCTAATTAGGCCAATTAGTACAGCTGTTTCTCCAAAAACAATGGCAAAAATGATGGTTTGCTTAAAGCCCTTTGCTAAGCGCATTGCGGCTGCAACAGGCAATGTCATTAGAGATGATACAAGTAAAATACCAACTATGCGCATACTTGCCGCAATGACAAGTGCTGTCACAATCATAAATAAAAGATGAACCCAACGAGCCGGAAGTCCGCTAGCTTTTGCATATTCCTCATCAAAAGACAAAACAAATAATTCTTTAAAAAATAAAAACAAAAAGATAATCACAATGGCAGCAATGCCAATCACTACCCATAAGTCTTGACGAGATACAGCAGAAACCGAGCCGAATAAATAACTCATTAAATCTGTGCTAAAACCACTGGCAAGTGAAATAAAGATGGCGCTAATCCCAATACCACCTGACATGATGATTGGAATGGCAAGCTCCTCATAGTGCTTATACAAACGTCTTAAACGCTCAATCAAGACAGAGCCACTCACAGAGGCTAGTATTCCTAGATAAATAGGATTGAGCATTGCAAAGGCTGTTACCGATTGACTAATGTATAAGCTCCCAGCAATTCCTGCGAGTGTTACATGCGACAAAGCATCCGCAATCAAGGATAGCCTACGTACAACAATAAACACACCCAGTAGTGGCGCAAGTATGCCAATTAATAATCCAGAGAAAAAGGCATTTTGTAAAAATTCATAATGTAAAATTGCTTCAATCATGTGCCTGCTCCTTCTAGTGAATCTTTCTCACGGAATGGCCATACCAAGCGTCTAGCGCATCCTGAGAAATATTATCAAATTCATTTTTATAGCCGTGGAAGTGAATAGTTTGATTCAAACACGCTACATGGCTGATACGATTCGATACCGTATCGACATCGTGTGTGACAAGAATCATCGTAATTCCTTGTTCCCGATTTAATTTCGCCAGCATATCATAAAATGACTGCACATTCTCGTGATCAATGCCGACAGTTGGCTCATCTAAAATGAGCAGTTTGGGATCACTGACTAAAGCTCTTGCAATAAAAACACGTTGTTGTTGTCCACCAGATAGCTCTCCAATGTTGCGATTCATATAAGCATCCATGCCAACTGCCTTTAAAGCTTCTTGTACTTTGTCTTTGGCATCTCGGCCAGGTCTTTTAAAAAGCCCTAATTTTTTCGTTAATCCACTTTTCACGACCTCTTGCACGGTTGCCGGGAACCCAGAATTAAAGGCATTGGATTTTTGCGAGACATAGCCAATCCATTCACGGTGCTTAAAATTTGCACTTGGTTCACCAAATAATTTTATTTCTCCGGATAAAGGTTTCAGCAAACCTAAAATTATTTTTAGTAGTGTTGATTTTCCCGAACCATTTGGGCCGAGTAGTGCTAAAAAATCTCCCTCTTCTACACGAAAAGAAATGTTTTTTAAAACTTGCGTATAGTCATATTGAAATGACACATTTTCAATGTCAATTAGTGTTGTTTTCATGCATGATCGCTTCTTTCTAATTCAAAATCATTACGATTTACAAATTGTAAGTATAAAGGAAAGTGCAGTTTTTGTAAAGAAAAGAGGATGGATGCTTTTTCGAACAGCTGATTGCAAGTGTGTAAATGATTTCGTGAAAATAAATAAGATAAAGGAGGATTGACTTTGAGTATTCAATTTTTACAGCAATTAGCACAAAGCACGGATAAGGAAATTGTCGCGATTGCTCGTGAAGAAGGCTTTAGCATTACGACTTCTGAAGTAAAAAAACTTCGACCTTATTTGGAGCAATTCTCATTTTCTTGGCTATTTTTAGGTATTCCTAAAGATATTCTTGTTGAAGTGGAGGCCGTTTTAGGAAGAAAGCGCTCTCGTCAACTCATCGCCTTGTTTACAAAATAAAAAAAGCCCGAAATCAGAACTAGCCTGATTTCGGGTTATTGCTTTTAGCCTTTTAAAGCTTCAATATGTTCAGGCTTAAAAGTACCGCTTCGTAACATATCAATTTCCACTTTATACGGAGCTACCTTAGATTTAGCGTCACTCTTGAGAGGGACAAAGGGTGTTTCTAAAATTTTAGGAACATCCATTAATTGTGGATGGTGTACTACATAGTTGAGGGCATCAAAGCCAATATGACCAAAGCCAATATTTTCGTGACGATCCTTGCCTGCACCGCGCACATTTTTGGAGTCATTGATATGCAATACTTTAATGCGTTCCACGCCTATAATTTTATCAAATTCGTTTAATACACCATCAAAATCTTCCACGATATTATAGCCAGCATCATGTGTATGACAAGTATCAAAGCATACTGAAAGTCGCTCGTTATTCGTTACACCATCAATAATTTTAGCAAGTTCTTCAAAGGAACGTCCACATTCTGTCCCCTTCCCTGCCATGGTTTCTAATGCAATTTGAACGGGATAGTCCTGAGAAAGTACCTCATTTAAACCTTCAATGATTTTAGCAATACCAGCATCAGCACCAGCACCTACATGGGCACCTGGGTGTAAAACAATTTGCGTTGCCTCCAGTGCCGCAGTACGTTCAATTTCCGATTGGAGAAAATCTACACCGAGACGGAATGTTTCTGGTTTTTCCGTATTGCCAATATTAATAATGTAAGGTGCATGTACAACAATATTGGTCATCCCATGCTCTTTCATATGCAGGAGTCCATTCATAATGTTCAAGTCAGCAATGGCTTTGCGACGTGTATTTTGCGGTGCTCCAGTATAAATCATAAATGTATTGGCTCCGTATGACAGTGCCTCTTTACTAGAGCCGAGTAGCATTTCTTTACCGCTCATCGAAACATGTGAGCCAAGTAACATATAAAAGCCCCCTTATTTTTTACCGCGTGCCTTTAAGCGACGTTCACGTTTTTTAATTTTTTCCATTTCCCACTTCATATTACGTTTATAGCCAGGTTTTACCTTTTTGGGCTTACGTACCAACGATTTTGCTTTCACATCAATTTCATTCTCTTGCTTCACACGGTTTTTACGTGCATGACGCTCTTTTAACTCTGACCATTCGCCATCTTTTACATCTTTTTGCACAAAAGGAATGCCCATTTTTTCTACGCGAACTACTGCATCCTCGTCTGATGGCTCAAATAAAGTAATGGCTGTCCCTTTATTGCCTGCACGCGCTGTTCGACCAACACGGTGAATAAAGAATTCTAAGTCCTCTGGAATCTCGTAGTTAATAACATGAGAAATGCCTTGGATATCAATACCCCGAGCAGCTAAGTCAGTTGCTACAATGTATTGGTAGTCAAGATCACGGATTTGCTTCATCATTTTTTTACGATCACGTGGACTTAAATCACCGTGAATTTGGCCACAACGGATACCATGCTCATTTAAGTAGCCAGCAACGTGTTCTGCTGTCTTACGTGTGTTGGTAAAGATAACAGCTAAAAAAGGATTAATGCCCTCAATGACTTCTAATAAACGTTTATTACGCGATTTTGAGCGCACTGGTACAAGCACAAAATCGATGCCTTCTGCCACGGGTCGTTTATCATTCATATGGACATGCACTGGCGCTTCCATATATTTCTTTAAAAATGGTTGAAGTTTTTCTGGAATTGTTGCAGAAAAAACATACATTTCAAGCTTTTCTGGCATCTGTGAAGCAAATCCATCAATCTCTTCAATAAAGCCCATATCAAAAGCTAGATCCGCTTCATCGACAACTAAAATTGGTGCTGTATGCACAAATAACGCTTGTGCTGAAACAAGGTCACGAATACGTCCTGGTGTTCCAACAACAATTTGAGGCTGTGTTTTTAATTTATCAATGGAGCGTTGTTTGTCCGTACCCCCAATAAATAGTTTTGCTTGAATAGCAGTTCCTTCTATTAATTGATTTAATGCATCAAAAATTTGCTGTGCTAACTCTCGTGTAGGAGAAGTAATAACGGCCTGTACTTCCTGTTTTTCTACATCAATACGTTGAACAATTGGAATTAAAAAACTATGTGTTTTCCCTGTTCCTGTATGTGCCTGTCCAATAGCACTTTTCCCTTTTAATAAAAGCGGAATAATTTCTTTTTGAATTGGTGTCGGTTCTGTAAAGCCAAGATTTGCAATGGCGTCCTGCAAAAATGGCTGAAAATTATAATCAGTATATTTTGACATCATTCGTTCCTCCTAACATCTTTTTCATTGTACCATGATTCGAACTTTAAGGTATATTTACGTTCTATTTCTTACTAGCATAAACATATTTTTAATGTTTTATTATCACCGTAACAAAGCCCTTATCAAAGGTACTTGAAATACGCAGAATATGCAATCAAAAAAGCGCTGTAACAATGTTCGAAAACGCTTGTAATATGTAATTTTTATGTCAATTTATAGGGAACTAATGATTAGCAGATTCCCCACATGTTATAATAGAGCTGTAAGATATTATGGGAGGTTGGTAGATTATGAAAGCAGCAAGATGGTATAAAGCAAAAGACATCCGTGTAGAAAACATTGAAGAACCAGTCATCGCACCTGGAAAAGTAAAAATCAAAGTACATTGGACAGGGATTTGTGGCAGTGATTTACATGAATACGCAGCTGGGCCAATCTTTATTCCAGTGGAGCAACCTCACTATGTAAGTAAAGACATAGCACCTATTGTAATGGGACATGAATTTTCAGGTGAAGTAGTTGAAATTGGCGATGGTGTTACATCTGTTAAAATTGGTGATCCTGTAGTAGTAGAACCAATCCTTGCATGTGGCGAATGTGCTGCCTGTAAAAAAGGTAAATATAATATTTGTAAACATTTAGGTTTCCATGGTCTTTCAGGCGGTGGCGGAGGATTCTCCGAATATACAATGGTAGATGAAAAAATGGTTCACAAAATGCCAGAAGGGCTTTCTTATGAGCAAGGAGCACTTGTAGAACCAGCAGCAGTCGCTTTACATGCCGTGCGTCAAAGTAAATTAAAAGCCGGTGACAAAGCTGCCGTCTTTGGAACAGGACCAATCGGGCTTCTTGTCATTGAAGCATTACGTGCAGCGGGCGCAGCAGAAATTTATGCTGTAGAGCTTTCAGCAGAGCGTGCCGCAAAAGCTTTAGAACTTGGTGCAACAGCCGTCATTAACCCTAAAGAGGAAGATGCCGTTGCGCGTCTACATGAATTAACAAATGGTGGTGTAGATGTTGCCTTTGAAGTAACGGGCGTTCCTGTGGTATTACAACAAGCTATTGACTCCACAACTTTTGAAGGTGAAACAATCATCGTGTCGATTTGGGAGTCTACAGCGGCTATCCAACCGAACAATATCGTTTTATCAGAGCGAACAGTCAAAGGAATTATTGCCTACCGCGATATCTTCCCAGCCGTAATGGAGCTGATGACACAAGGTTACTTCCCTGCAGACAAGCTTGTAACGAAACGAATTGCTCTTGATGAAGTGGTAACAGAAGGCTTTGAGGCATTAATGAAGGAACGTAATCATATTAAAATTTTGGTAAATTCTCAAGCATAAAATACGATCAGGTAGAGAACCAAGCATTTCTCTACCTGATTTTATGGTTATTATTGTTGTTTATTATCCATTTTTTTCATGATTGTTAAATTTGCCATTAGAACGTTCACTTTATTTTCTCCAAAGACCCCTAGTGTTCGTTTCTCCGTATTTTCTTCAATGATTTTTTCAATCTCTTCTTCTGAAAGACCGCTTGCTAGGGCAATGCGCTTCACTTGAATGTTTGCAGCCTTCACACTAATATGTGGATCCAGCCCTGAGCCAGAAGCGGTCATTAAATCTGCAGGTATATCTTGGCGTTTTACTGTTGGGTTTGCTAGTAGAAACTTCTTGATATCTGCTTCAATTCGCTTCTTCAATTCTGGATTAGATGGTGCATAGTTAAAAGTTCCAGAGGTCACTCCACTATAATTTAACTGACCATTTTTGTCTGGTACCGTATCATCCTCAGTATAAACATTATAATGAATGGCTGAAACACGTCCCCAGAAATATGATGGTGCTGAAAAGGATTGACCGATCAGTTCTGAACCAACAGCTTTACCATTGATTTCTAGTAAACTACCATTTGCTTGATGCTGAAG
Organism: Lysinibacillus sp. HST-98; assembly: GCF_016757845.1. NCBI lineage: Bacteria > Bacillati > Bacillota > Bacilli > Caryophanales > Bacillaceae > Lysinibacillus > Lysinibacillus sp. HST-98. The sequence goes on from NZ_JAENHX010000001.1 coordinate 587,575, forward strand.
TAATCCTTGAGCTAAAGCAGTCACCGCAAACGGGTAGATTAGCCCACACAGTATAAACATTGTTATAGTAATAAGAAATGCTTGCTTTAAGTTTACAAATAATTTTCGCATGTACCTTCCTCCTATAGCCCAAAACTACGGCATAGTGGACCAACTAGTATGTCAATTAACTTAATCCCAATAAAAGGGGCTATAATACCACCTATACCATAGACGAATAAATTTTTATTCAAAAGTTTTGTAGCACTCATTGGTTTATACGTTACACCCTTTATTGCAATTGGAATTAACAAAGGAATAATGATTGCATTAAAAATTAAGGCAGAAATAATCGCACTTGTTGAAGAATTAAGTTTCATTATGTTTAATGCGCTCATCTCAGGCACAGCCACCATCAACATAGCAGGTATGATGGCAAAATATTTTGCTATATCGTTAGCGATACTAAATGTTGTTAAAGCGCCACGAGTCATCAGAAGCTGCTTCCCTATCTCTACAATTTCAATAATTTTAGTTGGGTTTGAATCTAAATCAACCATGTTAGCTGCTTCTTTTGCTGCATTTGTACCTGAATTCATTGCAAGCCCGACATTGGCCTGCGCTAACGCTGGTGCATCATTTGTACCATCACCAGTCATTGCTACTACCTTCCCTTGTGCCTGTTCATCCTTAATGACTTGAATCTTATCCTCAGGTTTGCTTTCTGCGATAAAGCTATCTACCCCAGCTTCCTTTGCAATGGCTGCTGCAGTAAGTGGATTATCTCCTGTACACATAATGGTTTTAATCCCCATTTCACGAAGCTGTTCAAAACGTTCCTTTAGTCCAGACTTGACAATATCCTTTAGATAAATTACGCCTAAAATCTTATCATTTAGTGATACGACCAGAGGCGTCCCCCCTACTGTAGATACTTGTTGAACCAGCAACTCTAAATTTGAAGGAATACTGTACCCTGCCTTCAAACTCTCTCTTTTTATCGTATCATAGGCACCTTTTCGAATTTTTGTGCCATCCGCCCTATCCAAGCCACTCATTCGTGTTTGTGCAGTAAAGGGAATATGTTTACTTGTCTGGATAATGCTTTTTTCACCGTCCGTATTCACCCCTAATTCGCAAGCAAGCGATAAGATCGATTTTCCCTCAGGTGTATCATCTGTTAGAGAACTAAGCCATGCAGCTTGCATTAACTCTTCCCTGACAACTCCTTTTACTGGTAGAAACTCAGCTGCCATTCGATTTCCATATGTTATCGTGCCAGTCTTATCTAAGATTAATGTATCCACATCTCCACAGGCTTCCACCGCTCTCCCAGACATTGCGATGACGTTAAATTGGGTTACCCTATCCATTCCAGCAATACCAATTGCGGATAATAATCCACCAATCGTTGTAGGAATTAAACAAACTGTAAGTGCTATTAATGTTGCGATAGAAATTGGCACATTCAAATAAATAGTCATTGGATAGAGGGACACTACCACTAACAGAAAGATAATTGTTAAACTTACTAGAAGTGTATTAAGGGCTATTTCATTTGGTGTTTTCTTACGGCTAGCCCCTTCAATTAGCGTAATCATTTTATCCAGAAATGATTCACCAGGCAATGAAGTAATTTCAATCATCAACCAATCACTCGTAACCGTTGTACCACCCGTAACGGATGAAAAATCTCCACCTCGTTCTTTTACAACAGGGGCAGATTCACCTGTTATTGCTGATTCATCCACAGTTGCAATGCCATCAATGACTTCTCCATCATTTGGAATTACCTCTCCAGCTTGAACTAATACAATATCTCCTTTTTTTAGGTCATGGGCCTGTTTAAGGATTTCCGTACCATCATGAAGCAAAACACGAGCCTGTGTCACTGTCTTTGTTTTTTTTAAAGTTTGAACTTGTGCTTTACCTCTTCCTTCTGCAATTGACTCTGCAAAATTAGCAAATAGAATTGTAACAAAAAGTAGGCTAGCAACTATGCCATTGTATAATCGAGCGTGTTCTTCTACTACACTCCCAAACATATTTGGAAAAAGAACTAATAGCAGCACAAACAAAAATCCTACTTCTACAACAAACATAACAGGATTTTTTAGCATATAAGTGGGACTAAACTTCTTTAAAGCGTCTATCATTGCATTTTTCAGCATCTTACTTGTCAAAAAACTCTTTCTTACTGTTTCCATATGCTCTCTCCTCAATTAAGAATAAAGTTGTAAATGCTCTGTAATTGGACCAAGTGCTAAAGCTGGTAAAAATGTTAGCGCACCAATCATTAAAACGATAGCCACTAGTAAAAAAGTAAAAGTAGTATTATCCGTTTTTAATGTTCCTATTGAATCACTGTGCCAAAATTTTTTGGCAAGTAGAGACGCAATCGCCAGTTGAATGATAATGGTTAAATATCGTCCAAAGAACATGGCAAGTCCTGTTGTCACGTTCCAAAATGTGGAATTATCTGCTAACCCTTCGAACCCTGAGCCGTTGTTGGCAGAGGCTGAGGCAAATTCATATAAAACCTGTGATAATCCGTGAGCACCTGGATTCGTAATTCCTGCTATTCCTGACGGTGCTACAACTGCTAGTGCTGAAAATAGCAAAATAATAGCCGGATGAATCAAAATGCATAGAGCAATTAGCTTCATTTCTTTCTCTTCAATCTTTTTACCTAAAAACTGAGGAGATCGCCCAATCATTAAACAGGCAATAAAAATTGTTAGTAGAACATACATCATCATGTTCATCAGGCCGACCCCTTTACCACCAAACACAACATTTAGCATCATATTAAACATCGGCACTAGACCACCAAGAGGCGTCAATGTATCGTGCATATTGTTAACAGATCCTGTTGTAAAAGCGGTAGTGACAGTGGTAAATAATGCTGATTGTACTACTCCAAAACGCATTTCTTTCCCTTCCATGCTCCCTAGCTCCTGTGTTATACCGAGTTCACTTATCATTGGATTACCAGCCTTCTCTGCTATGTACACAGTCACTAATCCGAGTAGAAACAATATACTCATTGCCCCAAAAATAGCTAAACCTTGTTTTCCAAAAATAGTTTTCTTTTTTCTATAAGCGATCATCAAACTAAAGGCAACTACACAAGCGCCCGGCAATAGCATCATCGATAACATCTCCACTATATTTGAGAGAACGGTTGGATTTTCAAAAGGTGTTGTTGAATTGGCTCCGTTAAAGCCCCCACCATTCGTACCTACATGCTTAATTGATTCTAGAGAAGCGACAGGTCCAAGTGCAATATCTTGTAATTTTCCTTCGATCGTTTGTACTGTTTTATTTGCACTTAAGGTTTGTGGTGTCCCTTGAGATACTAAAATAATGGCAACAACGATGGAGATGGGCATTAAAATACGCGTAATAACACGAACAAAATCAATAAAGAAATTCCCAATAGTATCTGTTTTTGCAACAAGACGACGACAGAATGCCATACAAGCTGCATAACCCGTAGCTGCAGATGTAAACATCATGAAGATAATGACTAGCATCTGTGATAAATAGCTGAGTCCAGATTCACCACTATAATGTTGAAGGTTTGTATTCGTCATAAAAGAAATGATCGTGTTAAATGAAAGTGTAGCTTCCATACTGCTAATATTATTTGGATTTAAAAACAGTAAAGCTTGAATGCGCAACAAAATATATCCAATAAAAACCATAAATGCATTTGAAAGTATTAATGAAAGTACATATTCTTTACCATTCATATCTACTTGTTTAATGCCACACAATTTATAAATGACTGCGTCAACTTTGTCTAAAATAGGATCAAGCCATGTTTTTTGGTGTAATGTTACCCGATATAGATAATGCCCAGTTAAGATAACGAGCGGTAAATAAATAATTAATACGATGGCTATTTGCCACATAGTGCATTACCTCCTAGCAGCCTTTAATAATTTTCAGGACAAAGTAATGCATGCCCTAGATAACCAAACAAGAATACAAGTACAATCCCGATAAAAATCCACATTTCTATTTCCTCCTTATTGCTCATCCACTAGTTTGAAGCACCATGTGGTTAATGACAAAAGACTTCCAAAGCTTATCAGTAGCAATACAACCATATAAAAGTCCATCAATATAATACCCCTCCTTCATTTAGGTTGTTTTCATCATACTCACTTTCAAATTAATGTAGTGTTAGGAAATCTACTTTTCTATTAAGAAAGCATAAAGAGGCAAAATCTTTATACTTTCTTAATGGGAGTTAACGCTATAATACAAATGAGGTGAACGAGGATGGAAAATACACGTCCAACTCCTGAGATGTTTTTAGCAAGACTTCAACAGGAGCAACAATTTGTAGGGAATTTAAAAATCTTTCTCGGTTATGCTGCTGGAGTAGGTAAAACGTACGCAATGTTAGATGCAGCCCATCAAGCTCAAAAATTAGGTAAAGATGTGGTGGTTGGCTATGTAGAACCACATCCTCGTCCAGATACGTTAGCTTTACTAGAAGGGCTTGAGCAAATTCCTACGAAAAAAATAACCTATAGAGAAAAAGTGTTTTATGAATTAGATATTGATGCCGTATTGCAGCGCAAGCCAGAAATTGTTCTTATCGATGAATTGGCACATTCCAATGTTCCAACAATGCGGCACAAGAAGCGTTTTGGAGATGTTGAAGAACTACTTTCAAAGGGGATTCACGTTTATACAACTGTAAATATTCAACATATTGAAAGCCTTCATGACTTAGTAGAAGAAATTACTGATATTAAAGTACGAGAGCGTATCCCTGATTACTTAATTGATCAAGCATCTCAAATAAAAGTCGTAGACATTGAACCAGATGAGCTAATACAACGCCTACAAGAAGGTAAAGTTTATGCAAAGCAACAAGCGGAAAAAGCACTGCATTCTTTTTTCCGCAAACAGAATTTAGTGTCATTACGAGAAATCGCATTACGTAGAGCAGCGGATACAATTAACTATAAACAACTAAACAACCATGAATCTGTCAAACACCCTGTACAAATTGAAGAACACCTACTAGTTGGTATCAGTAGCTCTCCTACAAATGCAAAAGTTATTAGAACCACTGCAAGACTTGCACAAGCATTACACGGTAAATTTACTGCTCTTTATGTGCAAAACCTGCAGGAGAATGAAGGAAATAGTGCAAATTCTGAACGATTACAACAACACATTAAACTTGTGGAACAGCTTGGCGGCCATGTCGTCATTGTTCAAGAAGACGACGTAGCAGCAGCCCTTGCTAATTATGCTCAAATTAGTGGGGTCACCAAACTTGTTATCGGACGAACCAGTATGAGGAAAAAATGGTGGCGACCTAGCACAAAAATAAGTGACCGCCTGAATGAATTTGTTCCGAACTTAGCTCTACACATCGTACCAGATCAAGAAAATGAACCATTTTATTTTCCTAGTATAAGCAATAAATTATCATTTGAATGGCTTGATTTGTTCAAAATGTTTATCGTATTTTGCTTCATATCAGTTGTCGGCTTATATCTATATACAATTGGTATAAGCGAGTCAAACATCATTACAATTTACATTTTAGGGGTCCTCATCCTTGCTATTTGGTCAACAGGGTCGATGATGAGTATTATTAACTCCATGATTGCTGTCTTACTTTTTAATTACTTTTTTACAGAGCCTCGATTTTCATTTGATGCTTATCATCGTGACTATCCAATGACATTTTTTATCATGTTTATCTCTGGCGTAATTACGAGTAGCTTAACAAAGAAGATAAAGGAGCAAACCATAATAGCCATTCGTAAATCTTATCGAATGGAGGTACTCCTTGAAACAAATCGTAGGCTTCAACATGCTAAGTCTATGGAAGAAATAATAGTTGAAGGCATGTCTCAAATTGTTAAATTAGTAGAAAAGCCTGTACAATTTTTCGAAATCAATAACCAGGTAATTGAGAAATCCTCTTTCTTTCGTACTGAAACAATGTCTAGTAGTGAAAATCAAAAAATAGCTGTACTTTTCGATAATCCAAATGAATGTGGTGTTGTTAGTTGGGTGACAAATAATAGGCATGTAGCAGGTGTATCCACAGACATATTTCCTGAAGTGAACGCTTATTATATACCTGTAATCTCTAATGGAGATGTGAAGGGTGTTATAGGTATTGCCCTATCTAAAGTCTCCCCATTGCCTGCATTTGAGCGCAATATTTTGCACGCCATTATTAATGATTTTTCATTCGCCTTGGATAAATGGTATTTACAGAAACTTAATGAGGAAGTAGCGCGAGAAGCTGAAATGGAACAGATGCGAGCTAACCTTTTACGTGCAATCTCTCATGACCTTAGGACACCACTCACTGCTATCTCTGGAAATGCAGATATATTACTCAACAATGCACCACGAATACCAGAGATTGAAAAAAATAAATTATATGAAGATATTTATAAAAATTCAAAATGGCTTGTACAAATGGTTGAAAATTTACTAGCTGTATCTAAGTTAGAGGATGGGCAATTTGCGTTAGAAATGCAAATTGAACTAGTAGAAGATATTATTCAAGAGGCACTTTCCCATGTTGTTCGTCACAACAATACACATAAAATATCTTATGAAATTAAACCTGAGTTTTTATTTGCTGTAATGGATGCTCGATTAATCATACAAGTTTTCATTAATATCATCGATAATGCATTGACTTACACCCCATCAGGCAGTGCCATTACTATTATAGTGAAAGAATCTGATGGGTTCGTAAGTTTTAGTATTTCTGATAATGGGCCTGGAATCGATGACGCTTTAAAAAGTAGCTTGTTTGAGCCATTTACAACTGGAAAAGTACAACGCAGCGATAGTAGACGAGGTCTTGGTTTAGGCTTGGCACTCTGTCAAACAATTTTAAAATTACATGGTAGCAGCATAAACGTTTCAGATAATAAACCTCAAGGAACGATTTTTAACTTTTCACTGAAAAAAGGAGTAATGAAATTTGATGAGTAAACGAATTCTTGTAGTAGAGGACGATGTAGCAATTGCCAATTTAATTAAAATGACATTAGCGACAAACCATTATGAATACGACATTGCACGTGATGGTAGTAGTGCACTTCAAAAGGCTCTTACCATAAAACCTGACGTTTTTATTTTAGATTTAGGTCTACCAGACATAGATGGCGTAGAACTAATCACAAAAATTAGAAGTTGGAATCAAACACCAATTATCGTCGTAAGTGCTCGTGGAGAAGAACATGATAAAATTAATGCTTTGGATGCAGGTGCAGATGATTATGTAACAAAGCCATTTAGTGTGGAAGAATTATTAGCTAGAATTCGGGTTGCCTTAAGAAGAATGGCCTATGAACAACCACTTGAAAAAGAGAATCCCATTTTCACAAATGGTTATCTTCAAATTAATTATATTGATCATACAGTATTTGTAAATGGAAAAGAAATACATGTGACACCGATTGAATATAAACTTTTAATTGTTTTATCCAAAAATGTTGGGAAAGTTCTAACACATAATTATATTTTAAAGGAAATCTGGCAGAATGCTCTTCAATCAGATGTTCCAAGTTTACGAGTATTTATGGCTACACTTCGAAAAAAAATAGAAGTTAATCCAGCACAGCCCAAACTTATTCAGACACATGTACGGATAGGCTATCGAATGCTTCGCTATCATGAAGAGGATGAATAAATTTGGAACCTAAGGTCTAGTTGTATTTGGACTTCTACTTTACAAATTCCATATTACATTTGATTTTATTTAGCTTTATCGAACCCTCCTATTAGCCTTTGCATATCATAGCTATAGTCAGGTATGTCATCAATGAAAAACAAGTTGAAAGGAGATCATTATGGTATTTCGACCATCTTATCCATACCCAATGTATCCGGGTGGCATGAGAATGCCCATGCCCATGCAAACACCTCCACAGATGTCGCCACAGTCCTTTTTCCCGCCTGGAGGCTTCCCTGTTCAACCACGAATTCCAGGCGGCTTTCCAATGGCTAATGGAATAGGTTCATTTGGAGGGCAAATGCCGATGCCACCTGTGCAAGAAGCTTCGAAAGTCGGTTCATTTTTACAGCAAGCCAATAGTTTATTTAATACAGCCAAAACCTATACCCCTTATATCCAACAAGCTATGCCGATGGTGAAAAATATTCCATCACTCTTAAAATTGTATAAAGGATTCCAAGGACTTCCTTCCGCTGGCGGTGGAGCAACTGAAGCAGCAGGAAGCGATAGTAAGGCTGCTGGAAGTAGACGGTCATCTAGGCAAAGTGCATCATTTACGCCTCCCGAGCCACTTCCATCTAAACCACGTATTTTCCAACCACCAATGTAAATGAACGTTTCTTTGTATTCACTGTCACTGTCCGTTATAATGTAGATAGGTAAGCTTGAAAGGAGTCACAACCACCATGCAAGTATTAAAAATTAATCCACGTGGCTATTGCTACGGTGTTGTGGATGCGATGGTGATCGCTCGTAACGCCGCACTTGATAAAACATTACCAAGACCTATCTACATCTTAGGGATGATTGTGCATAATAAACACGTCACAGATGCGTTTGAAGAGGATGGTATCATCACGTTAGATGGTGATAACCGCCTAGAAATTATTGAACAAGTTGAAACAGGTACTGTCATTTTTACAGCACATGGTGTTTCACCGGAAATTCGTGAGATTGCGAAGCGAAAAGGCTTAGTGTCCATTGATGCTACATGTCCTGATGTAACAGTTACCCACGATTTAATTCGTGAAAAATCAGCAGAAGGCTATGACATTATTTATATTGGTAAAAAAGGACATCCCGAACCAGAGGGTGCTATTGGCGTTGCCCCGGATCATGTCCACTTAGTTCAGTCTTCTAACGATATTGATGCTTTACAATTAACGAATGATAAATTACTTGTCACAAATCAAACGACAATGAGCCAATGGGATGTCGCCCATTTAATGGATAGTTTAAAAGAAAAATTCCCACATATTGAGGTACACAAAGAGATCTGTTTAGCTACACAAGTCCGTCAAGAGGCTGTTGCTCAGCAAGCAGGTGAAGCAGATTTACTTATTGTTGTTGGTGATCCTAAATCCAATAACTCGAACCGCTTAACACAAGTTTCTGTAGAAATTGCAGGAACACCATCCTATCGCATTGCAGATGTTTCAGAGCTAAAAGTAGAATGGTTAAAAGGTATCAACATCGTTGCTGTAACAGCAGGTGCTTCTACGCCAACGCCAATTGTAAAAGAGGTTATTAACTTCCTTGATCAATTTGATGAAAATGATCCATCTACACACGAGATTAAGCGTACAGTGACACTAGATAAAATTCTGCCAAAGATTAAGACAGCAACACCTGTTGATAAAATCATGCCTTATTAATTACTCGCAAAAAATCCTGATTGCATAATGACAATCAGGATTTTCTTTATTTACTAAAGTAATAGTTTATAGGACGCCCAATGCCACCATAATGGACATCCATTGTAATTTCCTCTTGTTTTTCAAGATAATCTAAATATCTTCTAGCTGTTACGCGGGCAATGCCAATTCCACTGGCTACTTCTTCTGCTGAAGCACCATCCACCGATTGTAAAAAGTGCACAACCTTTTCAAGTGTTGTACGATTAAAACCTTTTGGGAGATTTTTCTCGGATTTCAATGTAACAGATTGATCCAATATGGTTTGTCCATCACGATAATGAAATAACTGATCTAATTCTCCCTGTGTGAGCTCACGTTCTGTTTGAGTTTGCTTGTTAAAGCGTAAATAATTGTCAAGTGTCCCTTTAACACGTTCAAAAGAAAAGGGCTTCATAATATAATCAAAAACACCTAGATGTAGTATCTGTTTCACTGTCTCCATATCATTTGCAGCCGTCACGGTAATAACATCTACTGGTAGATCGAGCTCACGTATTTTGCGTAAGCTTGTAATACCATCTTGCTCTGGCATAAAAATATCCATAAAAACTAAATCAGGCTTCAGAAGACAAATTTGCGTAATACCTTCTAATCCATTAGGTGCCTGTCCAACCACTTGAAAATGCTCTACCTTTTCAATAAATTGACGATTTACCTCTCGTACCATTGGGTCATCCTCAATTAATAATACTCTGATCTGTGCCACTGCTAGCCCTCCATCCCATTAAGAATAATAAAAGGTGATTAAAAAACTTGTTCCTTTGTTAGGCTCAGTGATGACTTCGATGTCACCCTGTCCTTTTTCGACGATTTCCTTTATTAAAAATAACCCTATTCCACGGTAGTTTTTCTCTTTTGTAGAATAACCATTATCAAAAATGTGCTGCTTGACCTCTTCCGTCATGCCAACACCATTATCAGTTACTAATATAGCTAATACGTCATCATCTTCATCCACAGAAACATGAATCACCTTCTCCTCGACCTGTACATCCTTTAATGCATCAAATGCATTTTCTATCAAATTACCAAAGAGAATGACGAAATCATGATGATCCAAATTAGCTGGAAATGATGTTAATCGGCTTTCACGGTCAATTTCCAATCGAATTCCTTGTTCCTTCGCGTAGGAAATTTTACTGAGCAATAGCCCAGAAATATTTTCATTTTTTATTCGTTCGTTTAAAAAATTAGTGATTTCATCATGCTCTTCCTTCACTTGTGTTAAGTAAGAAAGTGCCTGTTCATGATGACCTAGCTGTAAAAGACCGGCTATCGTATGCAGTTTATTTTTATGTTCATGTGTTTGTACACGAAGGGCTTGGACAAATGCTCTAACGCCTGTTAATTCTTCTGCAAGCTTTTTCACTTCCGTACGGTCTTTAAACATGGCTACTGCCCCAACAGTTTCGCCATTAACCTGTATCGGAATTCGATTACTCATAATACTATGATTATTAATATACAGCTCACGATTAAATAACGGCTGATCCAGCTCTAAAATTTCAGGAAGTCGTGTATCTGGCAAGACATGAAAGATTTTCTGTCCTATCAATGTAGAGGGTTTTTCATAAACGCCTAAGATATCACAGGCTTTTTCATTAAAAATCGTAATGGTCAAATCATTATCGATAGCAATGATGCCTTCGTGCATGGCATTAAACGTTTCTGTACGTTCTACATACATTTTGGCAATTTCATGCGGCTCTAACCCAAACATTTGTTTTTTCATATGAAGCCCCAATGTTCGTGCTCCCCATGCACTAAATAGTAACGATAATAAAACAGTAATCATTAGTTCGGTTTGCATTGTTTGCAGTAACTCCACTACCGTAAGAACACTGTAACCTACTACCGTAACTCCTATTTGGTGTCCTTCACGATTCATAATCGGAACAAACGCACGAACCATATTACCATGTTCCCCACGTGCAATCGACGTATAGTAGTGCTCTGAAAAAGCAGCGTTTAAATCGCCAGATTGTGATATTCGACCAAGTTCCTGGCTATTAGGATGAGAATATTTTCGTCGTTGCATATCAAGAACAACAATATATTTTGCCCCATTGATATCACGGATTTCTTCTACAACAGGATTAATATGCTGTACGGCATCATAGTAATTTTCACTAGCAATATATGTTTTTATTTCAGGAAGCTGTGAGACGGTTTTTGCTACAAGGAGTGCTTGATCACTTAGTTTAGTCTTTTGCTCATTCATGACAAAACCTAACAAAAAAGTACCGCCAATGCTAAAGGAAAGCATGAGAATAAAAAAAGTCAGAGACATAATTTTTCTTTGCATGGATAACTTCTGAAATTTCAACTGACCGCCTCCCTTCTACTATATTTTAGCTTACTCCATATGTTAGAATAACAAAAACATCAGAAAATACGAATTAATTGGGTGTATACAATGAAAAAATTTATTATTGGAACGATTATAACTGTGCTTGTGTTAATCCTCACTATCAGTGTTCAACAAGGATTACTATTCGCCAAGCCACTTCCCTATGATGATGAGCAAAAGGGTTTAGACACGCAGATAACCATTCATTTAAGTCATGTCGTCGCTGAAAATACCCCTAAAGGTCAAGCTGCCAACAAATTTGCTGAGCTAGTAGAAGAAAAAACAAACGGGAAGGTCAAAGTACATGTCTACTCCAACTCCTCTTTATTTAATGATGAAAATGAATTTGAGGCATTGCAAAAGGGAGAAGTGGAAATGATCATCCCTACTTTTTCTAAAATGACAGCTTATGTACCTAATTGGCAGGTGCTTGATTTACCCTTTCTATTTAATACAAATGAACAAGTAAAGGAAGTCCTAACGGGTTCTATTGGTGAACAATTGGTCAATGAGCTAGAGCCGTTCCATATTAAAGGGCTTGGCTTTTGGTACAATGGGTTTAAGCATCTAACCTCTGTTGAGCAGCCTATACATACATTTGAAGATTTACAGGGCTTACGAGTACGTACGATGCCAAGTAAAACATTAGAAAAGCAATTTGAAGTGGTCAATGCAACACCTGTACCTATTTCTTTTAGTGAGGTCTTTTCGGATTTAGAAAAGCATGCCATTGATGCACAAGAAAATACCGCTTCTAATATCTATTCAAAGGGTTTTTATAAAGTACAAAAGCATATGACTATCACCCAGCATGGGATTTTAGGCTATGCTGTATTAATGAATGAAACCTTTTGGAATTCACTACCTATCAAAATTCAGCATCAGCTGTTGGATGCTATGAAAGAAACAACCGATTGGCAATTTGAGCAGGCTGAACTTATGAATGAACAAGATATGGACAAGCTGAAACAGCTAGATGATTTTGATGTATATACAATGAGTCCTCAAGAAAGACAGCGCTTTAAGGAACAACTTGTACCTGTTTATGATTTTTATAGAGGTCATATTCAAAACGATCATGTCTTAGCAGAGATTGAAAAAATCGTTGCTCCCTAATACTTTTGTTCATTAATGAAAAAATCCTTACAAAACGTAAGGATTTTTTCTTTTGTATTATAATAGATTCCAAAATCTCATAACTACTATAAAACAGCTTCAAACCCTTGACATTACTAGCTTTAATCCCCCCTTCTCTCAGAATGAACAAAATGAACAATACAACCATTACGGTCATAAACACTATTGTCGGAAAATTTCAGCTATGATAATCACATGAAAGCGTTCACACAATATTCATAGATGTTGTAGGGGGAGAACTATATGCGGATAAATTTTAAAAACTTAACAGTACAAGTATTGATCGCCATTGTCCTAGGGATTATCGTCGGAGCAACATTCCCAGAATTCGGGGCAAAGCTCAAAATATTGGCGGATATATTTATTAAACTTATTAAAATGTTAATAGCACCAATTATCTTCTTAACAGTCGTAATCGGCATTGGTAGCATGGGGGATGTCAAAAAGGTTGGTAAAATTGGTGGAAAAGCTTTAATTTATTTTGAAATTGTATCAACTTTTGCCCTTGCAATTGGCTTAATCGTTGTCAATATTGTTCAACCAGGTAAAGGTTTTAATACAGATGCAGCAAGCGGCGCTGATGTTTCACAATATACCGAAGCGGCGTCTGCAGAACATGGTTTAGGTGCATTTATTATGCAAATTATTCCTGAAAATGTAGTTGGTGCTTTAGCAAATGGTGAATTATTACCAGTCTTGTTCTCAGCTGTTTTATTTGGACTAGCTGCTGCGGCGATTGGAGAACCAGCTAAACCTGTTATTAAATTTTTCGAGCAAGTAGCAGATATTTTCTTTAAAATCGTTAACATGGTGATGAAAATTTCACCCATTGGTGCGTTTGGTGCCATGAGTTATACAATCGGAAATTTTGGACTTAAATCATTAGGAAACTTAGGATTTTTAATGCTATCTGTTTACATTACAATGTTCATTTTTATTGTTGTGATTATTGGATTGATTACCCATTATTTTGGCTTTAGTATTTTTAAATTTATCAAGTACATTAAAGATGAAATCTTTATCGTTATCGGAACATCTTCATCTGAATCTGCATTACCTTCCATGATGCGTAAGCTTGAAAACTATGGTTGTTCAAAGCAAGTGGTAGGGCTAGTGATTCCTACAGGCTATTCATTTAACTTAGATGGAACATCCATTTACTTATCAATGGCTGCGATCTTTATTGCGCAAGCCTATGGTGTGGATTTAGATGTTTGGCATCAAATTACGTTATTAGCCATCTTAATGCTTACTTCTAAAGGGGCAGCTGGTGTAACAGGCTCTGGCTTTATTACACTTGCAGCAACATTAGCAGCATTCCCGATGATCCCAGTAGAGGGGATTGCCCTTTTAATCGGCGTAGATCGCTTCATGTCAGAAGCACGTGCTGTTACAAATCTAATTGGTAATGGTGTCGCAACAGTGGTCGTGTCAAAAATGGAAAAAGAATTTGATACAGAGCAGGAAAAGCGAGCTCTGTCTGGTCATACCCAAATATCATAAAAAGAAAAGGGCTGCTGAAAGCGAAATAATTTGCTACTTCAGCAGCCTGTTCATTTATTTATAGAGAGGTATGTAAATAAAAAACACCGTAGAGCTAGTTTCTTGAAACCTCCTCGACTGCATACTCGTATCAATAATGACTGGAGGTCTCTTTATGACAACTTTTACACTTACCTATCCGAAGGGCTTTAAAAGCTTTACTGATATTCCAATCGTGAATGAACACAACGAAGCAGTATGTGTACTTCAAAAAATGGAACGTACCTCTGCTGGTAAAGTACTGAATGCTGTCTTGCTGGTAGCTGCACAGCAAACATTACCATTCCGTTATGAGACACGCACTACATTAGGTGTACCACTTTTTCAAGTACAATCTACCCTGCTAACAAAAGGAGTCAGCCATCAAATTGTTATGCCTGATGGTAGCTTGATACCCATTCAACGGAAAACAGTGCAATTATTAGAATCCTCTTATTCATTCAAAATGGACGATTTAGAATTTCGTTTTGAAAAGGATTTTACTTCTACGGCTTATTTATATTGCAATGACGAAAAGATTGCGAGTGCAAGCTCTATTGAAACTGAGCTAGTACAGATAGGCATACAGTTTAAGCTTTTCCAAACGGATGATATGCGCTTTGTTGCACTCCTAGCAACTCTTTATCAAGCTCTCTTTGCAACAACTACATAGCTGCTTAAATATGTCAAAGGCATCGAGCGTTAACATCTCGATGCCTTAATCCTATGTTATTTTTCTATACAGCTAATTTATTTTTTCTCGTTGGGCATTTAATATGTTAATAACATAGGAATCATTTTGTGATGCTTTTGCTTGTACAATCTTCTTGATGGCTTCTTCCATCCTTAACGCTAACTCAAGTGCCTCATGCGTAGCGCCCTTTATACTTGTTTGTATGGTAATAGTTGTTCGATTTTCAATGACTAAATATTCATATACGTCAAAAGCTTCTAAACCCGCAATTAAATCTTCCATCAAAAGGTTCATATCATCTCCCATTATCTTGTTTTTATCGAGCAAGGAGGTAAACTCCCATCTTTCAAAAACTATGGGATAGTCCTTTAAGGGAGACGTTTTTAAAGCATTTTTTGCTATGGATTCCATATCTTTTTTGATTGACTGGAAATAGTCTTCTTCGCCTACAACTTGGATTACTAATTCCTTTTCTGCCGTCGTTTTAACGTCAATGCCGACATACTTTTCAAGTAGCTTATCCTTCAATCGAGCTAGACTCAACTCTTCATTTGTTATAAGCGATTGAGCCTTTTTATTTTCTTCTGACCTTTTCTCTCCTGCAAATTTATCAAATAGGACCAACATAGATATAATGACTACCAACAGTCCGATGACAACCCCAAACCGTTTACCCATTGAATCCCTCCTGATAGGAAGGTATGTCCCCTTTTACTACAATATTCGCTTTCTAGCTTGAAACAGCACATACTTTTCATACTAAAATGTGAAGTGTCGAATACAGTATTTCCCCTATTCATAAGGGAAATTATATCGCTTATTTTTCCCTACATATTCCGGAACGCGAAATAAATTTGCTTTGTTTTGTCCTTTTGTGCCATGCTTCTAAAAAAGGAGTACACTTAAGAGGTAGTAATTCTATCATTATGGAGGGTTTTATATGGCATCAAAAGCAGCTGATATTAAAAATATACTGACATTAAATCTCCTTGTACAAATCTTAGAGGAACGTGGCATTATGACAGATAAAGAACTAAAAGAGCGCCTCACCAATACAGTAAAACTAGCTTCGATGGAGAATGATTTAAAGGAAAAAGTCCTTGAAGAAATCAAACATTCATGATTACCTCATCAAAAAACGACCGCTTTCTGAAAGCGGCCGTCTGAATCAAAGCTTTAAGTTTAGGATCGAATTGTTTTCAAAGCAGTTGACCATGGCACAAGCTGATCTAACATTTGATGAACAGAATCGGCTTGCACCTCTTTTGGTTTAAAGACAGAGCCGTTTTCAAAATCAGTAAATAATGATAATGCTGGATGCACTCGAACATCAGCAACTAGCAATTCTCCGAGAATTCCTCGTAGATGCTCTGCTGCACGCGCTCCTCCAACAGAACCATAAGAGACGATACCAGCAGCTTTATTGTTCCATTCCACTCGTAAATAATCTAGTGCATTTTTTAATGCACCTGTAATGGAGTGATTGTACTCCGCAACAATAAAGACAAAGCCGTCACAAGCTGCTACTTTTTCTGACCATGTAGCTACCCCAGAAGTATCTCCACCTGGTTCCCCTAAAAATGGTAATTTAAATTCAGCGATATCAATTATTTCATATTCCGCATCACGACGTTTTTCCGCAACTTCCTTTACCCAAGTTCCAACTTGTGGGCTTACACGACCTTCTCGCGTACTTCCTAAAATAATACCGATTTTTAACATATGACGCCTCCTCTTATCATCCATTCTTGTGACTCCATCACGGTTCTTCATACGTGTTCGCCACTCGTAACCATTTTGGTCAGGGAAATATCCCTTTATTCATCACCTGATAATTAGCTCTGAATAGTTAGAATTGAATTATCTCTAATTCAAGATTAAGGTACCATCAAGCTTTCTTACCTGTCAAATATTTAAACTAGAGGGATAAGGAGGATTATTTTATTTTAATGGGCTGCTCCAATGCCTCTAATTCCTCTTCAATAGAGGCGTATTGTCTTTCCACAACATACTTGGCATCAGACAAGGCAGCATTATAAATATAGGGGGCAATATGCTCCTTGATAAAATCTAACATACGTTCAGCTTCAAATTCACTAATGTCTTCATCACGCTCATTATAAAAAAACCGTTGGATATCAGCAAGAATCATTTCCTGTTGATCTTTAGATAAACGAATAAACAAGACAACTCTCTCCACTTCTGTTAATCAATTTTTTCTTCATCTTATCACTGTTCATAGATTCCTTGCATTCAAAAAGGCTGAAACACTAGTACTGCTAGCGTTCAGCCTCCATCTCATTGTTTACATTCAAATGAGTAGCTAGTGGATAAAAAGTTTTTCTCCTTTGCTACAATCGCTTGTCCACCATCATCTTCACATTGCTGTGTCATTGCATCGATTTTCTTATCATTGACCATATTTGTCATCACCGTCATACCAATACCAAAAACAACGATGAATAAACCAATCATGATCCATAGCTTGCCGGCTTTATTACCAGCTGGTCTTTTATTAGCCATATTTGTTCCCTCACTTATACAAATAAAAATGGTTCTGTATGGATCGTTGATTGGATGAATTCAACCAAGTATTTTTTATCCTCACATAGTTCAGCCATTTTTTTTGCTACTCCTGCAATCATTACCTTTTCTACATGATGCCCAGGATCTACTATTTGTAAATCAATGGCTTGTGCGTCCTGAGCTGTATGGAAGTACATATCGCCTGTTAAGAAAACATCAGCTCCTGCACGTTTTGCCGCATAGATATATTTATTACCATCTCCACCAACAAGCGCAACCTTGCTGACCTTCGATTGTAAATCACCCACTACCCGAACAGCTGGCACATCTAGTTGCTGTTTAACGAATTCAGCAAATTGTTGTAACGTCATTTCCTTTGTTAAGTAACCTACACGCCCTAATCCCATCACATTTGTTTGCTGCTCAAGACGTATCACATCATAGGCAGGCTCCTCATAAGGATGACTAGTAAGCATGGCCTTTAACACGCGGCCTTTCATGGATTCAGGAAAAACAACTTCTACCTTTACTTCTTCCTCCACATGTAATTCGCCAACAGAGCCAACGAACGGATTAGCTCCTGCTAATGCACGGAACCGACCTTCTCCAGTCGTTGTGTAACTACATGCTTCATAGTCGCCAATACGACCCGCCCCAGCTGTTGCAAGCGCCTCACGTAATGCTTGTGCATTAGCAGTTGGTATAAAGACTGCCAGCTTCAACAAATTCTCAGCATACGTTTCTTCTAATATTGAACGGTTTTTTAGCTGTAGGGCATCTGCTAATAAATCATTTACCCCACCTTCGGCTACATCTAAATTTGTATGAGCAGCATATACAGCAATATCGTGTTTAATCAGCTTTTCATATAAGCGCCCTGCTGGATGATCTGTGCGGATATTCGCTAGGCGTCTAAAGATTGGTGGATGATGTGCGATAATCAGCTCACAGCCTTTTTCTATTGCCTCATTTGCCACGGCTTCATTGACATCTAACGTCACCAACACTTTACTGACAGGTTTGTTGAGGGTCCCTATCGCTAGTCCAATTGGATCATTATCCATACAAGCTAGTTTTTTCGGTGACCATGCTTCGAACACTTGAATAACTTCTTGGCCATTTACCGTTTTCATCTTACAAAACTCCTTCTACTAAATGTATCAGAGCCGTTAACTCTGCACGTTTTTCTTCAATTTCAGGTGTTTGTTCTGCCTCTTCAATGGATTGTAGTGCACGTTGCCAATTGTCTTTTTCACGCAACCATTTTTTCGTAAATGCTGGTGATTTACGCAGGCTTAGCTTAGGTCCAAACAAAATCTCTGCTGTAGAGAGCTCCATTTGGCCTCTTTGTAACACAAGGATTTCATAGATTTTATCATCTTCCTCTAAAATCTCTTCATCAAGAATCGCCCATTGATGTGCTAAAGCCCACTCACGGATAACCTTGGCGTGAATATTTGGTTGTAGGATTAGACGTGTGACACCTTGAAGCTTTTCTGGATGCTTCTCTAGAATGGAAACAATTAATGGTCCACCCATGCCAGCTATTGTCACTGTATCCACATGGTCAGCTTCTTCGATCGCTGCTAAACCGTCTGCAAGGCGTACTGTAATTTTTTCTGTTAAGTTTTCCTTCTGTACTTGTCCTACCGCTGATTCATAAGGTCCTCTTACAACTTCACCTGCTATGGCATATGAGGCAGTCCCTTTGTGAATTAAATAACATGGTAGATAGGCATGGTCACTACCAATATCCGCCATGACTGCTCCTGTAGGAACAAATTTTGCTACTGCTTCTAATCGCTTTGAAAGTTTTTGTGCGTTCATTTTTATACCGCCTATCTTCAATAGAGTCCATTAATAGTATGGATGATGTCGTGAAAAAAAACAAATGGAGTTGTCTCACATTTCTATGTGGACAACCCCATCTTCATGATGCTTAAATCTAAAAAGTAGCTGTACTATTTCAGTACAGCTACTTGTCAGTTTTACTATTCTAAAGTAGAAATGTATTCAGCGATTGCTTTTGCTTCCTCTTCAGTTTTCATGTTTGGTTGCATTGGAGTACCTTCGATACCCTTTGTTAAAACTTCTACGATACGAGCTTCATCTAAGCCATGTAGGTTTGGACCCATACCACCAGTTAAATCACCACCGTGACAACCGATACAAGATTGTACTAATGCTGCTCCATCACCACCAGCATTTGCGTCTGTAGTTTCTGTAGTTTCGCCACCGCCCTCATGTTCAGCAGCAATTTCTTTCTTGTTATCTGCACCTTGTAAAGACATGAAGAAAATAAGACCAATACCAAATGCAAGAATTAAGATGTAAGGAACGACTGGATTGTTTTTCATAAGTTTCCCCTCCTCATTTTAAGTCTACTTCTATTATAATATAGAATCAGTCAACATCTAATATTGTACTTCATTAACAAAGAAACGAAAAGCCCTATTCGCTAAGTTTTCCTTTGTTTGTAACAAATTCGACATTTCTGTATCTATTGGATAAAATATGTCTTGCCAACATCCAAAATTGGTCAAATTTATCCTTTTATACAATTTCTTTTTCATTATATTTATGCTGTTATCATACCCTTTTCACTCATTCATATACCCAAAATTAAAAATCTGTACGTTTCTAATTAGCGTACAGATTTTGAATCTCCTGAGGTAAAAACTTTAACATAATACTTACCCTACTATAGATAAATTGTCACAAATTATGGTTTTATATAAACACTAAAGTTCAATTAAGATTCTAACCTGATTTAGTAGATGGAGCCCTTTGTACATCGATACAAATAACATTTGCTAAATCAAGATAAATTTATGATATAGTACCCCACTAGTGCTATTAATCCTAAAGCACCTGAGACTGTGAAATATAGAAGTTTCATTTTAATACCTGACAAAAGCCAAATGACACAATTTGCTGCAATCAAGCAAAATAAAACCGTATTATTTCCACTAAAATATGTAGTACAAATGCGGATCGACATACTAAATAACAGGATGGCCGCTAGTACATGAAAAATGGGAGCTAGTAGATGTTTTTTTCGAGCCATTTGCCACGCAGCAATAAATAAGATGCATGCGCCTACTCCCACGATTACTGTAAAAATCAATGTTAATGATTGCATTGTAAAATAAAGTGCCAAAACAGCCATTATGGCGATACATAGACCCACTACCAATAGGATCATTTTTCTTTTTTCTGATGGCAAGACCGCTTGTTTAGGATGTTGCACTGGTTCTAACTCCTCTATATCAGCCCCCTCCGTATAAAGAGCTGCTAAAAAGTCACAATAGTGCTCAGGTAAAAGTTTATTTTGCTTCCAAAACAAAATTTCATTAAGGATTATTTTTTTGCGAGGATTTGTCATAGTGTTAGCTCCAAACATTGCTTAATAATGGTTGTATTACAATTTTATCTCACACTATTTGAAAACACATCTGTATAAAGTCGCAAATCTAGCATTTCCCTCATTCTAATTATCTATGATTGCATAACATCGATAGGTGAATAGCAGGGCTAATTTCTTTTTGTTCACTTTTCAAGTCTATAAAAAAGAGCTATACCAATTAGTCATTATCTCACTACTTGGATAGCTCCAGCTATTTTAAATTTTATTCTAAGAAGTCTTTTAAACGTTTGCTACGAGAAGGATGGCGTAATTTTCTTAGTGCTTTCGCCTCGATTTGACGAATACGTTCACGCGTTACGCCAAACACTTTTCCAACCTCTTCTAATGTACGTGTGCGACCATCGTCTAACCCAAAACGTAAACGAAGTACGTTTTCTTCACGGTCTGTTAATGTATCTAGTACATCTTCTAATTGTTCTTTTAACAGTTCATAGGCTGCATGGTCGGAAGGAGATTGTGCTTCTGAGTCCTCGATAAAGTCTCCTAAATGGGAATCATCTTCTTCTCCAATTGGTGTTTCAAGAGATACTGGTTCTTGTGCAATTTTTAAAATTTCACGTACTTTTTCAGGTGTTAAATCCATTTCTTCTCCAATTTCCTCTGGAGAAGGCTCACGACCTAAATCTTGTAAAAGTTGACGTTGTACACGTATTAATTTATTAATGGTTTCGACCATATGAACAGGAATACGAATCGTACGCGCTTGGTCAGCGATTGCGCGTGTAATCGCCTGACGAATCCACCATGTAGCGTAAGTCGAGAACTTAAATCCTTTACGGTAATCGAATTTTTCAACAGCCTTAATAAGACCCATATTTCCTTCTTGAATTAAATCAAGGAATAGCATTCCACGACCAACATAGCGTTTTGCAATCGATACAACTAGACGTAAGTTCGCTTCCGCAAGGCGTTTACGTGCTTCCTCGTCCCCTTGCTCAATACGTTCAGCAAGTGCAATTTCTTGCTCAGCAGATAATAAATCCACTCGGCCGATTTCTTTTAAATACATACGTACAGGGTCATTGATTTTAACACCTGGTGGCACACTCAAATCATTTAAGTCGAAAGTTTCTTCGTTCGCTTCTTCTTTCATTAGACTTTCTTCTTCAAATTCTTCTTTTCCAATGATTTGAATATCTTTATGCTTTTCAAGATCCTCAGCAAAATGGAAAATTTCTTCGTTTTCCAATTCATAAGGTGTTAGTTTCTCTGAAATTTCTTTCATTGAAATTTCACCCTCTGTTTTTGCTTTTTCTTGTAGGAATTTTTTTGCATCATCTAATGTAATTTCTACTTCTATCTCTTTTGAACGTTCTGACTTGTCCGCCATAAACCTTCCTCCTTCTAAACAACCGAATCGGGTTAAATCGCCGATAACGATTTTCTTAAATGAATAATCTGTTGGGCGATTTCAAGTGCACGTGCATACTCATGCATCTTCTCCGCTTCCTTTGACTCATGCATCTTTTGATAAATTTCTTGCTCAATTCTATGTTTTTGAAGCTGACGGATAGAGTCCATAACCTCTGCCTCTGCTTGATCAGGATCTCGCTCAACTAAAGCCGCTTCCATGACAATTTTTCGCAATTCAGCGTCATCCAAAATTTCCACAAAACGTTGATAATCAGGATGACCATACTCCTCATAAAATCCAACTAAGCGAACAAAAACTGCCATATAGGCATCTCGTACAAATGGCTCTTTTTGCTCACTACGTAATACCCTGTCCACTACATCTATATTATGAAGCATATGAGCCAGTAATAAACGTTCGGCACGTTCAGCTGCGTCCATAGGCTTTTGTTGTTGCGTGACTGGCATTGAAGGTATCTGTGTAGGCATTTCTACTTTAGCAGAACGTACCTGATTAGCCTCCAGTTTTCGGAATTGGGCATAAATGGCTTCTTCCGAGATGTTTGTTTCATTTGATAGCTGTCGTATATACAAATCTCGTTCAACTGGTGAAGATCTTCCCACTAGATGCTCAAGAACTTCTTGAATATATTGAAGCGTATCATTTTCAAATTGAAAGTTCTTATTGCGTCTAGCATGCATCATCATAAAAGCAATATACGCATGAGGTTTTTCCAAAATTTGTTCCTTAAATACTTGTCCACCTAAAGTGTGAATGTATTCATCAGGATCTAATTTTTCTGGCAACACGGCAATATCGACTTTCATTCGCTCTGTATGCAGTAGCTGCGCCGCTCGTTTCGCTGCATCAAATCCAGCATTATCACCATCATAGCAAATCGTAATTTGCTCTACTAAGCGCTTTAGCTTTGTGATATGCTGATTTGTTAACGAAGTACCCATTGTCGCAACAACATTCATTACACCTACAGAGTTGGCTGCTAAAACGTCCATAAATCCTTCCATCAATACTACTTGACGATTTTTTCTGATAGAAGTTCGTGCTTTATCTAGGTTATACAGCACTTCACTTTTTTGGAAAATTGGTGATTCTGGACTATTTAAATATTTTGCTTCCTCACCATTGGATGAAAGGATACGTCCTGAGAAGGCAATAATTTTACCGTTCTCATCTCGAATAGGAAACATGATACGTCCTCTAAAACGATCAAAATAACGTTCTTCTCCCTCTCTTTTGATGATTAAGCCACTTTCGGCAATTTCTTGTAAGTTATAACCTTTTCTTTCAAGCAATATTGTTAATGCATCAAAGCTTGGGAGAGACCAACCAATGTTATTAGATTCGATAAGTTCCCTTGTAAATCCTCTTTCTAGCAAATAATTTAAAGGTTCTTCACCATCCTCTGTATTCAACAGTAAATGATGAAAAAAATCTGCTGCAAAAGCGTGTGCTTCTTTCATCCTTTCATCCGCTTTAGATATCTTTTTCGTTCCTCCAGGGAAACTTGGCTCAACATCTAAGTGTATGCCAACACGTTCCCCAAGTTTCACAACAGCATCTGGAAAAGAAATGCCTTCAATATCCATTACAAAAGTAATGGCATTGCCGCCTGCACCACAACCAAAGCAATGAAAAATTTGCTTATCTGTAGATACAGAAAAAGACGGTGTTTGCTCTCCATGAAATGGACAGAGACCAAACCAATTTCGCCCACGCTTAGTAAGCTGCATGTATTCACTAATAACATCCACGATATCTGATTGTGTGCGAATCTGCTCAATTACTTCTTCTGGAATCTTCCCTGCCAAATCCATCACCATCTTTAATATTTGCGTTCTAGAAACACAATTCGCTATTCGTTTTAAAATTCCTTTATTTCTCGACAAAAAATTAGGATTTTTCTCTTATAAATATTTTTACCACAATTTTATTATAAAACAAAAATTAGTTTTTATCTATACCGTTTTTAAAATCCACTCAAAAAAACCGCCTCTGCTAACCGAGGTGGTTTAAAATTCTATCCTTATTTACAGGTCAAAATATGTTCGATAATCGTATTTGCTGTCTCTTCAACAGCTTTATTTGTCACATCGATAACTTGACAACCTATTCTACCGACAATTTTTTCAAAATGCTGAATCTCATCAAGAATTCTTTCATGCTGTGCATAGATAGCATCATCATTCAAGCCGAGAGACATTAACCTTTCTTTCCGGATTGAGTTTAACTTCTCAGGGGAAATAATTAAACCAAAGCATTTTTTAGGGTCTATCTGTAATAGCTCTTCTGGTGGTTCTACCTCTGGCACTAAAGGTACATTCGCCACTTTATATTTTTTATGGGCTAAGTATTGTGATAGTGGTGTTTTAGAAGTTCTTGATACACCAACTAGTACGATATCAGCTTGTAATAGTCCTCGTGGATCTCTACCATCATCATATTTTACCGCAAATTCAATCGCTTCAATTTTTTTGAAATAATCATCATCCAGCAGATGAACAATGCCAGGTGTTTCCAATGGATTTTCTTCCATAAAAGCTGCCATTGATTGTAAGGCCGGACCTAAAATATCCACAGCCTGAATTTTTTCTTGTTCACATAAATCATGTAATAATTTACGCATTTCTTGGCGAACCAGTGTATAAACAATAAATGCTCGCTGTTGCGAAGCAAGAAAAACAATTTTACGGATAAGCTCCTCTGATTGAATATGTGGAAATCGACGAATTACAGTATTTTCAAGACCCGGTCGGAACTGGCTAATAACCGCTTTTGCAACTTGATCACCAGTTTCACCGACAGAATCAGATACAACAAATACGCGTAATCTTTTCATGCAGCTCTCCTTCATTTAGACATTTTGTGCAAGAGATAAGAAAGCCCGTGTAATCGTTGTTTTTGTAAGACGACCAACAATCGTTAAACCACCCTCTTGCGGTTCAACTACTGGTAGTGAATCAACCTCACGTTCAATAAGTTTGTTCGCTGCAACAATTAAAGAATCTGATCTTTCACAGTACGAAATATTTGGCATACGCGTCATAATAATATGTACTGGAATTTTATTTAAATCCTGCGTACCAATACTTGTACGCAGTAAATCTTTGCGAGATAGTACGCCTGTCAAAAACTCATTCTTATCTACGACAAAGAGTGTACCAACATCTTCTGAAAACATAAAGCAAATTGCATCATAAACCGTCATTGTTTCAGGGACAACTACTGGCCCTGAATGAAAATCCTTCACTTTTAAATTGTGAATACTATCTATTAATGTAACAGATGCCTTCTTACCTGAATAAAAATAACCAACCCTTGGTCTTGCATCCAGAAATCCTGCCATTGTTAGGATTGCTAAATCCGGTCTTAGAGTTGCTCTTGTCAGATTGAGACGTTCGGCAATATGTTCCCCCGTAATAGGGCCATTTTCTTTCACAATTTGTAATATGTCTTCCTGACGTTTATTGAGTTCGATTGGACTCACCGCCTCAAATCTAATAGTGTTATACTTATGCTCAATTATTATATACTATTTTAATAATTATTGCGAATTAAAGAACTACATGCTACAATATTGACACATACGCTTGCTCTATCTGTATTTTCGAGCAAATTGCGTTATACAGGCGATGATGGGAAAAAAGTATCTGTTCCATTCTATAGCGAGTAGAAGATGGTGAAAGTCTACACAGCAACAGAGAAAAGGCACTCCCTGAGCTAACTTTTTGAAAAGAGGTTTTAAACTACTTGTTTAAAACAATCAGGGTGGAACCGCGGGTATTAGCACTCGTCCCTGGGCATACATTGTGCCCGGAGACGGGTGCTATTTTCATTTAGTTGCAACTGAATGAAAAAAACTTTGGCGTTTTTACCGCTAAAACAACGTATTAAAAAATTAAAGGAGGCTATTTTATGGCTAACAAATCAATGGAAACCATCGTATCTTTAGCGAAGCATCGAGGCTTTGTCTTCCCTGGTTCTGAAATCTACGGAGGTTTAGCAAACACTTGGGATTATGGTCCACTAGGTGTTGAATTAAAAAATAATATTAAAAAAGCATGGTGGCAAAAGTTTGTTCAGGAATCTGAATACAATGTAGGTATCGATGCTGCTATTTTGATGAATCCAAAAGCTTGGGTTGCTTCTGGTCACGTAGGAAACTTCAATGACCCAATGATCGACTGTAAATCATGTAAGGCCCGCCACCGTGCAGATAAAATTATCGAAGACGCTGCATTAGCGAAGGGCGATGAAATCATCGTTGATGGTATGACATTCGACCAAATGAAAGAAACAATGATTAAATATGACGTAGTATGCCCTGATTGCGGAAAGGCTGATTTCACAGATATTCGCCAATTCAACCTCATGTTTAAAACATTCCAAGGTGTAACGGAATCCTCTACAAATGAAATTTATTTACGCCCAGAAACGGCACAAGGTATTTTCGTGAACTTTAAAAACGTTCAACGTTCTATGCGTAAACGTACACCATTTGGTATCGCGCAAATCGGTAAATCTTTCCGTAACGAAATTACACCAGGTAACTTTACATTCCGTACACGTGAATTCGAACAAATGGAGCTTGAATTCTTCTGTAAACCTGGTGAAGACCTTGAATGGCATGCATATTGGAAAGAATTCTGTAAAAATTGGTTACTAAACCTAGGCATGAAAGAAGATTCGATGCGCCTTCGTGACCATGAGGATGATGAGCTATCTCACTACTCTAACGCTACAACAGATATCGAATTCAAATTCCCATTTGGCTGGGGAGAGCTTTGGGGTGTAGCGGATCGTACAGATTACGACTTAAAACAACATATGGAGCACTCTGGTGAAGATTTCACTTACATTGATCCTGTATCAAACGAACGTTATGTTCCTTATTGTATTGAACCATCATTAGGAGCTGATCGTGTAACATTAGCTTTCCTGTGTGATGCCTATGATGAAGAGGAACTAGAAGGTGATGATAAACGTACGGTTTTACGTTTCCACCCTGCTCTAGCTCCATTTAAAGCTGCCGTGCTACCACTTTCTAAAAAATTATCTGATGAAGCTACAGATGTTTGGGCTGAACTACGTAAAGCCTTCCCTGTTGATTTTGATGAATCACAATCAATTGGTAAACGTTACCGTCGTCAAGATGAAATTGGTACACCATTCTGTATCACATATGATTTTGATTCAAAAGAGGACGGCCAAGTAACAGTACGTCATCGTGACTCTATGACACAAGTTCGTATGCCTATTGCTGAAGTAAAAGCCTATATTGAAAAACACCTACAATTCTAATCACTTTAATGCTCAAAAAAGAGGGGGTAGCCAGCAGGCAACTCCCTCTTTCTTATGCTTTATATGTTGAAAATAAGCGCTCTTGCATTTTTTCCTCGAATGAAAACTTTTTCATGCTCAAACCTATTAAGCTCACTAATAGCTCCTCAATATCCGCTAGTGAGTAATAAAGGAATGTACCTTCTCGCATTGGACGAACCCGTTTGTCAAAAGTTAGTTCATCTTCAATAAAGTAAGCGACATTAACATCACAATGTTCCATCAATTGTGTAATACGTTGATCATCACCTGGGTTTATAAAGAATGGCACAATTTTATCAATATACAAAATACTTTGAACAAGCTTAATGAAGAAATTTTCACGCAACGATGTCTCCACAACTAATATGGTCGTTTGCTCATGTTGATAATCCATATATAAAACGTTTAATTGCTCTTCTAGTAGCGTTTTTAAAATACCAATAGAATTGCGATACTTTGTCATATCCGTTTGGATTTCTCTTGTTAGTAAACGTAAAATACGAAAGGCTGGCAGAAAAATTTTTAAGACAATTTCTTTAGGATGTAAATGGTCAATTAATTTATTAAAATGAATTCTCAGATTATTTTCATCACAGCGGATTAATTGCTCCACAAATAAGTTAAAAATCTCTTCGAAGCTATTAGCTCGATAGTCGATCATTTTTGTAATTCTCACACTATAGTTCAAAGGTAGATTCATTGATTTTTGCTCATCTAACAATCTTACTTTTGGTAATGTAGGAAATAAATCATAAACAAGTTCTACTTGTGCACTGCGATTATCTGATAGCATAACAACAGAGTTGACTGGGTAAATCCCTAAACATTCTACAAATTTATGCATAAAGCTCTCATTATATAAATGTCGATCTCTGTATAAGACGGCTAAAGCATCTGTAGCACCATAGCCAACATGATAGACTCTCTTGGATGTCATCGCTGAATATACATCAACAATTTGTAATAATTGTACACCATCACTCATATCATCCGCACAAAGTTGATTTGGATAGCCCTTTCCCGCAAAACGTTCATGATGATCTCGTGCCAAATAGGCAATGTCTTCCTCGTTATGTTCCATGAGTAGCTCGTAGCCTTTTGTTGTGTGCGTCTTTACAATATCAAACTCATCTTCAGAGAGTTTACGTTTCAGATTTAATATTTCTTGTGGTATAAAAACCTTCCCGATATCATGGAACAGGTAGCCCCTAGCTAATGTTTCAATATCTGTTAAACCTAGGTATCTAGCAAAAATTGTACCTAATACAAACACATCAAATGAATGGACAAATGAATACTCGTCCCATTCCTTTAAACGCATAAGTAGCTCATAGCGATGTTTTTTTTCCAAAATCTTTTCAAAAACACCTCTTACATAAGCCGTATCTTGTATGCTTTTAAGAATTTGTCCATAGCGTAATTCGTGCACGACATTTTCCAATGTTGTCATAAAAAGCTGACTGACTGTCTCTTTATAATCATCCACAGGATCTCTTTTTTCAATTAATGGGGCAAATAGATCTTCATATTCTCTTGTTCGTTGAGCACTTAAATCATGGACAACTCGAACTGAATCAGATGGCAAATAGACAGATAATTCATCTACTTTACGAAGTTTAAGTAAGGCAATAATTCGCTCCGTTAAAACTAAATCCTTTTTAGCCAATAAACGATACTCTGAAAAAATATCTTCTGCTAAGATATCATTTGCTTCAACTTCACGAATACTTAAGGTTACTTTTCGTAGCATATATTTTGCCACATACGCAATGTACTAAGCACTATGTGACTCCCTCCTTCTTCCATAGGACTGCGCTATTCTGATAAACGTATAACAATACGTTTTGCTGATAGAGGCTTTTATATTTCATAGGCATGTCTAAAGTGATCTAGCGTACATCAGTTTCGATGGAGATTAAACGACTTAATTATATTTAAAAAATATAATTACCATTATCTATACCATTTACAATATCATAGGTTAAAATGCCTTTTCAACTAGTATATGGGTCTCGAATGAACAGTTTCTACCACTTATATAATGAAAACTAAACAAAAATACAAATCTTTTTACCTATTAAAATACTCCTAAATATAGATATAAATATAAATATAGATAAATAAGACTTTATATTATTCATTTAAAGACAAAAAAATAACGAATAAAATTAAATTTCTGCAATAATTTTATTTTGTAAAAATTGAAATTTATTCATTAAAAAGAAAGGTAATATAGTTGCATCCTCCTATAAAATCAAAGGTATTTCTTTTTATTTAAAAGATAAAATGAAGCGAGTTTTGCGCTACGCAAGTTAATTAGTTTTAACTCATCCTTTTACTTAAGGCATCATTGATTACCCAACACGTCATGATATGGATGAAATTCCCTCTATGCGTTGTTCCATCTATTTGGTATAAATAAGTTATTATAGTTAGTATTAGCTGTTAAATAATGAATAATTAACAGGCTAAAGACACATCACCTTAACATTCATTCGTCCGGAAGTTTGAACTGATACATAGGAAGGTCTAACCAGAAACATATATACTATAAAATTTTCTATTGTACTTTTTGGAGGAATTTAATTGCAGTCTCAACGTTTATTTCAACTAGCTATGGCTTCTGCTTTAGTAACAAGTGCGATTATTATCGCACCACCCGCACATGCAGCATCATTTTTCCCTGATGTCAACCCAACCACTGAGGAAGGTAAGGCTATTATTCAATTAGCAGAGCGTGGCATTATTTCAGGCTATATGGATGGGACATTTAAACCTGCTAATCCTATTACACGTACACAGGCAGCGAAGATTTTAGCAGGTATTTTAAAGTTAGATACAGTTCACGTAAAAAATCCTCAATTCAAAGACATTAAACCTGGCGATGAAAACTACGGAGCCATTGCAGCATTAGCAAATGCTGGGATTATTAATGGTGCAAATGGTTACTACTACCCTACTCAACATATAACTCGCGAGCAAATGTCCAAAATGATTGCGAAAGGCTTTGGATTAACAAGTACGAGTAACACGCAATTACCGTTTACAGATGTTAAAAAGGGGAATGAATTTGAGCCTCATATTAAAGCATTGTTTGCAAATGGGATTACCAAAGGAACATCTGCAACGACTTTCGGCCCAAAAAGCAATGTAAAGCGCTCTCAATTGGCTGCTTTTGTTGTACGAGCTGAAAAGTTGCAAGGCAATTCAACCGTCTATGCAAATCAATTTAAGCAGGACTATATTTTTGCCTCTTATGGTGGTCTTGAGCCAGCAGAGGATATTTTCACATGGCATGAAGAGGAAGATATGACAGAGTCTATCACGATAACCCCTATAAAAGAAGGTACGGGCAAATTAGTGATTACTGGATTTACTGATGATTCAGAGGATTTTACTGACATTTTTTATTTAGTACATGTCAAAAACGTAAATGGTAAGCTGAAGGTAACGCTTGAAGAAGTAAATGAAGATGATTATATCGAAAATTTACCACTCGATTTGTCTGAGAGTAAATTACCATTCATGCCAGCAGAGGTGACGGTGCAAAACACGAATGGACAGCCACTCGCTTCAAATTTATATAACTTTAATCAACAAGATCAAACACTATCCATCTTGCAAAATGGACAATTCATTGTTACATTTTCAAATGGGACACAACAGCAAAAGATGGCTGCAGATGTGTATTCCTATGATTTTGTTCGCAGCATTGATTTATATCATTTGACAGATGAATTAATACTAACAACGCTAGAATTACCTTTTAAACCAACACATGTAGCACTCGAAAGCTTTGGTTTTGAGCCAGTGCCTGTAAAAGCTACAATTCTTAACGGACAACTACATGTTACGCCAAAAGCTGAAGGTCTAGCGATTCTCCATTTAACAGGTAGTAATGATCAAACAGCATACCTTTATATTGAAAGTAAAAAAATTGCTGGACAATGGGCCTTTTTAGTGTCAGAGGATGAGGATGAATTTTAAATAACGTGAAATGTCAGATGAACATTATGATTCATCTGGCATTTCGTCTTTTGAGCGAATTTGAAATTCAGGTGTTCGCTCTAGCTGCTCAATAAATTTCCGGGTTTTAAAACGAATACCTGTTTGTTCTTCGTAGATGGTTGTAATGATTTTTTTGATAAAATATTTTGTTTCCTTTTTCAGTTCTATTTTTCCTATTTGATCGATTGGAATAGTATAGAACATACGAATCAGTTTTAGCTGTGTTGGCGTTAAGCGAATGATATAGGGGTCATGCTGATAACAGCGATGGCATAAAAATCCTCCTTGAGCAAAGGAAAAAGCAAATTCCCCATCTACAGCGCCACACGCAGCACAGGCATGTAAAATAGGTTGTACACCTGTATAGGGCAACATTTTCCATTCAACAAATAGCGTAATGGCTTCAGGATCGTAGCCATCCTCAATTGCTTGTAGTGCATGTAGTAAAACATCGAATGCAAAAGGCTCTGGCTTTCCTTCTTCCACAACTCGCTCCACTAATTCCATAATATAGCTAGCATAAGCAGTAGCCATAATATCTTCACGAATATGGCGCATTGAATTTAAATGTTCTCCCTGTTGCAAAGTCCCCATGCCCGTATGATGTTGTACCATAAACATCCCATAGGTAAAGGGTTGCGTGATGGAAGCCAATCTACTAGAAGGTTTTTTTGCCCCTCTAGCCATCGTAGCCACTTTGCCAGCTTCCCGAGTTAGCAAAATAACAATCTTATTAGATTCCCCATAAGCGCGAACCTTTAATACAATCCCCTCCCATTTATGAAGCATAATCCCCCTCCTTTCATAAAAGAACTATCCATGCAAAGAGAGCTGCCCAAAATAATTTTGGACAGCTCAAAAATAAAAATGATCAAATACTTCTAGATCCTTTTGTGCCTACAAGAAGAAGTTAACCTAAAACCGTCACGTCAAAATTTGGCGTCTATTCCTGATTCAACGGGCAATGTTCGCGAACGTTACAATTCATTTGCTAAGCCAGGAAAAAACTTAATATTCATCATCACGGAATCCAAAATCGCGTAAATGTGTAGCTTTATTACGCCAATCCTTTTGCACCTTTACCCATAGCTCTAAATAAACTTTAGACCCTAGGAGCATTTCGATATCCTTTCGCGCACGTGTCCCTACTTCTTTAAGCAAGGCTCCACGCTTTCCTATAACAATCCCTTTTTGCGAATCACGCTCCACAATAATCGTAGCCGCTACATGAATTTTATCCTCATTTTCTTCATCACGACGAATTTTATCAATTACCACTGCGATAGAATGGGGAATTTCTTCACGCGTTAAATGTAGGACTTTTTCACGAATAAGTTCAGATATAATAAATCGTTCAGGATGATCTGTCACTTGATCGGCTGGGTAATACTGAGGTCCTTCTGGTAAATACTTCGCCAATGTCACTAATAAATTTTCAACATTATTGCCTTGTAGCGCAGAAATCGGTACAATCTCCGCAAAGTCATAGCGCTCTTTATAGCTCTCAATAATTCCCATTAGTTCATCTGGATGAATGGCATCAATTTTATTGATGACCAAAAAGACAGGTGTTGGGTTTCCTGCTAGCATTTCTAGAATAAATTCATCACCTTTACCGAGTTTTTGCTCAGCATTAACCATAAACATAATAACGTCCACTTCACGCAATGTGTTTTTAGAAACCTTCAGCATGAAATCGCCTAGTTTATGTTTTGGCTTGTGAATACCTGGTGTATCAATAAAAATCATTTGGCTATCATCTGTTGTTAGTACGCCTTGTACTTTATTTCGTGTTGTTTGTGGCTTATCACTCATGATCGCAATTTTTTGACCAATGACACGATTTAAAAATGTCGATTTGCCAACGTTTGGACGACCAATGATGGAGATAAAGCCTGATTTATAGCCATTTTTAGTTTCCTGCATTCTCTAAATCCTCCGTCGTAAATGCAAACGGTAGTAATTCGCCCACTGACGTTACCGTCACATCACCTTTTAAGTTCGTTAAATAAACAGGCATAGTTGGAGTACAAAACTCCATCATGACCTGGCGACATGCTCCACATGGGGCGCATGGTCCGTCCGTATCAGCTACAATGGCAATGGCCTCGAATTCGTAAATTCCCTCCGATACTGCCTTAAAAAACGCTGTACGCTCAGCACAATTTGTCATACTATAGCCTGCATTTTCAATATTACAACCGTGAATAACCTGTCCATCTTTTGTTAGTAGAGCTGCCCCTACTTTAAATTTTGAATAAGGAACATAGGCTTTTTCACGTGCCTTTTTTGATTCTTCTAATAATGCATGCATATCCATTGTCATCTATACTAATTCTCCCTCACATTTATGGTTTATTTTCAATTAGAAGACACTCATTTCCATTAAAACCATTTTGGCAGAAAGATGAGTAATCCGATTATAGCACTGAATAGCGCAAATACAAGCACTGCACCTGCTGCAATATCTTTTGCTTGCTTAGCAAGCGGATGTATCTCTGGGGAAGCTAAATCGACTACCCGTTCGATAGCTGTATTCATCATTTCCAGCGCAAACATTAGTGCTATTAATAGTAGCACAATATACCACTCCATACGAGATAAACCTGTCAAATAACTAGCCAGTATAACAATGATTGCACTTACTATATGTGATTTCAAATTTTGTTCTTTACTTGCAGTTATGATGCCTTCAAAAGCATAGCCAAAAGATCGCAAGTATTTTCGAAAATTCATCTAATCTCGACCTAAGCCATAAGTTTGGAGAATCTCATCTTGCTTTGCAAACATCACTTTCTCTTCTTCTGGCTTCATATGGTCATAACCAAGTAAATGTAAAAAACCATGTACAGCTAAAAAGCCTAATTCTCGCTCAAAGGAATGATTATATTCCTCTGCTTGCTCTTTTGCACGATCAGTCGAAATAATGATGTCACCTAATACACGTGGCATCCCTTCAAAAGTAACTTCCATTTCCCCTTCCCCTAGCTCCTCTAGTGCAAAGGAAATGACATCTGTTGGCTGATCTTTGCCACGATATTCACGATTAATATCTTGAATTGCCTTGTTCGTTACAAACGTCACCGAAACCTCTGTTTCTGGCTCAATATTTTCTACACTTGCA
The DNA here is from genome assembly GCF_016757845.1 of Lysinibacillus sp. HST-98. Lineage (NCBI taxonomy): Bacteria > Bacillati > Bacillota > Bacilli > Caryophanales > Bacillaceae > Lysinibacillus > Lysinibacillus sp. HST-98. The sequence goes on from NZ_JAENHX010000001.1 coordinate 622,473, forward strand.
GCATGCTGTAATAGCTTTTCAACAAGTTCGATATGTTGTGCCCCCACTTCATTTGTTTCATCCGTAAAATCAATTGTTAAAATCATAGATCCTCCTACTTATCTGCCTTTGGATATTCAATACGTGAATGGAATATCCCATTCAACGTTTCACAAAGTACTCTCTCTATACATTTTAACTCTTTTATTGAAATATCGCATTCATCAAACTGATTATCTTGGACCCGATCATCGATAATCGCTCGTACTAGCTTCTGAATTTTCTCTGCATTTGGTTCTTTCATAGAACGTACTGCTGCCTCGACACTATCCGCAACACTTATAACAGCTGCTTCTTTTGTTTGTGGTTTGGGCCCTGGGTATCGGAACTTTGCCTCATCAATATTTTTTCCTTCTTCCTTTGCTTTAAACAAGAAGAATTTTAACAAACTTGTGCCATGATGCTGTAAAGCGATATCAATAATCTCTTGAGGCATTTTATAACGTTTTAACATATTGGCACCATCTGTCGTATGGGCGATAATAATCTCTGCACTTGTTTCAGGCGGTAAAGAATCATGCGGATTGATGCCTGACATCTGATTTTCTATGAAAAAGGAAGGTCGTTTGGTTTTACCAATATCATGATAATAACAACCTACACGCGCTAATAAACCGTCAGCACCAATCTCTTCACACGCAGCTTCCGCTAAGTTCGCTACCATCACACTATGATGATATGTCCCTGGAGTTTCCATTAATAATTTTTTTAATAATGGATGGTTGGGATTGGATAGCTCAATTAAACGTAAAGATGAAAGCAAACTAAACGCCGATTCAAAGAATGGTAAAAGTCCCATCGTTAATGCCCCTGAAAGCAAGGCCGATAACATCGCCGCTATTAAGTAAAATGCTAATTCTGGTAAGCCATAGGATGATTGTGTCATTAATAAATAAAACGCGATAAATGCCATGTTTACAAGGGAAATCACACCAACCGCATGTAAAATATGTGAGCGTTTTTCCACACTACGCAAAAAGAATAGGCTTGCAAACCCTCCGAATATGATATACAGCGTAATTTCCATTTGCATAACTGAGGAATAGCCTTCTTGAAAAATTACTCCTGCTGAAGCAGCCGTCATAACTGTAATTAATACGGCTGCTCGCTCATCTGCTAGCAATCGTACAAGCATCGTCGCTAGTGCTGTCGGGAATAAAAAGGCAATCGTCACATCAAAGCCACTAGAAACTAAGCTAATAAATTTCATGAGCAAAATAGACAAGCTATAAACAATCACTGTCACTAACAGTGCATTACGTTTTTTTCGTTCGTTCGTCTCCCAACGCTCAAATAAAATATACATAAACATCATTTGCAGTAGCGTTAAAATAATAAGCCCTGCTATCGGCTTAAAGGAGGCTTTATTACTAACCATCCCTAATAGCTCTAATTGTCTAAAAGCCTCATTGTCAATAACTTGGCCTTCTTGAACAATAATCTGACCTTGTAAAATGCGCGTTGGCTCTACACTTTCTTTGGCCTGCTGTTTTCGAATCTTTGTTTGTTCTTCGTTAATTGTTTCATTTTCAATAATGCTTGTACGTCCTATTAACACGACTGTATTGAATATTTTATCAGGATATCCTCGTTGTCCACGAATCTTTGTCTCAAAATCATTTTGTGCAACAAAGACGTTCTCTGGTCGGATGGATTTTTGTAAATACTCCTCTACAAATTTAGATAATTGCGTACTTGTTCTAGTTAAATCATCTTCACTTTGCACTAACAGACCTTCCAGCTGAGAATCTGTAAAAATTAACGGCATCTGGTCTTCGTCAATGGATTCAAATTTCTTTCGAAGCTGTGTAACTTGGTCTGCAATAGGAATAGGTTCCTTACTATTTGCAACATCTTTTTTCACTTCCAAAACATAATCAAATAATGATGTTACAATCGCTGCTCTTTGCTTGGCGACATCCTCCGAAAATTGATAGACTGAATCCACTGCATTGGCAGCTTTTTCTCGCTCTAGCTGAGTTTTATAAGTGTCTTCAATCGTTTTAGTAGATCGTACGGTTTCAGGCGCAAGCTGTAATGGTTTGAAATCATATGTAACTCCTTTAACATTGCCATACATGAACCCAAATTGTAGGCCACCTGTTAAAATGAGAATGATGATAAGAAAGTAGCGAAAACCGATAAGCTCTGTAAATTTTCGAAGTTGTTTCTCCATCTGGCACCTCCTCTATCTACCTACTATCATACCAATTCAACATACATTTTTCTCGAAAAATGTATAAGAAAGCAAAAAACAGCTATGCATCTTCGCATAGCTGTCACATTTTTTTCCATATTTTGATTAAATTCGTGGTTTAGGTTTTAACTATATAGATGTTTTAAACCTCGTTACCCCTATCGCTTGCGGGGCAGACTTTAACAACCCGTTGCCCCTGTCGCTTCGCTTGCGGGGCAGACTTTAGAATTGCTATGCAATTCTAAAGTTGCTGTTCTTCGTAGGCTTGAATGATTTTGGCTACGATTGGGTGACGTACGACATCACCTTGTTCTAGGACTTGGAAATGGATAGATTTAACATACTTTAATGTACGTTCTGCTACAATCAAGCCAGATTCTGTATTTTTGGGTAGGTCGATTTGTGTTTTATCCCCTGTGATGACCATTTTAGAGCCGAAGCCTAGACGAGTTAGGAACATTTTCATTTGTTGATGTGTTGTATTTTGTGCTTCATCTAAAATAACAAAGGCATCATCTAATGTACGGCCACGCATATAGGCTAAAGGGGCGATTTCAATTGTTCCACGTTCAATTAGCCGCTGTGTTTGTTCTGAGCCGTAGATGTCGTTTAAAGCGTCGTAGAGAGGTCGTAGATATGGATCGACCTTTTCCTTTAAATCCCCTGGAAGAAAGCCTAGAGACTCTCCAGCTTCAACAGCAGGGCGAGTTAAAATAATTCTCTTTACATGGCCGTTTTTAAGTGCCTGTGTTGCCATGACTACCGCTAAATACGTTTTCCCAGTACCGGCTGGACCAATACCGAAAACGACGTCTTTATGACGGATTGCTTGTATGTATTCTCGTTGACCAATTGTTTTTGCACGAATTGACTTACCTTTCGTCGTGCGTGCTATTTCTTCATCATATAATTCTGCAAAATACTCGATTGTTCCTTTTTGTGTCATTTCAATAGCTGTTGTAACATCACGTTGATCAATATTAATACCTTTCCGTATGACCTTCAATAAAGCTTGCAGAAGAAATGTTGCCTGTTCCTTAGCATTTTCTTCACCCGCAAGTTGAATTTGTTCACCACGCGTAATGATATGAACATTAAGTGCTTCTTCAACTAATTTCATATTTGCATCGGAAATACCTAGTAGCATAACCGCTTCGTTTGGATTATCCACCTGTAATACAGTTAACTGTTCTGACATAATCATTCTCCTTGTAGGCCTTGTATTGGACTTGCAATGTTTTCATTGACTAAAAATAGAACTTTCCCTTCAACTGTACCATTCCCCCACTTTGCCTGTAAAAGGTTTTCTTTCTTGATGATTGTTTTTGCAGGTAACGAGCGTAATACTTTTTCATGCAATAAAGGAATCAGCAATGACTCAATTTTCGATTCATCCAACTCTACTTGCATGGTTTTCGTCTGTTGCTCCTCTACAATCGAAACATAGGGGGATAGCCAATTCGGTAAATCCTTCCTTTGTACATAATCCACCTTTTCCTGATGTATACCCTTTATCAACACTCGCCATTGCTTTTGCTGCAAGGTTTCCACGGTAATTTTTGTTGGAATTTTAAATGAACATTCAAGCCAATAATCTGCATAAACCTCTCCCTTCGCCCCGACAAAAACTTGATCTGTGCCACTTTCTAATACACCACTTACGAGGACGTCACCTTCGTAGGCTGTATCATTGACTGAAATTTTTCGCTCACCATGCTGTATATTAAAATGTGTAATGACACCACTTTTCGTTGCTACTATATGGGAGGCTAATTTATCAGTTGTTTGCTCAGTTTGTTTAGGTGATTCTTGTGGTCTCAAAATTACTCGTCCGCCCTGTTTATCAATATGAACCCACGATAGCTCTCGGTGTTGTTCTAACAGCTTTTGTCGTATAACCGTATTGGAAGGTAACTTTTTTTGTGATAAAGGGGTTTCTAGTTGAAAGGTTTCATGAAAAGTCTTACCTAAACGCTGCTCTAATTCTGGTGTGGCGGCTTCGATGTCCACTCGCCATATGACTTGTGCACAAAGAATTGGAATAGCAATCATAAAGGCTAAGCCCAATAAAGTCCAAATTTGCGCTCGAAAAACTTGAAGCTCATCTGCATAAAATACAGCCATTTTTAAGCGAAAACGTCTTCGTACACGGCGAATTTTTGGTAGATAATGCATCGTCGTTTCAAAGGAAACTTCCTGCTCACGAAAGACAACACGCTTTAATGGGACATGTTGAGCGTGCAATGCTTGAATAAAAGGATGAACATTTTCATGGCGCTTTATACGTATAATAATTGGCCGATTATTCCACATTTTAGCTCACACCCATATTCTTTATCATTTTCATATGAAGCTCCTGTAGATTGTCAACAGTAAGATGTAGCATTTCTTCTTTGAGCGCATTGATTGTCACTGAATCCGCATTGACAGTAATATGATAATCTGCATAGACAAACGAACAGGTCGTCGCATCTGCATGAATAAAACGGTAGGGTCCAATAATCTTTAATGATTCGTATTCTAACAACTCAAGTAGTGGCGTTAATTGAAATAATTTTTTCATAAAAAATGCCTCCTTCTTCGGCAATATATGCATCGAAAAAGGAGGACATGCTAGTTATTTTCTTTTTGATTTCGGTGGCCCTAATATTTCAGCCATCACGATTGCTTGCATAAGATCATTTTTAGATTGAGGTAGTTGTAAAGTCGAATGTGAGCCAACTGACTGCACTTCCTTTTTTTCAGCACCTAATCGTCCTCGACTTTCTCGATTAGAAGAACGGCTAGGGATATCTGCTGGAATGACAGTTGGGGCAACATAGCTTGGTATTTCTCTTTTCACTTGTTCTTCAACAAATTTTTTAGGCTCCTCGACTTTCTCATTTTCTGGAATCCAATCTCCTATAAATTCTCGTGCAAAATCTTCAAAACTCTGTGCTTTCCCAGTACGATGTGACGCTTTCTCCGTAACCGGAGGCTCCACCACAGTATCTTTATTAAAAGGAGGCATCTGCTTCTGAGGCTTTTTATTTTTTGATTTTCCGAAAATAGAGCTGACTATGGCAATTATGGCAAAGAGTATTAATTGTTCCATATTATTAGTTCTGCTCCTTTCCGTTATTAAGCATTAGGTTCATTTGTTTCAGGTTTTTCTGTGCTCACTTTTGAAATCGAATCGCGCATCGCTGTATCCGCTTGGATATTACGATAGTTCATATAATCCATAATACCAAGATTACCAGAACGTAAGGCTTCAGCCATCGCTTGAGGTACTTCTGCCTCTGCTTCTACTACTTTCGCCTTCATCTCTTGAACACGTGCAATCATTTCTTGCTCATTTGCAACAGCCATAGCACGACGTTCCTCGGCTTTTGCTTGCGCAATGTTTTTATCTGCCTGTGCTTGTTCAATCTGTAATTCAGCACCGATATTTTTACCGATATCTACATCGGCAATATCAATGGACAAGATTTCAAAGGCTGTTCCTGAATCTAAACCTTTAGATAATACTGTTTGCGAAATCATATCTGGATTTTCTAAAACTTCTGTATGATGTGTCGCTGAACCGATAGTTGAAACGATCCCCTCACCAACACGAGCAATAACTGTTTCTTCACCAGCACCACCGACTAAACGCTCGATATTGGCACGCACGGTAATACGAGCCTTTGCTTTTACTTCAATCCCGTTCATTGCTACACCTGAAATGAAAGGTGTTTCAATAACTTTTGGATTAACGGACATTTGAACAGCTTCTAATACATCACGCCCAGCTAAATCAATTGCTGCACAACGTTCAAATGACAGTTCAATATTGGCACGATGAGCCGCAATTAAGGCATTCACTACACGGTCAACATTACCACCTGCTAAATAGTGACTCTCTAACTGATTAATCGTTACAGGTAAACCAGCTTTATGTGCTTTAATCAACGGATTAACAATTCGAGACGGGATTACACGGCGTAAGCGCATCCCAATTAATGTGAAAATACTCACACGTACACCTGCTGCTAATGCAGAAATCCACAATGCTACGGGTACAAAGGTAAAGAATACCGCAAGCACAATGAATAAAATAACTAGTCCAGCAATAGGACCAATCAAAGCTAAATCAAAACCCATTTTCTATTCCTCCATCTCTTTATCTGTTTGTCTCACAACAATGCGTGAGCCTTCAACTTTAATAATTTCTACATGTTGATTGACATCGATATAGCCACCTTCTGAGACAATATCAATGCGTTCACTACCAAGTACCATTGTTCCAGATGGACGAAGTGGCGTAAGCGTTTTCCCAATTTTCCCTAACAGTTCTGTGCGATTCACATTGGATACATACCCTTCTTCTGTCGTGGTTGCATCCATTAACACAAGCCTGTTTAAGACATGCAGTTTTTTTCCGAAAAATTTCATCAGAATCACCATTCCTATCATCGCTATCACAACCGCAATGAGAATTGCTACTATCATTTGCATCATATTTGCACCTGCCAGTATCAGACTTAGTACTATTAAGACACCACCTAAAATACCAACAATTCCACCTGGGACAAAAAACTCTGCAATTAAAAGGGCTAACCCAACAATAAATAACAATAATGTTTCATATCCCGCAAAGCCGGCCACCATATGTCCAAAGAAGAATAAACCAAGTGCTGATAAGCCCATTATACCTGGAACACCAAATCCTGGCGAATAAAGCTCCATCACAAGTCCTAAACTAGCGATAGACAATAGAATAGGTACAATGATGGGATTTGTAATAAAACGAGCTAATTTTTCAGAAAAGGTCGGTTCAATGGGAACAACATCACTACCATTCAAGTTGGTTACGTCTAAAAGCTCCTGAAAATCCTTAACCGTCCCTTCAGAATATTTAACCTTTAATGCTTCTGAGGCAGATAGGGTTAACAAATTCTTTCCGCCAGCACGGTATTCTGGTAGTTCATAGTTGGTATCTGCCATTGCTAATGCATACTTAGGGTTGCGCCCTGACGTTTCTGCTGCTGCTTTCATTTGAGCAAGCCAAGCGCTATTAGCCTTTAGGTCGGCCGCATTACCTGCTGAATCGATAACTGCCGCTGCACCGATTGTTCCATTTGGAACCATGTAGATCTCATCCGCATGTAAGGCTAAAAAAGCTCCTGCTGAGTGCGCATCCTTATTAATATAAGCAATCGTCCTTATTTGCGTTGCATCCATAAGCATGGCGATATCATTGGCCGCATTCACAAAACCGCCAGGCGTATGTATTTCTAAGATAATCGCCTCTGCATTGTTTTCTTCAGCCTCTTTAAAAGCTCGTTCTAAAAATGCATGAAGTCCTCGTTCTACTTCATTATGAATCAGAACATGATAAACCTTATTACTGGCAAAAGCCGAAGTTAATGGAAACGCTAACAAAAAAGTCATCCATATCACTAGTAAATAGCTGAGGATTCTCCGTTTTCGCATCTTTTCCCCTCCCTTCTAACATGCCTCTCCTCTGTATATACGGTCAATCATGCGAAAAGTTTCACAAATCTTAAAAATTTATTCACTTATTTATCATTCGATCTAATGCAATTACCAACAGTATGTGCAAAAAAGCCGAATGAATCAAAGTGAATTCATTCGGCTTTTTCATATGTACGTAAAGTTGAGCAATGTAAAATACCTGAAATTAATCAAAAATGTGATTAATTTCAGGTATAACTTTGTCTGCTCAGTGAATCATACAATTGCGTGTTATGAACGTAGGGATTTTTAATGGGAAATTAAATTACCACTTACGTTTACGTGCAGCTTCTGATTTCTTTTTACGTTTTACGCTAGGTTTTTCGTAGAACTCGCGCTTTCTAACTTCTTGAATTGTACCACTTTTTGATACAGTACGTTTGAAGCGGCGAAGAGCATCTTCAAGCGATTCGTTTTTGCGAACGACAGTTTTTGACATCTCTCTTTCCCTCCCTCCGAACACACGTCAATACACAATTAGGCAAATCACCTTCTGTTGTGTACTAAAAAATTATATCGTATTGTCTAATAATGGTCAATAGAAAGTATGCGAAATTATCAAGTGAATTTTTGGTTTTATTTTTGCTCGAATTATTCATACAGAAATCGCCCACAATAAAAATAATTACATTTTCCTAACAATTAAGGGGTTTACAAAAAATAGAATAAGGGCGTAGAATAATCACATTCAATTTCATATCGGCCAAATCTCAACTATTTGAGAACGGAGGAACCAATTTTTTGGGGTTAATTCTGCTTTAGCAGAAGGGATGAGAAAGCTCTTTCGCCATCCTACCCGTCAGCTAACTTCGTCGGCTAAAGCGAAGGAGGTCGTTATTGACCACCATTATGAGCATGCTTTCTGTCATTTTCATGCTCTTATCGTAGGTCTTTTTATTATGCCATTTAACAAACAGTTGTTTACTATTCAGAATTGAGGAAAATAAAATGAACAATTTTAAAAGAGCATTAAACCCTCCAAAAGTTCTCGTATTGGGCTTTGCTCTCATTATTGCCATAGGGACGTTTCTTTTAACAATGCCATTTTCTACAGAGGATGGGAAGGGTTTGCCCTTTTTAGATGCTTTATTCACTGCTACATCAGCTACTTGTGTCACTGGATTAATTGTAGTTGATACAGGTGATACGTTCTCTACTTTTGGCGAAGTGATTCTTTTATTCTTAATCCAAATTGGCGGTTTAGGATTTATGACATTTGCCACATTATTATTTTTACTGCTTGGAAAGAAAATTTCATTAAAAGAAAGACTGCTGCTTAAAGAAGCATTTAATAATATCTCCATAGCTGGTCTTGTTCGATTAGTAAAAAGAATATTGCTTTTTACAGCATGTATTGAAATAATTGGTGGTCTTATTCTATCGATTCGTTTTTCTTTTGATATGCCCATTGGAAAGGCCCTTTATTTTGGATTTTTTCATGCCATATCCAACTTCAACAACGCTGGCTTCGATTTAATGGGTGGCTTTAACGGAATGACTGCCTATGTTGATGACCCCTTTGTTGTTTTCACCATCTGTGCTCTTATTACAATCGGTGGATTAGGCTTTATTGTTATGAATGAATTGTATGAATATCGTGTGACTAAAAGGCTTTCTGTCCATTCAAAAATAGTCTTAGTAACCACACTTTTGCTAACTGCTAGTGGAACCATTTTGATATTTTTGTTTGAGTATGGCAACCAAAAGACACTTGGATCATTATCCGAATGGGGTAAAGTGTTAGGTTCGCTTTACCAAGCGGTTACACCACGAACTGCTGGCTCCAATACACTGGCTATTGGAGACTTAACGCATTCTACATTATTTTTAATGATCATTTTCATGTTTATTGGGGCAGGCTCTGGGTCGACTGCTGGAGGTATTAAAATCACAACCTTTGCTGTTTTAGTGGCTACTATGTGGTCACAAATTCGAGGAAAAGAAGATGTCGTTCTCTTTAAACGTAGAATTGTCACTGAAACTATTTTAAAGGCTTTGACGGTTACAATGTGTGGAGGATTAATTGTTGTAGTCGTGACGATTCTTCTCAGTATCACGGAACAGCATCATAGCTTTATGATGTATTTATTTGAGGCTACCTCTGCATTTGGTACTGTTGGTCTTTCGATGGGCCTAACCCCAGATCTAACACCTGCTGGTCGTCTTCTTCTGGTTATTACCATGTTCGCAGGAAGAGTAGGACCACTAACCATTGCTTTTGCCATTGCAAAACGAAGAAAAAAAGAGAGTTTCCGCCACCCAAAAGGAAACATTATGATTGGATAACCAAATGAGAGGAAGGCAAAACGCTATGACCATTAAACAATACGCTGTGATTGGCTTAGGTAGATTCGGAACAAGCGTCGCTCGCAGATTGCATGAAGCTGGACAGGAAATATTAGGAATTGATATAAATGAAGAAAGAGTAGAGGATGCCGAACCCTATGTGACTCACGCTGTGGTTGCAGATACAACAGAAGAAAAAGCCTTAAAATCGATTGGTATTGGTAACTTCGATTGTGTTATCGTGGCGATCGGTAATGATATGCAATCTAGTATTTTAACCGTCTCTTTATTAAAAGAGCTAGGGATCAAAAAAGTGATTGCAAAGGCACTGGGTAAAAGACATGGGCAAGTGTTAGATAAAGTAGGAGCTGATTGGATTATTTACCCAGAAAGGGATATGGGTGAACGTGTGGCTAATCAACTCCTATCCCCAAATATGTTGAATTATATCGAATTATCAAAGGAATACAGTATTGAAGAAATTATGATTCCTTCCAAAATGGCTGGACAAAACCTTCGTGACTTAGACTTGCGTGCAAAATATAACGTCAGTGTAATTGCGATTGTGCGCGAGGGAGAAATTATTATCTCCCCTTCTCCTGAGCAAATTATTGAAAAGGAAGATTTATTAGTAATGATTGGTCATCGAAAAGATCTTAGCTTATTCTCAAATATTCAATAACCACAACAAGGCTGTGTCAAGTTCACCTTGATACAGCCAGCCATTTTTGTCTTAGAAAACTTTCTTTTGATCTCTATCATCTTTTAAAATTTCAACAGCCTCTCTGAAGCGTTGGGAATGAACAATTTCCCGTTCACGTAAAAACTTCAAACTATCATTTAAATCCGTGTCATCTGATAAGTCAATAATCCATTGATATGTGGCACGCGCCTTTTCTTCAGCTGCAATATCCTCATACAAATCCGCTATAGGGTCACCCTTTGCTTGAATATAGGTTGCTGTGAATGGTACACCTGAGGCGTTTTGATAGAATAGAGCCCGATCGTGATTTACATAATGATCACCCAAACCAGCTTCTTTCAGCATTTCTGGTGTTGCATCCTTTGTTAGCTTATAAATCATCGTGGCAATCATTTCTAAATGTGAAAATTCCTCTGTTGCTATATCGGTCAATAACCCTACTACTTTGTCAGGAATCGTATAGCGCTGATTCATGTAGCGTAGAGCGGCTGCCAGTTCCCCATCCGCTCCTCCATATTGTTCAATTAAAAACTTTGCAAGCATTGGGTTACATGTACTAACTTTTACCGGATACTGGAGTTTCTTTTCATAATACCACAAAGATTTTTCCTCCTAGTCTTTTGTTTAGACTTGCCATGGCCATGGTGTATCAATCCAGTTAAAAGGATAATTTGAATAGCTTCTCCCAAAATTCATGAGCGGTCCATATTTTTGCTCAAAATCAATTTTAAGTTTCATACTTTTCTCTGTATTTTCATTAAATTGCTGAATGGCGTCATAATCGTGTGGATGAGTGTCTAAATAGAGGTTTAATTCAACAATGACGAAATCAATTGCTTGTATTTCTTCTAATTGCTTATAAAATTCGGGCGGCATCTTTTTAGTCATGCTTCCTCCCTCCTTTTAGGGGAAATGGGTATGGGCTAAACAACTGTGGCCATAGGGTTCCTGCCATTAGCGCTTCTCTTGCGGTTGGAAATTGTGGAAGTCCAGGTGGTTGAAAACCCATATATAGTTGTGGGGGTGTTGCATAATACTTAACTTCTATAGGTTTACAAGGATCAAAGGGACTAATATAGGGCCTCCAAGACTTATACTGTGTAAACATGACATCCTCCTTTCTGTATTTACATTCATCAGTGGAGTATATGTGCATAGAAAATTATTATGCTGATTAAACACAAAGAAGCCATAAGCTCACGTCAATGTACACATGAGCTTATGGCTCTATAAAAAGATAAAATTAATAGTTGGAGTCGGCAATTAAACCATTCATAATCGCTACACCAGAGCTAGCCCCAATACGAGTCGCACCAGCTTCTACCATTTTTTTCATGTCCTCTAAGCTACGAACACCACCCGATGCTTTTACGCCAAGATCTGGACCTACAGTTTTACGCATAAGCGCGATATCCTCTGCTGTTGCTCCACCAGTAGAAAAACCTGTAGATGTTTTCACATAGTCAGCACCCGCCGCTACAGCTAATTCACATGCTTTCACTTTTTCCTCATCTGTTAGTAAGCATGATTCAATAATGACTTTTACAAGCGCGCTATCTTTAGCTGCTTCTACTACTGCTGCGATATCTGCTTGTACAAGCTCATAGTTTTTATCTTTTAATGCACCGATATTAATAACCATATCTACTTCTTTTGCACCGTTAGCAATGGCATCTTTTGCTTCAAATGCTTTGACTGCTGGCGTATTGGCACCAAGTGGGAAGCCGATAACCGTACAAACTAAAACGTCTGTACCCTGTAGTAATTCACTGCTACGTTTTACCCAAGTAGGATTTACACAAACAGAAGCAAAGTTAAATTGTTTAGCTTCTGCACATAATTTTTCAATTTGTTCTTTTGTTGCCTCAGCCTTTAATAATGTATGATCAATCATACGTGCAAAATTTTTTTCCATTGTTGAACGCTCCTTCATTAAACAAGATGTACGTACCTCTTCGAATCATACCACTTTTTCATGTTGGCGTCTAATATCTTTCTATTTTATTAGTTTGGCTCAATTCAATTCCTACTATGACATGGATATGCCAATTTATTCGAGTATTCCCCTCCTCCTGAAGCAACAAAAAAAGGATTGCCTCCAACCGTTAGCAATCCTTTTCATATTAATTAACTGTTTCTAAAACACGAACAAATTGACCTTGTGAGTGTGGATAGCCTGCTTGTGTAATTTTTACTTTGACAAGCTGACCAATGAGACTTTCAGGCCCTTCAAACACTATTTTTAAGTAATTGTCTGTATAACCAGTTAGAAGCCCTTCTTCTTCACTGCCATCATGGACAAATTCTTCAGGAATCACTTCTAATACTTGGTCTTCAAAACGAGAGGCATATTCTTTTGCCAATTGATCATTTAAAGAAATAAGGCGATGCACACGCTCATTTTTAATATCTTCATCAATTTGATCTTCCATACGTGCAGCTGGTGTTCCTGTACGTGGAGAGAATGGGAATACGTGTAGTTCAGAGAACTTATGATCACGAATAAAGTTGTACGTTTCCATAAATTCTTCCTCTGTCTCACCTGGGAAACCAACAATGACATCTGATGTGACGGCTAAATCAGGTAAGGCCTCATGTAGTTTCGTTAAACGTTCACCGAAAAACTCCATTGTATATTTACGACGCATACGTTTTAAAACCGTATCAGATCCAGATTGGATAGGTATGTGTAAATGATTAACAACAATTTTAGATTCTCGAAGAACTTCAATAACTTCATCTGTCAATTGACTAGCCTCAATAGATGAAATACGAAGGCGCTTTAAGCCTTTTACATTGGCTTCTAAATCACGTAGTAGCTGTGCAAGATTATAATCTTTTAAGTCTTGTCCATAGCCACCCGTATGAATACCCGTTAAGACGATTTCTAGGTAGCCAGCATCAACTAGTTGCTGTGCTTGATGTAATACTTCCTGTGGATCACGAGAACGCATTAAGCCGCGTGCCCATGGGATAATGCAAAAAGTACAGAAGTTGTTACAGCCTTCCTGTATTTTTAATGAAGCACGTGTACGGTCTGTAAATGCAGGTACATCTAATTCCTCATATACACGATTTTTCATAATATTACGTACGGCATTAATCGGTTGGCGTTCTGCACGATATTGCTCGATATAGCCCAACAATTTCGTACGATCCTGCGTTCCTACAACAATATCAACGCCAGGAATCGCCATAATTTCTGCCGGGGATGTCTGTGCATAGCATCCCGTTACACAAATAACCGCATCAGGATTTTGTCGCACTGCACGACGAATCACCTGGCGAGATTTCTTATCTCCAGTATTGGTAACTGTACAAGTATTAATAACATAGACGTCTGCTTGATGATCAAATTCTGTACGATCATAGCCCTCTTCCTTGAACAGTTGCCAGATTGCTTCTGTTTCATAATGATTTACTTTACAGCCAAGTGTGTGAAAAGCCACTTTTGACAAGGCTGAACACCTCTTTCATTCAAATTCATAGGATATGGCAGACAGTGCGTATAATGGCGCTGTTTCTGCTCGTAAAATTCTCGGTCCTAATGACATCGTTTGAGCGCCTGCTTGTAATAGCGCTTCCGACTCTTGACGAGAAATGCCCCCCTCAGGACCAAAGATAATAAGCATTGATTTCGACTTCTTATCATACACGTTTTTTAGCTTCTCCGCAAACCTTGTGCGCTTTTCAGCCTTTGCATCCTCTTCATCAGCAATAAAAACGGCATCGAATTGATCTATTTGTTGTACTAGCTGTTTAAATGATATGGGTTCAAAAACTGTTGGAATATGCGTACGGTGAGCTTGTTCCGCAGCTTCCTTGGCAATTTTCTGTAATCTTTCTTGCTTTTTTGCACCTTTTTTCTTGTCCCATTTTACAATGGAGCGTTCAGCTTCAAAGGGTAATAAAGCAAACATTCCTAGCTCTGTGGCTTTTTGGGTAATAAGCTCCAGCTTATCACCCTTCGGTAAACCACATGCTACTGTTACTTGAATGGGTAACTCTGGGGAAGGGATTGTTTGTCCAGTCGCTTCAATGACGACCTCATCCCCTTCAAATCCTTCAATTGTGCATATATACGCAGTGTTTTGTGCAACAACTACAATGTTGTCGCCTTGCTTCATACGCATCACTCGTTCAATATGCCGTGCATCTTCTCCACTAATACGTGCATTTTCGATAGCTGTTTCAATAAAATAACGTTGCATGCCACACATCCTTTCTAGCAAGAAAGGAAAACGCCAAATCACAAGCACACGGCTCACGATTTGGCGCTTCCTCAGTCATGTTATAGTGGACGACGGGCAATAATGGCTACCCAATCTTCCATTAATAATACTTCTTCGATCACAAAGCCTGAAGCTTCAAGTGCTACTTTCACATCATCTCGCTTTGCTCCGATGATGCCCGAAGTGACATATAATCCACCTGGTTTTACAATTGTATACGCGTCATCTGTGAAGGACATGATGATTTCAGCCAAAATATTAGCGACTACTACATCTGCTGGTTCTTTTACAGTATCCAATAAGTTACCATGGAACACTGCCACCTTATCTTCCACTTTATTTAATGCTACATTTTCTCGCGCTGAACGTACAGCTACCTCATCTAAATCAAGCGCATGCACACTTTTGGCACCAAGTAATGCTGCACCAATAGACAATACACCCGATCCTGTACCGATATCAACAACTGTATCCCCTTCTTTAATGACCTTTTCAAGCCCTTGTAAACACATTACCGTTGTTGGGTGGGTACCTGTACCAAATGCCATACCAGGGTCTAATTCAATAATTAGTTCATCTGTTGAAACAGGTGTATATTCCTCCCATGTCGGTACGATAGTAAAGCGTTCAGAAATCTTAACAGGATGGTAGTATTGCTTCCAGGCAGTTGCCCAATCTTCTTCATTGACTTCGACAATGGATACCACATTTTCACCGATATCAATGTTAAAGTTCGTTAAATTTGTGATAGCTGCTTTTATTTCTTCGACTGTTTCATTTAAAAAACTAGACTCCGATAAATAAGCTTTAACAATCACGCCATCTTTCGGAAAATCATCTTCATTTAGCGCATAAATTTCACCATATTGATCTTCACGTGGCTTCGCAAACTCTGCAGAATCTTCGATGACAACACCACTTGCACCTGCTTCATGCAAAATATTCGAAATTGCTTCCACCGCATCATTTTTTGTATGAATGGATAATTCTGACCACTTCACGTAGCTCTTCAGCTCCTCTAATTATTCACCTTGGAATTTTTTCTTAATTTTGTCGAATAGTGAACTACCTTGTTCTTCAGGGATATCGCCACTAATTTCTGCAAATTCTCGTAATAATTGCTTTTGTCTTTCCGTTAATTTTTCTGGTGTCATCACTTTTACTGTCACATACTGATTACCCATACCATAACCATGAACATTTTTAACACCTTTATCTTTTAGACGGAATTGAGCACCTGACTGTGTTCCAGCTGGAATACGTAATTTTACTTTCCCATGGACTGTTGGTACTTCAATTTCATCCCCAAGTGCTGCTTGAGGGAATGTTAATTTCAACTCGAAGTAAATATCGTCTCCATCTCGTTCGAAATCCTTGTGACCTTGAACGCGGAACATAATATATAAATCCCCTGCAGGTCCACCGTTTATACCTGGTTCACCTTGACCAGATACACGAATTTGCTGTCCATCATCCACACCTGCTGGGATTGTCACTTTAATTTTCTTACGTTTTTGAACTTTTCCTTCTCCACGACAAGTCGTACATTTTTCTTTAATAATTTTACCTGTCCCATGACATGTTGAGCATGTACGACGGTTCATCATACGACCAAATGGTGTATCCACTGCTTGATTGATTTGTCCTGCACCTTTACATGTCGAACATGTTTCTGGTTGCGTGCCTGGTTTTGCTCCTGAACCGTGACATGTTTCACACGTTTCATCTTTTGGGATTTCTATTTCTGTTTCTTTTCCAAAAATAGCTTCCTCAAATTGGATGTTCATACGATATTGCAGATCATCCCCTTTACGTGGAGCATTTGGATCCTGACGGCGACCACCTCCGCCAAAGAATGAACTGAAAATATCCTCGAAGCCGCCAAAGCCGCCCCCTCCAAAGCCACCACCAAAACCAGCATTCGGATCCTCATGACCAAATTGGTCGTAGCGTGCTTTTTTCTGGTCGTCACTTAATACTTCATATGCTTCAGCGATTTCTTTGAATTTTTCATCTGCGCCTGCCTCTTTATTAAGGTCAGGGTGATATTGCTTTGATAATTTACGATATGCT
The DNA here is from genome assembly GCF_016757845.1 of Lysinibacillus sp. HST-98. Lineage (NCBI taxonomy): Bacteria > Bacillati > Bacillota > Bacilli > Caryophanales > Bacillaceae > Lysinibacillus > Lysinibacillus sp. HST-98. The sequence goes on from NZ_JAENHX010000001.1 coordinate 639,502, forward strand.
TTTTTAATCTCATCTTTTGTTGCCGATTTTGTTAAACCAAGCACCTCGTAATAATCGCGTTTCTCCATGATTCACACTCCGCTCTGTTTGCATAAAATCTATTGTAACATGCAGTTGAAAAAACTGCCTTAATTTTTCGATTAAACGTTCTATAAATTCCAATAATGAAGATACTCACTTCCTAGCAGCTAACGTATGCAACTAGCCCATAAATGGTGCATTTACGTGAAGTGACCTCACATCATGACAAAAGCCAAAGCCGCAAGCGGTCTTTGGCTTTTTCACTTAACTGTGTTACTTCTTATTTATCGTCTTTTACTTCTTCGAATTCAGCGTCTACAACACCGTCATCTTTTTTACCAGCGCCAGTGTCTGCACCTGCATCGCCGCCTTGAGCTGCTTGAGCAGCTGCTGCCGCTTGTTCGTAAACTTTCATCACTAGTGGCTGTAATACGCCTTCTAGTTTTTCTTTAGCTGCTTTAATACCTTCTAATTCACCAGCTTCAAGCGCTTTTTTCAATTCATCACGAGCATCTTCAACAGATTTTTTCTCGTCTTCCGTAATTTGCTCACCAAGGTCTGCAATTGTTTTGTCCACTTGGAATACTAATTGGTCTGCTTCGTTACGAAGATCTGCTTCTTCTTTACGTTTAGCATCTGCTTCCGCATTAGCTTCAGCGTCTTTTACCATGCGTTCAATTTCTGCCTCTGATAAACCAGAATCAGATTGAATCACAATTGTTTGCTCTTTGTTCGTACCAAGATCTTTTGCTTTTACAGATACGATACCGTTTTTATCAATGTCGAATGTTACTTCGATTTGAGGCACACCACGTGGTGCTGGTGGAATATCTGCTAATTGGAAGCGACCTAATGTTTTATTGTCAGCTGCCATTGAGCGTTCACCTTGTAAAACATGAATATCTACTGCTGGTTGGTTATCAGCTGCTGTAGAGAAAACTTGAGATTTTGAAGTAGGAATAGTTGTGTTACGGTCGATTAATTTTGTGAACACGCCTCCCATTGTTTCAATACCAAGTGAAAGAGGTGTTACGTCAAGTAATACAACGTCTTTCACATCACCTGTTAATACGCCACCTTGTACTGCAGCACCCATTGCAACAACTTCGTCAGGGTTAACACCACGGTGAGGCTCTTTCCCTGTTTCTTTGCGTACTGCTTCTTGTACTGCTGGAATACGTGTAGAACCACCAACTAAAATAACTTGGTCAATTTCAGAAGTTGACAGACCTGCATCAGATAATGCTTGACGTACTGGTCCTACTGTACGATTTACTAAAGGTAAAGTAATTTCATCAAATTTTGCACGAGTTAAAGAGATTTCTAAGTGTAATGGACCTGCTTCACCAGCTGTAATGAATGGTAAAGAGATTTGAGTTGATGTTACACCAGATAAATCTTTTTTCGCTTTTTCAGCTGCATCTTTTAAGCGTTGCATCGCCATTTTATCTTTTGATAAGTCAATGCCATTTTCTTTTTTGAATTCAGCTACTAGATATTCTATAATTGCGTCATCGAAATCATCTCCACCTAGTTTGTTATCACCAGCTGTAGCTAGTACTTCAAAGACACCGTCACCTAACTCAAGGATAGACACGTCAAACGTACCGCCTCCAAGGTCAAATACTAATACTTTTTGATCTTGATCTTGTTTATCTAATCCATAAGCAAGAGCTGCAGCAGTAGGTTCGTTGATGATACGCTCTACTTCTAGACCTGCGATTTTACCAGCATCTTTAGTTGCTTGACGCTGTGCATCGTTAAAGTAAGCAGGAACTGTAATAACTGCTTTTGTCACTTTTTCCCCTAAGTAGTCTTCAGCATAGCCTTTTAAGTATTGAAGAATCATCGCAGATACTTCTTGTGGCGTGTAGTCTTTATCTTCGACTGTTACTTTTTCAGCTGTACCCATTTTTGATTTAATAGAAATGATTGTGTTAGGATTTGTTACTGATTGACGTTTCGCCACTTCACCAACTTGACGTTCACCATTTTTAAAGGCAACAACAGATGGCGTTGTACGGTTTCCTTCTGGGTTTGGAATTACTTTTGGTTCTCCACCTTCAAGTACAGAAACGCAAGAGTTTGTTGTTCCTAAGTCAATACCAATAATTTTGCTCATTAAAATTTCCTCCTATTATGTCAACGCAAGGGATGCGTTTTCTAACTAATTTTAATTGACTAAATAGTGCAAAGACTATTCGTTCACAGATACCATTGTTGGGCGTAATACACGATCCTTTAAGATATATCCTTTTTGTAGTTCGCGTAAGACGATACCCGTTTCTTTTTCACTATCTTGTTCTTGCATAACAGCTTGGTGAATTGTTGGATCAAATTGCTCACCTTCAGCTTTAATCACTTGCAGACCTTCTTTTTCTGTTGCTTCAATTAAAGAGCGATACACCATTTCAATTCCTTTAATGATCGATGCAGTCTCTTCAGAAGTTGTCTCTACTTGTAAAGCACGTTCAAAATTATCAAGGACTGGTAATAGATCAGATAGTAAGCTTTGGGCGCGATACTTTTCAGCTGCCTCACGGTCTAACTGATTACGACGGCGCATATTATCGAAGTCAGCACGTAAACGTAGGTGACGATTTTCTTCGTCAGCCAGCTTTGCTTGTAGTTCAGCCAGCTTAGCCTCATACTGTTCTTCAATTGATAACTCTACTTCTTCCTGAACTTCTGTTTGCTCTACTTCCTCAGTTGTCGTTTCAGCTTGTACATCTTCTTGTACTAAATCTTTGTTTTCCGTTGTTTCCGTCACTTGAATCCTCCTCATTATCATTCACTACGATTCTTCATAAAGGCTTGTGTTAAATCCAAGCGCATTACGTCTAATAAAGCTACAACACGTTTATAATCCATACGTGTAGGGCCAATAATAGCAATGGCTCCCTGTTGATCATCACCAATAGAATAGGTAGTGGTAATGACACTGCAATTTTCCATTTCTAGTTGTTTATTTTCTGAGCCTATCCGAATATGAATACCTGATTCATTCGGATGGAAAAGTGACTGCACTTGGCTAGTCGTCTCCATCAAGTCCAAAATCATACGGACTTTATTTAAGTCATGGAATTCTGGTTGGTTGAACATATTCGTTTTCCCACCATAGAAAATTTTACTTTCTGAATTATGCATTGTTGCTGTGATAAGTGCGCGAATAAAATCATCCGCTGACCGAACATGTTGCTGTAACACGGCTAGCACTTCAGCTTCAAGGCTTTTATGGAGATCCTCTAATGAAACTCCAATAAGGCGATCATTTAAGATATTCACCATTTTCTCTAAATCAGAAGCGGTAAAGTCAGGTGGTAGATTGAACATGCGGTTTTCTACATGCCCATTATTCGTCACGATAATCGCTACTGCTGTGTCGCTTGAGAGAGGGACAATTGAAAACCGTTTAACACGATGCCTTTGGACATCAGGTCCTAAAAGTATGGAAGTATACGATGTCAGCTCTGATAAAATATTGGCTGACTTTCGGATAATATGCTCTACTTCTACTAGTCGATCATTAAAAATTGATTGAATTTGTTGAATGTCCTTGGAATTAATACCTTGAGGACTCAACAAATGATCTACATAAAATCTGTAACCCTTTTCCGAAGGCACTCGACCAGAGGAGGTATGCGTTTTTTCTAAAAAGCCTAATTCCTCTAAATCCGCCATTTCGTTTCGAATAGTGGCTGGACTAAATGTAATCCCTTGTTTTTTGGAGATTTGGCGAGAACCTACCGGCTGCGCAGACACAATAAAGTCGTCTACAATGACTTGCAATATCTGTAACTGCCGATTTGTTAGCATGATTATCACCTCTGTTAGCACTCAACTAAGAGGAGTGCTAATACTATTATTAAGTTATCAAATCCCACATTTTATGTCAACGATATCGCTCAATCTTCTAGCAAAAATTGTTGAAATACTTCATTGCCCACAAAACGTCCTTTTCTCGTCAAGCGTACCCCAAGCTCATCCTGTTCTAAAAGCCCCTTTGACACTAGATCTTTTATTACCACATCATAATGGGCAGACATAGGTGTTTTAAATTTCTCTTCATATATAGAGTGCATAACACCCTCTGTTTTTCTTAGCCCTAAAAACATTTGTTCTTCTCTTTTTTCCACTTGTGATACTTCATGTGCGTGGACAATTGGTAGCTCATTTGCCTCAATAGCTTCCATATACTTTTTTAATGGACCGTGATTGGAATAGCGTATACCTGCTAAATACCCATGAGCCCCTGCGCCAAACCCCACATATTCATCATTATCCCAATAAATCTTGTTATGCTCTGAACGATACCCAGGCTTTGCAAAATTACTAATTTCGTATTGTTGAAGCCCATGTAAGGCCATTTGTTGCATCAGCACATCATACATATCCGCTTCTAAATCTTCTGTCGGTAAATACAGTTTTCCTTTAGCGTACTGATTATAAAAAATCGTTTTGGGTTCTACAATAAGAGAATAGGCAGAGAAATGTGGCAAATCAAGAGTAAAAGCTTTGGCTAATGAATCCTTCCATTGCGCCATTGTTTGTCCAGGTAAGCCATACATTAAATCAATGCTGATATTACGGAAGCCAATTTTCCTAGCCAAGGCGATTGTTTCATAGACATGATCATTACTATGAGTGCGTCCAATCTTCTGTAGCAATCCCTGGTCAAAAGATTGTACCCCCATGCTTAAACGATTGACACCACCGTCGAACAACACCTGCAATTTGGCTGCAGACAATTCATCTGGATTTGCCTCTGATGTAAATTCTGTCACACTATTCATTGGAATATACGTATGAATAGACGTTAGTAGTTTGTCCAATTGCTCAGGCGATAAAGCTGTCGGTGTTCCGCCACCAAGAAAAATCGTCTCGATGTTACGGAATTTTTCAGAATGTTTTTCTGTTGTCAGGGCCATTTCTTTTCCAAGCGCTTCTATATATTCATCCACTGGTTGATTTTTAAAATAAAATTTATTGAAATCACAATAATTACAGATTTGATGACAGAAAGGAATATGAATGTAAACACCTCGTGCCATAGCAATCCCTTCTTTCGCGTTAAGTCTTTTCCATTTCTACATTATAACGAATCGATAGAAGGAACGCTATGAAACCCCACAGATACTTTTAATGAATATTGATTCTGTAATGACAAAACAAACTGCACCTCCGATTATTAGTTAGAATCTAACAATCGAAAGTGCAGATTTTTCATGTATAAAAAATGACGCCCACAGCAATTCCTAAAAGCACCAATAAATAAGGTTGTATTTTCCATCGAATTAAACACCATAAAAAGACAGCCACTATGAAAATATCTAACGTGCTGAGGATGGTTTGTGTTACAACGGGATGTACAAAAGCAGCGGCTAGAATGCCAACGACCGCCGCATTTGCGCCTGCCATCGCACCTCTAAGACGTGCAATACGGCTTAGGCTAATCCAAAATGGTAGCGCTCCAACCACTAGCAAAAACGCTGGTAAAAATATTGCGAAAGTAGCAATAATAGCCCCTGGAACGCCAGCAATGACCATACCGATATATGCAGCAAATGTAAATAAAGGGCCCGGAACTGCCTGTGTCATACCGTAGCCAGCTAAAAAATCTGAAGTACTTATTTGACCACTTTGAACAAATTGTGTTTCCAGTAAAGGTAAAACAACGTGACCGCCACCGAATACTAAGGCACCTGCAAGATAAAACTTCTCCATCATGGAAATCCACTCATGCTGCCAGAAGGCGGCTAATACAGGTAAACCTAGGAGTAGCATGAAAAAAAGTACTAGTAAAACAATGCCCGTGGTTTTTGAAATAGGTATATGAACTAATTTTGAGGTATTACTCGCGTCACTTTTTTTCAGAAGTTGAAAGCCTAAACAAGCAGCGATCAATATTGCTACGATTTGAGCAAATGGATTTAGCCACGTCAATACTGTTAACAATGTCAATATAGCAATCAACCAGTGCCATTTTGTCGAGAGTAATTTTTTGCTCATATCAAAAATAGCATGAGCGACAATCGCCACTGCTACTAACTTCAAACCATGAATCCAATCCATCTTAAACTCTGTATACTTGGAGAAATAGGCAAAAATTATAAGTATCAGAACAGATGGTAAGGTAAAACCAAGAAATGATAGAAAGCTTCCTAATACTCCTCCTCTAAGTAAGCCAACCCCCATCCCCACCTGACTAGATGCAGGACCAGGCAAAAATTGACTTAACATAACGAGTTGACCATAATCATGTGCAGAAAGCCATTTACGCTTCTGTACATATTCCTGTTGAAAATAACCTAGATGAGCTGTTGGGCCTCCGAATGAGGTACAGCCCAATTTTAAAGCAACAAAAAAAATCTCCCAAAGCCTTCGCAAACTCTCAACTACTTTCCATATCTTTTATTTCATTTTACATGGAAAGCAGTTTTTATTAGATTAAGAGTTTGTAAAATTTAATTCATTATTCATCTTTCTTTATTTTAATTGCAGAACCTACTTTACTACCCTCTTTATTGATTGGAATTAAAGTGTAATTTTTTTCTGTTAAATAGAGTGCATCTACACGACTTCCCCACCTTGTACCCTCTTTATTTAATGGATAGGGTGTGGCAAAAGCCCATGATTGTCCAGATTTTGATTGGATTTTAAAGTGTAACGCATCATTGACAACACTTTCCTCAGCATGAAAATAAATGGTTGTGGAAATAGGTGTGGAGACAACTTTGTCAATGGTTATTTCCTGCTGATCACCATGCTTTACTTTTTTATCAATAGAAAAGATTTCACGATCTTGTTGTAATTGCTCTTGTGAAGCATCTACCTGAAATTCCCATGGCTTCTCAATTGGTGTTTCAACATTCCAATCTTTATAACGAATAACTAATTCTAATTGTTCATCAGTCGGAAAATCATCCATTTTAATACTATTGTATATTGTATAGACGTTGGCAGACTTTGCTATGGACTGTCCTCCATTACGAACCATATAATCTTGACCATTGACGAGAATTTGCGGAAAGAAAAATACTTGATGGTCTAGTTTAAACTCTTTTCCAGGTTCGAAAGTTGCATTCAGTAAAATTTGATTATCATCTATAATCACTTCATTTAATGTTAACCTTCCTAAGCTATTGCTAGCTGTTTTCCCTACATCCGTTTTATAGGCTTCAAAATTCACATCCTGATCCCACCACAAATACAGCGTCGATCCACTAGCAATCATTAATAAAAGGATCACAATAATAAGCCATTTCTTACTTCTCCGATTTTCCTTATCCAAATCCACAACTCGAATCATATCATTGGACAACCGTACACCTCATTTTTTATAAAAATCATTATGATTCATTGTAGTGCTCAATCATGCATTATATAACCTTCTATGTTGAAGATTCATTATGTATAAAAGGATATTACACCCCTTTATGTAGATGACGAACTTTATTGACTTCATGCATTAAATAGTCCACAAAGAGATCATCTCTTACTAGCCATGCTTGATTATTTCGCTTTAAAAACCACTCTGCTTCATTAAAGCCCGCAAAGGATTGTGTCAGTGGCATGTTATTTTTTTCAATTATCCAATCAACCTCATCGTTTGAATAGAGCATAAACATTTCATCTTGCTGATTTTTATAGAAAGTCCCAAACGTAGACCCTTTTATGTTATAACGATTTCTTTTTGCATCCTCTGGAATAGGCTCTATATGGAATGTTGCCACTACATACTGCTTGTAAGCTTCCACCGTTAATGAGCAGCCAGCAGCCTTTTGATGTCCACCTCCACCATATTTGGCGGCAATAGCTGACACATCAATATGATCATGAATTGTTCGAAAGGATATCTTTTTACTGCCCATATTGATCATCGCAATATAATCAAGATGCGGATTTTCCTTTCCCAATTCATTACCAAGCTCAGAAAGATAGGATTCTGCATAGACAACCCCAGCATAGTATTCACCCAAAGTGGTTTGAATAAGCTCCCGTTTCTTACGTCGAATGTAACGCTCTGTTTTTTCTTCTTCCATGCTTAAAATTTTCTTTTCAAAATCATCGAAGTCAAAGTGATCACTTGTTTTTAAACGCTCGAGCATTTTCTCTTCAAACTCTTCAATCGACACTAAAAAAAAGAGTGCATTTAATCTTTGCGCTTGTAAATTGCCGTTCTTTTCCCATTCCCATGTATCGTATTGTCTTACTAACTCTACAAATTCAGAAATGGCTTCTGTTTTTTCTAATAGTCCATGGATAACGAGGTATTGATAATATAAAGATGTAGCTGACGTTAAAAAGCCTTGCTCATCCTCAATTAATACCTTTCCCCACTCATATTGATTGAAATGAAGTGCTGTCTTATGATGATCCAACAATTGCACATTACCGGTCGCCTGATAATAATCATGAATCCTTTTTTCATTCTCTTCATTTGGAGAAAGGTCAGTAATAAACAAAAATGTTTTCTGTTGATCATTCTCCAAAAAGAATTCGATTTCGCGATCAAGTGCTGTAATGGAATTGTAGCGTATTTTCACCTTATCGTTAAAAGCAAGCTTGGCTAAAATCCCACACCCTACTCCGTCTAGATCATTATGTGATAATAATTTATACATGTTCTCACCTCCACTGTAGTATGGTTATTTTTTCAGTATTCAAACAGATAATGACGTTCAATACGTAACAACATTGATATTGTTTTCCAGATAACATACATTAAAATCATACATCTTAAGGGTGAAAGAGAGGACACAGTGAATGAAAAGGAAACTAGTTTATAGTGGAATCGGATTTATCTGATCTTTGCATTAGCATTTTCAGCTTATTTAATAAGTCTAATGTAATGTAAGTTAAGGATTAATTCATCTACCTGTTCCGTTGTTACAACGAATTTTTCTCCCAATGTACCTCCACTCCCCCTTTTAAAATTCTCCTTCATCTGATTCACCCATTATGATTACATCCAATTGGAATTGGTCATATTGGCTTCTTGTCATAAGGAACTCAGATATATAATTTTTATTCTTTTTTATTTCTTTAAACTTATCTTCCGCTTCTTTTTTAGAATTAAAAGATAATAGAGGCTCTCTATCTGTGTCCAAATCAATATAGGTAATTACATATTCTTCATCATTAGAAGGTGTTTTCACATAAAGCCCTCCCTTTACCCTTAATGGTTTTTAACTACTTATGATTTGAAGCGGTAAGCCGTATCATGATGTTTAGAAAAATAATCAAGCATTTGACTATGACTAATATTTTCGAACACTTCTTCTTTTCCATCTTTTTCTTCTTGGATAACCACTTGATAAGACCTCACAACCTCACCAAACACTTCATTTTATTCAATAATATTACATCTACTATTAAAAAAATTTAGTTGCTTGGAACACATTTAAAAGTTATACATAAGCTTTACTAACTTATCGAAATCCTTATCATCAAATGTTACAAATTCTTTTTCTAATATCGAAAGTGCTTGTTGTACCGCTTCATCTTCGTTAATATCTAATGTTACACCTATTTAGTAGAACAGAATATACTTCGTAGTATAAAAGAAAATAAAACAATTGGTATATTTATGGTAATTATATATTTTCAATGTTAGAATTTTCTATGAATGGTTTTTGTATATCAACCGTTCCCGAAATATCAGAAAAGAATGGGGGTCTTAAATGAAAAAATCAGTCCTACTTAGAGTATTGGCATTTATAGCCGTATTGCTTATCCTTTTTTCAGATGGGATACAAACCTATGATTTTCTTATCCTATTGTTTGCTGTTTTCTTTATAGGTACCCCGTGGTACAAATTTTTCAAAAAAAGTAAATTTAAATTTAGGAAGGTTAGTAAATGAAGAAAAAATTAATCTTTTTTGTAATGGTTATGTTTTTAGCATTTCAACCCCTATCTGTAAATTTAGGTGCTTTAGCTAAAGAAAAAAATGAAACTACTGACACTACTGATTGTAATAGTTGCTCACAACAAGCACCTTTGCAAATTGAAAAGAATGGTTTCCTTAATGACTCAGTAGTTGTAAATGAAGTGAAACAGGATTTAGATATTGCAGAGAATTTCACACATAGTGAATACAGTAGAGAAGACTTTTATTGGCAAAATACTGAGTATATGGATTACGGTAAAAATAAAGATGGATTAATGATTCCTTATAAAAAGAACAATGAAAGTTTTGATATACGATTACTGACTACTTATGATAAAACGACTGGTGAAGTTGGTGAATTTATCATAATGAAATCAACTCTAGATGTAGAGAATAATGAAATCAATGTTACTTATGCAACATTGAATAACGAAGACATGCTTGGTATGACTATTGAAGCAAGTACAAATAAAGTAATTGATAAACAAGTATATTTCGATGAAAACTCAGAAGTTTCCCTTTTATCAACTAACAGTGCTAAAGCAGGTTATTGGAGTGATTCATGGGAATGCTTAAAAAACTATTGGTATGATGCACCTGAACTGACAAAACAAATATGTAGTGCTGCGTGTGCGTCAGTAATATTTGGTGGAAATGTTGTAGGTGCTGTCGCTTGTGCTAGTTGTTTAGGTTCTCATGTTATGGTATGTCTAATCCATTAATAGTTAATTAAAAATCCCCTTCTATGGACGTTTAAAACGTACTTAGAGGGGATTTTTATATAGAGGACTTACTGGAAGTCACCCCATATGGTACTATATTATTCCGCATGTTCTTTCATTAATTTATCAAGTGCTTTACCATAAGCATCTTTGTTTTCCTTACTTAGCTCATAAAGTGCGCTACTTCATCATCGTACCGTTTTTATTGGGGATGCTGCGCATGCTGTTACACCCAACATGGGGCAAGGGGCATGTCAAGCAATCGAAGATGCCCGAATATTAGCAGAATATCTTAATAAGTATGAAAATATCACTCAAGCATTTGCCAATTGCAATGCCCATCGAAAAGAAAAAATAAATACAATCTCTAAGCAATCATGGAATATTGGCAAAATGGCTCAGATGAATAATCGTTTTTTAATTAGCCTAAGAAATAAGTTATTACAATTAACACCTCCAGTAATGATTCAAAAACAAGCACATCATGTCTATAATTTTGAAACCACAAAATAAACCAACTATAACAAAACGCTTAAAATCTGCATTTTCTTTGTGCAGATTTTTTCTTTTAACTAGGCAAATAGATAAAAAGTAATAGCGCTTAAAGTTTTTCTTATAATAATATTATCATCCTTTTTCATCTCAAGATATTTCTTTAAGAATTAAGCCGCAGTAAGATAGTTAGAATTTGTAAATAAAACTTAGATTTTTCAGAAATGTCTATAAATATTTTTTCAGTAAAATAAAATCACCATCTCTGCTAAAATATGCTATTATACTTTTAGTATAATGTCCTATTTTTATTAAAGTAAAAATAGAGGAAATATGAACTATAAAAAGGATGATGAATATGCAGAATATCCAACAATTATTCCAGAGCGAAGATGGAAATATCCAACAAAGAGAGAATTTTTTGTCCCTATTAGAGAAAATTGTTTCCTCATTAGATGAATTAAAGAACCCAAATAAGACAACTCTTGGTCCAATGAAAGAGCGATCGGCTAATTTTTATCAAGAGCTTATGCAAGAGCATCAAGTGCCAACAACTGGGATTGGACTAGATCAAGTTGTACAAGAATTGACACATTTAATGCAAGGACACCCTTATCATACACGTAACTTTGTAACAAATGTTTTACCAATGGCAAGTATTCCTGGAGTGTTAGGACAGTTTACAAATGCGCTATTAAATGGCAATAATTTATGGGATGTTTATGGCCCTGCTGCTGCTGAGTGTGAGGTTAAAGTAGTAGCAATGATGTCTAAATTAGTGGGCTATGACTATACAAAAAGTTTTGGCTATACAACGTGGGGTGGACAAGGTGCTGTTTTCAGTGGACTTCGTCTTGCCATTGCAAAACAATTCCCTCAAGCAAAAGAAGATGGTGTTCCTACTAATTTATATTGCTTTGCTTCAGAGAATGCCCATTACAGTCTTTTAAAATCAGTAGAAGCAGTGGGTATCGGCAGTAAACATTTAGTGCGGGTAAAAGCGGGTAAAGATCATTCGATGGATGTGGAAGACTTACGTGCACGTATGACAGAAGTCATCGAAAATGGCGGTATTCCTGTTTATGTAGTAGCGACAACAGGTGCTACTGATCAATTTGGCATTGATGATGTCCAAGCCATCAAAGAAGTCACAACAACCCTTGAGAAGAAATACAACTTACAACCAGTACATATTCATGCTGATTCGGCTTTAGGTGGTTTTTATGCCTTCTTCAATGATTATGATTATAATAAAAATCCACTCCAATTCGAGGCAGAGGTTTTACAAGGATTAGCACAAATCCATGAACGTATGCAGCATTTATCCATTGCGGATAGCCTATGCTTTGACTTCCAAAAGCTTGGTCAAACTCCTTATTTAACTAGTCTATTCTTAATTAAGGAAGGTAAAAGTTTACAGCTACTAGATATGGAGGACTTTGATACGCCATATGTAGGCAATCGTGGTTATGGCTCTTATCATACTGGCTATACATTAGAATGCTCTCGTATGGGTAGCTCCATTGCAATTTTTGCTGCATTGCAGGCATTCGGTAAGGAAGGCTATCAACAACTATTAGCTAATTATGTACGTGTGAACTTAGCATTCCGTGCTCAATTAGCTGAAAAAACACCAATGCTACAGGTGGTTAATGAATCCAATATTGGGCCAGTCACAGCGTTCCGTTTATATCCAGACGGCATGAATTGGCAAGCTGAACAAGCTGGTCACTATACACAAGACCAAATAGAACACATAAACGGTATCAATGCTTCATTCTTTGAAATTATTGGAGAAGGTCGAGACGAAGTATTTTTTGGTGACACAACGCGCGTTTGCACGGTTAGTACTAGGGATACCACACAGCAAGTACCAGTTGCAGCGGCAAAGTTTTTCTCTATCTCACCTTATACAGAGACAGAACATATCTCTAATATGATTCATTTCTTACAGCAAAAGCTTAAAGTACTGGAGGCGTCACACATTGCGTATCGTCACTAAATTTAAGAGTTCTTTACTCTACAAATATATTGCCAGTTTCACCATTCCAATAGCGATTATTTCCTTGCTCTTTAGTATTGTGTTATTTGCCGTTTCTTACCGCATTATCGACAATTTTGTTATTAAACAATTTGAATCTACTTTAGAGATTACATCGACCACGATTTTTGAAGATATTGAGAAAAATGATGTAAAAGCAGCGGATAATGGTAGCCCTGACAAATACAAAAAGCTTTTGGATCAATTAAATGCAACGGTTAAAAAATATGATGTAGAAAACGCCTATGTCCTTTCTAAAGCAAACGGTAAGGAGCATATTGTCGCTCTAAGTAATACCGACAATCATCAGCAAGATTATGTATTTAGTGAAGAAATGCATGAAGCCGTAGCATCTGGCAACACACAAACAAGCGATATTTACAAGGATGAGTATGGTATCCATAAATCCATTTTTATCCCATTTAAAGATACAGATATTATTTTCGGTTTAGATATGGATGCTTCCTTCATTTCTAAGCTACAAACGGAGACACTTTGGATTTGTATTATTTTAACGATTGTCTTTGTAATTTTTGGTATAATCGTTGCTTACTTTATTAGTGTGGGCATTACGAAGCCAATTAAAAAAATGACGCGCTATGTTGGTCAAGTTGCACAGGGTGATTTAGCTGTCGAACCACTTCAAATAAAAGGTTCCAATGAAATCGCCCAACTTTCATCAGGCATTGAAAACATGACGGAAGATTTGCGTTCGTTAATTACACAAATCGCTCAAAATGCTGAACAAGTGGCCGCAATGTCAGAGGAATTAACAGCAAGCTCCGAACAGACAAGTGCATCCATTCAGCAAATTACCTCTTCTATGCAAGAGGTGGCAGCGGGTTCAGAAAAGCAAACCTCTTCGATAGAAGAAGTGGATAGTCATATTACAACCATCTCTAACAAAATGTCAGAGGTAGTGACAAGTGTAACCGATGTTACAGATAAGGCATTCCAAGCATCTGCTATATCAGAAAAGGGCAACACTACCATACAAGATGCTACTGAAAAAATGGCCGTAACATCTCAGGCTATTCAAGAGTCAGCAGTGGTAGTAGAACGTTTAAGCACATATACAAATGAAATTGGGGATATTGTGACATTGATTACCCAAATTACGGATCAAACGAATTTGCTTGCATTAAATGCTTCGATTGAGGCAGCGCGTGCAGGTGAACACGGTAAAGGCTTTGCTGTTGTGGCGGAGGAAGTCCGTAAATTAGCCGATCAATCTTTAGAGGCTACTAACAGTATCCGTACACGTATTGAAACGATTAAAGAGGAATCTGCACAAGCTGTCAAATCAATGGCTATCAGTAGCAGTAATCTTGCCGAAAGCTCAGCAACATTCAATGCATCTGGCGAGGCATTTGCTGATATCTATGCCCACGTTACAGCACTTACAAAGGAAATGGACCATGTCAATAACGTGATGTCCAATATCAATGAAGGTGTTAGCAGTATCGCTAGTTCCGTTGAACAAGTGGGAGTTGTAGCTGTACAAGCTTCAGGCAATATTCAAAACGTAGCAGCTGCCTCTGAGGAGCAATCCGCAAGTATCGAAGAAATAACAGCTTCCTCTAATAACTTAGCTGAAATGGCTCAACAGCTCCGCAATATCATTCAAAAATTCCAGTTATAAAATATAAGAAATCCGCTATGCCCATTTTCGGCATAGCGGATTCTTCTTTCCAAACTCTCCTACCAGAATGGTAAAGGTTTAGGCAATAATACTTTTCACAACTTTTGAAATAACGGCACCTTCAGCCTGACCTGTCAGCAATGGTTTTGCAATTTTCATGGCTTCTCCCATGTTCATTCCTTTTCCAACACCCGCTGCCACTAATTTGTCTGCAATTTCTTCTTCTGATAATTGCTTTGGTAAAAAGGATTTCAAAAGTGTCAATTTGGCTTCCTCTTTTTCAATTAGGTCTTCTCGCCCAGCCGTTTGTGCTCCTTCTAAAGCCTGATTTGTTTGTTTGACCTCTCGATTAATAATAGCCATTTCTTCCTCAGCTGTTAAAGCCTCTCCCTTTTCTTTTTCAGCTGAATCTAATGCTGATTTTAAAAGAGATAATACACCCTTCGCTAATGTATCTTTTTCTCTCATTGCCGTTTTTAATTGTTCAAATACTTCTGTTTTTAACAATGACCTCACTCCTTCTAACCGTCTATATCAAAAAAATTATATCATAAAAATCATCAAGGTTTATAGTTCGTTGCGTCTGCTAACTTTACTTTATAGTGTAATATTCCCTTTAACTCGCCTTCATAAGTAAAAATGCCTTGCTGAATTAATTGGCGTAGACGATAGTCAATCCATTCAACCTCTCTCAATTCTTCCATATGCCCCAGCACCTCTCCAATTAACCTAGCGGCCACTTGGTAATGAGTTTCCTCTTGTTCTTCCTGTAAACGTTTAGCACAGGCAATGATCAAGTCATCCTCTCTATCTTCATTATTATTGCCCCAGAGTTCATGATATTTCCATGTATGTATGCAATCGTAATCATCCATTAACAGATTTAGCCCTTCTTTGCATAGGAAGTGCCTCAATGCTTCTTTTAATGGCCTTCCTTGGAAGTGTTCATAAAAGTAAAGTAAATCCTCTGTTCTGACCTCTCCAGTCGATCTTGGATAATGATCCTCTGCTAACTGTGGTAAAGTATATAACTCATGAAATAACTGAAAAGTATCTAATACATAGATAGCATTTGTTTTCTGTTCGAGTATCGCCAAAACGAGTCGAAGTCCTATTTGCTCATGAGCATTTTGACAAGTCCAAATCATTATAGCCTGATGAGGGGGGATATTTTTAATTTTCTCTATTGCTTCCTTCATCTCCCGCTCACATATAATCAATCCATCGTCTTCTATTGTATAGCGCTGTTCCAACCATTGATAACGTGATTCAATCCCGTCCCATGTATGTACATTTTTCAAAGGACCAACAGAAAAATTACCTGGCACAACAATGATTTCCTCGGACTTAGCATAGTCAGGATTACGAAAGGCTGCTTTCAAGTTCCCCCCAGGTGAATGACCGAATACAATATGCACTGTTTGTACCTTTAAAGGATCCCGCTCCTCAGCTTGCTGTAATAAAAACTGTAACATGCTGTCTCTTGATTGTTCATTTATTAAAGTTAAAAGAAGCATCGACTTCGCATCAGCTTCACTCAATCGTTGTATTGACTGTTTTAGTTGGTTGATTTTCTCCATCATCTGTACTCCTTTATTTAAAAACACCTAACCTTATCATACCTCTTTATTACCTCAAATTACTAATTTAGTTAGTTTTATAAAATGATAGGTTATTACTATTGCTAGTGAGTTCTTTAATCTGGGCGGAGGTTCACTTACTTTGAGCGGCTTTCTTACTCTTTGGAGCGGGGGCTCACTTCTGTTGACTATTTGTAGCCGGCCAATGTATGAACTATTTTCTTCAGAGCTAAAAACACTCATTTTCCTATAAAAAAACATACTACCCGTAGTAGCCCAACTACGACGGTAGTATGTTACTTAATCAACATTCGTTAAAAATATCTTTCCTTTTTTAGTTCCCTCAACAGCATAAATTGCCTTATGGATATCCAATAATGGAAAATGAGCATGTACATTCATCATTTTTAAGGAGCCATCCTGTACAAGGTGTATAAGTTGTTGCATCGTTTGTTGCCATTTTTCAATTGACGTCTGACGTTGCCAATGGCGTAAATGAAACATCTTCGCTTGTACCTTTGCTTCCTTCACAATATATGTCCAATTTACCTGAATACCCGATAAAAGACCAATAGCTAAAAAAATACCCTCGGGCTTTACGCAGAAGGCAAGCTGATTGCCTGCCTCTCCACCAATCGAATCAATTGCTGCATCTGCTCCCTTACCATTTGTTAATGCCATAACCGTTTCGTAAAGTGGCATTTGAGAGGTATCAATGACAAAAGCTGCCCCAAGTTGCAGTAATTCTTCAGTATGCTGATTACTTCGTGTCACAGCAATAAGTTGATAGCCTAGCAATTTCGCAAGTTGAGCATAGAGATGTCCAATGGCAGAACCACAAGCATTTACTAATAAGACATCGTTTGATTGTAAATTAAGTACCTCTGAGCATGTTACGAAGGCTGTAATTGGATTAATATACATTTGTGCTGCTGTAAAATCATCCATAGTTTCAGGAATAGTCACTGTAAAATCTACTTGCGTTTTCACTATTTCCTGCCAAGTTCCCTCTCCCCGTAACGGCAATACGCGCTGACCAATAATCTTCGGTGAAACAAGCGGTCCAACAGCTTCTATTATTCCTACTCCCTCATAGCCAGGTATAGTTGGTAAAGTGATTCTATGAGCATATTTCCCCCATATTGGGATTAAATCTGAGGGATTAATCGGTCTGGCTAGCATACGAACAAGAATTTCTTGACCTTGAGGAGGCTCGATTGTTTTATTCTCTAGCCTTATTACCTCTTGCGGATTTCCAAATTCATAGATTTTTAGGCATTTTACTTTCAACGATTCTAGCTCCTTTATTCATTCCGTATAAAACAACATCATACCAGGAGCATCTATTTCACGTTCCTTAAATCCAAGCTTCTGATAGAAAGGTTGTTTACCTTTAGCACAAAATAATTGAACCCATTTTATATTTTCTTTTTGACATTGCTCTAAAAGAGCATCCATCACCATTGTGCCAACACCTTTTCGTTGATAATCAGGGTGCACCATCACATCACAGATAAATGTTTGATAGATACCATCAGAGATAATACGTCCATAACCAATTAGATTTTCTTTTTCATATATAGATGTACTGAACCAGTTATTACAAATAGCCTTGTATAATTGTTCATACGTATACAGCCCTTTTGCATTCCAACCAGTTGTTTGGTGCAATGCTTTATACGAGTCTATCGTTGGATTTGTTTCTTTGATTATATACATATAACACCCTCCTTATTTTGAATAAATATACAAAATAACATATATTTAATCAACGATAAGTTTATGATGTCAAAGTTGCAGAAGCGTTAATTGACCTTCTTCATCCATATTTAATTGTAAAGCTTCATCTATTTCAATACTAATCGGGCTGATTACTGCTTTCTTATCAGAAAAATACCAAAGACGTCCACTCGGTCCTAAAAGGATATTGGCTCCGTCTTCATAGTTCCCTAGAAAATTAAGGCTATCTAGTTGAATTTCCTTGTTAGCTATAGGATTAATAGCATACTCCTTTAACTTTTCAGCAATTGTCCGAATGTCATCTGACGTTAAATTGATTTCTCCAATATGTAACACTTGCTCTACAGAAAAATTAACTTCAGCATCTTTTGGATTTATTTCCTGTCTTGCAATAAGCTCCACTATATTGCCTTCAGGATCGTAGAAATAGCATGCATATGCTTTTAAAAAATCAAAATAGACTTCATCCTGCCCCTCTGAATCCAGCAAGCCTACATGCTCATTTGCCCAAATCTTTGCCTGTTGAAATAAGTTACTAGGAATATTTAATGCAAAATGATACTGCTTTGGCATTTTAGAAGGAATCTTCTCAAATGTCATCCTGCTTTCCCCCAAGGCTATTGTAAAATAATCAGCTGTTCTTTCTAACAAAGTAAAGCCTAACAGATCAACATAAAACTGCTCCATTTTTTGCATATCATGGACATATAATTTTACCTTCGTAATCTTCATCTTTAAGCACCCCTTTACACCCCCTACTATACAAGGAGCTGATAAGAATGGCTTCATGCAAAAGAATGAAGTTTACTTTCGTATAGTTAAAGCAGCTCTCGGTCTCCCCTGCTATTTGGCTGCGATATCACGAGGAATTCAACATCTTCTTGTGAATCGTTTCGCATTTGATGTGGTACATTGGGAGGTACTTCAATTCCCTCAAGTTGCTTTAACTCAATTCTTTGGTCATTCAGTTCTATTGTAGCGGTGCCTGAAAGAACAAAGAAAAACTGCTGTGCATGATGGTGATAATGATTTACCTCAGCTGTTTGAGCAGGCATCCTCTCATGTATCACACTAAGCTCCTTATTTTGTACAAGATGCCAGCCATCACACTGTGCTCCCCATTGATAGTGTTGTGCTAATGCCTTGTTAATTTTCATTCTTACTCTTCCTTTCCTGTGAAAATTCAAATACTTTAGAGGAGGAATGTCCATGATTCTTGTTAATTTCACTCATCCAATCAATTCAGCTAAGCTAATTTTCCTTTTTTGAAAATCTGCACCGATATTCTGTAACTCAGCTTCTAACTTTAAGGCACCTGCTTCAACTCCCCTATAAATTATTAGCGGTGGCTGTTCTAAAGCCTTTCTCGCTTGTGAATAATCATAAGATAATAATTTTTTTAGCAACAATAATGTCTTTAGTTTATCTTCTCCTTCCCCAGTAATAGTTAATTCATAGTACGCTATAGAACTTTCTTCGGGCAACATTTCTTCTAAACCAGGTGGAATCAGTACACTTTCAAGGAACAAAATTAAATTGTCATAAGCCATTGAAAAATGCCAACTGCCTGTCCCATGAAGAGCGGTAAAAACCCTGTATCCCCTCTTGATAGATCCAGACAATAGGGATCGCCTTCATCTGTTGCGATGACTAAATAATCATGTGGCCAATCCACAATCACCTCTTCTGTCACCGGATTATAATTATAGCCCTCCTGCCCTGGTATTAAATCTCTTGCGCTATAGATCATTAGATTAGTATAATCACCTGTAGCCCATGTGACCCTTTCAACAACATAATGTCTCAAAAAATAAACATACTCTGCTGGCAATGACCACCCACCATCCACAAATTGGCTAATATCCTCTTCTGATTGATGAGAAAAAACCATGGGATAGGCTGACTCCCGCTCCTGAATCTCATCTATAAAATCACGCATTTGCTCTAATACTGCATCGAGTTTCTTTTCTAAATCTTTCAATGGAATTCTCTCCTTTTAATGACCAAGTGTCTTTCTTGCATTTTAACATACCCCATTATTAACCAAATAAGGGGAACATGTTATAATCATTAAAATAGACTGATAGTAGGCATAACGTAAACAAAAATAACGGATGGGAGCGATCTGTCATGCAACATATGAATGAACAGACAATACAGCCAGCCAACACGGAATTTTTGAAAGCACTTCGCTATTTAGATTATGGTAAGGTAACACAAGGGGAAGCATGTCTCAAACAAGCCACTCATTTAGCAAATCTGCTAAATGACCATATCACATTTATTCGTGCTGCCATTTGTTATGGAGAGTTGCTATGGCACGCTGAAAAATATGATGCCTCCGATCATTGGTTACAGCTGGCACTTGATCGATTGACTGTAGTACAGCAAGATTTAAATGATTTACTAGATGTGGATGTGCAACGAGCTCGATCCCTACTAAACCACCGACGACATCCATTATAAGGAGCAAGCAATCTTGAAATTACTTATTAGACGTCCAGAACAATCGGACATCCAGACGTTACACGAATTCTTTGATCTTGTCATTCGGGATACTTATAAAAAAGAAGGAATTGCAGAGCTAGTGGACGATCAACAGCATGAATGGGAAACGAAAAAACAGTACGTAGCAATGGACTTAGAAAGCCAGGGCGAAAAAAGATTTTTCTGGTTAGCTTTGAATGAAGAAACCAATGAAATAATAGGCACTATCGAATGTGGTCAAGCCAACGAAATCATCCAACAAACGATCAAAGAGAATCTATTCAATTGTCTAGAAGTCGGGACCGTTTTTGTTCATCCTGACTATCAAAATCGTGGGATTGGCACCGTGCTACTACAAAAAATGCTCCTAACGTTAGAAAATCGAAGGATTCCTAGTTTTTGTTTAGATAGTGGATATAAACAAGCGCAAATGATCTGGCAGAAGAAATTTGGACAGCCTGATATTGTCCTTGAAAACTATTGGGGAACAAATAATCACCATATGATATGGAAGCGAACACTACCATTCCGATTATAGAAGGAAAAAATGCTCTATCAGATAACACAAAATCTCTATGTAAATAACAAATCTTTAGTCAATAACATGCTTTATGCATACAATATAAAACACTTTCCAAAAGATTTACAGGGTCGTTATTAAGAAATATACTCAAGCTTCGTGGTTTAGGGTATGACAAATTACAATGAATACTCAGTGTGACTTCCACTTAGCTTTCATGCGTTACCATCTGATGAAAATCATCCTAATAAAAATTTATGGGACTCTTGATTAAGTGGGATAAAACTCTAAAAAAGACTTTGGGTCAGTATGATGCTTGGTTCGCAATAAAGAGATTATAAATGCTAATACTTATTATGTTTGGAGGGGAATGAAATGTTAAAATTCATTGATGATTTAGCTGGTGCGGTTTTCGATGTTTTTATGTTGTTTTGTTATTTCTTTGCAGGCGTAATAATTGTAGGAGTCCCCATTTTTTTACTAGCTAAGTTTTTCCTATTGTTTCATTAAATTTCAAACAGGTTGGTCCCACTTTGAAAGGAATCACTATAAACAGTGATTCCTTTTACGATTAACGAATACGCTCCATAATAGGAAAATATTTTTTGCTTGTTCTCTGGTACTTATGGGCGAGACAATGCTATTATTTAATAAATTTATCATAGAAACGTTTGAGCATCGTTGCCATCTGTTGTCTTGTGAGTGTATCTGTAGGGTTCATACACTTGCCATCTCCTCGTATAACTCCCTTTTCAATGGCCCATTCCCAATCTTCTTTATGTGTTGGTGATACCACAGCATTTGATTGTAATTCTGCTTTCCCAACTAACAACTCTTTCATTTCAGTAAGTTCCTGTTTTAGTTGCTTATTTTCTTTCTTTAATTCTTCATACTGAGACAATGATATCTCCTTCTTATTCGTATCTGTGAACCAGGATAAAGACTTAGATCCATTTAATTGGTTTAAATCTACAGTTCCTTTAATCCCTGCTACAATCCCTTTATCTGTGTACTGCCATAAGTCACAAGCAAAGTTTGGCTTTAGTCCAGGTGAACTAGAGCCACTATAGCGAGGAATCCACAAGAAATCATAATTTTTAACGGTATCCATCAGATAAGGTTTGAAAAAATGATGGCCTGTATATAGTCCGACTTTTACAGCCTTACTTTTTAAATAATCTATAAACACCTGTGTGCCTTGTACGATATTTTGGACACTAGCACCAAAGCTTTCTTCGATATCTACAACATAAAATAGTGGATTATAGTTTTTTGCTCTGTTATAGAAATCTTTTGCTTGTTCCAATGCCTCAGTACCATTTTTAAAGGTAACATAAATATAAACGCCAAAAGGTACCTTGTACTTAATACAAGCTTCTATATTTTGAATGTATTTACGGTCAATTGTGCTTGTACCATATTGAGTGCGGATTATAGCCAAATCAACATCTTTATAAGCTTCAGACCAATCAATATCTCCTTGATGATGTGAAATGTCTATGATATAACTCATTCAATTGTCCCCTCCCTAAAAAATAGTAAATAAATTGTGGATAGAAGCGAACCCATTGCTTCAAGCATTATTTAGAATCATTCATTAAAATAATAGTTATGTAGATTATTCTAGTCCTTATAGGTTCTTTATTTAGTGGTCAGATAATTGTTAAATAATAAAGAGGGAGCACTTTTCACAGAGTGTTCGTTAGTCGAATTAGCTAAAAAATTAGCGACTTTATGTCATATATTTACTTTGTAATTAAGTGCTAATTCATCCCCAGGTAACCCTCTTATTCCCCAATTATGTTTAGGCGTTTCAAAAATTGTAATTTCAACATCTTGAGGTGAAATATTTAATTGGTTATTTATGCGTTCAAATAGTAGCTTTACTAATTGTTTTTTAGCTTGAATCGTTCTACCTTCAAACATACTAATTTCTATTATTGTATAGGATTCAGTTCTTTCACTTGCAAAATAAAAATCCTCTTTGTCCATAGGAAAAAAGCGATGAAATTTCTTATCTAGTGGATATTCAAGTGCGTCTACCATACAAGAATGGATAATATTCGATAATGTTTCCTTAATGGGATTTAACCTTCCGTTAACACCATAAATTTTAATTTGTCCCAACGACCTCTCACCTTTCTTGACTTACTAATCTAAACTCAACTACCAAATACTGTTCTATAACGATATTATAAAATTCTTCAACATGACCATCAAGCTAATTCCTATGCTTGATTTCATTTAAACAATCACTCAATCTATTCATGAAACAAATATGAACTATTTAAACCAACAATCCCAAAGTAATAACTCTACTTAACTGTGACTGACAAACTAACGTTTGAAGTAGTGGGTGCCTATATACCTTAAAGCTCCAGGAAATGAAAGAGAGAGTGAGCGAAACTCAGGACATACTGTTGCTTCGTTAGTTTCTACACCTTTACATTTATATAATTGAAAAGGAAGAAACTCGAATTACCAAAAACCAGCTACTCCATTTTAAAATTAGCACCTGGTCTTTATTATTCAATTTCAAAATTGACCCAAACTTTATATCTACCCTCAATAGCACTTTCTGTATAAACTCTACACTCTTTTATAGAAGCTAATCTAAAAGCAAGTGAATAGGCTATTTTGTAATCTGGAGTATCATAGCCGTTATAAATTCTTCCATATATTTCATTTGCAATTGAATCTGCCCAGGTGTCAGCTTCATATAGAGTATCGAAAAGTATTTCTTCTCTGTTCCATTTAATAGTCATGTCATAAACTCCTACGTAGTAATAGAAATAATCTAGATAAATGTATTGTTAGGGATTTGAACTGCATATTTCAAAGCAAGTAGCTACGGATCGTTTCGTAAAATCTTTAAATTGCACTTTACAAATAATTTGATTTTTCCGAAAATTGAAGAGATTGCAATTACAAAGGGCTATTAATATAAAATTATATGAAAGTACTATAAAATTATTTCTAATATTGAGAAAAGGTGGAAGTAATATGAATTCAATAGACAAATCATTAATTTTAGCGATGGTAGTAGGGTTATACGTATATATAGCCAGTAAAAGTGAAAATAGTGTGCTTCTAAATTTTGTCACACTTTATATTATAATTTCAATAGTTTATTTATTATTTAGAAAAATTGAAAAAGAGTAGGGAAAGATAACTTAATTATAAGTAGGAGATTCGAGACCTTTGAAAAGAATCACAGTAAACTATTTAAAAAGAAAGCAAGTGATAGTAGCCAAAACAAAAATGCCCTGGTACACAATAAAATCTAGTAACTGGGCATTATTATTACTAATTACTACGTTGTGTATCATTTTTTACGACATAATTTTCTTCAATAGTTGCAAGAAAATCAGTCACTTTTAAAAATTACTTCTCCTGTTTCCTCTATCCTAATAAGTATAGGTTTATTTTCACCTGTTCCAATTTCAATATATTGACAATTAAACACATCTCTAACTAGTGCTACATGATATTCTTCATAACTACCATCGTCAAGTTCTAACCCGTTATCAGAGTCGTAGAAAGTGTCGATTTCACAAATACTAGTCTCTCCATCTTTCCACATAATTTCTAATCTCGGCTTTGATATCCCATACTCCAGCAGCTTTAAAACTGCATTATCATAAATCATTTTCCCACTTCCCCTTTTCTTAAGGTGCAGATGGAACAATATGAGCGCCTGCTTTACTATAAAGTATTATACCATTTTGAGTAGTTAAATAATGGTTCGTTTTGGAATCAAAGTAATCACCAAATTTTCTTCCGAAGGTTCCTCTCTATTTACATTTATCATATTACCTTTTCCAGCATAATTTTCAATAAGCTCGCAGAAATGCTCATTATATTTTTACTTTATGTCCTAATATGTCATGTTTATTCTCTGAACACGGTGGCATGAAGGTGGAAGAAAACATTGAAGACCACCCATAACAGAGTAGTCTTAATTGGCAAATTTCTAAACATCATTTCCATGAATAATTCAGGATTTTTATCAAATTCTTTTATTAATTTATGACTTCTTTAAAGCCTATTCGATGTATGATAAGACGATAGCCAGCGTATCCTTCTTCGTCTAGAAACTCCTCAAATTCTCCGTAGACAATTATAGGTGTATTGTTTTTATAAGCGTTCTGCATGTTTCTGATAATTTTTTCTTTCACGTCAGGGTTAGCGCTCTGAAAGTGACAATTTATAAGCTCAGAGTATTTACTTAGATAAAAAGATAGTGAGCCATCACTATGTTTTTCGAGTCCATCTGGAGGATTACCGGCTGTCCACAATAAAGTTTTACGCATTGCATAATAAGCTTTCTCCATTCCTAGTTCTGTAAGCATTACATTTATATATGTATCTTGATCCTCAAAAGTAGAGTCCAGCTCTAACGTATCAAGACGTATTTCTCCTACGTTGTCATAATTTTCAAAACTAGAATCTTCTCCGTCTAAAATGTCCGACTCTTTAAGTTCTACTACAGTTGATTGATTTTCTCCGATAGCAGTATACTCAGGTGGTGGTGTCATATACTCTGAGCCGCCTCGTTCCTCTATTCGTTCTTTCGCTGCCTCCAGGCTGTCCTCACTGAACATAGACTCTACCAGTTCTTGCGTATGAATTTCCTTTTCAACTTCGCCCATAGACTGTTCTTCTGTCTCTGAACTACACCCTGCAATAATTACAAATAAAAGTGCGACAATTGTTATAATAACGCTTCGTATTTTCATATTACATACTCCTCCCTCTAGTTCAATTTTGTTAGAACCCTTTTAATAATACCTCAAATAAAGTTTATTTGGATAACTATTTCCATTTATTATAAAAGCTCAACCTCCAAACTAGGTCTATATTTAGCCAATTATAAAAAGGTATTTAACGTTTTTTATATAGTGTTTCTTTTCTATAAAATGCATTAATATTAGACTACTCCTCAGCCTTGCTATAGGTATGATAAGGGAAAGTTTAGGATCCCTCAGGTGCTGCACCCAAAAAATTAGAGTTTAAAAATCTAATCTTTGGGGTGTTTTCATATGGCAAAATATAGCGATGAATTTAAAATAATTGATGTTATAGAATATTTAAAAGGTACTTTAGGCTATAAATTATTAGCCATTAAATTTGGTATTCCTGTCGTTTTGTTACGCCGAACGACTCAAAAACAACTCGTAATGGAGGTGACAGACGGTATTGCTAAATTTATAAATCTGTCTCAACTAAACCAGCATTGTATCTAGTTGAGAAAATACCATTGGCTGGATCATAACTTTTTTTCAACAACTTTGTTTTATAAACGTTAAAGCTACAGGTAATAGTTTTAAGCAATAGCTAGTTTTATTCCATCTATCTACTTTCGTTTTCAAATACTCCGTCCATCACACCTAAATGAATACAAAAAAACCACTCATTACGGAGTGGTCTTCTTAGGAATTATTAAGCTCTCGTTGGCCATCCATGTAACGCAAAATCAACACTACACCAAAAAAAATGTAGGATTTTTACGTTCTTACATTGGAGTATAATAACACTTCTTTCTTTATGTATGGCTCTCTGAAAAACAAAAATAACGGTAATGCCAGCGATAAACCAACTGTAAACAAAGTTAATAGACATATCCACTTTTCTTTAATGTTATACTTTCTTGACTCATTAAACATAAAGATTATAAAAACAAAGCATGAAATAAAAAAGTCAACAGCAAAGAAGGTCGATATCGAGTTTGCAAATAATAAATCTATTAATAACCCTAAATCAAATCCGTTTTCGTTCAAGAATTGCCACAAAAAATAATACGGAAATACTGTGCCGATAATCGCAAATAACAAGTACACTTTTCTCATTTAAATTAAACTTCCCCTCTCTATGATTTTAATCATACCTCATAAAAAATTAATTTAAATACATATTTCCATTCACCATTCCAGTCAATTTTCTAATGATGGTTCATCATGCACTATTGATTGTGGAAGGCTTCCTATTTCCTTTAACCAGTTATAGAAATGTGCAGGACGCTCAATAGGAGGAGGTTTTTCTATAGATGATGATTGAATAGGCTTAACTTTTAAAGCCTCTACAGTCTTGTTAAATGCTCCTACGAATACTGCTCTAAATGTACTAGTAATCGTTAATGTCGCAATATCACGGATGATATTAATTAAAAGTCCTTAGCATTCACGAAGGCACGTACATCGTTCATTTTTGTAGCTAAGATACATTTGTGAAGTTGGTCTTTCAATTCATCAACTAATGGCAATGAGTGCATGAAATCGAACTGCATCATTTGGTACTCGTTCATGTACTCCTTTTTCTTTTCAGCTTGCTAAGCTAATTTATTGCCAAGAATCATAATATTATTTAGTCATAGTGAAATAAAAGATTCAGGTGAAGGAATGAGTCAAGCTATGACCGAAAGAAGAAAGACAACTTTTGAAGAACGTATTGAGATTGTCGAGTACTGTTTGAAGCACCAGAAAAATTATCAGTTGGCAGCGCATACCTATGGTGTTTCGTATCAACAGGTATATCAATGGACGAAGAAATTTGAAACGAACGGTGAAGAGGGATTACGTGATCGTCGTGGTCGCACAAAAGATGAAGTCGAATTAACCGTTGAGGAGAAATTGAAATTAGAGATTCAACGTATTGAACGTGAAAATGAACGTTTACGTGCAGAAAATTTATTTTTAAAAAAGTTAGAGGAAATCGAAAGGAGGCATCGTTAAGCCAAATACGTCTACAGCAACGCTATTTAGCGATTCAAGAATTACATCGAGAGGAAGAACTTTCGATTCTTTTACTATGTGAAATAGCTGATGTTTCGCTTGCAGCTTACTATAGGTGGCTAAGTCGCAAGCCTTCTAACAGAGAAGTTGAAAATGAAGCCATTTTAAAGGACATTCATCTCCTTTACCAACAAGTAGATGGTATTTACGGCTATCGTCGTACAACGTTGACAATCAATCGTCAGCGAAAAGAAAATAATCAAACGATGGTTAACGAAAAGCGTATTTATCGTTTAATGCAGATGAGTGGATTGAAGTCTGTTATTCGTAGAAAGCGCAAGCCTTATCGTAAATCCCCAGCACATCATGTGGTGGAAAACGTATTAAATCGAGCATTTACATCGAAAAAGCCCAATGAAAAATGGTGTACAGATGTCACAGAGTTTAAGTATGGAAATGGGAAAAAAGCTTATTTAAGTGCAATTATCGATTTATATGATGGTTCAATTGTGAGTTATGTATTAGGTCATTCGAATAATAATTCCCTTGTTTTCAAAACAATAAAATCAGCTATTCAATCATTACAATCGGGCGAACAGCCATTAATACATAGTGATCGAGGTTTTCAATATACATCAAAGGAATTTAAGCGAATTGTGGAAACTGCCAATATGACACAGAGTATGTCCAGTATTGGTTGATGTATTGATAACGGACCAATTGAATCATTTTGGGGCACATTGAAGTGTGAGAAATATTATTTACATAAGTACGATTCATATGAAGAGTTAAAACTAGCGATTGATGATTATATTCATTTTTATAATTACTATCGTTATCAGAAAAGGTTAAGCGGCTTGAGTCCGTTAGAATTCAGGACTCAAGCCGCTTAATACATTTTTTATTATTTCCACTGTCTACTTGACGGGGTGCAGTTCACTTTCAATTGAGCGCCTGGTTTTTTTATTATTCTGCTTCTCTAACATCTCCTAGGACTTCGATATCTCCTTTACGATAAACCACAAGATCATAATAAAGAGTTTGCGAATTTGGTGTATACCAGAAATGAGATGATCTAGATGGTAAACTTCCATCTGTTCTTCCTTCGATATAACCTTTTGCTTCAAATAGTACGGTTTTTGTTCCACTCTTATAGACGCGAATCATGTATTCTCCGCCCTTATTATAAGTGTAATTTTCAGCACTCACATACCATTTCTTAGATGGATTATATGCAAACAATGCATCTATACGGAAGTATTCTTCATACCCATCTACAATAGTACTTGCACTTTCAAGCACACTTTCCTTTGCACTGGCGCTATCACTAAAAGTAATTAAACCAAATGCAAATACAAATGCCGTTAGCAAACTTAAAATTTTCTTCTTCATTTTACTTATTCTCCTTTATTTATAGCTAAAAATTCGTGAATTATTATTTCTTTTTGAAGATTACGTTACTCACTGTATGTAAGTAACATTTCTTACGTTAACTGCTATAGCATATTAAGACCTCGAGTTACTATTATCCTATCATTACCAAAAGTGGTAATTCAATTGAATATTCACGCCAATTTCTGGCGTACACACCGACAGTTTTTGACGGTGTTCAATTAAATTCTTTAAAAATACGCCAAATCACGCCAATTATACCGCCGTTTTTTTGGCGTTCGATTGTTATTTTATATAACTTAAGCAACATTTTTAGTTGAATTCACACTAAAACACTTGATATTTTCATTTAGTTCCATTCTTATATTCAAATAATAATTTTCACTGAATTGTCACTTTTATATTAAGTATTAAAACCAGTTCAGCTAAAATAGCTTTACTGGCTTTAGCGATTTTACTGAAACTAACATTATTTTCTACGTTGAGCAATGATAATTTCTAATTCTTTTAAATCTCCGTTTGTCAGTGTGCCAACGTCAAACTATTCAAGATGAGATTTATTAATAAGCTTTTTGTCTACTGCTTGCTTAGGCAATTTTAAGAAGAAAGATTTTAGAATATGAAAATGCAGGAACTGTTTTTAAACCCCAAGAAATTACTTTACATGATTATTTAGATTTTTGGATGAAGGAATATGTAGATCTCAAATTAGAACCAAATACGTACTATAACTATGAATCAACTATTAGAAACCATATTGCACCACACTTAGGAAAGTATAAAGTTAAATCACTAACTCCTCACGTGTTGCAGCAATTTATTAATTTAAAAACACGTGAAGGCTATGCTCGGCAAACATTAAGTATAATCATAGGTATCTTAAGCAAAGCTTTGAATCATGCAGTATACCCCTACAAATACATAAAAGAAAATCCAATGCATTATGTAGAATTAATGAAGGATAAGAAACGAAAACCAACTCGCGAGGAATTAAAGCTACAAACGAAGGAAAATCTAAGACTTATTAATAGCATTTTAGATGAAGAACACCCTTTTTATTTACCATTTCACATTGGATTACATTGCGGGCTACGTGTAGGAGAAGTTTGTGGACTTGAATGGAAGCACATAAATTTTGAAGAAATGACATTGGAGGTTGAACAACAATTAGTTGGTATTAAAGATGAAAATGGGAAAGCACAATGGCAACCTAGACCTCCAAAATCAAAGGCTGGTTATAGAACAATTCCATTTGGTAATACGCTCGCAGAAATGCTCAAACGTATTAAAAAAGCACAAATAGAAAATCGTTTAAAATACAGTGAGTTTTATCAAAAGGATTCTGAACATGATTATGTATGTAAAAAAGAAAATGGCGAACATTGTACGCCAAGTGTTATTAAATATAATACAAGAAAAATAAGCGAAAAGTTAAATATTAGTTTTAACGATCATTCCTTACGCCACACACATGCTACAACTTTAATCGAAAATGGTCCACCTGTTAAAACAGTACAAAAAAGATTAGGACATAGTCGAGCTGCCGTAACAGAAGATCGCTATGTCCACCTCACTGAGAAAATGGCTAGAGATGCGGCTAACATCTTTGACTCATTTGCTCAAGATATATAAGAAAAGAATTTCTAACTTATTTTTTTATGGTGGGGAATTGGTGGGGAACCCCACCAAATTGATATAAAATCAAATATTAAAAACCCCTATAAACCCTGTTATATCAATATTATTTCGAATCATCCATCTTCAGCACAGCCATGAATGCCTCTTGAGGGACTTCGACTGAGCCTACTTGTTTCATACGTTTTTTACCTTCTTTTTGTTTATCAAGAAGTTTTCGTTTACGAGAAATATCTCCCCCGTAACATTTCGCTAATACGTTTTTACGGATGGCTTTAATTGTTGAACGCGCCACGATTTTTTGTCCAACTGCTGCTTGAATTGGTACTTCAAATTGTTGGCGTGGGATTAATTCTTTTAATTTTTCTACGATGATTTTTCCTCGATCGTAGGCAAAGTCACGGTGTACGATAAAGCTTAGTGCATCGACTTGCTCACCATTTAATAAAATATCCATTTTCACTAATTTTGATGGCTGGTAACCAATAAGTTCATAGTCGAATGATGCATAGCCCTTTGTATTTGATTTTAAATAGTCAAAGAAATCATAGACAATTTCTGATAATGGCATTTCATAAATAATACTTACACGGGATGTATCAATATAATCCATCGTCATGAAATTACCACGCTTCATTTGACAAAGTTCCATAACCGCTCCCACATAATCATTTGGTACCATGATTGTTGCTTTCACATATGGTTCTTCGACACGATCGATTTTTTGTGGGTCTGGCATAAAGGATGGATTATCGACTTTAAGCTCAGTACCATCTGTCATATGAACATTGTAAATTACGGAAGGTGCTGTTGTAATTAAGTCGATATTAAATTCACGTTCAATACGCTCCTGAATAATTTCCATATGTAGTAATCCTAAGAATCCACAGCGGAAACCAAAACCAAGTGCTTGCGATGTCTCTGGCTCATATTGTAGAGCAGAATCATTTAGCTCTAGCTTTTCTAACGCTTCACGTAAATCGTTGTATTTGGCTGTATCGATTGGATACAAACCACAGTAGACCATTGGGTTCAAACGGCGATAACCAGCTAATGGCTCAGCTGCAGGACGATTCGCATAGGTTACAGTATCCCCTACACGTGTGTCTCCTACATTTTTGATAGATGCGGTTAAATAACCTACATCACCCACTGTTAATTCAGCCTGTGGCACAACTTTTGGTGTATGTACCCCAACTTCAATAACTTCGAATTCCGCACCTGTTGCCATCATGCGAATTTTATCGCCAGGCTTGACAGTACCATTGATGACACGAATCGAAATGATAACACCTTTATAGGCATCGTAAACAGAGTCAAAAATTAAAGCTTGTAGTGGTGCATCTGGATCACCAGTTGGCGCTGGTACCTTCTCTACGATTTGCTCTAAAATATCCTCGATACCAATTCCTGCTTTTGCAGAAGCTAATACTGCTTCAGAGGCATCTAATCCAATAACGTCTTCTACTTCTTGACGTACACGTTCAGGGTCAGCTGCAGGTAAATCAATTTTATTGATTACAGGTAAAATTTCTAAGTCATTGTCAAGTGCTAAGTAAACATTTGCTAGTGTTTGTGCTTCAATCCCTTGTGCTGCGTCCACAACTAATATGGCACCCTCACAAGCAGCTAAACTACGTGATACTTCATATGTGAAATCGACGTGTCCTGGTGTGTCGATTAAATGGAATGTATACACTTCGCCGTCTTTTGCTTCGTACTTTAATTGAACTGCATTTAACTTAATTGTAATGCCTCGCTCACGCTCTAAATCCATTGAGTCGAGGAGCTGTGCCTTCATCTCACGGGAAGTTAAAGATTTTGTTTGCTCTAAAATACGGTCAGCAAGCGTTGATTTCCCATGGTCAATATGTGCAATAATAGAGAAATTTCGTATATTCTCTTGTCGTTTTAAACGTGCTTCTCGGTTCATCTTTTCCACTCCTAATTAAACTATAATGAATTATACTATGAACATAACGCAAAGTACAACAGCAACTAGACTTGAAAGCCTATAATATCAATACTTTCAGTGTTTCACATCGTTTTTAAATTTTACAATATTAAGTATATAAATGCAGACAAATCAGCTATAGTAGTACTCGATGTGTAGCAGTTGAAATAAAAATGCGTCCACTCGACATGAGGAGAGATTCTCGCCTGATCAACCAAGAAAAGCACGCTATCTCCAAAAGATATCATCATCCATATTGCTAAAAAGCGTGAACACAATTCCCTTTTTATAAACCTAAACTATGATTAGTAAAAGAAAGAATGAACAACGCACCATCTTCCACACAATAGAACAAGTCAAATGTCAAGCTTACCATATAGGAGCAACAACTAATAGAATACATATAGGTAGAGCAAATAGTTCCCTTTCTAAGATATAGAAAAAGTCAGCTACGCAGACAAAACTGTGTATACTGACTTTATTATTTTATTTGTTTAAGGATTGTTGAATGAGCTTTGTTAAAACTTCTACCCCTTTTTTCTCTAAATGTACACCGTCTGGGGCAAAGTATTCAGGGTGATTGATTGCTGCTGCATGCCAGTCAATTAGTGTTATTCGCTCATGTTCCTGTGCTTTTTGCAGTAAAGCTTCATTCACCTTTGCTTCCCATGAACGCGGCACACGTGTATTCACTAAATAAATATCGGCATTTGAAAAAGCTTCAAGGAGTGCATCCATTTGGTCAGTCGTAAAATAACCATTTGTCCCCAATTGTAGAATGACTGCATGATTAGGTTGATTAAAACTTGCATAATTTGGTGCAAGTTTTACAGCTTGTGAAACTTGACGCCCTATTTTTCCATCGATTGTAATAGTCGGATACATATTATGTAAGCTCGGTGCAATATCAATCATTAGGGAATCGCCAATGGCTAGTATGCCACGATAAAACTCATTCTTTTCAGGCTCAATAATGGGGTTATTTTCTTCTTGCTTAGTCGTTTCTATCTCCTGAACATCCTCTACTCCCTCATCCT
Source organism: Lysinibacillus sp. HST-98 (assembly GCF_016757845.1). Lineage (NCBI taxonomy): Bacteria > Bacillati > Bacillota > Bacilli > Caryophanales > Bacillaceae > Lysinibacillus > Lysinibacillus sp. HST-98. The sequence goes on from NZ_JAENHX010000001.1 coordinate 673,386, forward strand.
TGCTTTGAGAAGGTTTGTCGGTTGAGGCTTCAGCTTGTTTGTCCTGCTTGTCATCGCCATTAATTTTTATCGTTGTTGGCAACATTTTAGATGGGTTTTGCTGACTTTCACCCACTACACCTGTCATGCCTGTGAAAAATACAAGCAGGAAGAGTGGAACCATAACCGTTGATATTTTTCGTGGAAAAGTAAGGCTTCCCCATTTATTTTTATTACAAATCAGATATTTTTGACAATAGACTCGGAACCCTTCTTTCCGGATGGGCATTTCAATGAAGCGATAGGATAGCTCTGCAATCATCAGGATTAGTAAAAGCTGCAGGAAGATTCGCCAATAGGAGGGATTACCAATTTCATGAATGGGTGTCCCTAAAACCATGACAGGATAATGCCATAGATAAATGCCGTAGGAACGAGAGCCTATCCAACATAATGGCTTCCATGCTAATATTTTTCCTAGTATGCTAACTGGATGAGAAATACATGCAATCAAAACGGCAGCATTCAAGCAAAATAAAAACATACCTCCTCTATAAAGAAAGGATTGATATTCATCCACATACACTATGCTTACTAAAAAAATAGTAAGTGCAATGAAACTCATAGTATTTAGTTTCTTCACATGGTTCGCTGATAATTTTTGAGAAGATAGTCTTTTCATTGGCCAAACAAGGGCTAGCCAACAGCCTATTAATAATTCAAAACAACGTGTGTCCGTTCCATAATAGACACGACTAGGATCAGCGCCAGGCTGATAAAGTAAGGCCATTACGAATGCTGAACAAAGGGCACCACAAAAGACGATATTTGCTAGTTTATTTTGCTTTTTAACAACAAAAAGTCCAATCATTAAGAGCAATGGCCAAATCAAGTAAAATTGTTCTTCAATGGCTAATGACCATAGGTTTTTTAAAGGTGATGGAGAACCGAAACTATCAAAATAAGAGAGTTTATGAAAAATGAACCACCAATTACTTGAATAAAAAATGGAGGACAGTGCATCCCCGCGCAAAGTATGGAGAAGCTCTTTATGAAAGAGCATTGCCCAAACAAATGATGTAACAATCATAACGTAGGCCGCTGGTAGTAGCCTTCTAAATCGTCCCACCCAAAATTTCTTTAGGCTGACTGTTAATTGATTGCCCTTTAAAGGTAAGATGGTAGAGGTGATTAAATAGCCCGATAATACAAAGAAGATATCTACTCCTAAAAAGCCACCTCTAGCCCAACTAAAGTTAAAATGATAAGCAATAACTGCTAACACAGCCAATGCTCGAATCCCGTCTAGTCCAGGAATATAACGATGATTTAATGACTTACCTGACATACTATTCCTTCCTTCAATAATCTCTCAATTTCGTTTCGGTATAATGTTTTGGTATTTTCTAGCTATACAATGAGAAGTTAATCTAAAAGCGCTGTCACAATCTCTAATAACCGCCCACGGCTATGGATAGATGATAGTTACATCCAAATGCTACAAGGAGTAACGCTTTTTGAAGGTATTCCCTTCTGCATCAAGATAAAACCTGTTGTCACGTAATAGAACCTTTTGATTGATAACCATCCCCTCTCTATTATTTTTGCTTATTCACTTAAATGTTTGACGATTGAAATACGATAAAAGTTTGAGAGAAAAATGAAACGTTATCACTTTTTGTCTTCTAAAAATTCATATGTATATTTGCTATAGACTTAAAAAGGCATTCCCAAAAGTGGGATATACTTCAAAAGTATGTTTGCTTTATTTGCATATGCCTTCATTTAACGTTTTATCATGAAATTCGCGAGCCAACTTGAAAATTATAAGACAAGAATGGAGCAATGGAAAGACAATTAATGAGAATTATTTCTGGAAATTTTATTATCATACAATATTAAAAAAGTGAGCCCACAAGAGTCCCACTTTTTAATATGATTGGTCTATTTTGTTGAATCATTGACAAACGCTTTTGAAATAGCCTTACCAATTACAGCAATCGTACGATTAACCTCTTCCTCAGTATTACCAATTCCACCAATCTCAATAATCATCATTTGCTTTGCTAAATCCTGATTGTATCGCCCATCAACCCCATCACCACTTTTAGAAATAACCCCTTTAGAAATTTTGGGAACGATGGCATTTAGTGTGGATGATAAACTTTCAGCATAGGCTGTATTCCAGCGGTAATTAGCATGTTCTGCCCCAACAACAATAGCGATTTTCGCATAATTTTCCCCATTATATGAGATCGTTGTAAGATCATGTTTTAATGAGTCACGATGTAAATCAACTATTAGATCATAATTATTTGTCTCTAAATGCTTACTTAAATATGGCCTCATCACATTATAAGATTCATGATAGCCTTTACCCTCTTCTTGTAGTTTCTTCATAATATCTACATCAAGAACATCCGTCTTTAAACCATTTACATTAAAATGATTCACAATCTTATCCTTCAGGCTCATAATATTGACCGTTTCATGAGAAGTCGCTACCTTACCACTCACTGCTTTCACCATGGGTTCATATGCTTCATGCGTATGGGTAAATAACACTAACACTTTAAATGGGTCCGGGTCTAGGGCTTGATCTGGTTCAGGTTCTTTCGTTTGTTCCAGTACACTTTGTTCAGCTAAATTGGTAGCAGCAAACACGACTTGCTTATCTTCTGATTGTTTGATCGGAGTCGATGCTTGCTTGTTGAACGGAAGTTGCCCAGCAATGACAGGTAATACGAAAAAGAACAATAATATACCAAATGACCATTGTAGTTTTTTTAGCAAAGTCACACCCTCCTCCCCATATCGTATGGAGGGGGGATGTTAATTAGAACGAAAATAAATTTCTTGTTTTACGCATAAAAAAGCGTGTTTTAGAAGGACTACCCTAACCGTTGTTTCTTCATTATTTTATAAATCACTTGCCCAATCCATAAGCATAGAAGCCACTAATTTTGCATAGCGATCAATCCAATAGTCTGCTTCTTTTGGTGTAACCATCAATTGTGTGTGGGAGCCAGCGAAGGTTTCCTCAAATAGCTGCTGCCGCTCCTCCTTCGTCCATGTCGCCCATTCTCCAAATATAGGTTGTACTAATGTCATATCCAGTTCCTTGTTAATATCTGGTTGCCATGAGGATAATGAAAGCTTCGATGACGGTTTACTGCGTTCAGCCACACGTGCAGCTATCGAACGGAGCATAGTTTCTACCGCATCTGCAATTAGTACAGGTGCATCTACTACAGTAGGGATCCCTATTGCTGTTACGGGAATGCCAAGCATCTCATAGGAAATCTCTTGCCGTTGATTACCTACGCCTGAACCTGGATGTATGCCTGTATCTGTTAATTGAATCGTTTTACAGAGTCGATTACTCGCTCTTGTAGCAAGTGCATCTACTACAATGATTAATTTCGGTTGCAGACGTTCAGCAATAGCAGCCACAAATTCACCTGTTTCGTAGCCTGTTTGTCCTGTTACACCAGGAGCATACATAACAAATTTTTCATCAATGACATCTAAACTATGCAAATGGTCAATTAAATAGGGACCTATTGCATCGGGTGTAATAGTGCGATTTCCTAAACCGACTATTAAAATTTTATCGTCTTCTTGCCAAGAAAGTGCGTCATGCATTTTTTTGAAATTTACAAGCAATTCTTGTTCAAGTTGTGCAAAGCCTTCTTGATCTTCTAATGTTAGTGTCGGGACAGAAAGGGTAATATACTGCCCTTCCTTTTTACCAATTTGCTTTTCCCCTTCAGCGTCTACAAGAACATCTGTAATTTTTACTCTACCAGCATTCCGATCTTCAATTTGAATGCCACTTGATTGTTCAAGCTTTTCTTTTTGCTCTTTGGTCTGATGGACAACTACCTCTTCTGATTCATCAATTAAATCTGTTCGTTGCCAATTAAAATTTTGCATACAGTTCACCTCAAGCTGTAGTTTGTTCAAACTGTCAAGTAAATATTCTTTGCATTTATCTATTGCAATTTGGCCAAGCGTTTGTTAAAATGATTTTTGTTGTATTGACACAAGAAATCAATGAGAAGATATCATCTCGTACCTAATTTAGGAGGTGAAATATATGCCAAACATTAAATCTGCGATTAAACGCGTAAAAGTTAACGAAAAAGCTAACATTGCTAATTCTCAAGCTAAATCTGCAATGCGTACTACAGTGAAAAAAGCTGAAAACGCTGTTGCTGCTAACGCTGAAAACAAACAAGAACTTTTACAAGCAGCTTTCAAATCTTTAGATAAAGCAGCTTCAAAAGGACTTATCCACAAAAACGCGGCGGCTCGTAAAAAGTCTCGCCTTGCTAAAAAAGCGTAATTGTTTAAAGGATCAGATACTCTATTAGGAGTAGCTGATCTTTTTAATTTTATAGAGAACATAGAAAGCTGCCCTTATTGGACAGCTTTCTTTTCCTATAGTTGGCGCAATAAAAATAGCTCTAGATAGCGCTCTCGATTTCCACCAGACGATTTAAGCTGTAAATCAACCTCTGCTAATTGATATAATGCCCGGAGCAAATTTTCTTCTGAAGGCCGATGCCGTTGCTCAATCATAAGTTTGACACGATACGGATGAATTTTTAGATTTTTAGCAATTTGTTGAGGGTGATAACCTTTTTTCAATAAATAAAAAACATTTGACATAGTACGAACATTGGATGCTAGCAAGCCCACTAACATAATAGGTTCTTGTTTTTGTCGCAATAAATCATGATAGATGGACAAGGCTCCGACAGAGTCATTTGCCAAGTATGCGTTAAGCATTTTAAAGGCATCTTGCTCTAATGTCTTTGCCACCAAATCCTCCACTAAAGAAGTTGTAATTTCGCCCCCATCACCTAAATAAAGGGTTAGCTTGTCAATTTCCATCTGTAATTGTAGCATGTTGGCTCCGACCATCGTAACAAGCAATTCAATAGCATCTTGTGTAATGCTATTACCTTGTGTTTTGACAATGCCTTGAATCCATATGGCTAAATCCTGCTCTTTTGGTGTTTCTGCTTGTACAAATAATGCATGCTCTTTCATCATTTTAGTCACTTTTTTGCGTTCATCCAATTTTTCATAAGGGGCAATAAAAACCGTTACGGAAAAATCAGAAGGATTCGACAACCATGTTTCCAATCGTTTCACATCATGATCGATTTTTTCCTTCCCTTTCTCGGTTGCCTTTAAAAACGAAGCATTTTTAGCAATAATAAGCTTACGTTCTGAGAAAAAAGGAATGGTATCTGCTTCATCCATGACCACATCTACTGGTACTTCTTCTAAATCAAATGTGGTCATCTCCAGATCTTCTTCTGGACCCATTGCCTCTTTTAAACGTTTAATGGTTTCATCTATAAAATAGCTTTCTTCACCAACAAGCAAATATACTGGTGCAAGCTCACCTTTTTTTATTGTATTCCAAACCGTTGAAATCATAATTTCCCCTCCATCTAGCAATACTATTAGTATACATGATTTCATAGTCCTTTGTGTCTTTGACCGAATTGTGTCGATTCCTTTCCAGACGGGGAAATCACCTTTTCGATATAGCTTTTATGACCATGTTGTCTTATAATAAATAACAGAATTGGAGGGATAACAATGAATCCATTTGAAGGAAAAAACATACAATGTCGACGTAACGATGCCATCGATTCTGGTGTTGGCTTCGGTGTATCATTTGGCGTTTTCACGCTTATGTTTATTATTGCAACTATAGTAGAATTTGTATCACAGTAATTGGACTTATGCAGGAAAAGGGCCTTGGTCATTGGACAAGGCCCTTTTCCTTTCCGTTAACGGACCAGCGATTATCACGAATACTTATTTCGATTGATCCATTCACCCCTGTTGTCCATGTCACTAAATGTCTACTGACAAATCGTTGTACTACTTCTTCATGTGGATGACCATAACGATTATGGAGACCTGCACTAAAAACCGTTAATTGGGGCTGTAGCAGCTCGACAAAGGCTTCTGTGCTCGATGTCTTACTCCCATGATGCCCTGCCTTTAGTAATGTGAGATTGGCCAATAAAGGTCCATAACGATTGATCAGCTGTTGTTCGCCATATTGCTCCAAATCCCCTGTAAATAACGCTGTAAACGCCTTTTGCTGCATGTACAGGACAAGAGAATCATCATTTCCCTCATAAATGGCATCATCAGGCCATAAGTAATAAAAATATGTTTCCCCTACATGCCACGAAGTCCCCTTCATTTTTTCTTTAATAGGAATATGTCGCTTATTGGCTTCTCGTAATAAATCATGCATTAAAGGCTCATACAATGAACCAGGTGTAACGTGTATTTCCTTCATGTTAATCTCTTGTAATACTTCCTCTGCTCCCTCAATATGATCTGCGTCCGCATGAGAAGCAATAAAAATATCGATAGTACGTATACCCTTGCCTTTTAAAAATGGGACGACAACTTGCTTCCCTACCTTATAAGGACTATCTGCTTTCTTCCACAATTCCTGCTCAAAGCGCAATACGCCACCTGTATCTATAACATAGACAGCCCGTCTAAAAGGCAATTCAATGATAATACTGTCTCCTTGTCCTACATTTAAAAAGGTAATCTTTGTTTCGTTATACAACATGGGTGCTAAATGAATCCAAATAGCAGGGATGACAAGGATCAAAATAGCTCTCCTGAATCGTTTTATTTCCAAATAATAGAGGCTCACTAAAACACTTAACATCGCCACACAGCTCAGCCAAATAGTTGGTTTGCCTGGTGTCCATAATTGCCAAGGAAGCTCTTGCATAGAAAAGATTATTTCGGTCAGCCATTTACGCAGTGGTTCATAGCCAGCAAATAGGACATTAGCAAGTGGTAAAGAAAGATAAGATAGTACAAAGGCAATCATGTTAAAGGGTAATATAACAAATGAAAACAGTGGAACAAAAACAATATTGACAAAAAACGAGGATAAAGATAATTCATAAAAATGATGGAGTAATAGTGGGTAAACGAGCAGTTGGCACACGAATGTGATAAAAAAAGAACGACCTAGCCAAGTTCTTGTCTGCTTAAAAATAATACCAGAATAAAGAAGACTAACAGTTGCTAAATAGGATAGCTGGAAACCAATTTGGAAAATAACACCTGGCTCAAGCAAAACAAAGCCTATAAAGCTAATAGCTAATGCATCATCCATCGAAAGAACCCACTTAAAAAAGCGCAGTAACATCATCAATTCTACTACAGAAACAGCACGCCATACGGAAGGTGCTCCCCCTGCAATGAATCCATAAACCGGTAAGAGGATCAATAGCACGACAGTAGCCATTTCCTTGCGAACTCTTATTCTAAGCAATCCTTCAAAAAAGAGCCAAGACATCAGCGCGACATGTAGCCCAGAAATCGCAAATAAATGGGTAATACCAAGCTTTTGATAGGCACGTTGCAGTTCATCCTCCATCTGATCTTGCACCCCTATTAAAAGTGCTTGAGCCTCTGCTACAAGTGATTTGGGAAAAGTTCTCTCTATATGCTTTTTCATATTGTGTCTTACTTCGGCAAGAATAGTGAAGATGGAGGTTTGTTTTCCTATATAGTTCCAATTTGCGATTTCAACGACGCCTGTTGCTCCTTTGCTCGTTAAATAGTTTGACATGGAAAAAGCATAAGCATGTGCAGCTGGAGAGGGAGTCACAAGTTCACCTTTTGCAGAATACGTCATTCCAGTTAATGAGGTATTTTCATAAAATTTTTTCTCTTGTGCCGAAGAAAAGGTATAAACTACGTAAAGTTTTTCACCATTTGTTGTTGTAGCAAACCCACGGAGTTTTTGCCCGATTATTTTATAGTCACTTGACCAAGTTATAGGGAAGGTTGACGGTAAAGGGGAAGGTTCCGTGAGATGATTGATAGAAAGGAAAAAATAAGTTAGTAGACCACTAGTTAGTACAAAAATTGCAAGAAAACGTGACTCACCTTTTATGGTGAGCCACAGGACTAGTAGCAGTAAAAAAATGAGTAGCCATGCTGATTTGTATACTGCAATAGCAGCTATCAGTACAGCAAGAGCTACCATAATCCATCTATGCTTTAAAGCTTGATGCCAAATAATGCACTCACCTTCTGTTCATATGGGAGCAATTTTTCAGCAGATACCCCACTCTCGCGAAGCTCGTGCAGCATTTTTGTATACAAAGCTAGCTTGTCATCTCGTAAAAAATCAATTTTACGTTCATCAAAGGGTACATGAACTACTTCCACTCCAGCTTTTGCAAATAACTCCTGTGCATATGGATTATTTTTATAATCTGTTGCGTAATACACACGTTCTATGCCAGCTTGAATGATAGATTTTGTACATGGTAAACATGGAAAATGTGTTACATACAAATCAGCACCTTTTGTCGGTGTTCCATATTTAGCACATTGCAGTAAGGCATTCATTTCAGCATGCACGGTACGGACGCAATGATTATCAACCACATAGCACCCTTTTTCGATACAATGCTCGTCCCCTGTAATGGAACCGTTATAACCACCTGCAATGATGCGTTTGTCCCGTACAACAGTTGCTCCTACAGCTAGTCTTGTACATGTACTGCGTAATGCGAGTAAATGGCTTTGTGCCATAAAAAATTGATCCCAAGTAATTCGCTCCATATGACTACCTCCAAAAATTGTCTAACAAATTAACTTTCTCTTGCTTTTCTACTATAGTGTAGCCCTTTTAGAAAAGGGACGTCAATATACCATCATGTAAAAGCATTACTTTACAGTAATCGCATCCTTTAGCTTTTCAAATGTTTTATCACCAATACCACTAACATTTTTTAAGTCATCTATGGATTGAAACTGCCCATTTTCCTCTCGATACGTAAGGATACTTTGTGCTTTAGAAGGACCGATTCCTGGCAATGTTGCTAACGTTGCTACATCAGCTTTATTGATATTAATCTTTTGCTCCTTATTCGTCTCAGTAGGTAACGTTAACAGAGAAGAGGATCCTTCCTCTAGCTGTTCGCCCATGATAGGAATATAGATTACCATTTCATCCTGTACCTTTTGGGCATGATTGATAAATTGTGTGTCAGCATTCTCTGTATAGCCACCAGCAAGCTGTACAACATCTTTTATACGTTGGTCTTGCTCAAGTTCATAAACGCCTGGATACATTACAGCACCCTTTATTTCCACAAATACCTGCTGCATAACCGCTTCCTCAGCAGATTCACTCAAATTTTTTTCTTCAATAGGTTGGATTGTTTCGATGAGCTCTTCTTGGGGAGGTGAAGAGTCAGAACTCGAAAAATAGAAGTAACAAAGTCCACTGACGACTAGTATGCTGGGGAATAACATACTTTTTTTGTACTTTTGCCATAAAGATTGTAGCACAGTACCATCCTTTCCTTGCGAAAGGTCATCATATGGAGTTATATATATTTTACACTACGGATGGGTGGTTGAAAATGATAAAAAATCGTCAGGAGTTTAGGTTTTTTATCCTTCTATACAGGTTTTATCCGACAATTTAGCCTCTTTATCCGCCTATTCAAGTTTTCTATCCGCTACTTTAACCTTTCTATCCATCAAAAAAGCCACACTGCCAATTACACAGTGTAGCTCCCTTTTCTTTATTTCACTGCACGAATAAAAATGCGTTCACTTTCCTCATCAGGTGCATCATCTGTAAAGTCTGCTGTAATTTCCACATGACTAAAACCGATGGCACGCAACCAAGCCATATACTGCTCGATAGTGTAAGTACGTTGCACGTGCTCCTCATCAAAGCGTTCATATAATTCACTTGCGTCATCTCGTACATAAAATGTCATTTGATGAATAACCGAATGTTCAAAGTCGGCAGGCTCCGTATGCCATATATAACTAATGTCACCATCATCATATGTGAACGGACCATCTAAAAAAATCTCATTCATTTTAAATAACGAATGGACATCAAAAAACAGCTGACCTCCATCACGCAACGCCGTATAGATACGTTCTAATGTCGTATAAACAGAGTGCTCCTCTACCACATAATTCAAGGAATCAATTGTAATTGTGACAACATCGATTTCCTCAAAGCCATCTAGTTCGACCATAGACATACAGTATAATGGGGCATGATAGCCTGCACCAGCAAAGCGTTCTGCGGCAATGGACAGCATCTCTTCAGATAAATCGATTCCACTGACTTGATAGCCAGATTTTGCAAATAACAAGCTAAGTACACCAGTGCCACAGCCAATATCCAACAGTTTTGGGTACTGGTTGCTTGGTGCATGCTGTACAACCCAATCTACATAAAGATTGTAAGGAATATCCGTTTGCAGCTCATCATAGACATGAGCAAAGCGTTCGTAACTCACTTAGGCCTCTGGCATGTCTAGTTGCGGTGCATCGCCCCAAAGACGCTCTAAATTATAATAAGCACGCTCATCCTTATGGAATACATGTGCCACAACATCGCCTAGGTCAACTAGTACCCAGCGAGCTCCATCGAATCCTTCGACACGGCGAATTTCATAACCTTGTTGTTCAGCTACATCCTGTAATTCACGTGCAATGGCTTGCACTTGGCGATCTGAGTTACCATGAGCAATGATAAAATAATCGGCTAAAAGGGAAATTCCTTGCATATTTAAAACGACAATATCCTCACCATGTTTGTCGTCAATTGCTTTGTACGCTGCTTGTAATAAAGTTGAAGTCATCCTTCACTATCCTCTCTGTTCATCATATCGTTATAACATTCTATAGATAAAGGATAAATCGGTTGCTTTGTGTCAATTAAAAATGCCAAAGTATGGCGTACACATGCACTCATCGCCTTATCCAAATTTTTTTGTGCTTTTTTGCGCAGTCGATCAACTCCCTCAAATCGACGGTTCGGTTCAATCATATCTGCGACAAAAATAATTTTTTCTAAACGGCTCATATTAGCCCGCCCAGTTGTATGGAAACGAATAGCATTCAACAGCTCTTCGTCTGTGATGCCAAACTCACTTTGTGCTATATATGCACCTACTGGACCATGGAGTAATTCACTACCCCATCCAATTAGTCTTTCATCTAATTTTTCATCACGAACGATATTCTCCATCCACTCAATGTCAGCATATTTAGCAATATCATGGAGGATAGCTGCTGTTTCAGCTTTTTTTACGTCCTCGCCATACTTATAAGCTAGGTTGATGGCCGTTTCCATCACTCCGACTGTATGAATATAACGTTTTTCAGGCATTCTTGGCTTAATCGCCGCTAAATACTGTTCGCGTTCCATAAAGACCTTCCTCTCGTATGAACGTCTCTACTGCTTCTGGTAGTAGAAATGTCACCGTTCCTCCTGTAGCCAGGCGTTCACGAATCAGTGTGGACGATAAATCGATTTGAGGTATTTCCACCATACTTATAGGGTACTCTGTTGCCGCGGCTGTCCCTGGACGCTTTACTCCAACAAACTGAACAAGTTTCACTAAATCATCTATACAATGCCATGTATGTAGCGAATCAATCATATCGCCACCGATGATAAAGTAAAATTTCACATTCGGCTCTCTTCTACACAATGCAGAAAGTGTCTCATAGGAATAGGATACGCCACCCTTCTCAAGCTCATACGACTCTACTGAAAAATAAGGAAATGGACGAATCGCACGTTTTACCATTTCAAGTCGCTCAACATTACTAGCATCAAAACGTGCATGCTTATGTGGTGGGATGGCATTAGGCATAAAGCGGATTTCATCAAGTTCTAGCGCATGAAAAACTTCATTTGCCATTAAAAGATGACCCATATGTGGTGGGTTAAATGTACCTCCAAGTAAACCGACCCTTTTCATCGTCTCACCTTATTTCGTTACTTTTGGTAATACAATCTTTTTATGATTGCGGGACTCTTTATATAAAACAACTGTCAGACCGATTAATTGGACAAGCTCCGCATGAGCGCCTTTGGCTAATGCTTCAGCGACTTCATGTTTATCATCTTCACAGTTATCTAAAATACGTACTTTAATCAATTCACGTACTTCTAATGCCTCGCGAATTTGCTTTGTCATTTCATCATTAACGCCACCTTTTCCCACTTGGAAAATAGGTGTTAAATGGTGTGCTTCTGCACGTAAAAAACGTTTCTGTTTACCTGTTAACATAAAAATTAGTTTCCTCCTAATTGCGCCTTCAGTTGCGCAATCATTGAATTTGTATTTGGATAGTTTCCTAACCAGTGTTCAAAAGCGATGGCTCCTTGATGGACAAACATTCCTAAGCCAGTGACAATCGTTGCTCCTTTTTCTTCAGCCGCTTGTAAAAAAGGCGTCATTAATGGATTATACACAATATCCGCAACAATTGCTTCTTTCATCAGCCGATCTAATGAAAATGGCATTGAAAAATTGCCCGTAGAGAGGCCAGCTGATGTCATTTGCACAATAATGCTGAAATCAGCTAGCGTTTCTTCCGCTTGTTGTAATGAAATGGCACGTCCCATACCCATTTCATCAATAATCATTTGTGCATTCGTCACCGTACGATTGGCAATGGTTACATGACAATAGCCTTGTTGCTGCATAGCAAAGGCAATGCCTCGAGCTGCTCCTCCAGCACCAACAAGTAATACAGGCTTGTCTTTGTGAGAAACCCCAACGGCTTCTTCGAGTGATCGAACAAATCCAATACCATCTGTATTATAGCCTTTTAGCTTTCCTTTTGTTGTTCGTACGACGGTATTCACTGCGCCCATTTTTTGGGCCAGCTCATCTAGCTCGTCTAGATATGGAATGATTGCTGTTTTATGAGGAATGGTCACGTTCCAGCCACTTGCCCCTAATGTCTTCAAACCAGCAACAGCAGATTCTAATTGATCAGGCGTTACATGTAAAGGAATATATGTCGCATCAATTGACATGTCCTCAAACCAAGCATTGTGCATGGCAGGTGATTTTGAATGTTCAATTGGATCACCCATAACTGCAAACCACTTCTTCATTTTCTAGTCCCTCTCTCTACTATGTCCTCCATTTAGATCAGCGAAGGACGAATTGAAACTTGTACACCTTTTGGGGCGTAAGCTGCTACTACTACATTCGCATGTTGAACGGTAATCCAGCCAAGCCCAGAAAATACAACATCTGTTTTCGCTTCTTTGATGGAAAATTCGTGACGAACCAATGGCGGTAACTGGTCGATAAAGTCCGCAGTTGGGGGTGCCAATAATTCTCCTTTATGCTCTTCATATAACGCATCTGCCTTCTCAAGCTTTGTACGATGAATTGGTAAATCATTTGCCACATGGATTGTAAAGGCAGAACGGTCACCCTGAATAAAATCAAATCTTGCCAATGCACCAATAAATAGAGTTTGCCCTGCATTTTGTTGATAGACTTTCGGCTTAATTTCTTTTTTCGGCATAATATATTTTAATTCACTGGAATCAATATGATGAGCCATTTGATGATGATTAATAATACCTGGCGTATCATATAATGCACTACCATCATCCAATGGAATGTCAATCATGTCTAAAGTAGTACCTGGGAAGTGTGAGGTTGTAATCACTTCACCCTCACCTGTTGCCTGCTTAATAATTCGGTTAATGAACGTAGATTTCCCAACATTTGTACAGCCAACAACATATACATTTTGTCCTTTACGATATTCGTCGATGGCTTCCATTGCTTCTGCCATCCCTTTGCCTTTATGGGCACTGACTAATAGGACATCGACAGGCTGTAGTCCAAGAGCCTTTGCTTCACGTTTCAGCCAGTTGATAACTTTTTTGGGCTTCACTGACTTTGGTAATAAATCAGCTTTGTTGGCAATCAATAGGACAGGATTCTTCCCTACAAAACGATGAAGCCCTGGTAGCCAGCTTCCATTAAAATCAAATATATCAACAATTTTTACGATTAAGCCTTGCTGTGTACCAAGACCATTTAAAATACGTAAAAAATCATCATCTGTTAACGATACTGGTTGAATTTCATTGTAATTTTTCAAACGGAAGCAACGCTGGCAAATGACCACATCCTTTTCTAATGATGATGGGGGTGCATACCCAACTGCTGTTTTATCTTCTGTTTGAATTGTTGTACCACAGCCAATACAATTTGGCATTTCAATCATTCTTGTTCCTCCCAAGTTATAATTCCTTTTCGTTTCAAATCATTAAATACGCGACGTTCAATAAAACGATTTAATTTTGTTACAAGCCCATCTGATTGTGCAACAGGCTTCACGAGCACTGTGTGTAAGCCTAAGCGATTTGCTCCCATAACATCCGTAAGGAGTTGATCTCCTACCATTACTACTTCACTTGGACGCAAGCCTAGTTGAATCAGTGCATTATAAAAAGCATTACGAAGTGGCTTTTTCGCCTTGTGAATATAAGGGATACCTAACGGCTCAGCAAAATGCTTTACACGAGCTTCCTTGTTGTTTGACGCAATAATAACACGAATACCTGATTCTTTCATAATGCGTAACCATATGATTAGCTCTTCTGTTGCATCTGGACGATCCCATTCAACAAGCGTATTATCTAAATCCGTAATGATTCCTCTAATCCCTAATTCCTGTAACTTTTCCGGCGTAATTTCAAAAATATTCGTCACAAATTCGTTCGGTAATAAAAAATTATACAAAATAGCGACCCCTAATCTTAACGTATTATTCGACCATTATAGCATATTTGCAAAGGCTTCACCCATTCGAATTGGACTTCCTTTTACAACATTATCCGTAAATTTAATTGTATCCTTTTCAAACAGCATCACAACAGTAGAACCAAATGAGAAATAACCAACTTCTTGCCCTTTCTGCCATTTCGTTGTTGTATTGGTAAGCACAATGGAATTCACAAAGGTCGCACCTACTTTGATAAATGCAACATGCTGATTATTTGCTGTTTTCAGCTCAGTCACTAAACGATAATTATGAGAAATTGGTTTTTTACCGTATGTAAGACCTAACTGATTCACAGGATAAGATTTCTGACCAAGTGTATATTGTCGTAAGACTTCTCCATCTATCGGGCTATGGATACGATGGTAATCAGCCGGACTTAAATAAAAAACGATATAATGTCCGTCTGCATATTGTGCAGCTCGTTCTGTATTGCCGAGTAAATCTTGTAATGCATAAGGCTTACCCTTCACAAGAAATGTCATATCCCATTCAATACGTCCAAAGGACTCCACTTTTGCATCTACTGGGCTGGCATATATAGTTGGATTTTTTTCAATAGGGCGAGCTTCTTCAATAAGTTCTCTTGTAAAAAAATCATGTAAACACGAAAATTGTTGTTGTTTTTTTGAAACTTCTTCAAGGTTAATATCGTATAACTTCATGTAGCTTGGAATTATACGTTTACTCCACTTCGCTTTTGCAATTGTCTGCAAAAGATGGGAAGATTGCTTACCATTCGTTAGTTCTATCAAGCGTTGATATAGTTTTTCTTTCATACAGTAAAACCCCTATCCATTAATTTAGACTGTCAATTTTTTCGCATTCGAAGTATAATGGTACAATATCTTAAGTGCAAAGGAGTGATCCCCCTTGTTTTTTTATCACAAGTTGGTGGATACCACGGTTAAGAAAATGAAATCGCACGCAGCTAACTTCATAACAATTAGTAATATGTCCTTTGGAGGCGCGGCTATTATGGCCACTCTACATGAATACTATAGCTATAGTGTCTTGTTTATCTTTATAGCAGCTCTTCTTGATCGCTACGATGGTAAGGTAGCGAGAGCGCTCGGACAAGTGTCAGAATTAGGTAAACAATTAGATTCTATGAGTGATATTATATCATTTGGTGTAGCGCCTGCATTATTAATGTATGAAGTTGTTCTAGTTGATTTTGGTTTTGTCGGCATGATGATGGCCGTATTATTTATCGTCTGTGGCGCTATGCGTTTAGCTCGCTTCAATATTAGCGAAGCGAACGGTTATTTCACAGGTTTACCAATTACAGCCGCAGGTACGTTCTTAACTTTAACGTA
This sequence comes from Lysinibacillus sp. HST-98, assembly GCF_016757845.1. Classification (NCBI taxonomy): domain Bacteria; kingdom Bacillati; phylum Bacillota; class Bacilli; order Caryophanales; family Bacillaceae; genus Lysinibacillus; species Lysinibacillus sp. HST-98. The sequence continues at coordinate 689,354 of NZ_JAENHX010000001.1, forward strand.
TTTCGCAGCTTATACGTTCCATCCGGCATTTTATCTTTTCCTTTTCCCCATTTTAGCTTTACTCATGATTAGTACATTTACGTTAAAAAAAGTGTAACAGCACATTTGCTGTTGCACTTTTTTCATTTCCCACTGCTTTTAAACATATACTGTCGAAAAATGGGGAAAGGATGAAATCATTCAATGAGCGGAATTTTTACATCGATGTTGCAGTTATGGCTTGAAATCCCTGCATTGCTTGGCTATTTAAAGGGGCAAACATTCCATAAACCCTTTTCAAAAGAAGAGGAAGCTGCTTGTATTGAACGATTTTTAGGTGGCGATGAGCAAGCACGTCTTGATCTAATAGAACGTAATATGAGGCTTGTCGCGCATGTCGTTAAAAAATTCCATCCAAAACATGAGCAACTCGATGATTATATTTCCATTGGAACAATTGGACTAATGAAAGCCGTTGAGAGCTATACCCCTGATAAAAAAACTAGACTTGCCACATATGCAGCTCGTTGCATTGAAAATGAGATTTTAATGCATCTACGCACCCAAAAGAAAGTGCAAAAAGACGTTTCGCTATTTGAGCCGATTGGAACTGATAAAGATGGGAACGCACTGCAAATTCGCGATTTACTTCAGTGTGATGAAGAAAGTGCCACAGAGAAGCTAGAACATAAAGAGCATGTAGCACAACTATACCACTATTTGCATATGCTCGATGAACGTGAGCTCGAAATTGTGACACTCCGTTATGGATTAAATCAACAGGATGCACTTACGCAAAAGGAAATTGCAGCACGCTTAAATATTTCACGTAGCTATGTATCTCGCATTGAAAAACGGGCACTTATTAAACTCTATCAACTATATAAACGAGACCAAAAAACTATTGAATAATATATTGTAAAATGGTTATGAAAAAAATTCAATCCTTCAATGGCGGAAGAATATGCCTATTTTATGGCATATAAAAAGCTCCCCTGCAACATGTCTATGTCGCAGGGAAGCTTTCCCGTCATACTAATGTGCTGATTCAGAGAGTTCTGCTGAAATCAATGTACCTATTAAAGTTGTAATAATGACTACACCTGCTGTTAAAAATAACATCATGAATGCCTCCCATTCTATTATGAAGAGATTTATTAATGTCAGTGTAGCATTTGTTTTTTGTATTAACTGTGATTTTTCTCACAGAATAAACCACACATTTTGACCATTCTGTGTAGTTTATAGTGAGGAAATTGCTTTTAATACGACTTGTGTCGAATGTTTTGCAGCAACTGGTAAAAATTCATCGAAGCTAATATTCGATTCTTTACCTGCAATATCTGATAATGCACGAATGACTACAAAAGGTGTAGCAAATTGATAACAAACTTGTGCAACTGCGGCTGCTTCCATCTCTACAGCTTTCATTTGAGGAAAATGACGACGAACAGCCTCTACACGTTCAGGATCATTCATAAAAGCATCTCCAGAGCAAATTAAACCAACGCCATACTGATGCTCTCCAACTGCCTTCACAGCCTCCTCAGCTACCTTCATCAATTTCTCATCTGATTTATATGCTGCTGGCATACCAGCCATTTGTCCAATTTCATAGCCAAAGATTGTGACATCTACATCGTGGTGACGAACTTCATCAGAAATAACGACAGCGCCTACCTCAAGAGCTTCATCATATCCACCTGCAGAGCCTGTATTAATGACAACATCTGGTTTAAACTCATGTAAAAGAATTGTCGTAGACATAGCAGCATTTACTTTACCAATACCGCTTTTTAATAATACGACTTCCTTCCCTTCAAAAGTTCCTGTTGTATACTCACTACCTGCAATCGTTGTGCTGTGTGCATCGTCTAATGCTGCTCTTAGAAGCTCCACTTCCTCTTCCATTGCGCCAATTACTGCAATTTTCATGTACTGTTACTTCCCTTCTTTTATCAACTCTATTAAAAATAATCAAAAGAGTAATTTTCGTCAATAGGCGCCTTCTAATGTATTTAGTTGCTCTAGCTTCACAGGCTTCCAACCTTCATTATCAACCCATTCCATGCTTACACGATACATTTGAGATTTATCATTTGTAGAAACAGTAGCAATGGATGAATTAGGACCACCATTATTTTGCATACGCCAGATGATCATATTGCTTTGGTCAATACCTGTCACAGTAGATACTGTTGCTACTTTCTCAGCCCAGTCTACAGACTTGTCGTCATATGAAGACACATGCTGACCTGTTTGAGTTGTAGGTGTTGGCTGCCAATTTTTATTCGTGATGACCTTCTCAACAATAGGATTATCTGATGCTGATTCTTCTGCTGTGCCTTGTTCTTTCTGGGATGTCTCAGGTTCCGATTCTTCCTCTGAAGGTTTATCTTCTTCTACAGCGAGATCTTCTTTTTCTTCATCCGTCGGTTCTTTCTCTACTTCTTTTTCATCATCACCGCTCTGTTCTTCTTGAGCTGGTTTCTCTTTCACTGCTTGATCTGCATCATCTTGCCATTTAAACACATAGGTTGCTGTGATAATAATGAGTACAACCACAACACCAATTAAAACATTCAATAGTTTATCTAGCTTTTTATTACGAGATGGCTGCAAATGACGACCACTTCGAGTTTGTCGTTCACTCATAATGTCTCCCCCTCTCTAGGCAATATTCTATCAAGTTCGACAGCACTTGCAAAATAATTCTACTCATTATTTTGCTACATAGTTTTCACGCTAAAAATGGTACAAGCAGTCAGCCAAAGGCCAACTGCTTGTACATATACATATTATTTAATTGAGAGAATTTTCACTTTCATTTCGCCGCCAGGTGTTTGAACAACAACCTCTTCCCCTTCAGCACGACCAAGTAGACCTTTTGCAATTGGTGATTCATTCGAAATACGGAATTCCATAGGATCTGCCTCAGCAGAACCAACAATTGTATAAGATTCTTCATCTGTTGATGGCTTACCATTGATGATTTCTACAAATGTAACCGTTTTCCCTAGTGATACTACACTGTTATCTGTCTCGTCTTCAGAAATAATCACTGCATTACGAATCATTGATTTTAATGTTGAAATACGACCTTCTAAAAAGGCTTGTTCTTCTTTTGCAGAATCGTACTCAGCGTTTTCAGAAAGATCTCCAAAATCACGTGCTATTTTAATACGTTCAACGATTTCTTTACGTGTTTCAGTTTCTAATTTTACTAATTCTTCTTCTAATTTACGTTTTCCCTCAGCTGTCATAGGGTACTGTTTTTCATTTGCCAAAGTCCTTCACTCCTTGTTTCTTCAATATAAAAACATAAAACTCGACTAAATGCATGTGAGATGCACTTAATCGAATTTTATTATTTTTAAACGTTTTCAAATTACGCTTTGACCTAATAGTATGCATGCTTTTTCAAAATATGCATGTAAATATTGTCAATACCACTCTATCTTATTACAATACGTTGTCGGTTTCAAGAATAGTTTTAATTTTCGTTACCATTAAATCAATCGCGACCTCATTATCCCCACCTTCTGGAATAATGATATCAGCATAACGTTTCGTTGGTTCAATAAATAAATTATGCATTGGTCGAACCGCTGATAAATACTGCTCAATCACCGAATCTGTTGTACGTCCACGCTCTTTAATATCACGCATAATGCGGCGAATAATACGTAAATCTGAATCTGTATCCACAAATAATTTAATATCCATTAAATCACGTAAATCAGCATCCTCTAGAACTAGAATACCTTCTAGTATAATAACATCTACTGGTTCAACATGTATAACTTCTTCTGCCCTTGTATGCTGGACGTAATCATACACAGGTTTTTCAATTGGTTGACGAACTAACAACTTTTTTATGTGTTCAATTAATAAATCATTATCGAAAGCTAACGGATGATCATAGTTAGTTCCTAAGCGTTCTTCAAATGTTAAATGACTTTGATCCTTATAATAAAAATCTTGTTCAATTACCACAACAGAATGCTCACGGAAAACATCATAAATGGCGCGCGTCACGCTCGTTTTTCCGGAGCATGAGCCACCTGCGATTCCGATGACAACAGGGCGCTTCACTGCCATTAGTTATTCTCCTTTCGCATCATGTTATGCGGCTTCAATGGTGTATCGCATTTAAATTTAACAATTTGTAATGGATGACGTGCTGCATCTAGGCTATTGCCATCCTCGTCCCAAATTTCACCCATTGTTAAACGGAAATTCTCAATTTCAGGACCAAAGAATTCTACTTCATCACCAGGTTTAAAATAATTACGCTGTTGCATTGTCACTATTTTTGTCTCCGGATCATGTTCTAAAATAAGTCCAGCAAATTCATAGGTTGTTTTACGACCATGCACACCAAACATCTGCTCCTCAAAGCCAGGTGCATCATGGAAGAATGCTTCAGCCGTATCACGGTTAGCACATTTGTCTAATTCCTCTAGCCATTCACGTTTAATGTTAAAGTTATCTGGATCTGCACAATAAGCATCAATCACTTTACGGTACACAGAAACTACTGTCGCTACATAGTGAATGGATTTCATACGACCTTCAACTTTTAACGAGTCGATACCTAGCTCAATCATATGAGGAATCGCTTCAATTAATTTTAAATCTTTTGGACTCATCGCAAATGGTGCATGGCTCTCATCGAAAAGTGCTTTTTCTTCACCATCTTCTAATTCATATAGATCATAGTCCCAACGGCATGATTGGCAGCATCCCCCTCGGTTTGAGTCACGAGCCGTCATATGATTAGAAAGAACGCAACGACCAGAGTAGGCAATACACATTGCTCCATGCACAAAGGCCTCAATTTCAATGTCGACCTTTTCTTTCATCAGCTTCATTTCTTCTCCGCCGACTTCACGTGCTAATACAACACGATGTAAACCTTCCTCTTTCCAGTACTGGACGGCCTTCCAGTTGGACAATGATTGCTGAGTAGAAAGGTGAATTTCAAGCTTAGGTGCTGCTGTACGACATGTTTCAATAATGAGCGGGTCTGCTACAATAATACCAGTTACGCCCACTGATTCAATATCCTTTAAGTAACGCTCTAAGCCATCCATATTTTCATTGTGGGCAAAAATATTTGTTGTTACATATATTTTCGCACCATATTGATTGGCAAATTCTACACCTTCACGCATCTCTTCAATTGAAAAGTTATCCGCATTCGAACGTAGGCCAAACTCTCGCCCACCGATAAATACAGCATCTGCTCCGTAATGGACAGCTATTTTTAATTTCTCTAAACTACCCGCTGGCGCAAGTAGTTCTGGTTTTTTAGTAATGACACGTTTACCGTTGACAATCTCACGGATTTTGTCATTTTGCTCTAACGCTAATGCCATGTTATTGTCCCCTCCTAGTAAACTGTTTCCTTGAAGATAAAGCCTGTATCTAATGGTCTAATAGCTGGTTGAATATCTTCAATTTTTGCTAATAAATCGTCTTTTATTTCTTCATATGCGTCTTCTGATTCGTCAAAATACGTATCGATCGCTTTTCGATAAGCTTCTGTTACCGCGACTACATAGTCTGGTGTTTGAAGTACACCTTCAATTTTCAGCGCATCGATGCCACCCTCAAATAATTCGCCTAGTTCATCAATCATACACATATCATTTGGACTGAAAATATGTGTACCATTCACATCTTCATATATTGGATATTTATTATTTCGTTCATCATCATGTAGGAACATATTACGATTTTCTTGGCGGTTTTCAATAGCCATTACTTTATCTTGATATAAGAAATAATGGCCGAGTAATGGGCGTTTTGATTGGAACATACATGTCATGCCATGTACTTGTACTTCAATTTCCATCTCAGTATTTTCTTTAATCTCTAATACTTCATCAAGAGAAAGCTCACGCGCTAATACGGCACGCGTTGCACCACGTTTCCCCCAGTAATTAGCTGTAAACCAGTTTGTAGCTGTCGTTTCTGGATTCCAATGTAACGGAATCGTAACACCTTGCTCTCTGCGAATAATGAGTACTGCTGGATCACCGTAAATTAAACGGTCCACACCGATACGTTGCATTTCTTTTAAATAATCTGCAAGTGCCTCTAGTTTCTCATTATGGAAAAGTGCATTGACTGCAACATATACCTTTTTACCCGCTTCATGAATAAGCTTTGTCGCTTCTTCTACTTCTTCAACTGAGAACTCTCCTGCTAGACGTAGACCAAATTGTTGTTCACCAATAACAAAAGCATCTGCTCCAGCGGCTAAAAGTGCTTTTATATGTTCTAATGATTGTGGTGTCACAAGCAATTCTGGTTTTTTCATAGTAGTCACCTCTTCAAACATAGTAATAAACCATCACCGACTGGTAAAAAAGCACTTGTATAATCTGGGTGCTGCATAATCCAATCCGTAAAGTTTTTTAAATTGCGAATCATTGTTCGCTTACGACGTGGAACATCCTTCAACTCTAAATCAGACAAACCATGCATGTACATATTATCGATATACAATACCCCACCTGATTTTACTAAAGGTGCATACTTTTCAAAAAATCGTTGGTATTGTCCCTTCGCAGCATCAATAAAGACCGCATCGAATGTTGTGTTAATGGCCTCGTCATCCACTTCTAAAGCGTCACCCTCAATGACCGTAATTCGATCTGATACAGTCGAACGTTTAATATAGGCTTTTGCCCTTGCTACACGATCTTGATCACGTTCAATTGTAACAATTTGGACATGAGGCAATGCCTCTGCCATACGAATAGCAGAGTAACCAATTGCTGTACCTATCTCTAAAATTTTTGACGGATTTTGAATACGCAACAGTTGATTTAATGCATCAATACCTGCTAGCTGCATGATCGGTACGTGATGCTCCTCCGCATATGCTTCCATTTCTAAAAGCAATTCATTACGTGGCTGTATAAATGATTGTATATATGCATCTGATAATTCCATCGTTTCCACCCTCATTTAAAAGGCAACGAGCGTTTGCCGTTGTCTGTACTTCATCATTTATCAACAAAAAGAAAAAGACCAAACGTGATGTCTTGGTACTTTGCCATACAAAAATGAGCAATTGCTTCGATATGCTTAAACAATTGCCACCACGCATATTTGTCCCGCATAAATGAACGGATTGATCAAAAATCACACTTTATAATAGCATGAAAATAGAAGGAAAGCTATTTTTCTTTCCTTCTATCCATCTGTTTGCTATACGATTTTGTTCTTCCTATACGTTTACTCTTCTTTTCGTAAATATTTTTCTACCTTCTGCAAATGCTCATCATAGGTTTTTGAGAAGTGGTTGACACCCTCTTTATCTGCTAGGAAGTAGAAATAATCTGTTTGACTTGGATTTAATGATGCCTCAATCGAAGTTTTACCTACACCCGCTATTGGACCAGGTGGTAGACCTTTATTTTTGTATGTGTTATAGGCATTATCCACTTCTAAATCCTCATATAAAACACGATCCTTGTGATCACCCAGTGCATAGAGCACGGTTGGGTCTGTTTGTAGTGGCATCCCTTCATTGATTCGATTATAGAAGACACTTGCAATAGTCTCTCGATCCGTTTGAGCAGTCGCTTCTTCTTCCAATAATGAAGCAAATGTTAACAGCTGATGTACGGACATTTGTTTTTCAGCTAATACATCACTATAGTTCTTCACCACATTGTTCATCGCTGCTATCATCTCTTCTACAATCGCTTGTAAGGATGGTTTTTCCTCATAATAAGAATACGTAGCTGGATATAAATAGCCCTCTAAGTCATAGCGAATATTGTCAGCTAAAACCGCCTCTGTAACTAGCTCGGGATAATTAGCCATCATTTGTTGAACAAATGTGTCACTCGTCACAAGATCCATAAATTCTTTTTGTGTGTACGGTGTTTTCTTTTCAATCACTTTCCCAATTTGTTCAAGTGTTAAGCCTTCTGGGACCGTCATCGTAAAGAGAGGCTTACGATATACCTTCCCTGTTTTCAAGCTTTCAATAAGTTCATCAAAAGTCATTGCCTGTGTTAAATCATAATTTCCCGCTTGAAATTGTGATTCATTTTTAAATTTTGCATAGTACTTAAAAACACGTGCATCTTTTATGACACCTTTTTTCTCTAGTAGTGTTGAAATGGAGGACAAACTAGAGCCAATTGGTACTTCTACCGCAATCGTTTTCGTTGCATTAGGGTCTAGTGGTTTTAAAGCACCTTTTACATAATTGTACCCAAATAAACCAACAACGCCAATTATTAGTACGAAAACAATGGCAATAATTGCGACGATTTTTCTCACGATTTTTACCTCAGATTTTCTTTCTTGCATTTTTGAAAACATTTCTTGTTTTTTAGAACCGTTATCCACGGGTTTCCCCCCTATCACTATTCAATATCATACTAGAAATCAACTTTCACGACAAACAGAAATCGACAATTCAGGAGAAATTACATATGTAAAAAATCTGCCAACAACTTTCGTTAGCAGATTTTTGAGCATTCTAGAAATAGTTTATCCTATAAAGTGTTTAATACTTCTTCTACAAATTCCCATTCTTCATCTGACTCAATCGGGTATAATTCTTCAATCTGGCCTTCATTTCCAGCTATATATTGGGCAGCAAAAATATCACGCTCATCAATCGGTTCATCTGTTGCTGGCACATATAATACATACGATTTACCGAATTGCTCAGATGAAAACGTATGAATGACTTCGCACACTTGATCTTTTCCTTCTTCGTCTGTCACAGTAATTAGCTGTGGTTCTTCTTCAAATTCATCTAGTAATGTTAACACCACTTCATTAATCATTTCCCATTCTGCATCTGTTTCAACAGGCTGTAAATTTGTCATCTCACCTGTATTGTCATCATAATCAAAAGTCATCGCCGAAAGGTCTCCTGGAATTTCTTGACCGGTTTCATCTAGAAGGGAAAATAACACATAGGACTTGTCCTCCGCATCAAAGGTAATGACCACACGACACTGCTGTTCCTTACCATCTTTCCCGATGATCATAAATTCTTGCGTTTCTTCATTCATCCTGTTTCCTCCTTTATGACAATTTGATGTCATTTATTAAATCGCTTTTGAGGCTAGACACTTTAGAATAGCTTCTCCTATTTTTGAGCAAGTTTTCCCTGTTTAGGAGCTTTTCTTCTCTACATTTGGGCAGGCTCTCGAAATTTTCGAGCGTGGCTTTGAGCGGAGCCTCCATTCTTGGAGCGGTGCCACTCTAATTCTAAGCGAATCCTCTAACTTTATGAACGTTTCCCAACAATTGTGGATCAATTTCACACATCTACAATGCATTCATTCCTCCATTTAACAATCCTTCTACAGTAGAAAAGCTTCAATAAAAAAGGAACAAGGACTGCAAGCTGCGATCCTTGTTCCAAGCTTTGAGTTAGAAGATTAGTCTTCGTTTTCATCCTCTAAAGCGTTTAAAACGTCCTCTACCATATCCCACTCTGCTTCAGTTTCGATTGGTGTTAATTCACCATCTTCACCATTTTCAGATGGTACAAATGAAGATACAAAGATTTCAACTGAGCCATCTTCATCTTCCTCTGCGCCTACCATTGAGTAAAACACATATGATTTGCCAAACTCTGGAGATTCATGAACGTGAATCACTTCACAAAGCTGCTCGTTTCCGTTTTCGTCAATCACTGTAATGTGTTGAACATGTAGTTCTTCTTCATGGTTATGCTCGTGTGCCATGCATAGTCACCTCATCAATTAATTTTTGCTATCTAAGTAGCCTTGTAAAATCATCACAGCTGCCATTTTATCAATGACCTGCTTGCGCTTTTTGCGACTCACGTCCGCTTCGATCAGCATACGTTCAGCAGCCATCGTCGTTAAACGTTCATCCCATAATTTGACCGGTAGTGAGAAATGCTCTTCTAAAAGCTTTTTATAGTTCTCAGAAGCCTCTCCACGCGGTCCAACCGTATTATTCATGTTTTTTGGAAAACCTACAACAAATTCTGTTATAGTATATTCCTTTACTAGCTCAGCGATACGGTCAATACCGAACTCACCATTAGCCTCATCAATTTTTACGGTTTCAATACCTTGGGCGGTCCAACCAAGTGCATCACTTACAGCAACACCCACAGTTTTTGACCCAACGTCTAATCCCATAATTCTCATTTCTAGTCCTCGTTATTCTTTTTGATATAAAATTTAACAAGCTCCTCTAGAATTTCGTCACGCTCAAGCTTGCGAATTAAATTACGAGCATCCTGATGGCGAGGAATATACGCCGGATCACCAGAAAGTAAGTAACCAACAATCTGATTGATAGGGTTATATCCCTTTTCCTCTAATGAAGAATGAACTTTCAACATTACCTGCTTGACTTCCTGTTCCATTGATTCTTCTGGAAAATTAAATTTCATCGTTTGATCAAATGAACTCATGACCAGCACCTCGCTTTCAGAAATAAGGAGATGTGCAAACAAGCTCATCTCCAATTTCTCTTTATTATAACATGTTTTGGTGAATTAATTAAATGGATTTAACATAATCATACACAGAAAGTAGTGCTTCATCAAGTTTTGATGCATCTTTTGCACCTGCCATCGCCATATCTGGACGACCGCCACCTTTACCACCACATGCTTCCGCAACCATTTTCACAATATTCCCTGCATGGTAATTGCCACCAACTAATTCTTTTGAAACACCAGCACATAGCATAACCTTATCGCCATCCACTGCTCCAAGAACGATAACAGCCTTTGGCATTTTCGCTTTCAAATCATCCATCATCTGACGCAGTTGGTTATTGTCTTTTGCTTCTACCTTTGTAGAAAGAACTGTGACATCTCCAATTGTTTGTGCTGCATCAACAATTGCCCCAGCCTGAGCATTGGCAATTTTTTGAGATAATGCTTCGTTTTCACGTTGTAATTCTTTGTAGTCTGCTTGTAAAGCCTGTACTTTTGTGACAATATCTTTAGCATTTGCTTTTAATAATGCTGCTGCATCATTTAATAATGCTTCTTCTTCTTTTACTGCTTCATAAGCAACTTTTCCTGTAACAGCTTCTATACGACGAGTACCTGCACCGATACCACCTTCTGAAACAATTTTAAAGAAGCCAATTTCAGAAGAGCGTTTAACATGGATACCACCACATAGCTCAATCGAATAATCTCCGATGGATACTACACGTACAACATCTCCATATTTTTCACCGAATAATGCCATAGCACCCATTGCTTTTGCTTCATCAATGCCTTTTTCTTCAATAACGACCTCTATATCATCCCACACTTTTTCATTTACAATACGTTCAATTTGTTGTAATTCTTCTTTTGTAACTTGACCAAAGTGAGAGAAATCAAAACGTAAACGGTCAGGTCCTACATATGATCCAGCTTGGTTTACATGATCACCTAGCACATCTTTTAATGCACGTTGCATAATATGTGTTGCCGTATGGTTTTTAATGATTAAATTGCGGTCATCACGATTGACCACTGCTTGCACTGCATCTTCCACATGCATTTCCCCAGATTCAACTACTACTGTATGAAGCGGTTGACCATTCGGTGCTTTTTGAACATCTTTTACGACAGCCGTAAAGCTATCATTTGAAATAGTACCACTATCGGCAATTTGGCCTCCCATTTCAGCGTAGAATGGTGTCTTTGCTAAAATAACCAAAGCTTCCTGACCTTCCGAAGCGACTTTCGCAACTTGACCATTGACGATCATTGCAGCGATTTCAGTATTAACAGTTAACGTATCATAGCCAACAAATTCACTTGCAACCGTTAAGTTTGCTAATACCTCATTCTGTACTTGCATCGAATCAACATCTTGTCGTGCAGCACGCGCGCGTTCACGTTGCTCTTCCATCGCTTCCTCAAAACCTTCATGATCTACTTTCATGCCTACTTCCTCTGCATATTCTTCCGTTAGCTCGATTGGGAAACCATAAGTATCATATAAGCGGAAAGCATCTGCTCCTGGGATGTAATCATGACCGGCTGCTTTTTGAGATTCCACTACTTCATTAAAGATAGCTAAACCACCATCTAATGTTTCATGGAAACGAATCTCTTCATTTTTAATGACACGTTGAATAAATTCGCATTTCTCTGTCACTTCTGGATAGAAGTCTTCCATAATTTTACCCACAGTTGGTACAAGTTCAAACATAAATGGTTTTTCAATGCCAATTTGTTTAGCATAGCGAACCGCACGACGTAGTAAACGACGTAATACATAGCCACGGCCTTCGTTTGACGGCAGGGCACCATCACCTATAGCAAATGCTACTGTACGGATATGGTCTGCAATCACTTTAAATGGTGTATTAATATCTTCTTCTGAGCCAAAGATTTCATTTAAGTCTACTTCGCCAGGTCGTTTATATTTACGGTTGGCAAATTCCTCGATTTTTTCAATGATTGGCATAAATAAATCAGTATCAAAGTTTGTTGGTACATTTTGCACGACGGACACAATACGTTCTAAGCCCATACCTGTATCAATATTTTGCTTTGGTAGTGGCGTGTAAGTGCCATCAGGATTATGGTTAAATTGAGAGAACACAAGGTTCCAAATTTCAAGGTAACGCTCATTTTCTCCTCCTGGATACATTTCAGGATCATTTTCATCTGAGCCGTATTCTACGCCGCGATCATAAAAAATCTCTGAGTTCGGACCAGATGGACCTTCTCCGATATCCCAGAAGTTCCCTTCTAAACGAATTAAACGTTCTTCTGGAATACCGATTTCCTGATGCCAAACATCATAAGCTTCCTGGTCTTCAGGGTGAATCGTGATAGATAATAATGCTGGATCAAAGCCCATCCATTTTTTATCTGTTAAAAACTCCCAAGCGTAATGAATTGCTTCTTTTTTAAAGTAGTCACCAATAGAGAAGTTTCCTAACATTTCAAAGAATGTATGGTGTCGAGCTGTTTTCCCAACGTTTTCAATATCGTTGGTACGAATCGATTTTTGTGCATTTGTAATACGTGGATTATCAGGGATAATACGGCCATCAAAATATGGTTTCAAAGTTGCAACACCTGAGTTGATCCAAAGAAGTGATGGATCATTTATTGGCACAAGTGGTGCTGAGGGCTCATGATGATGCCCCTTTTCTTTAAAAAATTCCAAATACATACGGCGAATATCTACTGCTTTCATTGGATAAATTCCTCCTATTTTATATTGTAAAATCACGATACGAGTCCTGCGATCTACCGAAGAAAATAAAAAAAGCCCTCATCCCCAAAAAGGGACGAGGACTTGTCATTAGTCTCGCGGTACCACCCTAGTTGTAAGTAAAAATCTTACTTACCTCTTTAGCACTTGTAACGTCAGTGAACGGCAGGGATTAGCTGCACTCTGGAGTAGCTTTCGGCATTTGCTGTTGTGAGGATTTTTTCAGCCTAGAAATCCCTTTCTTGTGCACACACAAATACGTACTTTTTCCATCATCGTTTTTACTTTTTCTATCGAAAATTATAAAAAAAATCTATTGCGCTGTCAATTAGTACTAGTATGACTAACACTAACTAAGCAATCATTTTTTTGAAATATATCCACATACCCCATGTAAAAATAACTAAGAAGGCGCTAATTGCAATCGTTGTATAAGGGGTATCTTGATAAGGTAAAGGTACATTCATTCCAAAAAAACTAGTAATTACTGATAGTGGTAACATAATTGTCGAAATGACCGTTAATAAATTCAGCTTTTCAATGGATTTCCCACTGATAATTGAAAAATACGTATCAAGCGTGCTGTTCACTAAATCGCGATATGTCTCTGTGGAGTCGACAATACGTTCTAGATGGTCATTCAAATCTTTATAGAATGGAATATTTTCTTCTTGAATGTCAAATTTCCACTGACCATTGATTGTAGAAAAAATTCTTCTTTGTGGCATAATGGCCTGACGAATTAAAATAATTGTCCGCTTCAATGCAAGAAATTCCTCTGTCACCACTTTTGGTTGATAATCATAAATTTCTTCTTCTAGTTCATCTATACGTGCGCGAATTCGTTCTAATACTGGGAAGTATTCGTCTGTAATACCGTCAATAATAGTATGCAATAAAAAATCAGTACCCTTTTCTAAATATCTTGGGCTATTGACACAAACATTCTCCATTTTCCCTAGCCATTGCAACTTTTGTTTATGCACAGTCACAATATAGTTTGGTCCCATAAAAATATTTAACTCAACTGTTGTAATTTCATTGTTACTTTTCTCATTATAGATTGGTGCATGGAGCACAAAAAATTTATAATCACCATAACTATCCATTTTTGGACGTGAGCCTTCATGTAAGCAATCTTCAACTGCTAGTGGATGAAAGCCAAATACATCTGCTATATTATTCAATTCATTATAACTATAGGCATATAAATCTACCCATAATAAATCTTCGTTATGAATAGGGAGTTGTAAATCAATCATATTGAAATCATGTTGGACTGTCTTGCTGCTGCTATTATAATAGTGGATTTTAATCATTGCATTTCACCTCATGTTTGTTATTGAGGGAAACAAAAGGTCATCCTTATCACCTTTTGTCTGCATCGGTGATCAGAAATCGATGACTTTTTATATGTTTCCGTTTGCCTAAATGATACTTATTCGGTTCAGGACTACTATCCATTTCTCATCACCTTCCTTCCATAACAAAAACACGCCTTCTACGAATGAAGGCGTGTTGAATACACATATCAAAAAATAGCAATAAAATACATTGCATGCTTGTTACCTTCAAACGTTGAGTTTTAGCACTATGCGGCATAGGAATATGTCCAGCTACGTTAAAAAACACCTTATTTCGATGATTTCTGTTGACCCATTGGCGTCTCTCGACATTTTTGGGTAGTAGCGTATCTCCAGCATAGGAGCCTCACCTAACGAAGGGAGTCTTATTTTTTTATTCCTGTAAATGATAACGGATAGTTTCACAACTGTCAAACTTTCTATCAATCATTTTTCAGAAAGTCTTCTACTCTTTGCACTAAATGCTCTCGTTGATAAGATTGATAGAGCAAGCTAGATAAACGTACAGGATCACCAAAGAAAAAGCGTTCGTACAATGTCTGTCTTGTGCCAAAACTACTCATCGTTAAATCCCAAGCTAAACGGAATTTCTTTACTCGCTCTTCTCCTTTGTCTTTGAATGATTGCAAATAATGTTCAAGATCACCATCATCTACTGAAAATGCATGTTCAGTCGGTATAGACATCAAGCCACTTGCTCCTAGTTGCTGGATAATTTCCGTAAAAGTTGGATATACTTTCGGGAAAATTTGAATAGCTACTTGGAGGGTTGCAAGGTCAGGTCGAATAAAGCCAAAATTATCTCTTTGTGCATCCACTTCTGATTTGATTAACAGTGCTTTCATCGTTTCTAATGGCACAATCACATCCACCACTTTTTGTTGTACATGTTGATAGTCTCCGATGTTAATAGTGTCCACTATCGATTGCACAACCCCAAGTACAAATTCGGTCTTGGCAATTTGGCGAGATAACACTTGATGTAATGTGTAAGCTTGGAAGCCACTGACATTCATAAATTGATTGGCCACTTCTATATTTTCATAGTAAAAAACACGTTCCCATGGGACAACTACATCATCAAACACAACGATTGCATCCATTTCTTCAAAACGAGCACTTAACGGATAATCAAAGGTAGAATCTCCCCCTACAAACGATTGCCGACATAAAAACTTTAAGCCTTTAGTATTACTTGGAATAGAAAAACCGAAACCTTTTCCTTCATCATAGCCATTTGTCGATAAAACAAGAAGCTCATCTGTTATGCCACCCTGTGTTGCTAGTAATCTTGCCCCTTTAATGACTAAGCCCTCACTTGTCTTCCCAATGATTTTAGCAGCAATGGTTACTTCTTCATCCTCATAGTAATAGCGTTTGCGATTTACCTGTGGTTCGATAAAGGTATGTGTCATCGTAATATCATTCTCGCGAGCATACTCATAGAACTTTAGCAAGTGCTCTGGGAAACAATTTGGCTTCTCTTTTAAAAAGTCTGACGCTGATGCAAGGGCCATTAATGTTGTATTCATATAATCAGGGCTTCTCCCCATAAAGCCTTGTGAAGATAATGCCCACTCTCTTGCCGCATGGCGCCTTTTCACAAGATCTTCTGGCGTCAATACTTGAAGAAAGGACATGCCAACTTTCTGTTTGCTAGTTGGCGATTCATAGGTCATTTTTTCAAGAAGTGCCTCTTGATGTTGTAAATCAAAAAGTTTCGCTTGACTCTGAATAATTCCTTTAAAGGCAGGATGTTCTGACACCTTCCCTGTCACGATTTTCCCATCTATCGAAATATACGTTTTTAAAGCATCAATTCGTTCAATATACTGCTGCCCTGTCATTATCGGCATGCTGTCACCCCTATACATTCCCTATGTTTTTGTACTTATCTAGTATATGAAATGTCCAAATATTAGGTGACGATACATCAATTAGAAAAACCCGATTAGACAGTCTAATCGGGTATATTTATTTTAGTCATCCAAAAAATCATAAGGAGAGACATCATTCATACCAATCATTGGATGAATGTAAGGGGCTGTTTCTACTGTTAGCTTTTGTTCAATGGAAACAGGCTCCTGCATCCCTTCATTTTCAACTGACACTGCCTCGACTTCCACAAGTTCTTCCTCAATTTCCATTGGGTTAAGTCTTGCACGTAAAGAGGTGAAACGCTGTAGGTCATCTGTACGTTGTAAACCATCTGCAAGTACATCTGGTTCACCACATAAAATCAAAAAGTTTTTAGCACGTGTAATACCTGTGTATAAAAGATTACGCCGTAACATTTTGGAATACCCTCTAACCACTGGCATAATGACCGTTTGAAACTCAGAGCCCTGTGATTTATGGATGGAGCAACAATAAGCTAGTGTCAATTGATTGAGATCGCTTCGTTGATAGGTCACTTCAATGCCATCAAAGGATACGATCAATAAATCTTGTTTTTCGACCGTCTCTTTCGCCTTAATAATACTAATGACCTCACCCATATCTCCATTAAAGACATTGCTTTCTGGTTGATTGACAAGCTGAAGAACTTTATCCTTTATCCGATAGGTTACATCCCCAAAGACTAGCTCTTTTCGTGTTCCAGTATCGTTTGGATTAATAAGCTCTTGAATCATTTTATTTAAATTATCTATCCCAGCTGGTCCTTTATACATGGGTGCCAACACTTGGATATTACGGATTTCCTGACCTTTTGCGACAGCACTTTTGACAACCTGTGTTACAACGTTGGCAACTTGATCGGCTGAAGCCTTAATAAACGAACGATCAGAGGTTTTAGCTGTTAACTCTTTTGGAATCGTTCCTTTTTTTATTTGATGGGCAAGTTCAATAATCGTTGAGCCTTCTGCTTGTCGGTAAACATCTGTTAGCTCGACGGTTGGTAGCTGCTTGGATGCTAATAAATCTTTTAACACCTGTCCTGGACCTACTGGTGGAAGCTGATCCTGATCTCCTACAAAGACAACTTGAACATCTTCATGTAAAGCTTTTAATAATTGATGGGCAAGCCATGTATCAACCATGGACATTTCATCCACGATAATCAGCTTACCTGTCACTTCACGCTCTGTTTCTTCCTCTTTTTCTTGCCCTGTAAAACCGAGCAGTCGATGAATGGTCATCGCAGGCAGCTCTGTTGATTCGGCTAATCGTTTAGCAGCACGTCCAGTCGGCGCACAAAGAATAATCGGAAAAGGCTCCTCTTTTCGAGCATACTCTTTTGGATTTAAGGATAGGCCATGAAGCTTTGCATACACTTCTACGACTCCCCGTACAACAGTGGTTTTCCCCGTACCAGGACCACCCGTTAATATCATAACGGCTGAATTTAAAGCCTGCTCAATGGCATTCGCTTGTGTTTCTGCATAGGTAACATTAAGTAGCTCCTCTGTTTCTCCAATGGCTTTTCGAATTTCATCTTTACTAAAATGTTCAGCCTTATTATTCCGTTCGATAAGCGATAAGATTTTCGATGCAATCCCTACCTCTGAAAAATACAGTGACGGTAAATATAACCTTGTCTCTTCCCCACAAATTTTGCCTTCTTCACGGAGTCCGATGCAGGCTTGAGAAATATCTTCGAATGGTATCTCCTGTCGTTGGCTTTGTTCAAGCATTTCCTTAACGAGCGGTAAAACATGTTCTGCATCTAGATAGACATGTCCATCTGATAAAGCTGCTGTATTTAAAATATGTAAAATCGCTGCTTTGACACGATCAGGATGTTTACCAGTTATACCTAATTTTGCACCTAGCTCATCAGCTCGAAAGAAACCCACTCCTTCCACATCTTCAATTAAGCGGTATGGATTTTCTGTCAGTAATTCAATGGCTTCTGTTCGATAGGTTTGATAAATTTTCATGCCAAGCTGTGGACCAAATCCCCACTCATTCAATTGAATCATGATCCGCTCTAAACCTAAGTTTTGCTCAATGGTGCGGTGAATGACTTCTTTTTTTTCAGCAGATAGGCGCGGAACAGCATCGAGGGCATTAGGATCTTCTAAAATAACACGGAGTGCATTCGCACCTAGTTTTTCAACAATCGTTTCAGCTGTTTTTTTCCCGACCCCTACGAAGAGGTCACTAGATAAATAATGAATAATTCCTTGCTCAGTTGCAGGCACTTCTTTCGTAAATGTCTCAATTTGAAATTGAGCACCGTATTTAGGATGTTGTTTTAAAATACCAGTAAATCGATATTGTTCGTCCATTTGTAGTGGGGGAAAATAACCAACAACAATAATTTCTTTATCTTCATATTGCAAATTCGTCTCTTGAATTTTCACACGTACAATCGAATACATATTTTGCGCATTATGAAAGATAGAGACGATCGGACGTCCGAGTATAAAAAATTTATTGAGTTCAAATAAATCTAAATGATCTGTCATGTTCGGTCCGTCCTTTCTTATAGTTTTCAATCTTTTTATTTTACCATAGCCACATGAAAATATCGCAGACAAAAATAGATTCGCTTCGTTATTTTTACATTATTTTGACAAATGACAATTCTCTGCCTTTATCCTCTGTTCCATGCTATGATTAATATGAATTATTTGCACGGAAGGATTGTGAAATTATTGGAATTTAGACCTTGCATCGATTTACACGATGGCAAAGTAAAGCAAATTGTAGGCAGCACTTTGGGATATACAAATCAAGCAGTTGTTGAAAACTTTATTTCTCAACATGACGCTAGCTACTATGCACAAATGTTTGCCCAAGATCGTTTAACAGGTGGACACGTTATTATGCTAGGCTCTGGTAATGAAGAAGCTGCCCTATCCGCTCTGACAGCCTATCCTCAAGGCTTGCAAATAGGTGGTGGCATTACGGCTGACAATGCTCAAAAGTATATTGATGCAGGTGCTTCGCATGTCATTGTCACATCCTATATTTTTCATGATGGTCAGCTCGATTTAGCACGTTTAAAGCGTTTAAATCAATTAATTGGTAAAG
Source organism: Lysinibacillus sp. HST-98 (assembly GCF_016757845.1). Taxonomy (NCBI): domain Bacteria; kingdom Bacillati; phylum Bacillota; class Bacilli; order Caryophanales; family Bacillaceae; genus Lysinibacillus; species Lysinibacillus sp. HST-98. The sequence continues at coordinate 708,885 of NZ_JAENHX010000001.1, forward strand.
AACACCTTGTCATCGATCTCAGTTGTAAGATGCGTGACGGGAAGTGGTTTGTCATGACCGATAAATGGACTACATTTAGTCACTTCGAAGTCAATGCTGCGTCGATTGCCTATATTGAAGATTTTTGTGATGAGCTGTTAATACATGCTGTCGATGTTGAAGGAAAAAAGGGTGGCATGCAGGAAAGCTTGGTACAGGACTTAGCTGCTTGGACATCTATCCCAACTACTTATGCAGGCGGCGTTCGTTCAATCGGAGACTTAGAAAGATTTAACCAATTAGCCAATGGAAAACTTCATGTAACCATTGGGAGCGCGCTCTCTATTTTTGGTGGCGATTTACCTTATACAGAAGTAGTAGAATATTGTAAAAAAGGCGGGATTTTGTGAAGCTTATTTATAAAGATTATGTTTTTCCATTTCAAGAAACTAATTTAGAGAGAATTATAGATGGTAAATATTTTAAAGTGAATAAAAAAGATAATTCTCTTGCAATTCAAGTACAACTTGACAACGAGCAAATGTTACTGGAATTTTCAAAATCGTTAAAGGCAACTTGTGGCTTTTTACGCGATCAAGAAACAGAGCCTTATATCGGAACCTATATTGATTTACAAGTTTTCGTTGATGAGTTTAATAAGCGTTATAACTTAAATGCTGAAATTATTAGTTAAAACATGGGGACAGATGGTTCCCTTTGTTTTAACCTCAAATCCTCTTCTGCATTCTTCCTTGCCCCTATTTCTGAAACCTTTTCATTGTCATGTGAGTTATATATTGTATAGCATAACCATAGGGGGTTTACATGACAAAACTACATACTCAATATGTCCTTCCTTATTTTTTATGCTCCCTGCTCTTCTAATAGGGATGATCACCATGATCTCCTATGGCGTAGGCTTTCATATTTGGATACAGAACTTGTTCATCTGGGTTGTTGGCATTAGTTTTTGCTATGGAATGTCAACAAAAACTACCCTAAAATTTTTAGATATTAGCCCTCTTTCTATTACAACTGTTTTAATCGTTTTACTCGTTATGCCCTTTTAGTTTAATGGTATAGAGGGTGTCCATCAATGGATAACTTTTGGCCCGTTTAATTTTTATATAGCTAGTATTAGTTTGCCTATATTAATTGTTTATTTATGGAAGCTTTCAATAAATAAACATTTATCATTTACGATAGGATTCAAGTTCCTCATAAAAGGTATATTATTAATGCAACCAGATGCAGGGCAAATCACTACGTTTGCTTGTGCATCCACCATCATTTTATGGAGAGTTGTAGAAAATTCGATTTGGAAGTACTTTTCACTGCTCTTATTCGCTTTTTTTGTCATCGCATCATGGATTTTTCTTGATCATTTAGCTCCAGTCCCATATGTGGAGCAAATTATTTTTTAGTGGCTGACATGGGCAGTATTTTGCTTTTTTTAGGTGTTTTAGCACTCCTATTGTTAATTTATCCATTCTTTGTCCCATGGAAAAAAGATACCTTGTCACGTTCGTGGGTCATTTTCCTATGCCTATTATGGGCTATGAATTTCACCAATGATCGGCTATCTCATTGCCATCACAGCTATACAAAAATTAAAAATCGAACAAACCGTAAAAGAAAGGATTTACAAACGATGAAAACTGAACTAGAAGTAAACACTTTAAAATCATTTCAAACTGAATTAACACGCTTCTTTTTAGCTTACAAATTTGCTCTACAGGAAGTGGAAACGAAAATTAATATATTACAAGAAGAATTTAAGTTAATTCATGAATATAATCCAATTGAGCATGTATCTACACGTATAAAATCACCTAAAAGTATTTTAACGAAGATGATGAAAAAAGAGCTTCCTCCATCAATAGAGGCTGTGCGTGAAAATATCCGCGATATAGCTGGTGCTCGCATCACCTGTTCCTTCGTGGAGGATATTTACAAGGTAAGTGCCATGTTACAAGCACAGCATGACATGGAAGTTGTTGAGATGAAGGATTATATAGCCAATCCAAAAGAAAATGGCTACCAAAGCTTACATCTCATTATTAAAATTCCTATCTTTATGTCAGACCATATGGAAAAGGTCTATACAGAGATCCAAATTCGTACAATTGCAATGGATTTCTGGGCAAGCTTAGAACACAAAATTTATTATAAGTATAACAAAGAAGTACCTGAGCATATTCGTCATGAATTAAAGGAAGCCGCACTACAAGCAGCTGAATTAGATCGAAAAATGGAGCGACTGAATAAGGAAATCAATATTTTAAAAGAAAATGAAGCCGAGCCTTCATTGCTAGACAGTACCCCCATCGCACATTTAGCGAAATACTTAACGGAACTACCTGGCAATCAAATAATTGATGACACTCTATTCAAAAAGTAAATTTATTCTATGGTTTAGTCATCAAATGAAAAACCACCTCACACGCTGCTTGACCACAGAGTGTGAGGTGGATTTTACTAGTTATTTGCTATTGCGCCTTCTTTGTGGATTTCGTTACTACAAAAAAGGAGAAAATAAGTGCACCAATAGCAAAAATAAAGGTAGCTATATATACATAACTGACGCCATTCGCAATAGTGTCCTTTAAAAAGCTTACTTCTTCTAAATTAAACCCACCTTTTGCAAATTCACCATTTAATTGAATTTCACCTTTTCCTAATGAAGCCATTTTTTCACTCGTTGCCAGGTTGAAAATCATACCAAATAGCGCTGCACCAATCGCTTGGCTAAATGTATTTGTAAAAGAGTTCAAACCAATTGAAATACCAAGTTGCTTTGGATCTGCCACCTTTTGTATGGAAATCATCAACATCGGCATAATAAAGCCCATCCCTAGCCCTATTAACGATGATGCGAAATAAACGCTGAAATCATTAGAACCTGAAGATAGTCTTGCCAACAATAGTGTACCCGTAACAAGTAAAATCGTACCCATTTGGATAATACATTTATTTGTTAAACGACCGATTAAATAACCTGCCATAATCGAGTTCACCGTCCAAAAAATAGACATTGGTGTTAATAATAAACCAGCCTGCGTTGCATTTTTGCCTAAAACACTTTGGGCAAATATGGGAATATAAACGGTCACACCAATGACAATAGACATGCCACTTAAAGTTAATGCATTAATGACCATTAGTCGTCCATTTTTAAACAGTGATAACGGAATAATTGGCTCCTCTGCTCGCAACTCCACCCAGATAAAAATACTTAGGAATACAAGAGCAACACCATATATTAGAAGAGATTGGCCTGATAACCAAGTTTGTGTTTTACTGTTTTCGATAATAACAAACAGTAACGCAACCATGCCAATTGTAAAAAATACTGCACCTAAGTAGTCAATTTTACGCTTCACTGCCTCTAGTTGTTCTTTATAATGTTTAGCAATTAAGTAAATAGAGGCTAAACCAAACGGTACATTAATGAAGAAAATAAAGTGCCAAGATACTTGGTCAACAATAAAGCCGCCAAATAATGGACCTACTACACCAGAAACGCCCCATACCATACTTAAATAGCTTTGTCCTTTGGCACGTTCTTTTTCAGTTTTAAACAACTCACCAACCATTGTTAATGTGATGGGCAAAATTGAACCTGCACCAATACCTTGAATTGCTCGAAAAACAATTAATTGCTCCATGGATTGAGCTAAACCACATAACATAGAACCTACTAAAAAAATAATGATACCTGTAATAATCATCCGTTTACGGCCAAATAAATCAGCTAATTTACCAAAAATAATCGCCGCTATGGCTGAAGCTAGTAAATAAGCAGAATAAATCCAGCTTATTAAGTCTACACCTAATAAATCAGCCGTAATACTCGGAATAGCAGTACTAACAATAGTTCCCTCAATTGCAGCGAGTGCTGTTACAAGTAATAGTGCTATAAATACTTTATTCATTCTGTCACCTTTTCCTTTCCTGCATGACATACATTACCAAGTTTGAACTAGAATTAAAAGAGAAAGGGATTTAATTTATAAAAAAATAAACGATGTTTTTCTGTTTTACTAGATAAAATCAATAAAAAAGCAGCAGGAATGTTAATCAACATTCACTCGCTGCTTATTATCTATCAGTTAAATCGTTGAGCAATCATATCGTAAATATAACGTGCTTGGTCATATTCAGGTTGTAAGGTAAAGGCTTGTTTCAAATGATACATGGCATCTTCTGTTTGTTCAGTGGACACGGCATATAGTACGCCTAAATTATAATGTGCATCTGCATTATTCCAATCCTGTTCAATCAAGAGATCCAGTTCCTTCTTCCCTTCCTCAAACATTTCTAATGCACATAGTACTATCGCATAGGCTAAACGAATCTGTGTATCTTCTGGAGCAATTTCTACTGCACGTTGTAAATAAGGTAATGCCAATTTAGAGTTATCCATACGTTCAAAGCATTTCCCCATCATATAATAGACATCGGCACCTTCAATATGATGTTTTAGCGCTTGCTCATATAGCTTCACAGCCTCGGCATAGCGTTCAGCATTGTAATATAAATTGGCTAGACCGTAATAGGCTGTAGCTGCTGATTCATCCACAGTGATTGCCTTTTGGAAGAAACGTTCTGCACGCTCAGTATCCTCTAATACGGCTAATAAATTGCCGAAATTTACATACCCAATAGCATTTTCAGGCTCTGCCTCAATTGCTTTTGTAAATAGTTGAGCAGCATCCTCATAACGTTTTTCTTGAAATGCTTGGATGCCCTGTTCATTATAGTTCATTTGTTCTTCACCTCTATGTAGCGAAAGACTGCTTTTAGGAAGCCAAGAGGCCGTAAAAGCAGTCTTAACGCAATTTATCCAACATATGTTAGTTTTTCATTACTTTTAAAGACTTCATCAATCGTTCCGCCACCCATACATTCTTCTCCGTTGTATAGCACTACAGCTTGGCCAGGTGTAATTGCACGTACAGGTTCTGCAAATGTAATGTGTGCACGCCCATCTGGTAAAATTTCAACTTCTACTGGTGTATCGGTTTGACGATAACGGAATTTTGCTGTGCAAGAAAATTTCCCAGGCAATTTTTTTGTCGAAGTATAGTTCATTTTCACAGCTGTTAATGATGTTGAATACGAGTATTCATTGTCAAAGCCTTGTCCGACAAGTAAAACATTACGTGCTAAATCTTTCCCTAGAACAAACCAAGGCTCGCCGTCTCCACCAATACCAAGCCCGTGTCGTTGACCAAGTGTATAGTACATTAAACCATCGTGTTGGCCCATTACAACGCCATCCATTGTTTCCATTTTCCCAGGTTGTGCTGGTAAATATTGACTCAAGAACTCCTTGAAATTACGTTCACCGATAAAGCAAATGCCTGTTGAATCTTTTTTCTTTGCCGTAGCAAGGCCAGCTTCTTCTGCAATTTTTCGTACTTCTTTTTTCTCTATATCACCAATTGGGAACATTACATGCGCCAATTGCTCTTGCGATAATTGATTTAAAAAGTATGTTTGATCTTTATTATCATCAACGCCACGTAACATTCTAACTTCACCATCACCATTACGATCAATTCGTGCATAGTGACCTGTCGCTAAATAATCAGCACCAAGGTTCATGGCATGCTCTAAAAATGCTTTAAATTTAATTTCTTTATTGCACATAACATCAGGATTTGGTGTACGCCCTGCTTTATATTCTTCTAAAAAGTAAGTGAAAACTTTATCCCAATATTGTTTCTCGAAATTGACAGCATAGTATGGGATACCAATTTGATTACATACTTTTATCACATCGTCATAATCTTCCGTTGCTGTACAAACACCGTTTTCGTCCGTATCATCCCAGTTTTTCATAAAGATTCCGATTACTTCATACCCTTGTTGTTTTAACAAGTATGCCGCCACCGATGAATCTACCCCACCTGACATGCCGACAACAACTCGAATTTGAGAGGGGTCACGTGTTTCTTTCATTGTGGTCACCTTTTCTTTTATCTAATTACAGTTTATGTTTCAATACTTTAACGAAACATAACATAAGTATCTTGCAAATTATTTTTTAGCTAGTTTTTTCACGATTTGAGCCGTTTTTTCTGCTGCATCTTGAATATCCTTTTCCGTTAAACCCTGCCCAAAGCTGAATCGGATGGAATTTCGTAGCTCCTCTGCACTTTGTCCAAACATTGCTACTAACACATGTGATGGATCAATCGACCCAGCGGTACATGCAGAACCACTAGATACACAGATTCCTGCCATATCAAGATTCACTAAAAATGATTCTACTTCCATGCCCTCAAAGCTAATATTTAAAACATGTGGCAATGACTGCCCTTCATCACCATTAACATGGAATGCTAGCATTTCCTGTGAAAAAACAGCAAGCATAATTTGCTTAAAGTGATTGTATAGTGAACGCTTTTCTTCACGCAACTCATTTGCAACTTGCACGGCAGTCGCAAAAGCTATAATGGCAGGTATATTTTCAGTACCTGCACGACGTTTTTTCTCTTGTGCGCCCCCAAGAGCGTAACTTGCTAACGGTGTTCCTGCTTTTTGATAAAGGAATCCAACACCTTTTGGACCGTTGATTTTATGAGCAGATACACTTAATAAATCCACCTGTAATTCATTTACATCAATGTACTCTAAGCCATAAGCCTGAACCGCATCTGTATGGAATATGGCACTATGCTCACGCAATAACGCGCCAATTTCAGCAATTGGCTGAATCGTTCCTACTTCATTATTTCCATACATAATTGTTACTAAAATGGTATCATCACGAAGGGCTTTTTGGACATCCTCAACCGCGACACGCCCTCTTTGATCGACAGGTAAATAGGTCACCTCAAACCCATCACGTTCAAGTTTTTCACAAGTATGTAATACTGCATGATGCTCTACTTGCGTTGTAATGATGTGTTTTCCTTCATTTGCACGGGCATAGACAGTTCCTAAAATTGCCATATTATCAGCTTCTGTGCCACCACTTGTGAAAATAATTTCCCCTGCTTGCGCACCAATTGATTTCGCCAATAGCTCACGTGCATCATCTAGATATTTCCTTGCTTCTCGACCTGCTTTATGAATACTCGATGCATTGCCAAATACCTGCTGCATAGCAGTTGTCATTGCTTCTATTACTTGGCCATTCATTGGAGATGTGGCCGCATGATCGAGATAGATATATGAATTCATGTTGAAAAACTCCTTTTTAAACTCTGTGACATCCGCCAGAGGCTTTCGCTTGATTCAGTTAATGCTTGCAAAATCAATACAAGTATTCTTCACTCCTCTATGAGAGGGGAATCTTCCATACTTGGTGGTTCATTTTAGTACAAAAACATTTGCTGAATCGAGATAAAAGCACAAAACCCACATCACTCATCGTAAAATAGTCATTGGGATGTGAATAGTTCACAATCTCCCAAAAAGATGATGTGAATGCAGGAATAGCGCTTTAGCTTAAACTATTTTAAATATAGAACATATAGCCTTCCACTACATTTTCTTCTGTATATTGTGCTAAATCTTCAATTGTTGTTGTATCTAACACATTTTTTACTGCATCCCGAATACGTAGCCATAATTCACGTTGCGGTGCTTCTTCATTTTCAATACCTTCTACTGGTTGAATCGGCCCTTCTAGCACACTAATAACATGGGCTGCTGAAATTTCGCTAGGTGGATTTGCTAGCATATAACCACCATAAGCACCACGTACACTTTTTACTAAGCCTGAATTACGAAGCGGAGATACTAATTGCTCTAAATATGCCTCTGAAAGTTCCTTTTCCGCCGCAATTTTACGCAAAGGAATTGGCCCTTCCCCATAATGCTTTGCTAATTCAATCATAATTGTAAGCCCGTAACGGCCCTTTGTTGAAATTTTCATTTTATCACCCTCAATTAGTCTAGTCAAAATACTACCAACAGTATATCATAATCTCCTCTTGATGAACTCGGAAATACACCTAGAAGGATATGATATACTAATTACAGCGATTCAAAATCGTTCAAAATCCATATGAGTGCTTTATTTTAGCGTAAAAAAATGTATGAAGCAAAAAATGACAACGACAGAAAGGGGAAGTTATTTTGCACAATGAACCACTCGCTTTTCGAATGCGACCTTTAACCCTTGATGAGATTGTTGGTCATCAGGATTTCATTGGTCCCAACACAGCCCTTTATAAAATGATTCAAAATGAACATGTCCCTTCCATGTTGTTATATGGAGAACCTGGAATCGGTAAAACATCCATTGCCAATGCCATTGCAGGAAGCTCCAAGCTCCCTTTCTTCGCACTTAATGCCACACGAGCTGGCAAAAAAGATGTGGAAGATATTGTACAAGAAGCCAGAATTTCAGGGAAAGTAATACTTTTCTTAGACGAAATTCACCGTTTCAATAAATTACAGCAGGATACGCTATTACCACATGTAGAAAATGGATCAATTGTATTAATTGGTGCCACGACAGAAAATCCCTATCATGATGTTAATCCAGCGATTCGTTCACGCTGTGGAGAAATTTACCAGCTAAAACGCTTAACGAAGGAAAATTTAATCGAACTAGTTGAAAAAGCACTTGCTGATGAAAGACGGGGACTAGGTAAGTATCATTTTGCCTTAACACCATCACAAATTGAACAAATTGCAGCCGCAGCAAATGGAGATGCACGAAAGGCATTAACTTTGCTAGAATCTATTTACTATGCCAGTGACGAGGTGGATGGACAAACGGTTGCTGCCGACCATGTTATTGAACATCTCATTAGTCGAATTGGTGTGTATGGCGATAAAAAAGGATCACATTTTTATAATTTACTATCAGCCCTGCAAAAGTCTGTGCGTGGTAGTGATACCAATGCTGCTCTGTATTATCTAGCGCATTTATTGGAAACAGGCGATTTAGTGGCTGTCAGCAGACGCCTACTTGTTATGGCCTATGAGGATATTGGTCTAGCTAATCCCGAAGTCGGACCTCATATATTAGCTGCTATTCAAGCAGCCGAACGACTAGGATTACCAGAGGCACGTATCCCACTTGCCAGTGCTGTCATTGAAATGTGCCTTGCCTCAAAATCCAACTCAGCCATTATGGCAATTGATGCTGCCATTAAGGCTATTCATGGAGGTAAAACAGGTGATATCCCTCATCATTTGCGAGATGCTCATTACGAGGGTGCAAAAGATTTAGGACACGTTGGCTATCAATATCCTCATAACACTCCGATCGGTACTTTTGGTGGCTGGGTAGACCAGCAATATTTGCCAGACGAACTTGTAGGAACTGAATTCTACAAACCTGTTATTGCTGGTGAGGAAAAGCGCATGGCTGGCATCTACGACAAACTAAAATCATTTCAAGATAAGAGATAATAAAACAAAAGCAAAGTCACTATCTTAAGTAATTGATAGGACTTTGCTTTTTATATACCAACAGGATAGGCTACTCTAGCAATCATCCTGTAAAGCTCGGGTTATTTGTTGTATATCGTTCTTGGTAAAACAAATTTAATGGTTCTGCCAAATGTCGAAGTAATGACAAAATGGATTCTTTCACATCTCCTTCATTTGCCTTACTATGCAAAAAAACAATCAGATTATACGACTGATACAACAAGCTCGCGAACTCTTGATTGTTTTCTCTTACCTCAAAGCGAATTGCTTTTACAGCAATTGCTTGTGCAATTTTTTGTTCTCTTGTTTCACAGGAAGGCTCCTTACTTAATTCATCATCCGACACTCTGTATAACCGTTTTAATGCGCCATATACTTCTTTATTTCCACTAAATCGATCTTTTAACCATTGCAAGACGAATTGCAAAAGAATGACTGCATAGATAAGAGAAAGACATTCATCGCCTCGTGATTTTTTTGCTAAGCGCTGGAAATATTCTGCTTGTGTGACTAGTTCAAACAGAATTAAACGTATTGGATAAAGCATGGCATGACCGCTATTGATGTACAGCTTTTCTCGATCTCTATACATAGCCAACCAAATATCTTTGACCAATGAAATAGATTTCCTTGTGGAGAGCGCTAATTGACACTGAATAAGCTCCTGTTCAATTGTTGGTTGGATAAGCTGTAGAAATAAAAGTTCATCTTCCTCACTAACTAATAAAAGCGGCTTTTCCAAATTCGCCAAATCTATTTCTATTCCATTTACAATCATTGCTTAGCCCCCTTCCAATAAGTTCTTACAGTGTGAGCACATATATTACCAATTTCCTAACTATAATTCGACAAAAAAACATAAATACCTTTCAAAAAAATATGCCTTTTTACTTTCCCCACAATAAAAAAGAACCCACGCTACTAAAAAAGGCAAGTAAATCACTTTCTTTCCACATCGAACATTGTAGGAAAAACTGATTTAATTCCAATTAGTTACGTAGATTCTTGACGTATAGGCTATTTTCAGAAAATAGATAGTCTATTATTGTCTAAGGTCTATGCCGGAAGTTCTTGATCCACAAATAATTTAAACTGTTGAAGACATTGCTTCACTTCCCCTTTTTGTGACAGCACTTCGTTGCGTATGTTTGTTGCTTTTTCTTCATCCTCTAGCACTTCAGTTAAAAGAGCCATGATATCTTCTAATAATTGCTCATTCTCTTCCTGCTCAATACTCGGTAAGGAATAGGCTGCTATTGTTAATAAATGCTCTACTTTTTCAGGTGTTTCTTGCAAAGCATTCGAAGAATAATAGGTCGATGCAGCTAAAAAGTAGCATAATTTTGCACAACAATCGATAAATAAATGCCAATACGTATTTGCTTTTGGTAATTCCCCTGCCCGCTGATTAACATATTCCTTATAATAGGTAGTGACTTGTATATATAAAGGATTCAATTCTCTCATGGCTTTCGGATAGTTGTTGGATGTATCCAAATAGTCAAATACAATGGCATTCATTTTCTCTTGAAGTTTCACAATATCTAAATGATCACGAATTACTTGAATTTCCATTTTCCCACTCTCCCATATGTCATTTGCTGTTTAGCTTCCTGGCTATTCACTGAGTAGCACCAAGCATCCCAAACAAACAGATCGATTATCTAATGGATGATTCAAATTATATCAATAAACCATCTGAAGTAGTGTGGACATGAAAAAAATAAGACAATTTCGTGAATTAATAGCATTTTATGTACATAAGAGGAACTATTTTGGTAAAATTATACCCTTTGTACATAATCATCAAATAAGCATTGTTCATTTGCTCGATCGATAATTTCAATAATACTTCCATGCACATATTTTTTAATGCGCTTTTGAGGTATATAAAAATAAGCATTGTTCATAATTAACCATTCACTTAATGTTAAATCACTACCTGCTTGTTGATTCGTTAAGATTTTTTTATGTCTCAGAACATCAGCCATTTTATAAAAACCTTCTGACAATTCGTAGGCTGATACATCAAAATTAAAAATGGGGCTGACAACCTGTCCAACATCAAAAATATGTATAGTTTGGTTTTCTTCATCTATAGCTAACTCTACTGTGCTAATCTCGTCGAAAAGATTTAAACCTCTATACTCCATTTGATAAATTTTTTCCATTTGTATACGCCTCCTTTTTTATAACGGTATAATTGTAACACAGAAAAAGTAGCTACCTCTAAATACAATTAAGGCAGCTACTTCTACGAAAATGAACATTTGTGCTGTTTTTTGACTATTACCAAAGCATCGTATTTGATATTAACCTTGTACGCGCGTAATTTTTACATCTTTTAGGATGGTATTGACTACCCAGCTTGCTGCAATTAAACCTGCTACAGACGGTACAAAAGCGTTAGATGAAGGTGGCATCTTTGCTTTGCGAATTGCTGCATCAGGCTTACCTACATGTTCGACAACATCTGGACGTACAACAATTGGACTTTCATCTGAAAATACAACCGTAACACCCTTATGAATTCCTTCTTTACGTAGCTTAGTACGAATGATTTTAGCCAATGGGTCTGTATGTGTTTTTGAAATATCTGCAATTTGGAAGCGAGTAGGGTCCATTTTATTTGCTGCACCCATGCTTGAAATAATAGGAATATTACGCTTTAAACATTCCTTCATTATATGAATTTTATACATCACTGTATCACTTGCATCGATCACATAATCAATGCCTTGCGCAAAAAACTCTTCATAGGTTTCTTCCGTATAAAACATGTGCATGTCAATCACTTCACATGCTGGGTTAATATCTGTAATACGCTCTTTCATGACAGCTGATTTTGATTGACCAACTGTTGATAGGTATGCCACAAGTTGTCTGTTGACATTTGTAATATCTACATTGTCCTTATCGACTAGAATAATACGGCCGATTCCGCTTCGCGCACATGCCTCAGCAGCAAATGAACCGACACCACCCACACCAAGAATGGCAACCGTTGTATTTTTTAATTTCTCGAGACCCTCTGTTCCTATTGCGAGCTCGTTACGTGAAAATTGATGTAACATCCTGACACTCTCCATCTATGAATTTTTATTAGTAAACCTAGTTATATACTAAGATAAAATCAAAACCTATCTTACATTTTATCATGTTATTGTTCAAGATAAAAATATAAAGAAAAAGTCAAAATTGTCTACTTAAATCCTTTGAGATAATCATCCATAAAAGATTTCATCCCATTTTGCAATATATAAGGTAAAATGGCACATTAAAAATTAGTTCATGAATCAGGTAAATCTTATATAACATTATGTTCAACCACATAAAGAAAAAGAGATTGATGACTCAATCTCTTTCTCACTCTTTTTTACTTTGTAAAACCAAATGATGCCCATGGTTGAATGCATGTTAATAAAAATAGTTCTTCTTCTACAATGCTAGCTACGACATTACTCGATCCCGTATTCGGAATGTCCTTTTGTACAATCTGTAGCTCTCCCTTATAACGAACATCTAAATTATTATCAATCGTGACATCTCCTCTTTTTAATGGCCGTATATCATGCACAGGAAAATCTCCATTTTTATATTTCACACGGGATTGGGTGCTCCGAATCACGTATTCAGACACATCACCTCGATTAAAATGAGGCTCTTTATAAAGAATCGTCTCCTCTAAAATGCTCGTGTCTCCAGACTGGACAACCCTTAACTCAAGCTTATTACGATTTAATTGTCCTAATGCACGTAGTTCTTCCTCAGAAGCAAACATATTGCCAATAATACAATCGTCAATTAACCCCGTATGCCATAAATCTTTCGCCTGTACAGTGATTGGGAGATGACGGTGTTCCTCTAATGTAGGCAATCCGTGCTCTGTTTGCTCCCAAGGTCCATATTGACCATGTTGTGAGGAGATCATCGCTGCCGTTCTCACATTGTGCGCTTTAAAGTGTTGTGACGTTTGTAAAAAATGCTGACGAGATAGCCCCGTAAAGCGTTTTGGATAAAAATTATGACAGCCGATAATGTTCTCCTTATTAGGCTGATAAGAGATAATATTATCTACATACTTCGTACCATTACTAATGTTTAATTCTATTTTTAGATGACTTCCATCAAGTGACATTAACGCTTCTTCTTGACCTGAAAATCCCATGTCTAAACGTATAGCTGCCAAATAATAATGTTCTTTTAAATAGCCAATATCCCTATAGGTTAAGCCTAAATCATCAAAAACATCTGGTGCAATATCAGCGGATATGTCAAAGCCGAGGCGTTGCGCAAATTCGTTGATTTGTTGTAATTTTTGACGCTCCTCATCCTGTTTTAATGACATTAGGCATGTGAATATACGATCAAAGCCATTGTCATAAGCCAGCTGAACATAGCGTTTCATCTCCTCTAGCGTACTATGCTGCGGATATAGCGAGATTCCTAATCTTTTCACTTCAAACCCTCCGTTAATTGACGCTATACTTCCACTTTTTGTCCTCTGGATTCCACTACAGATTCCTCACTCTGTGCCGCTAAAGCAGCTTTTTGCTCATTCTGCCTTGCCATACGGTTCGCCATCGAGATAAATGGCAGATAAATACAAACAGCGATGACAATTAAGACCATACTCAAAACAGCACCACGCCAAGATTGAGTTGCTAAAAAACCATTAATAATTGGCGGTGTTGTCCAAGGCGGTGAAACGGTAGCGGCTGGCACCCAGCCCCACTTCGTTGCAAAGAATGCAATGGTTACGTTGATCATTGGTGTCAAAATGAACGGTACAAATAAAACCGGATTTAATACAATTGGTAACCCAAAAAGTAATGGCTCATTAATATTGAAAATTCCAGGTGCTGCGGATAATTTCCCAACTGTATTATATTGCTTATTCTTTCTCGCAAATATGAAAATCGCAATAATAAGTGCTATTGTCGTGCCAGAGCCTCCCATATTAATAAAAGCATCAAAGAATGGTTTATTGACAATGTAAGGCGCAACTTTACCAGCAGAGATAGCTGCAACATTTTCGTTAATAGCTGGTAAATTAATCGTTTGCATGAATGGCTCGATGATATTTGCTCCATGTACGCCAAGTGTCCATAAAAATGTAGGTATAAATGCCAAAATTAAAGCAGCAATCCATGTATTTGTAAGACCCATAAATGGCTCTTGAATCGCAGAGTAGAAGGACCCGACAATATCTGGTATATCAAAACCTGCTGAAATAATGGTGCGTACTAAAGCAAATATTCCAATCGTAATAATGGCAGGAAGTAACGCAGCAAATGATTTGGAAACAGCTGGTGGTACACCAGTTGGCATTTTAATTAGTAGTTTAGGATTGCCAGACAATCTACAAAACAATTCTGTAGAAAGTAGTGCTACAATCAGAGCAATAAATATACCACCCGTGCCTGTTGTTAAGCCGGTTAATCCGCCTTCCCCGAAAGTCCCAAACGTCATGTAGCTTGATAAACTAATTACTCCAGCAGACAGACCATCTTTTTGATAACTTTTAGCAAGATGATAAGCAATAGTAAAGGCAAGTAGCAGTGAAATGATATTAAATGTAGCACTCCAAATATTACCGCCGAATTGAGTCCATGTCTCATGTTTCCAAATGGCATCGAGTGTGTTTTGATAAAATTTAATAGGCAAATTGTTAAAAAGTACAGCCAAAGATCCCACAATCGTTAAAGGCATAATCGTAATAAATCCGTCACGAATGGCAACTAAATGACGCTGATTCCCAACCCTAGCAGCAACCGGTACAAACTTTTCTTCTAAAAAATGGAACACTCACATACACTCCCTTTGCTTTTTATTGATAACATCAAAATTAGATGTTACTCCCCTTGGATTCGTTCATATAGCTCAATCATTTCCTGTGCTAAATCTCGAAAAGTAATAGCATTCATTAAATGATCCTGGGCATGAATTAATAACATCGAAACCTCTACCTTTTCTCCCCTTGCTTCTTGAGACAGTAACCCCGTTTGAGCATGATGCGCTTCAATTAATGACTCATTCGCTAATTTGATTTTTTCTTTTGCTGCCTCAATTTGCCCCTTTTTTGCTAGCTGAATAGCTTCCATACACTCACTTTTCGTATTTCCACTATGCACAATCAGTCCCATAATGGATGCCATTAATGCTGTATCTTCCATTCCCCATTGCCCCTTCTTTCATCCAATTAGTTGTAGAGCCTGTTTCAGGACATTTTCACCGTTCATCATGCCGTAATCCGCCATATTGATCACATCGATTGGAAAGCCTTTATCCTTATATTTTGTTTCAAATGAACCTTTCAAATAACGAACCTGTGGGCCTAATAAAAGAACATCAGCCTTCTTTGTCGCTAAGATCTTTTCCACCTCTCCTTCAGCAATGGCGTAAATATCGGCGTCAATATTTTGCTCTTGCGCTGCTTTTTGCATCTTCGACACTAATAAACTAGTACTCATACCTGCTACACACACTAACATGATGTTTTTCATTCGATACACTCCTTTTATTTTCTTCGATTGTGTAATCGCTTACTTATTTTGAGAATAGCACCTATTGGTATATACCACAATATAAATTTTACATTAAATTTATTTATATCAAGTTATTTACAAAATTGGGCTATATCAATTTTGTCGTGAAATTAATGATTATAATCAACTGGTATAGTCCAGAAAAAAAGCCAAAAATTTTTAAAATTTTCTTATTATTCAATACCTAGAAATACTCATAAAATGCTGGCTTTTCAGTAGGGATTGCCCATTCCCACTGTTCGATCACCTTTTCTACCGTAGGTTGATTAGCATAGACAACTGTTTCTTTGACAGAAAGATAACCTACCATCATCGCAGAAAAAAGATTAATTGGTAGTGTTAACATATGCTTATCAGAAACTGAACTTGTCTCAATTATTGCGACCTGACCATTTTTATTTATTTGATAAACATGCTCATTCCAGAGACAAAATGGATCTTCAATACGAAT
Organism: Lysinibacillus sp. HST-98; assembly: GCF_016757845.1. Classification (NCBI taxonomy): domain Bacteria; kingdom Bacillati; phylum Bacillota; class Bacilli; order Caryophanales; family Bacillaceae; genus Lysinibacillus; species Lysinibacillus sp. HST-98. The sequence goes on from NZ_JAENHX010000001.1 coordinate 725,265, forward strand.
CGTTAATGTTTCTTGAATATCCTTCCACGGATACTGCTGCATAAATGCATAAACATCTACTACTCTAATCATCACATCCTGTATGACTTCCCTTTTGAATTGTGGCTCCTTGAAATAAAAGCCAAAAGGATAATGATTACTAGTAACTCCCGTTATGCTGCTGACACTCGCTGCATGAGATGTCATATAACGCCACATAGCTTGTTCAGCTAAGAGATTTGCTACAATAAAGTCTTGGATAGTAAATGTCCCATCTCGAATCGTATAACGAATATAGCCTTCTAAGTTATTGCCTTGAAAATAGACAGCAAAGTGACTATCTGGGCTCCTTCTTTCAAGTCTTTTCCACCACGCATCATCCCTTACCATGCCACCATGTTGAACGATTGCCTGTGCATTATGAAAATCCTTAACCATCTGAAAGAGCGCCGGATCTAACCACTCAAAGCTCATCCTTTTTATGACGTCTACTTGTTTCCCTAAAGAGGGAAACATAGTTTGAGGGATTGTATAATGGAGCTTCTCAAAAAATAATTCCCAACCAAAATAACGATAGAAGGACACAGAAAATGGCGCTAATACTGAAATCGTTTGTCCATTGTCTCTCATTTTTTGCAGCGCTTCTGTTATAAGCCTTTTGATAATACCCTGTTGTCGATACTCAGGATACGTTGCAACAAAGCCGATGCCTCCCATTTTAAATGAAACTCCATACACTGTAATATTTAGCGGTAATATTAATAGCTGCCCAACAATTTTTTTGTCATCATAAGCACCTAAGGTCGTGCTTTGCTCAATCCAATAATGAAAATCCTCTCGACGAGCCCCTGAGTACTTATTTGGAAAGCAATAGTCTCTCAATCGATGAATCTGCCCATAATCATTAGGCGAGACGATGCGAATGTCCATTTAACCACCTCCAAAATTCTTAATATTCAGATAATTAATGATAAGATTCTTTTACAGTGGCGTGATTACAACCACTGCACGAATCTTTTATTCCTCTTGCCATACTTCTCCTATTGCTTTAGACAACATGACTTCAGTAATAGTTTGAAATAATGTTGCTACATCTGGCCCATCTGCTGAAATTTCCACTATACTTCTTGGTTTTACACCTAGTGACATTACGCCCATAATAGACTTTAAATTAACGGATCTTTCTTCGTATATTAATTTAATATCACTTTGGAATGGTGTCACTGCAGTTACGAGTAATGCAGCCGGTCTGGCATGAATACCTTCAGTAGATGTAATTTTATACATTTTCTTCATTTACATACCTCCACTCTTTCACGTAAAATTAATCCGATGTTGATAGTTGGCAATCATTTTCTCATTATGTGACCAATCCGAATCAACATTATTGCTGACAAAAATCGGTAACTCTATTGAGGACTTTGCTAGTGTTTCTATGATTTCACTGAACAAAGCATTTAATAGTAATGAACCAATAACAGTAGATGCTGGCGCATACTGTATGTCATGTATAGTTAGTACACCATCACCAATCGGTATATGGGTATTAATTACAAAATCTACCACATCTTCTAGCCGCAGCCCACTGTGATGACGTGTAGTCTGTTCCTTATAGTGGAGCGATTGGAGGGATAGCACAAATATCCCTGAATCCTTTGCTAATAAAGCGGCGTCAATAGGTGCTGCATTTCTCCCTGAGGTTGAAATGACGATGCAAACATCATTTTCACGAAAGTCAAACTGTTCCTTATGCTGTTCAATAATAGTTGAGTCTTTCTCATTGATTGAAGAAGCTAATGCTCCAGCATGTAAAGCTAATGGTTCAATAAATATAGGACGGACGGGTACTAAACCACCTGCTCGATAAAATGCCTCCTGTGCCAATAGCTGTGAATGACCACAACCAAATAATTGAATTATCCCACCTTTTTGGAGACGTTGGACAATGATTTGAGCCACATCACTTATATGTGATGCCTCCTGTTCCTTCACAACCTGGATAAGCTTTTCGATTTCAGAAAAATATGCATGCATAAAATCACCTTTTAATTTCACTTATGAATTTATAACGATCAGCTCGATACGTACTGCGTACAAGCTCAAAGGGCTTACCATCTGATAAATAACTTGTACGTTTGATAATTAAAACTGGTGCTGTTTGATTAATTTGTAGAAACTTACTATCCTCTTTCGATACGATGGCTGCCTCCATCTGTTGTACCGCATTCCCAATTTTTTGATGGAACTTTGCTTCGATTAAGGCATAAAGCGAGCCCATTATTTGCTTCTCATCCAACTCCGGATAGATTTTAACTGGGATATATGTTCTTTCGATTGCCATTGGTTGCGCATCTGCATTTCTTATACGCACTACAAAAAACACTTCTTCGCCAGACTCTATCATTAAATCTCTTGCGATATCCACAGGTGGTATGATTTTCTCAAATCGTAATACCTTACTGCTTGGTTCCATTCCTCTTGCTCGCATATCTTCCGTGAAACTCGTTAAGCCTTTTAACGGTTGCTCTAATTTTGGATTTGCAACATACGTTCCTCTCCCTTTTTCTCGATATAATAGACCACTATTTACTAGATTGGTAATGGATTGACGAACAGTCATTCTACTTACATCAAATTGTGCAGAAAGCTCTCGTTCTGATGGGATGGTCTCACCAATTCTGTATTCTTCTAAATAAATTCGTTGTTTAATAATCTCTTCTATTTGTATATAAATAGGTATATGAGAATTTTTCTCTAACAATTCTTGCACCTTCCTTATCGCCTTTATGATTTCTCCATACAACTTGACCTCGTCAGATCACGTTTTTTGTATTTCGCATGATTAAACAAAGCTAAATGATATCCACTGACAACAGTGTGAAAACGACATATTGACACAGTCGCTTGAAGTGGTGACTTTCTCACTATCATTGTAGCATCTGCGCTCAATCGTTGTACCATTATATTCTCAACTTACTAATCACTGTCTCGTAATTTGATGCAATTTGCCTTCTTTTCAATAGGCTTCTCCCTCACTGTGTTTAGTATTAGCCACAATTAAAACGCTTTCAAAAATCCTTTCCATAAAGTGTTTATCCTCGTATTATCTGCCTAAAGGATTAATGCGGATATAGCTTTTCAAAAAGGTATAGTTGTCTATACCAATTATATGCTGCTTCATCAGAAATAAAAAGTAATCTTTCCTATTTTCTAAACATTCGCTCAAAACACTCTACTAGTTCTTTGCTACCATGTACCTGTTTAATTTGATGTAAAAAAAGGAGCTATCGATAAGCTCCTCTCAATCCTATGTATAGGACGAATCCCAATTGTGCCGTAATGCCAAGAAACATTCGTTTTGAACCCGCAATTTGCAGGTGGGTGCCCGCTTTGCAACTTTAAACGTCCCGCTTTGTTAGGGGCATGTTTGCGACTACAAAATGAAGGCTCCCGATTCTATAATGTTCGGTCAAAACTGTGAAGTAGAGTTAGCAGTTAGACAAACACATCAGGATTCGTATTACAGTTATCATAACACCACTTTTCTGATAATTCAAACGATTTTCTCTAATAATCTATAATTTCTTAAGAAAACGCAAAAAATACCTAGATTCCCAACAGTATTTGCTAGGTAATCCAGGTATTTTGAATTATACATTATTTTCTAAATGGTTTGATAGCCAGGCTTAGTTCACTTAGTTGCTCAGGAGATACTTCGCTTGGTGCTTCTGTCATCAAGCAGCTTGCGCTAGCTGTTTTAGGGAATGCGATTGTATCGCGTAAATTAGTACGGCCTGCTAATAGCATAACGAAGCGATCAAGACCAAAGGCAAGACCTGCATGTGGTGGTACCCCGTATTCAAACGCTTCTAATAGGAAGCCAAATTGTGCTTGTGCTTCTTCTTCTGAGAAGCCAAGTAATTCAAACATTTTTTCTTGTAGGTCACGTTCGTAAATACGTAATGAACCACCACCAAGTTCATAGCCGTTTAAAACGATATCATATGCTTGTGCACGTACTGCTGCAGGGTCTGTGTCCATTAACGCTATATCTTCATCAAACGGGCGTGTGAATGGATGGTGTGCTGCATAGTAGCGTCCATCTTCCTCCGAGTATTCGAATAATGGCCAATCAGTAATCCAAAGGAAAGCAAATTGTGATTCATCAATCAGATTTAAATCTTGTCCTAATTTTGTACGAAGAGCACCTAATGAAGCTGCTACAACAGCGGCTTTATCTGCTACAAATACTAGAATATCGCCAACTTCTGCTCCCATACGCTCGATTAAGGCTGCTGCTAATGCCTCGTCAAAGAATTTCGCAATTGGTCCGTTTAAGCCTTCTTCTGTTACCTTTAACCAGGCAAGACCTTTTGCTCCGTATATCCCAACGAATTTTGTTAACTCATCCATGTCTTTACGAGAATATTTGTCAGCTGCACCTTTAATATTGATACTTTTCACTTGTTTTCCTTGTGCAACCGTATCAGCAAATACTTTGAAATTACAGCCTTCAAAAATATCATTTAACGCCACAAGCTCTAAGCCAAAACGTACATCTGGCTTATCTGAACCATAACGATCCATTGCTTCTTGGTATTTCATGCGCTGGAATGGTGCAGGAATGTCAATTCCTTTTACTTCTTTCATAACCGCTTGAATTAAGCGCTCGTTCATTTCTAATACTTCTTGTTGTGTTAAGAAGCTCGTTTCAATGTCCACCTGTGTAAACTCTGGTTGACGGTCAGCACGTAAATCTTCGTCACGGAAGCAACGCGCAATTTGGAAGTACTTTTCAAAACCAGCAACCATTAATAATTGCTTAAATAATTGAGGTGATTGTGGTAAGGCATAAAATTCACCTTCATGTACACGTGAAGGAACTAAATAGTCTCGAGCACCCTCTGGCGTTGATTTTGTTAAAATTGGTGTTTCAACTTCTAAGAATCCTTCATTTTGTAGGAAGTTACGAATTGTACGTGTCACATCAGAACGCATTTTGAAAGTATCGAACATTACAGGACGACGTAAGTCTAGATAACGATATTTTAAACGTAAATCTTCTGATACATCTGTACGATCTTCGATTTGGAATGGCGTTGTTTTTGCCGTATTAATTACGACTAATTTTGTTGCTTCCACTTCAATTTTACCGTTTGGTACATTCGGGTTGATTTGATCCTCTGTACGAAGGATGACTGTGCCTTCCACTTCGATCACATATTCACTACGCACTTTATCCGCTAATGCGTGTGCTTCTGCAACATCTGGACTAAACACAACTTGCGTAATACCTGTACGGTCACGCAAATCAATAAAAATTAAACCACCAAGGTCACGACGACGCTGTACCCAACCTTTTAATACGACTTTTTCGCCTTGTAACGCTTCTGACAGCTCGTTACTAGCATGTGTTCTTGTAGCCATTGTTAAATTCCTCCAAAATATCTTCAATTTATGTAGCATTTCCTAGAAATGCTCTCTGTCTATTTTTAAGCTTTGTGTGTTAAATAGTTCACTAGCTCTGAGAACGCCACTTTGTGCTGCTCCCCAGATTCCATATGTTTTACAGCCGCTGCTTGCTCTTCAAGTTCTGTTTCACCAAGAACAAGTGTATATTTTGCACCTAGTCGATCAGCTGATTTCATTTGAGCTTTCATTTTACGGTCTAAATAATCCATCTCTGTCGCAAGTCCCTTCGCTCGGAAAGTGCTTGTCAGCTCAACAGCCTTTTGCTTCGCTTCATCGCCCATTGCAATAATGTAAACATCTAGCCCTGAAGCTGTGTCTAATTCAACACCCTCCGCTTCAAGTGCCAGCAACAAACGCTCAATACTTAATGCAAAACCTATACCTGGTACATCTGGACCGCCAATTTCTTGCACTAATCCATTGTAGCGTCCACCACCACATAATGTTGTAATAGCACCAAAGCCTGATGCTGTGGACATAATTTCAAAAGTTGTGTGATTATAATAATCCAGTCCTCGTACAAGATTTGGATCGACCTCATATGAAATACCCAATGTGTCTAAGTACGATTTCACTTGAGTGAAATAACCAGCTGACTCTTCTGTTAAGAAATCAGTTAACGCTGGAGCCGTTTGCATTAATGGATGCTCACGATCTACCTTACAATCTAAAATTCGCAATGGATTCTTTTGTAAACGATTTTGACAGTCTGAGCAAAATTCATGAATATGTGGCTCAAAATGCTGTAATAAAGCAGTACGATGTGTATCACGTGTTTCTTTATCACCAAGAGAATTAATCACTAATTTTAAATCCTTTAAACCCGCTGATTCGTAGACGTCCATAGCAAGAGCAATGACTTCTGCATCAATCGCAGGATCTGCTGAACCGATTGCTTCTACCCCAAACTGTACAAATTGACGATAACGACCAGCCTGTTGGCGCTCATAGCGGAACATTGGTCCTAAATAAGAAAGCTTAACTGGCTGATCAGGAGCACCAAACATTTTATGCTCCACATAGGCACGTACGACACCAGCCGTATTTTCTGGACGTAGTGTTAAGGAACGCCCTCCACGATCTTCAAATGTATACATTTCTTTTTGTACAACATCAGTTGTTTCCCCAACACCACGTGCAAATAGATCCGTTTGCTCGAAAATTGGTGTGCGAATTTCGTTATAGCGATAAACACGACAAATATCACGAATAATCGCTTCAACTTTTTGCCATTTTTCAGATTGACCTGGCAAAATATCTTGTGTCCCTCGTGGCACTTTAAAACTCATGTAATTCCCTCCTATATTGATTGCTTATGATAGAGCAGCTGTAGTCCCACTTTGAGCGAATGAGCCTTTGACGAGCGCTTTTCATACTAATTGGAGCGCCTTCCCCTCTTTTATGAGCAAAAACAACAATCCCTCTAAAAAACTCATTACTGTTTTGAACAACAAAAAAGCCCTCGTCCCTTGCAATAGCAAGGGACGAGAGCTGTATAAGCTTCCGCGGTTCCACCCTAGTTGACACAAATAATTACATGTGTCCTCCTCTTAATCGGATAACGGCCGATTCCGTTTTTTCCTACTAGGCACTGCTTTTCAGAAAAAAGCCTCTCAAGTGTTATTCACGTAATACATTTTTGTAGGAAAGATTGCAGCCTAAGTCTTTCCCTCTCTTTTCCAATAGTGGTATACGCTACTTGCTTGGTCATAAGCGATTAATCATTTTTCGATTACCCTTTATGTTAGTCACTAGCCAAAGCAATGTCAACTATTTTTGTATTTTTCATCAGTCTATGTTGAAAATAACTAATTCTGTTACCATTTTACCACGAATTTTATGATAAAAGCATGGTAAAATAGCACAAGGAATAGGAGGAATCTGATGAGGACAAAAATTTTACATAGTATAATCATCTTCGTACTAATGGTAACGATGGCGATTCCAAATAAGAACTTTGTTCAAAGAGCTTCCGCTGACACCAGTGATCTAAAAGTCGCTGGAACGATTCTTCATTTGCGAGAGGGTCCTGGATTGTCTTATCCCATTATTACGACTTTAGAAGAAGGTGACCCTTTAACCTCAATCGGTCGAGAAGGTGATTGGTACCAAGTCAAAGCAGGTAATTATGAGGGATGGGTTGCCTCTTGGCTGACAGCACCTACTAATGCTAAACAAGCGATCGACAAAACCGTCATTTCACAAGTTGACCGTTTAAATATTCGAACAGAACCAGATATCTCTTCAGCTGTTCTTGGTCAACTTTCTACTGGTAACCAAGCAAATCTCGTTGAAGAAAATGGAGAATGGGCAAAAATCGATTGGAATGGACTAACAGGATGGGTGTCGAAGGATTATGTCACGATCAACGATAACCCTAAAAAAGAAACGGAACCCAAAGAAAATGCTGTAGAAGTAACTACTACAACCACGGCACCCGCTAACAAAGATACAACCTTCACCATTTTAGTGGACACCCTTAATGTTCGTAAGAAGCCAGATTTGAACGCTAAAAAAATCGGCACAGTAACAAAAGGACAAGCCTTTAAAGTACTCGCACATGAGCATAATTGGGTACAAATTCAGTACAATGATAAAAAAGTAGGTTGGGTCTATAGTTTTTACGGTACATTCTCTAATAAAGTAAAAAGTACCTCAAAAACATCAACTTCCAAAGAGTTAGAGTCTGTTACGATTATCTATAATGGGACAAACCTACGAACGGATGCCTCAACAGCAGCAGAAGTGGTTGAACGTGTAGATGCTGGTGTAAATTACCCGATTGTAGGCGTTAAAAATGATTTTTATGAAATACAACTAGACGACGAAAAAACAGCTTTTGTCGCGAACTGGGTGGTCACAACAAGTTCCAATAAAGCGATAAGTCCACAGAAAGAAAAGGAAGAGCCTCGTAAAAAAGGGACTTTAACTGGATTAACGATAGTTGTTGATGCTGGTCACGGTGGAAATGACCATGGCACAACTGGTCAACGAGGTACAGAGGAAAAGGGCATTACTTTAAAAACGGCCACTCTGCTTGCTTCTAAACTAAGTGCTGCTGGCGCAAACGTTGTCATGACGAGAGAATCGGATGAATATGTGGCATTACGTAAGCGTGTATCGATTGCCCATCAATATGAGGCAGACGCCTTTATTAGCCTTCATTATGATGCCACAGATGATAGCTCCATTAACGGCTACACATCCTACTATATGAATAGCAATCAAAAAGGGCTTGCTGAAGCAATTCATGATGGTCTTTCCAATAAACTAGATTTAAGAGACCGTGGTACACAACAAGGGAATTATTTGGTATTACGAGAGAATCGTCAAAAGGCCGTCCTTATTGAGTTAGGCTTTTTAAGTAATTCAAGTGAGGAGCGCGTCATTACAACAGCTAAATTCCGTGAACAAGCAACTCTTGGTATTTATCAGGGAATTCTCAACTACTTTAATGAACAAGATGACTAAGCAAAAAAGCTGTGGATGATACATCCACAGCTTTTTTCATATTTAAGATATTCCTAAGGCTACCGCAGCAATTAGCGCCAGACAGGCGATCAATGCCCACCCAAGAATCATCTTCCAGATAAACTTAATCCACTTTTCATATGGGATACCTGCAACAGCTAAATACGCCATTAATGCAGACGAAGTAGGAATAATAGAATTCGTTAAGGAATCCCCATATTGGAAGGCTAAAACAGCCACTTGTCGCTCTAATCCTAATAAATCAGTGATTGGAATCATAATCGGCATTGTTGCAGCTGCCTGTCCACTACCAGATGAAATAAATAAATTCAAAAGAGCTTGTATAAATAACATGCCGATTGCACTGATAGCATGTGGCAAATGTCCAATTGTTTCTGATGCTGCATAAACGATTGTATCAATAATTTTCCCCTGCTCTAAAACAACCGTAATAGCACGGGCAAAACCTACAATTAAAGCACCAAATGTTACAGCCTTGGCTCCCTCAATAAAGGAATCAAAGATAGTAGCAGGTTTTAAACCACCAATTAATCCTGCAACTAACCCCATAATTAAAAAGGATGCAGTTAGCTGCGTTAAGAACCAGCCCCAGTTAAAGACACCATAAATATTAAAGCCAATCCCACAAGCCATGACAATAAATACGAATTTATGCTTGCCTGTTAATGCAGGGATGTCAATCGCAGAAACATTAGATTTAGCTTTTTGCTCAATATCGTAAATAACACTTGCTTGAGGATTCTTTTTCACCTTAAAAGCATAGCGAGAGACATAGAAAATAGCAAAACCTAATACAAAAACATAGACTACAGCACGGAAGCCAATCCCTGAGAATAATGGTACGTCCGCTAATGATTGCGCTACACCTACCGTAAAGGGATTAAGCATTCCTCCAAAAAATCCACTAGCGGCACCAAGTGTAATCATAGCTGTTCCTGTTACAGCATCAAAGCCCATCGCGCGTGCAATGGCCACACCAATTGGTACAAAAATAATAGTTTCTTCCGCCATCCCCATTGTAAAACCACCAACAGAGAATAAAATCATCGATAAAGGAATCAGTAGTTTTTCTCTGCCCTCTAAAGCTTTTACTCCTTTATAAACACCAGCCTCAATAGCACCTGTAGAACGAATAATACCAAATACACCACTGACTAAAAAAATGTAGAAAATAATTTGAGCCCCTTTTTCGAGACCCATTGGAACCGCTGTAAACATTTCAAAAAAAGAAACTGGTTCTCTCTCAATATGATGATAGCTTCCATCTACAACGAGCATTCGCCCTTCTTCATCCTCTACACGTTCAAACTCACCCGCTGGTATGATATAGCTTGCAATACCTGCTAAAAAAATAATAGCAAAAATAATCGTATATGTATGAGGTACTTTCAACCAGCTTTTCTTCTTTATCCCCTGTTCATTTTCCATTAAATCACGCTCCTTTTTCTGATTAGACATTAGCAGTATATTGTCGCTATTTGTCGCTAATTGAAAATAAATATACATGAGTTTAAATTTATTGTAAAGTATTAATTTTCTATTATTTCTGAAAGCACACGCTACCTTTCCTAATTAAACCTCTTATTCCTCTCCTATAAACACGGACACATACTTAAATAATAATGGGCATTTCCAACGTTATTTTTTGTTTTCCAAAATAATAATTTCATCTTATATGACAAATTGTTTTTTATTAAGGCGGGAGCAATATGCGGCGGTGTTAGAAATGATAAAGTTGTATGGATTGTCCTTAGATGCTTTTTATTCATGAACTTCATAAAGCACTCCCATTATTAGTGGGATAAACCTAAGATGAAAGACATCAAAGTTTGTAAGTAGAATGGAAAATCACAGTGGTTAGCTATCCATGAGGAATCAAATGGACTTACTTACATATCATTTATATTTTATTAAAAAAATAATATTCAAAGAGTAGCAACTGTTTTAATAGTTTTTATCTCTTCGAAATAAATTTGCTATTCAGGTATTTTTATTTGCCCTAAACAAATAAAAAAGAACCTTCTATCATTTATTATGATTTGAAGGTTCATACTTTCTCATTTTTTTGTAGTTTCCAATGTAACCCATACAATTTCCTCCATCCGAATGAAGAAAGGCGTACGATTTATCTCAAGAACCATATGGTCAGGTAGTATGGATAATAAAATACCTTGTTGAATATTTTTTTCTGTTTGCACAACTACTGCCTGGCCAATCATCATGTTAAGAGTTTCGTATAAATATGGATTTGTTATACTTCTCGTCTGCGTCATGTTTAAGACACTCCTTCCTATAAAACTAACCATACTCTTTAGTATATGAAGGAATTATAGGAAATGTTCCATTATTTTGACTCTAGAAGAATTGTGACTGGACCATCATTAATTAGTGCTACATCCATCATGGCACCAAAAATACCTGTTTCCACATGTAGGCCATGCTGGCGTAAAGCTTGATTAAAAGCCTCCCACAGTGGCTCAGCTACTTCTGGTCTAGCTGCATTGATAAAACTTGGACGATTCCCTTTTTTTGCATCCCCATACAATGTAAATTGTGAGACGGATAAAATAGCGCCCCCATGCTCTAAGATCGAATGATTCATTTTTCCATCTGTATCTTCCCAGAGTCGTAAATTGGCTACTTTTTTTGCTAAATAGGCAACATCCTCTTGTGTGTCTTCATGTGTGATTCCCACTAAAAGAACATAGCCATGATCAATTGCTCCTGTAACAGTTCCGTCAACTGTTACAGAGGCAGCTTTACTGCGCTGTAATACTACTTTCATGTACTAAACCCCAATTCTATATTGCCTATCCATTAGTTAATGACACGTTGCACCGAATAAATATCAGGTGTTTGTTTAATTCGCTCAACTACTTTATGCAAATGTGAAATATTTGAAATAGAAATAGTTAAATGAATTGTTGCCATTTTATCACGGTCAGCACGACCACTTACTGCTAAAATATTCGTTTTCGTTTCACTAACAATTTGCATGATTTCATTTAAAATGCCAGGTCTATCAAAAGCTGAAACTTCAATATCAACAGGGTATTCCTTTTTCTCAGGAATGACACCATGCTCCCATTCCACTTCAATTAAGCGCTCCTGCTCATCCTCAATTTGAATATTTGGACAGTCCTCACGATGGACAGAAACACCTCTACCCTTCGTAATAAAACCTACAATATCATCACCAGGAACGGGCGTACAGCAGCGAGAAAGTCGAATGAGCATATTATCAATACCCTTTACAATAACACCCGATTCCGTACGTTTTTGTGGAATTGGATTTTTCATTTTTTGTTCAATTTTCTCTAGTGCTTCTTCCTGCTCACGTTCTTTACGACGTTTTTCAGCTAAACGATTTACGACCTGTTGCGCAGTAATACCATTCACACCAACTGCAGCATACAGATCTTCTTCATTTGTATAGTTAAATTTGTCGCATACCCGTTTTAGGTTTTCGGAGGACATCGTTTCCTTTAAATCGAAATCCTGAGCACGGATTTCTTTTTCAATCATTTCTTTACCTTTGACAATATTCTCTTCACGCAGGTGTCGTTTAAAGAATTGCTTTATCTTATTCTTCGCCTGCGAGGATTGAGCTATTTTTAGCCAATCGCGACTCGGACCAAAGGATTGTTTAGAAGTTAAAATTTCAATGATATCGCCTGTTTTTAATGGTGTATCAAGCGGTACCATCTTCCCATTGATTTTCGCTCCAATCGTACGATTTCCCACTTCGGAATGAACACGGTAGGCAAAATCAATAGGAACAGAACCTGCTGGCAATTCAATGACATCGCCTTCAGGTGTAAAGACATAAACCATATCAGAAAATAAATCAAATTTTAAGGATTCCATAAATTCTTCTGCGTTGGAAGATTCATTTTGGAACTCTAAAATTTCACGGAACCACGTTAATTTTTGGTCGACATTCTGCTTTTGATGATCTACGTTTTTGCCTTCTTTATATGCCCAGTGCGCCGCAATCCCGTACTCTGCAATTTTGTGCATTTCCTTTGTACGAATCTGTACCTCCAACGGATCACCATAAGGTCCAATAACAGTCGTGTGTAGAGACTGGTACAGGTTTTGTTTTGGCATAGCAATATAGTCTTTAAAGCGTCCTGGCATTGGTTTCCAAAGTGTATGCACAATCCCTAATACGGCATAGCAATCTTTAATACTATCGACAAGAACACGAATGGCTAATAAATCATAAATTTCATTAAACTGTTTCTTTTGTAACACCATTTTTCGATAGATACTGTAAATATGTTTTGGTCGACCATAGATATCTGCGTCAATTTCAACCTCGTTCAGTTGTGATTTCATCTCAGCCATCACATTTTCTAAATAAGCTTCACGTTCATCACGTTTTTTCTTCATCAGACTGACAATACGATAATATTGTTGTGGGTTTAAATAGCGCAGTGCTGTATCTTCAAGCTCCCATTTTACAGTCGAAATTCCAAGACGATGAGCAAGTGGTGCAAAAATCTCGAGCGTCTCTTTTGAAATGCGTCGTTGTTTTTCAGCAGGTAAATGCTTTAACGTACGCATATTATGAAGACGGTCTGCTAGCTTAATGAGGATGACACGAATATCTTGCGCCATAGCCACAAACATTTTCCGATGATTTTCTGCCTGCTGCGCCTCTTTTGATAAATATTTAATTTTCCCTAGCTTGGTAACACCATCAACAAGCACGGCCACCTCTTCGCCAAATTCACGTACCAAATCATCCCGTGTAAAATCCGTATCTTCGACAACATCATGTAAAAAACCTGCCGCTACAGTTTCTGGGTCCATTTGTAATTCAGCTAGAATACCTGCTACTTGTACTGGGTGAATAATATACGGTTCACCTGAGCTACGGAATTGCTCAATATGGGCATCCCTTGCTAATTCATATGCTTTTTTCACGAATGCGACATTTTCATCATTCATGTAGGATTTGACTAACTCAAAAACGTCCTCAGGAGTCAAAATTTGCTCTTTCGCCATAACATGTCCACCTTGCTCGTCAAATTTTTCAGATTAGATATAAACTTAATTGTATAAAATATAGTGGTCTATTGTAAAGAGACTGTATCATTTAGTTTAGTTAATCTCGTGAACAGTTCGAAAAATGGAAAAAATATTCTTCTTTTTAATAAAAAAGACCCTCTGCGACTTCACGTCACAAAGAGTCCTTGTTTCGACAAATTGATTAATGTAATTGATTGTAAGCTACAGCAATTTTCGCGCCGACTACTGCATTGTTTTTCACTAATGCAATGTTAGCATCAAGACTTTTACCTTCTGTTAATTCTTTAACTTTGCCAAGTAAGAATGGTGTAACGTTTTTACCTTGAATGCCATTCTCTTCTGCTTCAACTAAAGCTTTTTCAATAATGTTTGTAATAAATGCATGCTCTAATGCTTCCGCCTCAGGAATTGGATTTGCGATGACAGCGCCACCTTTTAAGCCTAATTGCCATTTCGCAGATAGCATTGCTGCAATTTCTTCTGGCGTATCTAATTGGAAGTTTACATCAAATCCACTTTGACGTGTGTAGAATGCAGGTAATTCATCCGTACCATAACCAACCACTGGCACACCTTTTGTTTCAAGATATTCTAATGTAAGACCGATGTCTAAAATAGATTTTGCACCCGCACAGATAACGGCAACATTTGTTTGTGCTAATTCTTCTAAATCAGCAGAGACATCCATTGTTGTTTCCGCACCACGGTGTACACCACCAATACCACCTGTAACAAAGATTTCAATACCAGCAAGCTCTGCACAGATCATTGTCGCTGCAACTGTTGTAGCACCTAATTTTTTCGTTGCTAGTAAGTAGCCTAAGTCACGACGTGAAGCTTTTGCAACACCTTGAGCATTACCGAACATTTCAAGCTCTTCATCTGATAGACCTATTTTAATTTTTCCATCAATTAATGCAATTGTTGCTGGGACTGCACCATTATCGCGAATAATTTGCTCAACTTCACGCGCAGTTTGCACGTTTTGTGGGTATGGCATACCGTGTGAAATAATTGTTGATTCTAATGCAACGATTGGTAGACCTTTTGCTTGTCCTGCTTTTACTTCTTCTGATAATACGATGAAATCTTTCATGTTGTTATTCCTCCATTTCATTTTTCAACAAATCTACTGATAATTCAGGTCTTACTGTATAAGGAGATGCCAATGTATTTTTTGCATTGGTTAATCCAGCATCAATACATGTCTCAAAAGATTGTCCAGTCAGCCAACTGTGTATGACAGCGCTGACAAAGGCATCTCCTGCTCCTGTCACATCTTCAATTTTGTCAATTACTTTAGCGGCAAAATGACGAGGGGCAATCGTTGTAGACGCTGCATAAACGCCCTTGCTGCCAGCCGTGATAATGACATGCTCCGCACCTAATTGTAGGAGCTGTTGTAAAGCTTTTTCATAATGGGTAGCGTTTTCAATTTTATGTCCAACAATCGTTTCTGCTTCATCTGTGTTACAAATAAACCAAGTTACGCCTTGTAATGTTTCAGGTAGTCGATTCATTTTGGGCGAAGATACTGGCACAATGACAAGTGGAATATCACGAGCAATGGCTACTTGCTGAATATACGCTACGGTTTCTTTTGGGCAGTTTAAATCCAAAATAAAACAGCCCGCGTTTACAAGCATTGTTTCATGTTTTTTCAACAAGCTAGGTAACAGAAGGTCGTAAACCTCCATATTTGCTACAGCTAGTGCTAGCTCACCTTGTTCATCCATGATGGCAGTATAAGAGCCTGTAGTAGCATCTGCAAGCTGCTCTACATAACGTAGATTCATAAAGGATTCCGAAGCCTCTTGGATCACTTGCCAATCAGCATCCTTACCTGCCGTTGTCAGTAACGTCACTTGGTGGTTTAATCTGCCTAAGTTTTCAGCAATATTTCGACCAACGCCACCTACACTAAAGGAAGAACTGGCAGGGTTAGATGTTCCAAATTGAACATTGCCCTTGACATGGAATTTTCGGTCTAAATTAGCTCCACCGATGCAAATAATTTCATTTTCTTCGGGTAATATATAAGCACGACCTACAATTTTTCCTTGCTTCGTTAAACTAGACACTAAATTAGCAAGCACAGGACGCGACAGATTCATTGCATCTGCCATTTCTTGCTGAGACATAAACGGATTCTGGCGAATTAAAGCAAGCACCGCCTGTTCTCTTTCATTCATAGCATCACCTTTTATTATATTTGTTTATATTATAAACTTTTGTTTGTGTTATGTCAAAAGATTCTTTATTAAAAAAGTTGAACCTCATCTTACGAAGGTTCAACTTATATTTGTTTATGCTTGCTGAGGTGTTTGTTTTTTAACAATGATAACGAATAAGCTGGCCATTGCACAAAACATTCCTGCAAGGAAAAAAGCCCATGTATAAGAATTAAAAAATTTATAAATTAACCCGCCACCATACGCAGCAACCGCTGCTCCTGCTTGATGTGAAGCAAATATCCAGCCGTAGATAATACTGCTTTTTTGCGTACCAAAAATTTGTCGTGTCATACTGATGGTTGGCGGCACTGTAGCAATCCAATCTAGTCCGTAAAAAATCGTGAAAATCGTTAATAAAACAAATGATCCTTGTGCGAGTGCATAAGGGAGCAATAATAGAGATGCGCCTCTTAACAGGTAATACCAAAACAATAACCACCGATTATCGAAGCGATCAGATAACCAGCCAGACGCAGTTGTACCTAATAAATTAAAAATGCCCATAAAAGAAAGAAATGATGCGGCAGTGACTAAAGGAACGCCAAAGCTAATACAATAAGAAACAAAATGAGTACCAATTAATCCGCTTGTCGATAGCCCACAAATAAAAAAGCTACCTGCTAAGAGCCAAAATGCTTTAACCTTAATCGCCTCAAGTAAACCTTTAAAAGCCATCGCTATTGGATTCTTCTTTTGCTGTATTGGTTGTTCCTCTATAGCCTCCTCTTGTCCATAAGGAGTTAACCCCATATCCTGAGGTCTATTTTTTATAAAAAGCGCAATCATGAAAAACATTATGATACTAAGGAGTAGCATTAATGTGATAGCCCATCGCCAAGAATAGTGTTCAATAATGATAGCTAGAACTGGTAATAAAATTAACTGACCCGTGGCTGTACTTGCCGTTAAAATACCAACCGCTAATCCTCTGCGTTTTACAAACCAATGATTCGCCACATATGGGCTAAGGACAGTTAAAAAGAGACTTGCTCCAAGACCAATAATGCCCCCCCAAATAATGATTAGCTGCCAGGATTCACTCATCAAAAATGTTAAAGTCATTCCTAATACTAAAGTTGCCATAGCACCTAGCATCATTTTCTTTAGGCCTATGACTTCAAGCAACGCAGCCATAAATGGTCCAGATATGCCATATAAAAACAAACTTACAGCAAAAGCTAAAGCAATGGTTGAACGATCCCAGTGAAATTCTTTTTCAAGAGGATCGATAAACACGCCAGATGATGACATTGTAATTCCTGCGACAATTATCGAGAAAAATGTGACGATTAAAATAAACCAACTATAATGAACACGCTTCACCTCAACACCTTCTTTTCTTTGATAGACTATAAAACATGTATATACATGTTTTAGTCTGCTTATTTCATTTATATGTATATACATGTATAATCATAGTAATCGTTCATAAAGCTGTCAAGAAGGAAATTCTAGTTATTGGGTGTATACTTATAATGAGTAGAATCCCCTTAAAGGAGTACTGTCGATGAAGAATCAACTTAAAAATATTGATTATACACAAATTTGTGTTTGTGCAAACCTTAGAAAAAAAACAAGGGTTGTCACACAATTATATGATAAGCTGCTACAGCCTACAGGTTTAAAAGTTACACAATATTCGATGCTTGCACATATCGACCTTCAACAAGCTGTCTCAATCAGCCGTTTAGGTGAAATTTTACAACTCGATCAAACCACTGTAACACGTAATATTAATCTATTAAAGCAACATGGCTATGTTGAATTAAAACGAGATACAAAGGATGCTCGCACAAAAAAAATTACGCTCACTGAAAAAGGATTAGAAAAGTTGCATGAAGCCGCACCTATTTGGCAAGGCATTCAAGATAGAATTATCGAGGATATTGGAACCGAAAAATACGCAGATTTCTACGATACATTGCGAACAATGCAAAAAATTATTCAAGCCTATGACGAAGTATAAAAAAAGCGCCTACAGTGTAGGGCGCTTTTTCAATGCTTTTAATATTGAATAAGTGTTTTAATATTTAAATCGCCAAGCTTTTCGCGACCATTTAATTCTAAAAGTTCAATTAGGAATGCACAGCCTACTACCTGACCACCTAATTGTTCCACTAAACGCACTGTTGCTTCAACTGTTCCACCAGTTGCTAGTAAATCATCACAGATTAAAACTTTTTGACCAGGCTTAATTGCATCATGATGCATTGTTAACGTATCTTTACCATATTCAAGACCGTAGTCTGCACTAATTACCTCACGTGGTAATTTACCAGGTTTACGAACAGGGGCAAAGCCTATTTCAAGTGCATAGGCAACTGGACAACCGATAATAAAACCACGTGCCTCAGGGCCAACAATAATTTCAGCGCCCACTTCTTTTGCATATTCTACGATTTGGTCTGTTGCATATTTGTATGCAGGACCATTATCCATAATTGTTGTAATATCTCTGAAGGTAATGCCCTCTTTCGGCCAATTTTCAACCGTTGTAACGTATTGCTTTAAATCCATGTTATTGCTCCTCCTACGAAACGTTATTCGTCCGCTGATGTTAAACGTTCATCAAACCATTGTTTTAATTCTATATAAGGAGCATAAACAAGCTTTTGCTCCATTTCAATCTGTTCTGAACGTTGTTTGTAAGACGGTGCCTCTGTTAGTGCTTGTTTTGGAGCATTCACGTTGACAGTCGTCAGTCCACCCTCCATTTTAACAAAATCAAGCTCAAAAAACACCTGTGTCATAAATTTTAATGTATCTAATGGCCACCCCGTATGCTTCGCTAAATCTGCGATATGCATATCAAGCGGAAAGGCTGGTCGATTTTTCAAGAACTTATAATACCAAGTAAATTGCTCACGAGTAGGTAGACCACTGAAGTATTGCGAGTCAGGCATATAAAAATGAGCATAAATACGTGAAGGTGCTGTCTTCTGTAAAACGTCCTCTAGCTTTTGAACATTGTGTGGCAAGTCTAAGAGCACGATGTAATCACTTTGTTCAATATTTGAAAGGACTGGGTCAACCAATGTAATAGGTGCACCGATTAATGATTGATAATAGGTCATCGTTTCTGGACGAAAGGCGATAAACCGAGCCACGTCCTTCGGTACCGTATTCAGCCATCGAGCTGTTTGACGGATACCACGAATATCAAATAACTGCCATTCTGTAGTTTGGACATCCTCGATCATAAATTGGGCTTTTTTACGTCCCTGCCATTCGTTAATTTGCAAATCGCCTATAAAGGAAACTTTGATGCCATACGTTAATTCATCATGTAAATGCCCTTTGTTAAAACCAACACTATCCAATTTGTCATAGCCGTTTGTTATTTCCATTTTAATATGATTCTCGCCCGCTCCAATTTTACGCATGGAGGCGATTTCTACATCCTCTAGCACATACACAGGCTTAGGGAAATCTGTGCCAAATGGTCCTAGTGTTGAAATTTCCTCAATCGCATCCGCTGAAATTTCGTCTATGCTGAGCGGTATATCAATATGCAATACAGGTGTTAATTGCTCCTCTGTTAAACAGGCTCTTGCCTGAGCATCTAGGCGAGTACGTAGTTCATCCACATGCTCTAATGATAAGGTCATACCTGCAGCCATAGGATGTCCACCAAAATGCGGTAAAATATCTCGATTTTTAGCTAGTTCATTATATAGATGAAAACCTTCAATACTTCGAGCAGATCCTTTTGCCATGCCCTTTTCGGGATCAAGCGACAGCACAATCGTTGGACGGTAATATAGTTCAACGAGACGTGATGCTACAATTCCTACAACACCTGCGTTCCAGCCCTCGCCAGCAACAACAAGAACTAAGGAATGGCCGATTTTTTCATCTGCTTCAATCAGTGCGATGGCTTCATCTGTAATACTTTTCACAATATCTTTGCGCTCGGTATTGCAGGCATTTAGCTTTTTTGCCAATGCGGTTGCTTTAGCATTATCCTCTGCCATTAATAATTCCACGCCAGGAGCTGCTTCACCTAGTCGACCAACAGCATTCAATCGTGGACCAAAATAAAAGCCAATCGTTTCTTCTGTAATTTTCGTCTGCTCTGTACTGGCTATGTCACACAACGCTTGCACCCATGGGCTAAGAGAACGACGCATTTCTTGTATGCCCCGTTTCACGAGATAGCGATTTTCGTCCACCAACGGAACCAAATCTGCAACAGTGCCAATCGCCACAAATTCTATTAGATGGCTTGGTAGTTCCCCATAAAGAGCATGTGCCAGCTTAAAGGCAACCCCTACTCCTGCTAGCTCGCCAAATGGATATTGCCCTTCTGGTATTCGGGGATGAAGAATAATATCTGCTGGTGGTAGCTCCTCACCTGGCTCATGGTGATCTGTCACAATGACATCCATACCAAGCTCCTTCGCTACTCGAATAGGCTCAATACCAGATATACCATTATCCACTGTAATGATTAACTGTACACCCTCTTCATAGGCCTCCCGAAATAGGGCTTCATGCGGACCATAGCCATGGATAAAACGATTCGGAATTTTAAAGGAGACGTCTGCTCCAAGATCTAGTAAAACATGTAACATAACGGTTGTGCTTGTCACACCATCGGCATCATAATCACCATACACTAAAATTTTCTCACCATTTTCTAGTGCTTGTTCAATTCGTGCTACCGCTTCAGCCATACCATGCATAAGAAATGGGTCATGAATATTTGCCTCAGTCATATTTAATAAGCTTTCTGCGTCAGCCGTTGTTTCGCAACCTCGTGCTGCTAAAATTTTTGCTGCAATCGCAGAAAGTTGTAAGTCATTTTGTAATGCTTGTACAAGTGTTGCGTCAGGACGCTCCACCTGCCATCTTTTTTTCGATAGAATCATCTGCTCACTTCCTTACGAAAGCTATTATACCGAATTTCTATGGGTTGCGCACTATCCGTTAGATTGATAGTTTTATCCATCGCTTTTTAATTTCTATCTGTCACTTTCTCATTTCTTTCATCATTTAAAAAGCCTACTCTTCTAAAGAGTAGACTTCTCTAACTTACCTTTCGAGGCGGCTACTAAGGCTGCCACCGTTGCCAAATCTCCTTCGTGTAATGCTGTAACAATGGCACTACCGACAATTACACCATCTCCCAAAGCCCCCATCTTTTTCACTTGCTCAGGTGTTGAAATACCAAAGCCTGCAAGCACAGGGATTGGACTTGCTTGACGTAAGTTTGCAAAATGCTGTTCTAAATTATTGGCAAAACGCGATCTTGCTCCTGTGATCCCATTAACGGTCACTGCATAAACAAAGCCCTGACTAGCTGCTGCGATGCGTGCTATACGCTCTGGAGGGCTTGTTAATGAGATAAGCTGTACCACATCAATGCCATATGGATTTAATGCATCACGTAACAACTCACTCTCTTCCAACGGGACATCTGGTACAATTAATCCCTTAACTCCCCCAGCTACACAGGCTTGCGCAAAAGGCTTTAAGCCATATGCTAATACTGGATTGAAATAAGTCATGACTACGAGAGGCACTGTTATTTCATCTCTAAATGACGCGAGTGTTTGCAACACGTTTCTTAATGTCACACCAGCTTTGAGTGCACGTTCTCCTGCTCGTTCGATTGTTGGACCATCAGCAACAGGATCTGTAAAAGGAATCCCTACTTCAATAGCTGTTACCTCTAATTGCTGCAGTTTTAAAATAGTTGGCTTAATGGTCTCTAGCCCTCCGTCACCTGCCATGATATAAGGTATAAAAGCTTTATGACCTTCAGCTTTTGCCTGTTCGATCGCTTGCTGTAAAGTTGTCATTTAACATCCCCTCCTAGTGCAGCTCGAACTGTGTGAACATCTTTATCTCCTCGACCAGATAAGCACACAACAATGATTTGATCTTTTGCCATGGTCTTTGCAAGTTTTGCCGTATAAGCAATGGCATGAGAACTTTCAAGTGCAGGCAGTATCCCTTCCGTTCGGCTTAATAATTGTAGTGCCTCCAGTGCTTCAGCATCTGTGATGGAGTCAAATTGCGCTCGACCAATATCATGTAAATAACAATGCTCTGGTCCTTTCCCTGGATAATCTAACCCAGCTGAAATAGAATGTGCTTCTTGGACAAAGCCGTTTTCGTCCTGTAATAAATACATGTAGGCGCCATGTAATACCCCTAATTGTCCACCTGCGATGGCCGCAGCATGCTTCCCAGTTTCAAGACCACTTCCTGCTGCTTCAACACCGTATAAGGCAACTGATTCATCATCAACGAATGGGTGAAACATACCGATTGCATTACTGCCACCTCCAATACAGGCAACAACCGCATCAGGTAAACGCCCCTCTTTTTGCACGATTTGCCTTCTTGTTTCTACTCCAATGACACGCTGAAAGTCCCGAACAATTTTGGGGAATGGGTGAGGACCTAAGGCAGAGCCTAAAATATAGTGGGTATCCTCAACATTTGTCACCCAGTAACGTAGGGCAGCGTTCACAGCATCCTTTAATGTTTTAGAACCACTTTCCACCGATTGAACCTTTGTGCCAAGCAACTCCATACGAAAGACATTTAACTGCTGACGTTTTATATCTTCTGCTCCCATAAAAACAACACATTCTAGATTTAATAATGCACATGCAGTAGCTGTTGCCACACCATGCTGACCAGCACCTGTTTCAGCAACGATTTTCTTTTTACCCATGCGTTTGGCTAGAAGTGCTTGCCCAATCGCATTATTAATTTTATGTGCACCTGTATGGTTTAAATCTTCACGCTTTAAATAAATCTTTGCTCCATCTAGCGCCTTCGTTAAATTTTCTGCGTAATAGAGCGGTGTTTCGCGGCCAACATAGTCTTCTAAATAATAGGACAGCTCCTCTGTAAAGGCAGGGTCTAGTAATGCTTGCTCATAAGCAGCTTCTAATTCAAGCAAGGCTGTCATTAATGTTTCTGGCACAAACCGACCACCAAATTGTCCAAAACGCCCTTCTTTTGTCGGTACACTATTTGCTATTGATATTCCCATCATTTGCTCCCCCTCTTTACTGCCTGTAAAAAAGCTTGTATTTTGGTAGAATCCTTTCTTCCATGTGTTTCTACACCACTTGAAACATCCACCATAAAAGGCTCTACATCCGTAATGGCCGCTTCAATATTGTCTACATTGAGACCACCCGCTAATAATAATTTTTCTTTGGGAATCCCTACTTGCTCAAGGAGTGTCCAATCAAAAGTGTGACCACTCCCACCTTTAAACTCTGTACCAGGCGCGTCAAATAAATAATAATCTACTTGGTAGTTAGCTGCCGCTTGAACATCCTCTTTATCTCGTATTGATAATGCCTTTATGGCGGGATAACCTTGCTCCTGAATAAATGCTGGCGATTCCTCTCCATGATATTGCACATAATCTAAGGGTACTTGCTCTACGGCTTCTTTTAATTCAGCTGGCGTTGGATTAACAAAGACACCTATTTTTAAAACGCCTTGTGGTACATGCTTTGCTAACTGTTGGGCTTGCTCAATGGATACACGGCGTTTACTCGGTGCAAAAACAAACCCTATAGCATCTGCACCAGCATGAACAGCTGTTTTGACATGTTCTTGCTCCTGTAGACCACAAATTTTGACCTTTGTCATACCGATGCCCCCTCTTTACTTACTTGCAAATCCCGTAGTGCTTGCCCCGCATCTCCACTCCTCATTAAAGCTTCACCTACCAGGACACCGCTAGCCCCCATCGAGGCTACTAGCTTCGCATCGTCCCGCGTCCATATGCCGCTCTCACTAATTAATACTCGATTCTCATCAAATGGAAACGCATTAGCAATTTCTCTTGTGCGCTCTAGGCTTACTTCAAAGGTACGTAAATCTCGATTATTAACGCCAATTAACTTTGCATTTACAGCAAGAGCGCGTTCAAGCTCCTCACAATCGTGTACCTCCACTAAAACTTCTAGGCCTAAGCCCGTGGCATAGCTATATAAATCACGTAATGCATCATCAGTTAAGGCTGCCACAATTAATAAAATAATAGATGCACCTGCTGCCTTGGCAAATCGAATCTGCACTCGATCAATCATAAAATCCTTACAAAGAAGTGGCGTATCTACAGCACCAGCAACTGCTGCTAAATCTTCAAAGGAGCCTTTAAAAAATTCCTTGTCTGTTAAGACCGAAATAGCTGCTGCTCCTGCTAGTGCATAGACTTTTGCTTGAGCAACTGGATCTGCTCCACCAGCTATTAACCCTTTGGAAGGGGAAGCACGCTTCATTTCTGCGATGACTTGCAGTGTTTGAGCTTGACACAATGATTCAAATAACGAGCGACGTGGCGTTTCTGTAAAGTTTGCTAAAGGATCTGGCTGCTCTAATAAAGCACCTACCTCAATCTTTTTTTGCAGTAATATTTTATTGAGTATATTCATTACCCTACCTCCACTTCTTTAATTTGCATGCTATATGTTACAACCGCCTCTAATTTCTGTTGTGCTCTCCCGCTAAAAATACTTTCCTTTGCCATAGCTACACCCTCTTTGATGGTTTCCGCTTGACCATAGCCAAATAAGCCGATGCCAGCATTTAATACTACTGTATCTAAATAAGGACTCCGTTCCCCAGCCAATATTTTTTGCATAATCACCGCATTTTCATCTGCAGTGCCACCACGGATGGCCTCTAAAGGGGCCATTTGAAGACCGACATCTTCTGCGGTTAGGGAAAAGGGAATTAGATCTCCTTTATCTACTAAAACCAATGTATTTTGACCTGCTAATGAAGCCTCGTCTAAGCCTTGTGGCCCTGAGACGACAATGGCCCGCTCACGTCCAAGCATTTGTAAGACTGAGGCATATTCCATGACAAAATTCGGTCGATTAATGCCTGTAAATTGTGTGGATAATGGGACCGGATTTGTTAAAGGACCAACAAGATTAAAGATTGTCGGTTTTCCTAATGAACGGCGAACTTCACCAATTCTCTTTAATTTCGGATGAACATTCGGTGCATAAATAAAAGCGATTCCCTCTCTCTCTAGCAAATGGGCTGTTTGAGGGATGGAAATAGCTGTATGAATACCTAGTGCCTCTAGCACATCTGAGCTACCAGAGGAGGAAGAGATTTTACGGTTCCCATGCTTGGCAATTTTGACACCCGCTCCAGCTAACACGAAAGCAGAAGCTGTACTGATATTAAAAGTATGAAGACCATCTCCACCTGTACCGCAATTATCCATATAGCTACCTTCTTTTACGACTATATCAAGAGCAAAAGATCGCATAATAGTTGCTAATGCAGCTACTTCATGTGCAGTTTCTCCCTTTGCAGCTAAAGCTGTTAAAAAGCTTGCTATTTCTTCCTTAGGAGTATCATCTTGAAATAACCATTGCGCTGCCTGTAACATTTCTTCATACATGAGATGTGTTCCCTGCAGTACTTTCCTTTGTAATTGTTCCATTAGTTTTGCCCCCCATTGTTCACCAGTAACTGTAAAAATGTCTGTTCTTCCTCTTGCACTTGATGTAAAACGTTTTGCACATTTGTATATTTGGTAACAGTTATTGTTGCTTGCAAATGCATGGTATCCTGTTTAACTACAATCGATTGACCTGCTAAGGCAAAATCCAAATGACCATTAAATCCAATAAAGCCGAGAGCACCAAAATAACCAGCTGCATGCGGAAGCTCCGTTGCTGAAAGTGGGGATATGGTTGCTGCTAAAACATCCAGGGCATGAAGCATTGGTAAAAGCTTTCCTTCCACCCTAGTCGTCATGTGCAGTGCCTTTTTGGACCGCTGAATACGCATAGCCTCCATGACCTGAACAGAATCTCGAAAACAAACCGACTGTAATTCTTGCTGAATAGCCCTAACAAGAAGTGCATGTGATTGCCTAATGCTTTCATGGTTGTATAATTTGCGTTCATTTTCTAGTTCTTCATTTTTTGTTTCCCCTCGCGGATATGTTCCTTCTGTAGGAGTCGCAATAACGCTTTCACCTTTTACTCGGATTAGACTTTCAGGAGAAGTACCTAACACAACATGATCCTCAAACTCTATATAATACATAAAGGCTGCAGGCTTTTTTTTACGTAGCTGTCGATACAAAGCCAACGTATCACCTTGAAAGTTGGCTACATTGCGGTTCGGCAAAACGACCCTTGTTATGTTATCTTGTAAATTGGCTTGCATTGTCTGTAAAACCGTTGCAAATGATTCATTTGTTGCAGTATCAAGCGGTTGATAACGATAAGATGCTTCGTCACTGATATGCCCGTTTACTATTTGTTGAGCCAAATCTTCCAAATCAGGTTCTTGCTTTTCTGCATCTATAGTTGTATGAATCAATGTCACTTCATCTGTTTGATGATCGAATACAATAATCGTTTCATAAACATGAAAATGAGCATCAGGCAGTTCTATTTTTTTATCTACGAACATCGTTGTACCGCCAAAGCCTATATATCCAACGGCACCACCTGAAAATGGAAATTGTGTCGTATGGGAAATACGTGGCATGAGGCGTTTCAGAAGGACAAAAAGTTCCCCTTGATGCACATATGTTTTTCCTGTTTTATAGGAAACCTCTTGGATTTCTTGGCCCACACCTTTATATGTTTTTCGTGGATTAGCCCCAATAAAGGAAAACCTTCCAGCTCCTTCGTGTTGGGCAGAACTTTCCAATAAAAATTTATGTTTTCCCTGTAAACGCCTAAAAATCAAAATAGGTGTTAAAGAATCGCCATTGATCGTTTTCATTTTTGTTCTTGAACTCGTTGTTTGCATAGCTATTTTGCTCCTTTTTCAAAGATTCCTTTAGCTAATGTCTAGACGAATGCTGAATGAAAATAAAAAAGCCCTCTGCAAAAAGGATTATTCCTAATTGCAGAGGACGATTATGACCGCGTTGCCACCTCATATTAGAGCATATGCTCTCACTTTTGTGCTTTATGGGTATGGTAAACCACACCTTGAAAGCACCCCTATAACGTGGGGAATCACGTTCGCTTTTTTATAAGCGACTCTCATAAGTCCATTCACATAAGCTGTAAATCAGTTTACACCAGCCACTGACTCTCTTTATTACACACTTAGGCTACTACTCTTATTCAACAATTTCTCAGCTATTCTCATCTAAACTCAGCTCATCTGTTCTGCGGCTGACCTCGCTCCCGAGACCTTCTACCTTTACCGAACAAAAAGTTAGCCTTAATTTTATGCCAATCCAATACTATTGTCAATCAATTCTGACGAAAACAGTTAAAATTCCTATTTTATCAGCAGAATCAAAAGTAGGTATATTATCCTTCTATAAAAACTTATTGGAGAATAAGATTTCCTACGATTGAAAATCTCTTGACTATTGACCATGTAAATATATCAAGTTATAGTAATTTCAGAACATCAATTTTTTCCATATAATAAAAGAAAGTAGGAAGTTTATGTCCGTTCGAAAAAAATTAAATATAGGATTCATTTCCTTAACATGTTTACTTTTTATCTCAAGCATCGTATCATTTATTCAATTTAAAACAACACAGAATGATTTAGAAGAAGTATTGAAGCATCGGATGGTACAAATCCAATTAACAGATAAAATCCAACAACAACTTGCATCTCAAGGTTTATTTTTACGCTCCTATATTTTAAATAAGAAGGACGAAACAGCTAAGGCCAATTTAGAGCGCTATGAAAAGTTGTTACCTGAAACAGTTCATGAACTTTCTACTATTGTTCGAACAGATTATACAAAAAATATTATGCAGCAAATTACGGAATTGCAAAAAGAGTTACTATCAAATTCACAGAAAGCTTTACAAGCGTTTAATAGTGGCAACATGGATCTAGCACTCTCTATCATCAATAATGATGTTACAAAATACAATAAGGACATTTTTAAGTTAACAACTGAATTATTAGCTTATCACGATGAACAGCTTCAAAATGTTGACCAATCTGTTAATCAAACCGTTTCACGCGCTATTATCATTGCTATTAGCCTTCTCCTTGCAAGTATTATTATTGGTTTATATTTTATGCATATGGTCAAAGCCTCCATTGTCCTGCCCCTACGCAAGGTAATTGGAGCAGCAGATACATTAGCACAAGGTGATTTAACAATTGCGGAGCTTGACCATCAATCAAAAGATGAGATCGGTACACTTGCAAATGCAGTCAATACATTAAAACAAAATCTAGCTGGTTTAATGACTAACATTCAAGATAGCGCATCCCATTTATCGGCTGTTTCAGAAGAGCTTTCTGCTAGTACAGAGGAAGTAACCGCAACTTCTGATAATATTGCTCAACGAATTCAAGATAATGTAACACATATCACTTCTTCTGCTAGTGCCTCTCAGCAAAGTGCTGTGGCAATGGATGAAACTGCTTCAGGTGTCCAACGCATTGCGGAGGCGACTCAAAGTCTTCATCATAATGCAGAAAATCTGACTCAGCTTGCCCATACAGGTGGTGCAACGATTGCAACAGCAAAAGAACAGATGAATATGATCGCACTAGCAACTTCTGATATTGCAACATTAACGCAAAAACTAAGTAAGCAATCAGAAGAAATTGGACAAATTACAACAGTGATTACAGCAATCTCAGCACAAACAAATTTACTGGCACTAAATGCAGCTATTGAAGCAGCAAGAGCAGGAGAACATGGAAAAGGCTTTGCAGTCGTAGCGGATGAGGTACGAAAACTTGCTGAGGAATCGAATCAATCTGCTAGCCAAATCGTTGCTATTACAAAAGAAATTCTAACAGATACGCAAAATGTAGCAGCATCAGTAGACAATGGTTTAGCTTCTGTAAAGGACGGCGTAGCCAAAATTCATGAGGCTGGAGATGCTTTCTATTCCATCACTTCTGCTGTTGCTGCATTCACAGAGCAAATTGAAGAAATTTCTGCCACATCTGAAGAGATCTCTGCTAGTGCAGAGCAGGTTGCAGCTTCTGTTACGGAAATTGCCAATGTTTCTAACCAATCAGCAACGAATTCTCATATGATTGCAGAATCTGTTGACGAGCAAGTTGCGACCATGCAGCAGGTAAATACTGTCGCAGAAGAATTAAGTGAAAATGCACAACAGCTACAAGGCTTAATCCAGCAATTTAAACTGTAAATACTATATGAAAAATCTGCTGCTTTTTTAAAAGGCAGCATTTTTTGCATGAAAAAAGCAGAGAATAGAAAACCATTCGTTTCCCATTCCCTGCTAACTATCTTATACAGTAGGTTCGTCTGTACCCCATTGTTTTTTCTCTTTTTTGTGTAGCTTTCCATCTGTTTTTTTCATTTCACGAATTTTTAATGAATACCAGATTTGAGCTGCGATACAGATTGAAGAATACATACCTGTAATCAAACCAATCAATAACGCAATAGAGAAGTTTTGAATAGATGGTGCACCAAAAATTAATAGGGCTACAACAACGATAATTACAGTTAATACTGTATTAACCGAACGACCCATTGTTTGACGTAGCGATTTATTCACGATATTCGCCAATACTTCACGGTCATTAATGGTATCATAGCGATTTAAGTTTTCCCGCATACGGTCAAAGGTAACAATCGTATCATTGATGGAATATCCAACAATTGTTAATACAGCTGCAATGAACGTAATATCTACTTCTAAACGCATGAAGCTAAAGACGGCAACGATTAAGAATACATCATGCAATAATGAAACAATTGCACCAATACCCATGCGCCATTCAAAACGAATTGCCACATAAATGATGATCCCTATTGCTGCAAGAGATAAAGCCTTAATCGCATTTTTTACAAGTTCCTTACCAACTGTAGGCGATACGGTACTTACCGCTGGTTCATGACCATATTTTTCGCCAGCTTCTTTTTTAATTTCTATAATTTCTGCTTGTGTAAGGTCATCTTTATAGCGAATGACTGCTGTATTACTTTTCTCACCAGAGAGTATGATATCCTCTGAAGAAAAATCAATGCTATCTAGATATTTGGATACTTCTTCTTTTGTTAATGTTTGGTCAGATTCAATTTGGACACGCGTACCGCTTGAGAAATCAATACCTAGGTTAAGGCGGAAAATGCCAAGAACCACTAAACCAGCCACTAAAATGGCTAATGAGAACGTATAGAATTTCTTACGGTTATGCACAAAGTCAAATCGATCAAATTTCGTTGATAAATCTAATGTACCAATATTTTCATCTAGACTATGCTGTTTGGATTTTGCAATACCAAACCACGCTGGACTGTTGAAATAGCCACTGTTAACAAGTAGTCCTAATAGGACACGTGAGCCCCAAACTGCTGTTAAGAAGCTCAATAAAATACTAATAATTAATGTGGTAGCAAATCCTTTAACAGAGCTTGTTCCCCATTGGAACAATACTGCTGCAGCTAATAAAGTTGTCAACTGCGCATCAATAATGGCTGATAAAGATTGTTTAGACCCAATTTGGAAGGCTTGTTTAACGGAATAGCCTACTCGCAGCTCTTCACGAATACGTTCAGCCGCTAGAATATTGGCATCTACTGCCATTCCTATACCCAGGACAATGGCCGCAATACCTGGGAGTGTTAATACCGCATTAATCCAGTCAAAGACAACTAATACTAGGAAGGTGAACACAGCCAATGTAATAATAGAAATAAAGCCTGGTAAACGATAGTAGAATAGCATAAATAAGAAAATAACTACTACGCCTACAATACCAGCAAAAATCGTACTTTTCAGTGCTGCATCACCAAACTGAGCACCAACAGAAGTTGAATAAATTTCATCTAGTTTTACAGGCAATGCCCCTGCATTTAAAATATCTGCTAAATTTTTTGTTTCTTCAACAGAGAAATTACCACTAATCATAACATCTGTTGTATTTAATGTTTGACTAACAGTTGCTGCAGATGCATAGCGAGGCTTTGCCTTTTGTGATTCCGCTTTATAGGAATCGACACCCTCTTCAAAGTCTAACCATACAACCAGTAAATTTTGACCTGCGGGTTTTGCCGCAATTTTACTTGTTATATCAGCAAATTTTTTCGCATCTTTTAAAGTTAAGGATACAATCGGACGATTTTGTTGGTCAAAAGAGTCTTTAGCACCGTTAGCTTTCAAATCGTCTCCATCTAATAATAAATTATCATCAACATCACGGAATGTTAAATTCGCAGAAGTAGACAATAACTTACGTGCCGATTCCTGATCCTCAACACCAGCTAATTGCACGCGAATACGATTTTTGTCCTCAACCTGAATACTCGGTTCACTAACCCCCATCGTATTTACACGTTCACCAAGTGCAGTGGATGTTGCTGTGACAATTTCTGGTGTAATTTTTTGTCCTTCTTTTAATTCATTTACCTCGTAAAGCACTTCAAACCCGCCCTGTAAGTCAAGACCAAGCTTGATGTCCTTTAAGACGCCGTTTACAGTCGTACTAATACCTGCTGCCAATAGCACGATAATCAGTAGGAATGCAACTATACGACTTTTTAGTTTCATTAATAAATCCTCCTCGAATTGGTGTAAGGGCTGTCCTTACACGCCAAACAAGTAACTAGCAATACCTTTTGAAACGTTTAATCCTCCTTTTCATCTAGAATCGTGTTACCTGTGCTTCAAAAAGGTTGCTTTACTTATTTCAATCGTTCATAACGCGCAAGTTTATCTTAGTATTATTAGGTACTAGCCTTCTAAATGTCAATAAAAGCAATGAAGACTTATGTAAGTAAGAACTTATTCAAAATAAAAAAAGCGCAACACACTTATTATGAAACAGGTTGCGCTTGGTGTCAATTCAACACGTATAGGATTCTTAGAATTATTGTAAAATTTGACACATCATTGATTACGTTCTGACTGGACCAAGCAGTAATTGTAACTCGTCTGTATTCACTTCTTCAAACCAATTATTACTTTGTAAAAACTCTACTTGATTAAATGAGACGATATCAGATGGTGATACCGAAAAAATGGTAGAAACAACTTCATGTAAACGTAGTTGCTCAACTTTCTTTTTACGCCATTTTTTTTCAATACAGTAGCGCCAGAGTTCTTCGGCTGTAATAGCATTATATTGATAATGCTGGAACTCTGCTATCTTACTATCAATTGCCGGACGAATCTTTTCAAATAGTTGCTCATATTGCATACTCATTTTGAATCATCTCCAATCAAAGTCGTAACGTAAGACATGCTTGCATACAAATAGTGTAAATGAATTTTTGCGGCTTGAGAAGGGACGGATGGCATGAGTTCTTTTGTACGAGGTACATTATTTTTAATGTTTGTGATTTTTTTATCTAAACTTTTTGGCTTCTTTTATAGAATGCAATTTATGCGGATTGCTGGTGAAGAGGCTGTCGGTATTTATATGACCGTCTATCCAGCGTTTATTTTCTTCATCTCACTCATTCAACTAGGACTACCTATCGCTGTTGCTAAAATAGTGGCTGAACTACTAGCAAAAAATAAACGTGAGAACATCTTTGGTGTCATGCGTACAGCCATTCTTTGGTCATTCATTGGCATGATCATTTTTATGCCACTCGTTGCACTAACAATACCATATATTTCAACAACTCTATTACATAATGAACAGACAACATTTACACTATGGATTGCACTCTTTGCTGTACCAGTATCAGTTGGATCTGGTTTATTACGTGCCTATTTACAAGGTGTTGCTAAGATAACACCGACAGCATGGGCACAAATGATCGAACAAATTGTACGTATTAGCTTTATTACTTTAATGCTACCCTATGTGGCTAATTACAATAATGCTGCTGTCACAGCTGCGGCGGCAATGGGCATTACACTGCTAGCCGAAGTTGTAGCATTCTTGTACTTATGGCTACACTATATCGTTTCCAAAAAGAAATTACTGACACGAAAAACTAAAATTGAAGGGTATCCTGCATCACCAATGTTGCGTATTGCCCTTCCCTCTGCAGGCAGTAAGCTTTTTGGTTCTTTCACTTGGTTTTTAGAGCCGATTATCTTTTTAAAAGCATTAACTGTGGCCGGTTTAACCGCCTCTGCTGCCACTATTTTATATGGTGTCATCTCCGGTGTTTTGGTGCCATTACTGTTATTTCCTGCGTTTGTATCAACAGCCTTATCGATTGTGCTCATTCCAGCTGTTAGTGATGCCGTCGCTCGTCAGCACATCCCACTATTACAGGAACGAATTTCGGTGTCCCTAAGATTGTCTTCGCTAGTGGGTTGCTTTGCTGCTACGTATTTCTTTGTGCATGGAGATGAATTAGCTATGAAGCTTTTTCATTTAGAAGAAAATCGTGGGTACGTTAAAATTTTAGCACCTATTTTTTATTTTTATTATATTCAAAGTCCTCTACACTCCATCTTACAAGCAATTGGTGAGGCAAGAGCTGCCATGATGAATTCCATCTATGGTGGGCTAGGTAAACTATTTGTAATGTTTGTACTTGCCTCTCAACCAGGTATCCAGGAAAAAGGAGCCGTTGTAGCTATTGGCTTTGGGGTTTTACTAACGTCATTCTTGCATATTGCAACAGTTAGACAACGTAAAAACCTGCGCGCTGGCTTCAGAATGTTTGTTGTGCCTTATAGTTGTTTTATTGCTGTTTGCGTCGCCCAGTATTTCCTTATTCCGATACTATCCCTACCATTTATTTTAAGTAGTGGTGTCACATTATTTTTGCTATTCACCTTTTTATTATTTACCAATCAGTTGCGTATTACCGATTTCCGTTACATTAAAAAATTAGCGAAGAAAGTCTAGGATTCCTTTAATTGGATATGCAGCTTATTGTCTTCCCAAATACAAAAAAATACCGTTTCACTGTCAGTAATATTATTTTTTGCTAGCTCACCCATTAGCCATTCCACATCTTTATGCATAGTAAATAAATGTCTTTCTTGGATATCACCGTCGATAATCAATGGATACACAAAGGCTTTTTCATCTTTTTTATAGACAGAAAGATTGCCTGAAGGCTCTAAATACGCAAACGCTACATCTGTCACAGATGCAATTCCGTTTTCTCGTAATTGCTGACATAAATCATCTAAATTATAGCGGTGTTTTCTCATCTCACTCTCTAAAATAACACCGTCTTTTACTAATAAAGCAGGGTCACCATCCACTAGGTCACGTATTTTTTTGAACTTTAATGACAAAAAGGCACTTAATATTTGAATAAAGAGCAAAATAATGATAGGTAGTATCGCATTAAAGAGAGGATTTTTATAATCGTCTAGCGCAAAGGCTGCTACTTCTGCAATTAATACAAATACGACCAAATCGATGACTGATAATTCACCTACTTCTCGTTTACCCATTAAACGGAAAACGATGATGATAAACACATACAAAAAGCAAGTTCTAAAAATAATATGGTAATATTCTTCCATATAAACACCCCCATACTATCAAGGTGACCTTACTTATTGTTTTTTATACAGTTTTCAAGGAATAGTCCCTACTTGTTCGTACATACTAACATAGAGCTTAAATGCTTATCACAATAAACATGCAAACAAGGTGAGGACATGACAAAAAAAATAATTGTTTTCGTTTTTGTTTATATCCTTTTTCTTATTAGACCTCATCTTATTTACGGGTATCAAGAACAGGAAATACCTATTCTTATGTACCATCATTTAGAGGACAATATAAACAATACTACAGTTATTTCACCCAAGAACTTTGAAAATCAAATGAAATTGCTTAAAATGGAAGGCTATCAGGCCATTTCTGCTCAGCAATTATATGATTACTTAAACGACCAAGCGCCGTTACCTCAAAAGCCTGTGTTAATTACTTTTGACGATGGGTATTTTAGTAATTATGAAAAAGCTTACCCGATATTGAAAAAATATGGTATGCATGCAGAAATTTTTGTGATTGCAAGCAGAATCCTAGAGATGAATGGAAACAATCACTATCCAAATGAAACTGCAAAGATGAATTGGGATCAATTAATGGAAATGAAGGATTATATTACAATTCAGAGTCATACTTGGGACTTACATTATAAATTACCTTCAAAAAATGGTAAGCCTAATGGCGCAGTATATGGTCCTAGTATTGTGAATGGGCAACTAGAGAGTCAGGCTGAATATGAAGAAAGGGTAAGAAATGATTTTATTCATTCAAGAAAAATAATCAAAGAAAAGCTAGGATATGAACCAATTGCAATAAGCTATCCTTATGGGATTTATTCACCCTCCACCATCAAATTAGCCAAGGAAGCTGGCTTTAAGATGGCCTTTGTCATACAAAATAAACGTGTAAAAAAAGGCGATTCCCTATTTACATTAAGCAGAATAACGATAAATGGCAATGATACTGGTGAGGCATTCATTCATAAATTAAAAACTGCAACTGCAAAAAACACTTAAACACAGCCATCCAATATTGTATAAAAAAGACTTACAATATAGCTATCGCCTATTGTAAGCCTTTTCTTCTTTGTTACTGATTGTCATTGACAATTCGTCCAATTGCTTGACGGTCAAATTTCACTCGTACATTGTCAGCAATTTTTAATGTCACTGCTGTGTCTTCAATTGCATCAATAACACCGTGTAAACCACCAATTGTAATGACTTTATCTCCACGTTGCAAACTACTTTGCATATTTTGTGTTTCCTGCTGTCTTTTTTTAGCTGGACGGATTAAGATAAACCACATTGCAACGAACATTAATAATATTGGTGCTAATCCTAATAATTGATCCATAATAGCATCTTGCCCCCTTTCCAAATCTCACTTTTTTAGTATAGACTATTCCACCATTAAAAAGCGATGGACAAGCCCAAAAATTTTCTCAATTACTAATATTTTTTCTATGATTGACAATATTTTGCTAGAAATATTCACTTTTTACAAAGTTTTGAATGATTTGCAAAACTATTGCTATGGATGATGGACATTAGGGGATGCCTAATGTCCTTTTTTAATTTAGCGCATGTAATGATCCTATTCGTCTAGTTTAAAAGTTTTTTGCATTTGGCCCATTAAAGCCGTATTTTTCAAAGAACTCTTCACGGAAATCACCAAGACGATCTTGACGAATTGCCTCACGCACTTGCTCCATCAATTTTAATAGGAAGTGTAGATTATGATAGGATGTTAAACGAATACCGAACGTTTCTTCCGTGCGAATAAGGTGACGAACATAGGCACGAGAATAATTTTTACATGTATAGCAGTCACAGTTCGGATCAATCGGCCCAAAGTCACGTGCATATTTTGCATTTTTCACTACCAGACGTCCTTCTGATGTCATCAGTGTTCCATTACGTGCAATACGTGTTGGCAGTACACAGTCAAACATATCAATACCGCGAATTGCCCCATCAATTAAAGAATCTGGTGAGCCAACACCCATTAAATAACGAGGTTTATTTTCAGGCATCATTGGCGTAGTAAATTCTAAAACGCGGTTCATCACATCTTTCGGTTCTCCAACGGATAATCCACCAATTGCATAGCCTGGGAAATCTAGTTCTACTAACGCTTCTGCTGAGCGGCGACGTAAATCTTCGTACTCTCCACCTTGAATAATGCCAAATAAACCTTGCTCCTCTGGACGCTGATGTGCTTCCTTACAGCGTTTTGCCCAACGCGTTGTACGATCAACTGATTTCAGCATATAGTCATGTGTCGCAGGATATGGTGGACATTCATCAAAGGCCATCATAATATCAGAACCTAGATCATTTTGAATTTCCATTGCCTTTTCTGGGCTCAAAAATAATTTATCTCCATTGAGGTGATTACGGAAATGAACGCCTTCCTCCTCAATTTTTCGGAATTGACTAAGTGAAAATACTTGGAAACCACCTGAATCCGTTAAAATTGGACGATCCCAGTTCATAAATTTATGGAGTCCGCCTGCTTCTTTGACAATATCATTACCTGGACGAAGCCATAAATGGTACGTATTGGACAGAATAATACCGGCATTCATCTCTTTTAATTCTTCTGGTGACATGGTCTTCACCGTTGCTTGTGTGCCCACCGGCATAAATGCTGGTGTTTCAAAGGAGCCGTGTGGTGTATGAACGATGCCAAGACGTGCTCCTGTTTGTTTACATGTATGAAGTAGTTCATATCGAATTGCTGGTTGTGTCATAAAATAAATAATCCTTTCTTATCTGAAGTAAAAACAGTACTCCGATTTTATCCACTATTATTTTTTGGGACGTATAAACATTGCATCACCAAAACTAAAGAAGCGATATCTTTCTTCTACAGCTTGCTGATAAGCACTTAAAATGGTCTCACGAGTGGCTAGCGTACTAACAAGCATGACTAGTGTTGATTTTGGTAAATGGAAGTTTGTGATTAACCCATCCACCACCGTAAAATTGTAGCCTGGATAGATGAAAATAGACGTCCAACCTTGTTCTGCTCGCACTTCTCCCTCATATTTAGAACCAATTGTCTCTAATGTACGAGTAGAGGTTGTCCCAACAGCTATTACCTTGCCACCGTTACGCTTTACGCGATTAATTGTATGTGCTGCTTGTTCTGAAACACTATAGAATTCCGCATGCATTTCATGGTTCTCAATCGAGTCTACACTAACGGGACGGAAAGTGCCAAGACCGACATGTAGCGTAATAAAGACAACCTCTACGCCTTTAGCCTTCACTTGAGCTAATAGCTCCTCTGTAAAATGCAACCCAGCTGTAGGCGCTGCAGCAGAACCACGCTCTTTGGCATAAACGGTTTGATAACGATCTTTATCCTCTAGTTTTTCACGAATATAGGGAGGTAACGGCATTTCACCAAGTTGCTCTAATATTTCATAAAAAATACCATCATACTGAAATTCAAATGTACGTCCGCCATGTTCAAGCTCACCTGTACATGTAGCTGTTAATAAACCGTCTCCAAATGTGATGACTGTTCCTACCTTTACACGCTTTGCTGGTTTTACAAGTGTTTCCCACTCATCTGTACCAGCCATTTGCTTCAGTAGCAATACTTCTATATGGGCACCTGTTTCTTCTTTTACACCCATTAAACGAGCAGGTAAAACTCTTGTATCATTTAGTACAAGACAGTCTCCAGCATGTAGCTCGTCTAATACATGGGCAAAATGGTGGTGCTCCACATTATTTGAGCCCGGTGTCACGACCATTAATCGACTCGCTGTACGATCGACTAATGGTGTTTGGGCAATAAGCTCCTCTGGTAATTCAAAATCAAAATCTTCTACACGCATGAAAATAACTTCCTTCTTTATGTTTGTTGGGGATACTCATATCCAAAATGTTCGTAGGCTAAATGTGTGGCTACTCTTCCTCTCGGGGTACGTTGAATAAGGCCAATTTGCATCAAATAAGGCTCGTATACATCTTCTATCGTAACCCGTTCCTCACCAATTGATGCAGCAAGAGTATCTAAGCCTACTGGTCCTCCTCGGAATCGCTCAATCATATTAGTTACAAGTTTATGGTCAATATGATCAAGCCCTCTAGGATCTACTTGTAACAGCTCTAGTGCTTGCTGTGCAAGACCCTCCGTAATCATACCATCTCCAAGCACTTGTGCATAATCTCGCACTCGTTTCAATAAACGATTGGCAATTCGAGGTGTTCCACGTGAGCGTCTCGCCATTTCCATTGCTGCTACTTGCTCTATTTCTACCTCAAATAAATGTGCACTTCTCACAACAATTTCTGCAAGCGATCGGTCATCATAATATTCTAGGCGCAGCAACACACCAAAGCGATCTCTTAGAGGTGCTGATAGGGCACCCGCTCTTGTTGTTGCACCTACAAGGGTAAAGGGAGGTAAATCAAGTCGTACAGAACGTGCTTCAGGACCTTTTCCTACCACAATATCTAAGCAGAAGTCTTCCATTGCTGGATATAATACTTCTTCAATAGCACGAGGCAGGCGATGAATTTCATCAATAAATAAAACGTCCCCAGGCTCTAGTGAACTTAAAATAGCTGCCAAATCTCCTGGACGCTCAATCGCAGGGCCACTTGTCATGCGTACGTTAACATTCATCTCATTTGCGATAACAGCCGCTAAGGTCGTTTTACCAAGTCCTGGAGGTCCATATAGCAACACATGATCTAAACTTTCTTGGCGAAGCTTTGCCGCTTCAATGAATATTTGTAAGTTTTCCTTTACTTTATGTTGCCCAATGTACTGGGCTAATTTTTGAGGGCGTAAAGATAACTCAAACTGCTCATCATAGCTCCCTGCTTCACTTGCCATCATACGTTCAGACATGCACCTTTCCTCCTTTCCTTATTTTAATTTTAGCAGTAGTTGCAATGCTTGTTTCATAAAGGCATCTGTCGTTTCAAGTTTATCGTTATCCTCTAGCTGTGGTTTAATTTTTTCTAGCTCTTTTTCAGAATAGCCAAGTGCCATTAAGGCAAGTAAGGCCTCTTCTAATTCGTGTTTATACGCATTCACACCAAACAAAGGTAACTCATCTTCTGCACTAGGTAACTCCAGTGTATCTAATAATGAACCAAGTTTGCCCTTCAAGTCGAGGATCATTTGACGTGCTGTTTTTTTACCAACTCCAGGGAATTTCACTAAAAACGCTTCATCCTCTCGTTCAATTGCGCTAATAACCTGTTGTGGATTACCTGTAGCTAAAATCGCTAAAGCGCCCTTTGGTCCTATTCCTGACACTAAAATAAGCTTACGGAATAACTCACGCTGATCTAGATTAGGGAAGCCATATAAAACTTGTGCATCCTCTCGTACATGCAAATGAACATATATCTGTTGTTCAAGGGCAGATGTTCGAAAAGCAAATGGATTGGGCGTATTAAGTTGCCACCCAATCCCCTGTTGTTCCAGCACAATAAATTCAGGTGTAATACGAGTAATTTGTCCTTTTAAATAATCATACATCTATAATCCCTCACAATCGTCGTCTTCGATTATAGCATATAGCGAACGAATGCTCGACAAAAAGTAGCGTCGAAACGCCGTTCGCAGACAAAAATGACCGCCAATTGACGGTCATTTCTTGACAAATCTATCAATATCGTACCACAGTTTTGGCCAATAGGTGAGGGCTCGTTTTGTAAACGGTACTAAATAATCTAAAAATACTAGCTGTTGCTCTAGTGGTAAATCTATAGCAAACAGCCATTCTCGTAATAACTCATTCGGGTATTTCAAACGATGAAGCTTTCTTTTATCCAGTCGTTTTAGCTCAGGTAACTCTGCAAAAATCTTTCCAAGATCATAATCTACAGCAGGTAACACACGATGTAACCATAAAATATACTCGTCATCCGCTTCACCAAGGTGTGCTAAATCAAAATCAATTAAACGTAATTGTCCATCGGAGCACCATAAAAAATTATGATGAACTACATCCCCATGCAATAGCGTAATCTCTTTTTCAGGTGCATCTTCCAATGCAATCAATTGTAATGACTTATCACTATAATGCAGTATTTGATCAATTTCTTCTTTCGTTAAAAATGTTCGAAACTCATTTCTTCTACTTTTAAAACGCATATAACGCATTTGCCATTTTAAAAGCTGTGAGTAGGTATGCAAGCCTGGCATGCGCTGCCACGCAATCTTTTTATGTGTATCATGTAAAGCGATTAATAGTCTAAGAGATTCCTTACGATCTTTTTTATGCGCAAAGTTAGCACCGTGGCTTCCTTCTTGCCACATTTGCACAATTAACTGCTCATCATCGCTCTGAACTAATGGTAGGATCAAAGAAGGTTCCATACGTCCTAATTGGCGATGAATGGTTCTTACCTTCTCTGCAATTTCCACTTGCTTTGCACGTTTGACAAAATAATTTTTCGATCGATACTTATATTTCCAAATATTTGGCTTTACTTCTTCTACAATATATGCTTTTTCACCATCGATAAGGCGTCATCCCGCCTGGGAAATAATGTGGTGACATCCAAGGACCTGTTGCTGATGGGCACGGTGGTGGACAATGTGTCGGACATGGTGGTGGCGGGCAATGACAAGGGTCCATTTGCCAATTTGGCATCATCATTGGTTGTGTGCCACAGCCACAAGATTGACCCATATTCATATCAGGCATCATCATTGGTTGTGTGCCACAACCACAGGATTGCCCCATATTCATATCAGGCATCATATCCATTTGCGGCTTCATTTGGTGATCTTGCGTATGGAAGAATGGTGATGTGGACTCTAAAAAGTCTTCCATTCCACCAACTTTATGATCTGGCATGTCATAGGACATTTGCTGCTGTGGCATCGTATAATGCTCGACCTGCGGCTGCATTGGCATCGGCCACCACATCTGATGATAGATCGGCTGATGGCAACTTGAACAATGTGGTACGGCAGGCATTTGTGGCATGATATGCATTGGTGGATGTGGTGCTGGTTGTGGCATTGGCTTCGGTTTAGCTACAGGTGGTGGTGGCGGTGTAGGTGCTGGCGGCGGTGGTGGCTGTATTTGTACAGGTGGTATTGTAACATTTTGCTCCATTTGTGGCATCACCAATTGCTGGTGCCAATTCATTTCCACAGGCTGCGGTACCCACATCGGCTGTTGTGGCATCTGCATTGGCATTGGCATCGGTATTGGTATCGGTATCATTTGTGGTTCTGGCATTGGCATAGGTGCTGGTGGTGGCGGTACAATTGGCGGTGGTGGTGGCATTGGTCGCTGTACCTCTTTTTTAGGACTTTCCTTTGGTGTCTCCTTATGCACTTGTGTTTCCTTTTTCGGCATTTCTTTATGTGAATCTCTATGCGGCTCTTTGTTTATTTTTTCAGGCAATATAATTTCCATGCCTGGAACAATATAATCTGGGTTGGCAAGATGGACATTGAGCCGCTTCAAATCTTCAAACGAAATGCCGTACTCTTTTGCAATCTTCCACAATGTATCTCCCTTTTGAACAATATGAATACGCAATTTTTTCCTCCCTTCCTCTCTACGTATCATATGTTCAATGTTTCATTTGGATACAAAAATTTCAGCAAGTTAGAAAAGCTTCATGGTACACTAATTCATAAGGAACGCGGATTCCTTTATTACGAGCAGGGGTGATCTCTTATGAAAAAAATGTTAGGCGAAGAACGCCGACTGCAACTATTAGCGCAATTAAAAAAAAATAAAGCACCTATAACTGGGACAGACTTAGCAAAGTTCGCCAATGTTTCTAGACAAGTAATCGTCAATGATATGACTTTATTAAAGGCAAGAAATGAGCCTATTATTGCCACAAGCCAAGGTTATCTTTATATGCATCAGGAACAAATACAGCAAACCGTTGAACGAACATTCCCTTGCTTGCATACATCAGAGCAAACGGAAGATGAATTAATGACGATTGTTGACTGTGGCGGAACCGTCAAAAATGTCATTGTCGAACATCCAATATATGGTGAACTGACAGCCTCTATCATGGTATCCAACCGCCATGAGGTGAAACAATTTATCGAACGTGTGAATGCAACACAGGCCAACTATTTATCTGCTCTCACTGGTGGCATCCATCTACATGTCATCACAGCACCCTCTGTAGAAGTTTTAACATTAATTGAGCAAGCTTTACAGAAAAAGGGCTACTTAGTGTCAGATCAATGAATAGCAAAAGCACCGTCTGAAAAATTGATTTCAAACGGTGCTTTCTGTTTTTTAATGCAAGTATTGTCTCATCAAGCGTGGGCTTCTGTCAGTAACTATCGTTCCCTTAGGCCCTATCAGGAAAGAAATCTTTGTCGTTGAGCAGGCGTAGGCAATAAGCATTCACTTTTTTTTCCAAACAAACGATAGCGTTGCTTTGCAAATAATCGATATAATGCATTGCGAATAAATGGTGGGACAAGGATGAAGGCATAGAAACAAGGCCACAATCCATCAAATTTACGGCAAATGTTTAACGCAGCGGTAGATTCAACAGACACTTTCCCTTGCTCAATAAGAATTACACTATCAATATTCTTTGGTATATGATATTGAGTGAGAAGCGATTGACCAACCTCGCTTTGCAGCGATGCAAATTGAAAATAGCCAGCTTGATCATGTTTGATGATAAATTGAACAGTGCTATCACAAAAATTACATACACCATCGAATAAAATAATCCCACCCATCTTCTTTCCTCCTCCTTCACATTACTATGCTTCGTCTGATGTTACATAAGTAAAATAGGTACCCAGAGATTTTACTTTGCAACCTAGCGCAGCTAATTCTTCCATTGCCCCACGCATCATCGGTTCCTTTTCATCTGCTAATACATCAATCATAAAGAAATAATCACCTAATCCTGTTTTTAATGGACGTGATTCAATTTTACTTAAATTTAGCTGACGCCATGCAAAAACAGAAAGCACCTGATGTAATGCACCTGAACGATCTGTTGGTAAAGTAATCATAAATGTTGTTTTTGCTTGCCCATCTGATAGCTCTTGTGGCAATCGTTTATTTTGCTTAGACAGTACATAGAATCGTGTATGATTAAAATGAAAATCATGGATATTCTGCTCCACTATTTCAAGACCATACTTTTCCGCCGCGGCTGCATTACCGACTGCCGCTATACACTCTTGTGGATTCTCTGATACATATTTCGCTGCTGCTGCAGTTGAAGTTGTTTGATGTAATGGTACATGACTAAAACGATAAAATAAATATTTATGACATTGAGCTAGTGCATGCGGATGAGAAAAAACACCTTCGATTGACTGCCAATCATCCTTCTGCGCTTTATTGACCATTAAATGCTGCTGAATTTTCAGCAATAACTCTCCAGTTACATATAGTGTTGCCTCATGGAATAAGTAATCTAATGTTAATGATACAGAGCCCTCTAGCGCATTTTCTAGCGGCACGACAGCTAAATCTACCTTTCCCTCTGCAACAGCC
Organism: Lysinibacillus sp. HST-98; assembly: GCF_016757845.1. Classification (NCBI taxonomy): domain Bacteria; kingdom Bacillati; phylum Bacillota; class Bacilli; order Caryophanales; family Bacillaceae; genus Lysinibacillus; species Lysinibacillus sp. HST-98. Next base: position 769,329 of record NZ_JAENHX010000001.1, read on the forward strand.
TCTATACATTCTGGAATCGTGGCACACGGTACAAGCCACTCATTTGGAAAAGTAGCCTTTGTTGCTAAGTATGTAAATGATGCTTCTGGTCCTAGATAGGCGATTCGATTTTCCCATTGTTGCTTTGTCATTGCAATTACCTCCTTTATGGCACAATAAGGAGCAGTCCCTCGTGATGAATAACGCTAGGGACAGCTCCTTATTTGAGCTTTGTTATCGTATCTTTACCCATTGGGGTTATTCAACACGATGTTTGTCATTTTGTCAAAAATTAAAGGATTGAACACTCTCTGTGATTATAATGCTCCAGAGCTAATCACTTCCGCTGATTCCACAAAATCTAAGCGTTTTAATTGCTGGATAAGATCATCAAGATCACAGGTCATGCTTGTTACATCTAATGACAATGTAACATTAGCACGTCCCTGAATAGGGATTGTTTGATGAATCGTTAAGACATTACAATGTGTAATTGTCACCGTTTCTAAAAGCTTGGCAAGTGTTCCTTTTCTATCTTGAAGCTGTAAAAAGACTGTTAAAATGCGTTCCTGCACAATTGAATGAAAAGGAAAAACCGCATCACGATATTTGTAAAACGCACTTCGCGATAAATCCACCTGCTTTACCGCATCCCAAATGGAAGATACTGAACCACTTGACAGTAAGTGTTTCGCCTCCAAAGTTTTTTGCATTGCATCCGTTAAAACATCCTCACGAACTAAATAATATCGCTGATTCGCAACATTCTTCATACGCTTCCCCCTAAAACTCATGTCTTAATCGACAAATTCAAATTCAAACTCTTGTAGGCGTACTGTATCGCCATCCTGTGCTCCACGCTCACGCAGAGCCTCGTCCACACCCATAGCACGCAATTGACGAGCGAAACGACGTATCCCATCCTCACGGCTAAAGTCTGTCATTTTAAATAAACGCTCAATTGCATAGCCACTAATAATAAATGTACCATCATCATCACGTGTGATTTCGAAATCTTCACCTTTCGCCTCATGCTTGTACATGACAGTTGCGTCTGATTGTTCTTCTACTTCTTCATACAGTGGGAATTCAGGCGTAACTTCTAAGAGATCCGCTATAGCAAACAACAGTTCTTTTAACCCTTGACGTGAGACAGCAGAAATTGGGAAAATTTGAACGTCTTCTCCAACCTTCTGACGGAATGCTGTTAAATTTTCTTCTGCATCTGGCATATCCATTTTATTGGCTACAATAATTTGCGGACGCTCTGTTAAACGAAGATTATATTGTTTTAGCTCTTCATTAATTGTTAAATAATCTTCATATGGATCGCGACCTTCCATCCCTGACATATCAATGACATGAACGATAACGCGTGTACGTTCGATATGTCGTAAAAATTGGTGACCTAATCCAACTCCTTGATGGGCTCCTTCAATCAGCCCTGGTAAATCAGCCATCGCAAAGCTTCGATGGTCATCCGTTTCAATCATGCCTAAGTTCGGTACAATTGTTGTGAAATGATAAGCACCAATTTTTGGCTTAGCAGCGGAAACAACAGATAAAAGTGTTGATTTACCAACACTTGGGAAACCAACTAACCCTACATCTGCTAAAACTTTTAACTCTAATATAACATTTAATTCTTGTCCTGGCTCACCTTTTTCAGAAAGTTCTGGCGCTGGGTTGGCAGGAGTAGCAAATCGAGAATTACCACGTCCACCTCGGCCTGCTTTCGCAATAACAGCTCTTTGCCCATGCTCAACTAAGTCAGCAATAACGGCATTTGTTTCTTCATTCATAACCACTGTACCTGGTGGAACTTTAACAATTAAATCTTCCGCATTTTTACCGTGCATGCCTTTACTCATACCATGCTCGCCACGCGGTGCTTTAAAATGACGTTTATAGCGGAAATCCATTAATGTACGTAAGCCTTCCTCTACTTCAAATACGACATTACCGCCATGTCCACCATCTCCACCTGCTGGACCACCATTTGGTACATATTTTTCACGGCGAAAGGCTACCATACCGTCTCCGCCATCGCCACCTTTAACATAAATCTTTACGTGATCGACAAACATTTAGTTCACTCCCTATTTGCACTCAAGACATATTGCCAGCGCGTATTTGTCTGCTCAATTGTTTGAATGTCGAATTGTTTCAAACCTTTTTCGGTGAATGCATCAGCACTCCATAACCCATTTAGCGTGAATGTCACGGCAAATGTATGATCGTCAACACGTACATCAAGCGTTAGGATCTGCTCTGTAAATGGATCTAATGTATCATAAACATGCATAACTGTTTTGTTTAAATAATCTACAACTTCCTGATCAATATCATTGGTCACAGGCTTTTTTATCTCACCGCTTAGCTTCCATGCTAATGATGGGTATCGCCATCCTGCTGTTTGAAGCCATTCAATTGTTTGTGGTAATTGTAGTCGATTGAGGATAGAAAACACTCGTAATTGTTCTGAATAATGTTGAATAAGTTTTTTCGATTCCTCGATTCTACCTAAATCTAAATTCATGCGAATCAGTTGCAGTTGATTCACATAATCATGATTTGCAAAACGTAATACTTCACTAATGGTTAGTGATTGATTGTTCATCCCATTCACTCCAATAAAGTTATCCTTACTAGTATAACAAGTTTTGCTGTATTTTTCCCTTAATTCTTTAATCAATTATACCCTGGTGTCATTGCGTCCAAAATCGGCTTTTTTGAAATTTAGCCAAAAAAAGGACTGCAATAAATGCAGTCCTCCGCTTTATGATATCTTATAAAAGATTAAGCTTCTTGTGGTGCTGGGTATACAGATACTTGTTTGCGATCGCGACCTAAACGTTCGAATTTAACAACGCCGTCAACTTTAGCAAATAGTGTATCGTCACCACCACGACCTACGTTTGTACCTGGGTAAATTTTTGTACCGCGTTGACGGTAAAGAATTGAACCACCAGTTACGAATTGGCCATCAGCACGTTTAGCACCAAGTCGTTTAGACTCAGAGTCACGTCCGTTTTTAGTAGAACCTACCCCTTTTTTCGATGCGAAAAGTTGAAGGTCTAAAGCTAATAATAATTTCATCGAGTTCCACCTCCTACTTGGTTGTAGTTGATTTGGATGTATTGTCCGTAATTTTGCACCATAGAATATACTTGGGCAGTCATTACTTGAACAATTAACTGTAGTTTTGCATCTACTTCAGGCTCTAAGTCTGATGGTAAATCTACCTTGAGATAGCCTCCACCTTCAGCAGCTTGTTCGATTTCTGGCTGAATTTGTAATAATGCATAAATAGCATTAACTGTACCAATCGCTATAGTTGATGCTCCTGCACATACTAAATCCTTACCAGATTCATCATAACCAGCATGTCCTGAAAATTCGAATGCTGACACATGTCTATTTTCATCGTGATGAATCGTAACTTGTATCATTCTCTATACCTCACAATTAAGCGTTGATTGCTTCAACAACTAATTTTGTGTAAGGTTGACGGTGACCTTGTTTACGACGGTAGTTCTTTTTAGCTTTCAATTTGAAAACAACGATTTTTTTCGCACGGCCTTCTTTAACAACTTTAGCTGTTACAGTAGCGCCTTCTACGAATGGAGCGCCAACTTTTACGTTTTCGCCACCTACGAATAAAACTTTATCAAAAGTTACAACCTCATCAGCTTCTACGCCTAATTTTTCAACATAGATTTCTTGACCAGCTTCTACTTTGACTTGTTTACCACCAGTTTCAATAATTGCGTACATTTTACTGCACCTCCTCTTAGACTCAGACTCGCCTGTTTCATAAGGTGATCTTACTAGATACTTAAACCTTTACAGAGCGGTTGTAGTAGCACGGGTGCTACAAACAATAACATTAAAATATTACCACACGATTTTTTTCAAGTCAATCTATTCATAACATATTTTTCAAAAGCAACTCGATATTTTCGATAACGCCATTCTTTCAACACTTGCAACCAAATGAATAAATTTATGATGGCTAAAAAAATAGATTGTGGCAAGAACTTGAAAGTGACAAGTAATAGTATAGTAGCTACGATGAATGATAACCAATAATATAGCTCTATCACGTGAGCTCTTGGATATTTTAAAAATAGCCAGGCTAACAATATCCTTCCACCATCTAACGGTATGATGGGTACAATATTTACAGCCAATAACACGAGATGTACATTTATAAGCTTAGTAGCGAGTAAATCAGGCATAAAAAAAGCGAGGCCAATCCCAATAATCGTAGCGATTGGCCCTCCTAATGCAATCCATAGGAGTGACGAAGCTTGCACAACCGCTGGATTTTCAAATTGAATCTCTCCCCCGTATGGTGTGATTACGCAGGATTTCACCTTCACTCCACACATTACTGCCGCAACTAAGTGACCAGCCTCATGCCACAGTAATGAAAACAGAATGATCGCGTAATAGGCTAACTGGCCACTAAAAATCATGACAAATACGAGAGGGATACACAGAAGATGTAATTTAATCCTCATTTGTCTCTGTCGTTTCAAGCCATTGTACTATTTGCTCTAAATCATAATGGGCATCTCCCTTTTCGATGGACACATAAAGTTGACCCGCTTCTTTCATGCCAATTAAATCATTTGCTTGAATAGATGTGTATGGTAGTTGAGCTAAACTATCTAACATACCATAGGAAACGGTTGTACCATCCTCATAGCTGATGGTCATGGTCTTACCTGTGTATTTTGTATGGCCAGTAAAAACGACTAATCCATTCTGACCAGCATAGATAGGTAAGCCAACATCATACTGCAATAGATAGCCTTCTTTAAATACTTGGGCATTCGCAAATGTTAAAAGATCTGCTTGCCCTACATCACTAGAAACCATGATGGTCTCTTTTTCTTTTTCGAACCAGCTTTGTCCGAGCTCACTTAAATACGTTAAATCAGCAGAGGTTGTAACAAGCTTCCGAACAGGTGTATCCACTACACCCTGATCCTCTAATCGAATTACAAGCATGATCGTCGCCACAAGAAGTATTGTGACAAACCATTTCCATTTTTTAAACAAGCCCTCATCCTTTTTTCCTCACTATATGTGATTGCATGTCCAAACATGCACAAGAAAAAACCTTCCCGTACTATTGCACGAAAAGGTTTTAATTTATTTTGAGAAAAGGGCTTTAAGTTTTGAAAACATCCCTCTTTGCTCATCTTGTATAGCCATTAATGGCACTGATTCACCAAGAATACGACGGGCAATATTTCGATAGCCTAATGACGCTTTATTTGAGGGGTCCATTACAATTGGTTCGCCTTTATTAGAAGATGAGATGACGCCTTCACTGTCTATAATAATGCCTAATAAATCAATAGATAAATGAGTTGTAATTTCATTGACATCCAGTGTATCACCGCTCTTCATCATATGTTGTCGAATACGATTAATGATGAGTTTAGGTGCTGTGATCTCTTCCTGCTCCAGTAAACCAATAATACGATCTGCATCACGAACAGCAGAAATTTCAGGTGTTGTGACAACAATCGCATGATCTGCACCAGCAACAGCGTTACGGTAGCCTTGCTCAATTCCCGCTGGGCAATCGATTAATACATAATCATAGTCTCTTTTCAATTCCTCTACTAAGCTCTTCATTTGCTCAGGGGTAACAGCATTTTTATCTGTTGTTTGAGCAGCAGGTAATAAAAATAGTTTCTCATCTACGCGTTTATCCTTAATCAATGCTTGATGAATTTTACAGCGTCCTTCCACCACATCAACTAGGTCATAAATAATACGATTTTCAAGGCCTAAAATCACATCTAAATTACGTAGGCCAATATCTGTATCCACTAAACATACTTTTTTACCTTGTAGAGCCAATGCAGTCCCAAGGTTAGCCGTTGTCGTTGTTTTACCGACACCGCCTTTACCTGAAGTTATGACGATCGCTTCTCCCACACTAGCTTCCTCCCTTAGACACATTTAACAATGGTCGAATATTTTTTAAGGCATGAATTTGATCGTACGTAATGCGTCCATCGTAGCCAATAAATGCACAAGTCATTTCTACTTGATTTATCGCTTTTACATGTTCATCTGACATTACCTGAACTTGATCGGCAATCATGATATGCGTGGCTTCAAATCGAGATGCTGCAATGATTGCTTCTTTATTACCTTGCATACCAGCATGTGCAATCCCTTTAAGTCTACCTAGGACATATACATTACCTCCAGCCTCAACACGACCGTTTGGATTGACATTTCCTATGATGGTAATATCCCCGGATGAACGCAGAATTTGTCCAGATCTGACCACTCCTATATATGTATCTTGTTGGCTTTCAAACATCTTCTGGTTGCTTTCGTGGACAGTCAGTACTTCACTTTGCACCTTCGATACAATAAGCTGCTCTGTTTCTTCTATAATTTTTATAAGTTCATTTAATTGTTCTTCAGTACAGTATCGATAGCCTAAGTATAATTGTACATCAACTTTACCATCGATACCGCCCTCTAAAACTTTATTCTTTAATTCTTCCACTAGTTCACCATACGCACATTGGTCGTCTAGGCGTAGTACAAAACCGTCCTTCGTTCCCTTCATATTAACTAACTGTTTTTTCATGAATGCCTCACCTCACGTTGTTCTTTGTTAAGAAACCTCACGTGCTCTCTGTAAGACACGCGCATTAATTAGATACTTGAAGGCCCACCCAAGAATCATTAAAAATAAAGCATTCGCAATGATTGTTGGTAGTAGTCGTGAACGTAAGAAATCCGCTAAAGGAATTGCTGTAAAATCGATTAGGAAAAAGAATTGATAGAGAATAAATTCTAAAATCGCTACTAGTACAACTGAAATTGTAGTTGTTACAACTAAGTGCTGGTGTATAACTTTCACGATAGACCCTGCCAAAAAACATATAAGTGGATAAAGTACTGAATATAATCCAATAATATCAATGTAAAACACATCATACAAGACACCAAAAAAAAGTCCATACATTACCGCTCGTTGACGGCTGTAATAGATGGATATAAAAATAAGGTATAAGATTAAAAAACGCGGTACCAGAAAATAGACTTCCCCTTTAATTTCAATCGGGGAAAGCATAGCAAATTCTGGTTCTAACAGGAATAGTAAAACCGCTACAGAGGGAATGAGAAATCGAACCATCACTCCGCCTCCTCTTCACTCGCCTCTTGCGGATTCGATAAATCCTCATTCGTTGCATTGCCATCTGAACCATCAATACTTGTGGATGTTCGCTTGGCAATCACAACATGCTCTAAAATTGAAAAATCAGCAGATGGTTTGACATACGCCATTTTTGTTAAACCATGATCATCTGTACTAACTTCCATAATTTCTCCTATCGGCACTCCCTTAGGGAAAATACCACCAAGACCTGAAGAAACTACTTGCTCGCCTTCTTTCACCTTCATGCTAGAATCGATTCGCTTCATAATGAGTTCATTACGTTCTTCATCAAAGCCCTCGATTAAACCGTATGCTTCTTTTTCTCCTAGCACCATCGCGGAAACACGATAGTTTGGATTATTTGTATTTAAAAGCTCTACTTCAGATGTGAAAGGTGTAACTAGGGTAATTTTCCCCACTAACCCTTTCGCCGTCATAACTGCCATATTTTTTTTGACTCCATGAGAAGACCCTTTATCTAAAATAATTTTCTCTTCCCACTGGTCAGGATTTCTAGCAATCACTGTTGCTTGAATTGGATTAAATGCCTTTAAGCTCTCAGTTTTATCCAAAAGCTCTCGAAGCTTGTTATTCTCTGATTTTAAATCCGTAGCCTCAGCTTGTACAACAGCAAAATCTTCTAAGCGTGCTTTTAAACGTTTATTTTCTTCGTACGTGTTTAAGAGGGAGTCAATACTATTAAAAACACCATTAATATAATTCGCCGGCTTCGCAACAAGCGATTGTGCGAAACCGACAGTATCTTTAATAATTTGCTCTGGTAAAGTTGCATTCGTCCGATCACGTAATGAGAAGCTAATCAATGCCACAAGAAAAACCATGCCTATGAGCAGCAAAATTACTTTCTTATTGAAAAAAAAGTGTGGCATTGCCTAAACCTCCTTACCCTTTAACTTGTTGTTGACGAATTAAGTCGATATGATCTAATGCCTTACCTGTACCAATCGCTACACAGTCTAAAGGATCTTCTGCAATGAATACTGGCATATTTGTCTCTTGGCTGATTACTTTATCTAAGTTTGTTAGCAGTGCCCCACCACCAGTTAATACAATACCGCGCTCCATTACATCAGCAGATAATTCTGGAGGTGTTTGTTCTAATGTTTTACGAACACCGTCAATAATAGAGGCAACCGCTTCACGTAATGATTCAGAAATTTCCTGTGAAGAAATTTCGATTGTTTTCGGTAATCCTGTTAACAGGTCACGTCCTCTAATATCCATTCGCGCTTCTGGTCCTTCTGCCAATGCAGTACCAATTTCCATTTTTACGGCTTCCGCTGTACGTTCACCAATTGTTAAATTATACGTTTTACGGATATACGAAATGATGGATTGATCCATCGCATCACCACCAACACGTACAGATTCACTCGTCACAATACCACCTAAAGAAATAACGGCAACTTCTGTTGTACCTCCACCGATATCAACAACCATTGACCCTGTAGGATCCCATACAGGAAGATTTGAACCGATTGCTGCTGCAAATGGCTCTTCGATTGTGAACGCCTCTTTTGCACCTGCTTGTCGTGCAGCATCAATAACAGCACGCTGCTCCACTGAAGTAATACCATAAGGTACACAAATCATAACATTTGGTTTTTTCCAGTTGCCTCCAGAGTTTTTACATGCTTCTTTTAAATAATACTCGATCATTGCTGTTGTAATATCGAAGTCAGCAATAACGCCATCTTTCATTGGACGAATCGCTACGATTGAGCCAGGTGTTCGACCAATCATATTTTTCGCATCATTACCAACGGCAACAATATCCCCTGTTTTTGTATTTTTTGCTACAACTGAAGGTTCACGTAATACGATCCCCTTTCCTTTAATAAACACTAATGTATTCGCTGTGCCGAGGTCAATCCCGACATCTTTGCTTCCTAGTCCAAACAAATTGTGTACTCCCTTTCTATATAAGCCATACTTTCGTTGACATCCAATATATTTGACGACAATGTATAGGAAATTGAATTGTGTAAATACACAATTGACTCCTGTCAAAGTCCATAACACCTGTCAAAGTTTTTTATCTCCATCAGCTGGTAGTTTACACCTATGAAAAAACTACACACTCATTCATCTCACCACCAATTTTGATGGGAGTCCTCCCTGAATAAAGATAAAATTCATACCGTTCATTATAACGGAAAAACGCAAGAATTTGTAGTATCACATACTTCATCTCACAGAAAAGATACTATTTTAATTCCCTCTTAAACTAAAAATAGTACGTATAGATTAGCATATAATTTTTATTCCCATAAGACAATGTGTATCAGGCTACCAATTTTTGTGAAGATAATTGCTTTTCTATGAATACATTAACGTTATGTAAGAAAAAAGGTTCGCCAATATACCACAAAAAAATACAAAAAATTTTTAGGCTTGGTTATAATTAAGGCCATTTGTAAAAGAATTTTCTATACAACGAAATGGTTTCATCATAAAAAACTCTGCATATTGTATGCAGAGTTAAAAATATCCTTTTTCCTTTAAACTAATATATTGATGGTCGCCGATGATGACGTGATCTATCAACTCTATCCCTATAATATAGCCTGCTTCAACAATTCGCTTTGTTACTTCAATGTCCTCCGAGCTCGGTGTTGGCACCCCACTTGGATGGTTGTGGGCACATATAATAGAGGCGGCAGACCTTTTGACAGCTTCTCGAAATATTTCTCTAGGATGAACGATGGAGGCATTTAAACTGCCAATGAAAATCGTCTGCTTATGAATAATTTGATTTTTTATATTTAAAAAAAGCACTACAAAATGCTCCTGATTAAGCGACGTCATATCAGGCATTAAGTAAGTTGCTGCATCTTGCGGAGAACGTATCGTGAATTTCTCATCATTATGTTTTTGAGCCAGTCTTCTACCCAGTTCAATGGCAGCCATTAATTGAATGGCTTTCACCTCACCTATTCCTTTAATAGCCATCATTTCTTCGATGGTTGCGTGCTTCAAATGATGGAGTCGTTCAAAAACATTTAATACCCTATTTGCAAGAACAAGCACAGATTCTTCCTTTGTGCCTGTCCTCAATAAAATAGCGAGTAGCTCTTGATTCGATAAACTTTCAGCCCCTTGTCGTAATAGCCGTTCACGAGGGCGATCCTCTATATTAACATCACGTATCATCAAAGTTGGTAAAGCGTCTTCTAGCAAAAATATTCACTCCTTCGCAAACTGGACTATCTGTAGATCCACCAATTGCGAAAACAAAGCTGCAAGTGGTAGACCTACAACATTGTTATAATCTCCTTCAATACGTTTAACTAATAATGTACCAATCGTTTGAATGCCATAACCACCTGCTTTATCAAAAGGATCTCCTGAATCTACATAAGCTTCGATTAATTCCTGCGATAGACGGTGGAAAACAACTGTTGTCTCTTCCACAAAGGTCGTTTCCTTTCCATTCGGTTCGATTATAGCGACCGCAGTCATCACACTATGCTTGTTATTTGACAAACGTAATAAGTGAGAAATAGCTTCCTCACGCGTTTTAGGTTTATGTAGTAGCTCTTGATTGTAAACAACGATTGTATCTGCACCAATAATCGTGGCATTAGCTGCTTTTTTGGCTACATCACGCGTCTTCAATAAAGCTACTCCTTTTACATAATCCTGCATTGTATGAGCTTGTACACTTGTTTCTTCCACTTCACTTGTCAAGACTTCAAACGGGAGTGCTAGCATGTTAAGCAATTCCTTGCGCCTAGGGGAAGCAGAAGCAAGGACAAGCTTATGATTTGTTTTTAACATTATCTGATCATTCCTCCTTATCCTTATGATACAGAAGAATGCACAATTTGAAAATTTTCAAAAAAACAAGATAATGAAGATTTCATTATTATTTATTGTTAAAACTTCACTTGAAGACACGTATTTTTAGATTGGTAATGTGCAAAAACATGCAGACGAATGATGTTGATATCGTTGGAAATAGTAGAGGCCGCTGCACCAATGGACTGCCAATCCTCAGGTAGCGTTGAGTCCTTGCCATTTTCCTTAAAATTTAATTTTGCGGCATTTTTATCTGCTAAAGCAGTTGGTAGTTCTGCCAAGGTCGGTTCTTTACAGCTTTCACCACTGACGCTAAATGCCTTTTTAAAGGTAGCGGGGTCCTGTAAAAATTTTAGCTGACTTTCCTCCGTCACCATGCTTGTCCACACATAAAACTTGTCATCAACTTGAACAATCGCGCTCTCTTTTAAGGCAGGATACTCAGCAACAAATGAACTTGCGCTCTCATAGTTTGAATACACGCCAGCTTGGCTTGCATAAAACATCGATGCGTTAGATGTATTGGTTGTCTCCCCGGCAGTTGGAATCGTTTCTGTTTGTGATTGATTATTTGCCACTTCACTACCATTTTTCTTTAAAGGTAATTGTGTGCTGGCTTGTAAAACGCCCAGAAAAATTGCTACACCTAATAGACCAACAAATCCACCAATAATCATTGCTCGAAATATTTGTTTTTTCATCACATGACTTACAATTTTCATTTAACTATCACCTCATCCTTCCACCTGTCTATGCCAACATCATATGATATTATATGTACATTCCAAAGGGTAAATGCGAATTTATTATTTTTTGATACGGAACTCATTGCAATCCTAAATTTGCAGCCATAAAAAAACTAGGACTCACTATCAAGAGCCCTAGTTATTTCATTGTTTTAATCTATGACGAACCTCTGTTAATAAATATAACGAACCTGATACAATGGTTCTCTGCTGTCTATGTGATTGTGCCTGTATAAAGGATGCATAGTCAACCAAGGTTGTTTTCGATGTTGCATGAGAAAGTTTGACCATTTGATGGGCTGGCATTGCTCGTGAATTAGCAAAATCAACGAAATAAAAGTCATCACTCACCTGCTCTAGAAGTCCGAGAATCTGCTGAACATCTTTATCTGCTAGTATGCCAACGACAAAGGTTATGTGCTCATTTGGATATTCACACTGAATCGTTTCTACTAATTTTTCAGCACTTGCAGGATTATGTGCACCATCCAATATAACGAAAGGCATTATTTCTTCAAAGCGTCCCAAAATAGAGGCCTTTTGCACAGCCTGACGAATAGCTGTTTGATCAATAGACACGCCTAATACTGACGCCACTTCAAAAAATGCTGTAATGGCGAGAGCCATATTCTTTCCCTGATGTGCCCCCTTCATAGTACGTTTCAGGTTCGCTATTTGGATCTGCTGTACGTCATTTATATAGCTTTCTCCATCAGTTGTCGGCTTAATGGAAAAATGCTTACCTAATGAAAATAGAGTGGCTTTTTTTTGATTGGCTACTGCATCCACAACTCGCTTCGCCTCACCCGGCAAATCACCAATAATAACTGGACGTTGTTGTTTAATAATACCTGATTTATGGTGTGCAATGCTTTCAAGCGTATCCCCTAAAAACTTTGTGTGTTCTAAAGCAATACTTGGGATAATAGAGACAATGGGTATTACCACATTTGTGCTATCCAATAAACCACCCATTCCTGCTTCAATCAGCGCAATATCCACCTGCCCATTGACAAAATGTAAAAATGCCGCCACCGTCAGCAATTCAAAATCGGTTAGTTTGCCACTCAGCCCAGCCTCATGCATCTGTTGGAAAACTTGATCCATTTCAGCCTCTGTTATAGGTTGACCAGCTATTTGAATTTGGTCATGAACATCAACGATACACGGTGACATAAATTTGCCCACGCGTAAGCCATGTTCTTGTGCAATTGCCTCTAGAAATGTTAACGTAGAGCCTTTGCCATTTGTGCCTGCTAAATGGACAACACGCAAAGTTTGCTCAGGATTCCCTAAATATGATAAAGCCTCTTCAATCGCTGTAAGACCTGGTTTAATGATATCATCACTTTTAACCTGCCATTTCTCTTTATAATGATCAAAGCTTGGGATCATTGTCCTTCCTCCTGTAGCCACTGTCGAACTTGTGCTATAAAGTATAATGAGCCTGTAATGACAACAATATCCTCTTTATGGCGTTTTTGCACTACTGTTTGAATGCTTTTTAGCCATTCTGTATGAAACGTTTTATTTGTATGAGTCGACAACATCGCTAAGCTTTCAGCAGGCATTGCATTCGGTAGGTCTATTTGTGTAAAAGTGATGGAGGTAGCAACAGCATCCATTAGTTCTATACTGTTTGCATGATCTTTATCTGCTAAAGCCGCATAAATAAAGTGATAATGGTTTCTTGGATAGACATTTTTTAGTGTTTGGATCAGAGCAATTGTCCCCTCTGAATTATGAGCACCATCTAGCACAATTTGATTTGGCCATTGCTCAAAGCGGCCTGCCCATTGCGCCCATTGTAGACCTTGACAAATAGAATCATCAGCAATGCCAATTGCCCCCTGCTCACGTAATGTTAGCATGGCTGTGATTGCCAAACTTGCATTATTTATTTGATGTTGACCAGCCATTTTTAATGGTATATCCTTCATCAAGACAGGGTCCTTTTCATATGTAAAGTGCTGATAGTCAGCACTTTGCCAACTATTTTTCACCGTGAAGTCTTGCCCTAAAACATAGCATGTCGCATGTCGTTCCTCTGCCGTGGCTTTAATGACAGCCAATGCCTCCTCATTTTGAACACCTACAACAACTGGTATGCCTTCTTTGATGATACCAGCTTTTTCAGCGGCAACCTTTGCGAAGGTGTCGCCTAAAAAGGCTGTATGCTCTAACGAAATCGTTGTAATAATAGCTAAAAGCGGCGTTACGACATTTGTCGCATCCAAACGTCCTCCAAGCCCTGTCTCAATAAGCGCTATATCTACACCTTCATGTGCAAAATACTGAAACATAATGAGTGTAACTACTTCAAAAAAGCTAGGAAATTCGCCATTGTAGTGTTCTTCTATAATGTTCGCGAGTTTATTGAAATAGTAGAGAAATTGCTCATCCGAAATTTGGTGGCTGTTAATGGTCATACGTTCATTAACTCGCTCTAAATGTGGAGACGTAAATGCCCCTACAGTGTAGCCTGCATGTTGAAGCATTTCTCTTAATGCGTTCACCGTAGAACCTTTACCATTTGAACCTGCTACATGGATTACTCTTAGCTTGTTGTGAGGTTCATCTAAATGCCCTAGTACTTCTCGCATAAGGACAAGTGGCGCACGTTTATAATCAACTGCTTTTAATGTAAAAATAAATTTTGTACATTCGTTCATTGTGTTAAACAAAAGAAACACTCCTTCTTACTGCAATATCTTTATTTTAGTACAAGTAACGTTTAATAACATAGCAAAATGACAAAATACAAAAAACACGCAGCTAGCAACTGCGTGTTCGTATTAATATTATTTTAGTATACTTTATGAGCACCTAATAAAGCACCCATATTATTTAAAATAGTTTTTGCATCACTATTTAATAAAGGATGAACATCTGGGCGTTGCACTAATTCAAAAGCGTTTTTTAATGTTCTTTTTAACATCGATATATCAAAATCTGAGCAATACTCATTAATTTTTTGAATCGTTAATAAATCTGTTCGTGATAATTTAGAGCTATCCTGTTGGGGGTTACTGTTTGCTAATATATGCTTAATAAGGACACGGCCACTTGTATTCAATAAACGATAATACTTTGCTTCGGATAATTTTAAGAGATTCGTTTCGATCAATACTCTCGCGCTTACAAAGTCTAATTCATCACATGCTTTGTTGACTTTTGTAATAATGGTTGCAATATTTCCTGACATTCTCAACACCTCATGGGCTCTTATTTTCTTTACTAACAAAGACTGTCTATCTAAAAAACCATTCATTCTCAATTTCAGATTTGGTTTTTCACGGCTAAATAACATGAAATTAGGTTGTGTTTCCTATTAGTTCAGTGTCGAACATCATCTATTAGACCAATTTATTTAAAATAATACTATATATTTTTACCTAATTCAATGCATATCTTTAGCTCTATATAAAAAAAAGCAATGGATGACTTTTTCGTCATCCACTGCTTCATCTTTACATATTTTTTAATTCTTCTAAACGTTTTAAAACAACTGCATGCTTGCTTTCGTAATCTGCTAATTTCTCACGTTCTGCGTTGACTAACGCTTCCGGTGCTTTTGATACAAACTTCTCATTCGATAATTTACCTGTAACAAGCTTTACTTCTTTTGCCCATTTCTCTAATTCTTTTTCAAGACGGGCAATTTCTTCCTCTAGATTGATTAGTCCAACAAGAGGTAGGAAAACTTGTGCTCCTGTCACAACAGCCGTCATTGATTGTCCTGGAGCCTCTAAACCTTCACCAATTGTTAAAGTGTCAGGATTACAGAATTTTTCTAAATATGCTTGATTCTCTTCAAG
Organism: Lysinibacillus sp. HST-98; assembly: GCF_016757845.1. Taxonomy (NCBI): domain Bacteria; kingdom Bacillati; phylum Bacillota; class Bacilli; order Caryophanales; family Bacillaceae; genus Lysinibacillus; species Lysinibacillus sp. HST-98. The sequence goes on from NZ_JAENHX010000001.1 coordinate 784,901, forward strand.
TACAGCTGCTGTTGCTGCATCTTTCGCTGAAATAAACAACGGTACTTTTTTGCTCATTGGTGTATTTACTTCCGCACGAATATTACGTACTGAACGTATAATATCCATTAGGAGCTTCATATTATCTGCTTCATCAGCAAAATGAAGATCTGTGCGTACTGTTGGCCATGCTGCCACTGTAATAGATTCACCTTCGTGTGGTAAGTGCTGCCAGATTTCTTCTGTAATGAAAGGCATAAATGGATGTAATAGACGCATTGTTTGATCTAGTACGTAAGCTAAAATAGATCGAGTTGTCTTTTTAGCTACTTCATCCTCACCGTAAAGTGGTAATTTTGCCATTTCAATATACCAAGAACAGAAATCATCCCAAATGAAATTGTATAATTCACGGCCAACTTCACCGAATTCATAACGCTCTGCAAGAGAGGTTACGCGTTCAATCGTTTCATTTAAGCGCGTTAAAATCCATTTGTCAGCTACTGATTTTTCACCCGTTAAATCGATCTCATCATATGTCATACCATCCATATTCATAAGCGCAAAACGTGATGCATTCCAAATCTTATTGGCAAAGTTCCATACTGCTTCAACTTTTTCAGTTGTATAGCGTAAATCTTGACCAGGTGATGAACCAGTAGCTAAGAAGTAGCGTAATGAATCTGCACCGTATTGTTCAATGACATCCATTGGATCAACACCATTGCCAAGTGATTTACTCATTTTACGCCCTTCACCATCACGTACTAAACCATGAATTAGCACATCTTTAAATGGACGTTGATCTGTAAACTCAAGGCCTTGGAAAATCATTCGAGAAACCCAGAAGAAAATAATATCATAGCCTGTTACTAATGTATTTGTTGGATAGTAACGTTTATATTCTTCATTTGCTTCATCTGGCCAACCCATAGTAGAAAACGGCCATAGTGCGGAAGAGAACCATGTATCTAGTACATCTTCATCTTGCGTCCAGTTTTCTGCATCTGCTGGGGCTTCTTTACCTACGTATATTTCGCCTGTTTCATTATGGTACCAGGCTGGGATTTGATGGCCCCACCATAATTGACGAGAAATACACCAATCGCGAATATTCTCCATCCAGCGAGAATATGTGTTTTCAAATCGAGCAGGAACAAAGTTTACTTTCCCTTCTTCGTCCTTTTGTAGCTCTAGGGAAGCATCAGCAAGTGGTTGCATTTTAACGAACCATTGTGCTGAAAGATATGGCTCAACAACAGCACCAGAACGTTCAGAGTGTCCTACTGAATGCATATGCTCTTCAATGCGAATTAACACACCTGCTTCTTGTAAATCAGCAACAATTTGCTTACGGCATTCGAAGCGATCCATTCCTTTATATTTGCCCGCAAGATCATTCATAGTGCCGTCTTCATTCATTACTAGAATGCGCTCTAGATTGTGACGATTACCAACTTCAAAGTCGTTCGGATCATGGGCTGGTGTCATTTTTACAACCCCAGTACCAAATTCCATATCAACGTACTCATCAGCAACAATTGGAATTTCGCGACCTACAATCGGTAAAATAACATTTTTACCAATTAAGTGCTGGTAACGCTCATCGTTCGGGTGAACAGCTACTCCAGAGTCACCAAGCATTGTTTCGGGACGTGTTGTAGCAACTTCTACATAGCCTGAGCCATTAGCTAATGGATATTTCATATGATAGAAGGCACCTTGCACATCCTGATAAATTACTTCAATATCAGACAACGCTGTTTTTGCTGCTGGGTCCCAGTTGATAATACGTTCACCACGATAAATTAAGCCTTTTTCATATAATTGAACAAAAACTGTTTTTACCGCATCTGAAAGACCTTTGTCTAATGTAAAACGTTCACGTGTATAATCTAATCCAAGACCAAGCTTTGCCCACTGATCACGAATATGTCCAGCATACTCTTCTTTCCATTCCCATGTTTTTTCAAGGAATTTTTCACGTCCTAAATCATAACGTGTAATATTATCCTCACGCAGCTTGGCTTCTACTTTTGCCTGTGTTGCAATACCCGCATGGTCCATACCTGGCAACCATAGGGCATCATAGCCTTGCATGCGTTTCATACGAATGAGGATATCTTGTAATGTTGTATCCCAAGCATGACCTAGGTGTAATTTACCTGTTACGTTCGGTGGTGGAATAACGATTGAATAGGGTTTTTTCCCACTTTCAGGCTGTGCCTCGAAAAACTTCCCTTGTAACCACCATTCATAGCGACCAGCTTCAATGGACTGTGGGTCATATTTAGTTGGCATTGAAATGTTTTCTGTCATATTGACTCCTCCTATTGTTTGAAAACTGTTGGTAAAGAAATACTATTTATTTTTTTACCCAATAAAAAAAACTCCTCTCGTCTAAAAGGACGAAGGAGTTTTAGTTCGCGGTACCACCTTTAATTCCAGCAGGGTTAAGATAAATGTTAAATGACATATTTTCTCAGCCTATTCTACTGGCTCTCAATTCGGTAACGGTGTTTAACCGGCTTTAACTACTATTAGTTCACTAAAGCTGCTCAAGGGCTACCTTCAATTCCGTACAAATAGAAACTTCTCAGCTACCGTTTCCTCTCTGAAAATGTAGTCAAAATTTACTCTTCCCTATCATAGCATCTGTATTTGATTTTCCTTATTGTACCGCAGGATCGTGTCATTTTTCAAGTGATTTAGTCATCTTTTAGTAAGAGGAAAGTAAAGAGAAAAGGAAGTGACAATTCAAATGCGACGACGCAAGTATAACCCTTGGCTTTTACCACCCTGGCTACGACAAGTTCGTTTTTATTGCAGAACCATTATCGTGCCGATTTGTGCTTTTCAGTTTATCCGTGTCATTATTGTGCCAACATCAGGTGATTTAGTCTTCTTATTACTCCTGCTACTTCTCTGCTATTTACTTTTGAAAGATATCATTTGAAACACGAACTTTAAGCGGTGTATATTCTTCTGTTAGATCCCAAATCATAGAAGGCACTTCATGCCAAGTACTGGATTCACGTACAACAATATGGCTTGAGGATTCTCTTAATATAGCTTTTTGGTCAACTGTTGTAGAATTCTCTTGGCGTGAAGCTGCTGCTACTGCGGCAGGTTGTTTCACTTGAACACTTTCTTCAATTACAACCATTGTCTCCTCTTGTTCGAAAGCATGTGTTGATAGGTGCGGATTGTCTAACTCATCTTTTTCAACAACAGGTTCATATTCATTGAAAGCACTTGTAACTGTCCACTCAAGCTGACACACCTGATTTGTCAGACTAGGGCGAATATCCTTGACCATTAAATCTTTGACATCGGATTCTTTTGGTAAATCCACATGTAAAGGAACGGCATACTCAAAATAACCAGTATCTCCTTGAATATCAAGGGCATCAATTGTAATTAAATCTTCATTTTCTGCAAATGCTTGCATATCTTGAAAATCAAAGCGAACGTGTGCGGTGATATGATAGATGCCCATAAGTCGCAAAGAATCCTCTAACTGCATTGCCTGCCACTGTGGCTTAATTTGAACAGCTGCTATTTCAGTTGGGCAGCCATATCCAGGAAAACAAAATGTTTCGCGCATATTCCAAGTTTTGTGTTCGATAATAATCCCTCCCTTTGCATCATATGACGATTTGAAGGATAGTATGCTAGGGTGTTGCCATTTGAACATAGTTAAAAATAGATACTACTAAAAAAATGGCATGCTAGAAGTAATAGTCTAGCATGCCATTCCCATGGATGTTCGTATCATTAAACATTTACTAATTTAATTTTATTAGCCACACGATCTGTTAGCATTTGTGTTGCCTTTGGTACAATCGGTTTAAAAATCGGATTTAGAACAGGGCCAGCTAACCCGCCCGCAACGACTTCTAAGAATCCTGTCATTTTAGTATTTTCAGCGTCGATACTTTCTGCGAGGAAATAGCCATTTCCTGTGAAGTTATCAGAAAGCCCCTTTAATTCAAATGTAACTTTTGATGGTGCTAACCATTCTAAGATTGTAATTTCTACTTCAACTGTTTTTTTCAAAACGCCAACATTGCCTTTAAAAGTCCAATTGGAGTGTTTCTCATCAATCATTTCATGTGCATTATAACCAGGGACAAGCTTTGCCCATTTTTCCATATCACTAACGAAATCCCATACATGTTCAATCCCTACGGGTACTTCGACCGTGTGTGTGCCTGTTGCCATATCAATTCACTACTTTCTTTTATGAATAGCTATATTATAAACGATATCGCCCACAATTTGGCTATGCTGAAAGATGTAATTTTGACAAAAGCAGGTCCTTCATCCAGTATAGTTGAGCTTACTTACTAGTAAATATATGCTATTATTCCTTTTTGCTCATGTATTCCTCAAGCACTATAATGCTTTCAGCTTAATCCATTAAAAAAGGTAATATCAAGGGTAGAAAAAGCAATTTTGCAAGGCGAGGTTGATTTCTGTTCCACCAGCACTCACTGCGTTCTTGCACCTCTCCATACAATGAATAGTGAACATATTCGCTTTATTTGAAAACCTTTGCTATAAAGAAACATTTTTATGGGTTGGAGTGGAGGATGCTTGACTCCCATGGGATAGCTAAAGAGCTGAGGCCACAGGAAAGCAAGTAGCCTACAACGGAAAGCATTTTCACCTTTCGCAAAAATTCTAGTAATGGTTTTGTTTTTTAACAGCAGAAGAGCATGCTAGAAATAATTCTAGCATGCTCTATCAAATCTTATTGCGCTAATTTCTCAAATACTTTATGGAATGCTGCCACCGTTGTCGCAATGTGCTCTTCCGTATGAGCTGTTGAAATGAATAGTCCCTCGAATTGAGAAGGAGGTAAGAAAATACCTTCCTCTGCCATTAGACGGAAATATTCAGCAAATAATTGTAAATCTGATGTTTTAGCAGAAGCAAAATCAATGACATCTTCATTCGTGAAGAAGAAGCCAATCATAGAGCCTGCACGATTAACAGTGTGCGGGATATTATATTTAGTTGCTGCTTCACGGAAACCAGCCTCAAGCTGATCTCCTAATTTTTTAAAATAATCATACGTACCATGATCTAAACGTGATAACGTTTCATAACCGGCTGTCATCGCTAACGGATTCCCCGATAATGTTCCTGCTTGATAAATTGGTCCAGCTGGTGCTACTTGCTCCATAATTTCTTTTTTCCCAGCGAATGCACCTACAGGGAGACCACCTCCGATTACTTTACCTAAAGTAGTCATATCAGGCGTTACCCCAAAATACCCTTGTGCACAGCCATAATCTACGCGGAAACCTGTCATGACTTCGTCAAAGATTAATAATGCACCGTGCTCTGAAGTAAGGGCACGCAAACCTTCTAGGAAACCTGGTTGTGGAGGCACAACACCCATATTTCCTGCGACTGGCTCCACAATTACTGCAGCTAACTCTGCGCCAAATTTCTCGAAAATCACTTTTGCCCCTTCTAAATCATTATAGGCAACTGTCAACGTATTGCGGGCGATATCTGCAGGTACGCCAGGGCTATCAGGTAGGCCTAATGTGGCAACACCAGAACCAGCTTTAATCAATAAGGAGTCACCGTGACCATGATAAGACCCTTCAAACTTTAAGATCTTATCACGTCCTGTAACACCACGCGCTACACGTAATGCAGACATAGTAGCCTCTGTTCCTGAAGAAACGAAGCGAATCATTTCCATTCCTGGTAGACGGTCTAATACTAATTGAGCTAAGCGATTTTCTGTATAGCTTGGAGCACCGAAGGAAGAACCCTTCGCAGCTGTATCTGCAATTGCTTTCACTACCTCGGGATGTGTATGTCCTAAAATTAGCGGACCCCAAGACAATACATAATCAATATATTCATTGCCATCAATGTCTTTAATGATTGCCCCATGGCCAGATTCCATGAAAATCGGGTCCATATTTACTGATTTGAATGCGCGTACTGGGCTACTTACACCACCCGGCATTAATTGAACAGCTTCAGCATAGGCTTGTTTTGATTTTTCGTAAGAACGTGTCATTTATTTCTCCTCCAACCAACGTGCAACATCTTTTGCATGATACGTAATGATTAAATCAGAGCCTGCACGTTTCATGCCTAATAATGTTTCAAGCACAACTTTTTTCTCTTCAATCCAACCATTTATAGCAGCCGCTTTAATCATTGCATATTCACCTGAAACATTATACGCAACAAGCGGTAATGGATAGTTATTTTTCATGTCTCGAATAATATCTAAATAGCTAAGGGCAGGCTTGACAATTAGGAAATCTGCGCCCTCTTCGATATCTGACTCTGCCTCACGGAATGCCTCTAGACGATTTGATGGATCCATTTGGTAGGATTTACGATCACCAAATTGCGGAGCACCATCTGCAGCATCACGGAAAGGTCCATAGTAACTGGATGCATATTTGACTGCATAGGACATAATCGGGATATGTTCAAAACCAGCTTCGTCCAGACCAGCGCGAATTGCCGTTACAAAGCCATCCATCATATTAGATGGAGCAATGATATCAGCGCCAGCTTTTGCTTGTGATATCGCCGTGCGGGCTAAAACGTCTAATGAAGGATCATTCAAAATTTGATCACCCTCAATTAAGCCACAATGTCCATGATCTGTAAATTCACATAAGCATGTATCCGCGATGACTAATAACTCAGGATGACGGGTTTTAATGAGACGAGTCGCTTCCTGCACAATGCCATGATCATGAAATGCGCCTGTTCCAACTGCATCCTTTTCAGCTGGCAAGCCAAATAAAATAACCGCAGGAATACCTAATGCTACAACCTCATCCACTTCTGCCTCTAATTTATCCAATGAAAATTGAAAAACGCCAGGCATTGAATGTACTTCATTTTTAATATTTTCGCCTTCTATTACAAAAATAGGATAGATCAGGTCCTCTTTATGTAAGTATGTTTCTTTTACCATTGATCGCATCGTTGCATTGGTACGCAAACGACGGTGTCTTTGAAATTGTAGTTTTGTCATGATTTGTCCCCTACTTTCATAATTTCTTCGATGACTGCTTGCATTGTATAAACACTTGGCATAATATCCACAGTAGCACCGTATTGTTCAAGAGCTGCTTCCGTAATATGGCCGATGGCTGCAATGTGAACTGCTTCCCAGCCAATATGTGGCACAACCTCCATTGCATAAACGTCAACTGCTGAAGGACTAGCAAAAATCACTGTAACATCTTGATGTTGCTGGATGCAATTGACAATAACAGATGTTTGATCATGTCGTTCTATCGTTTCATAGACTGTCCATTCTTTTAATTCAAAAGGCAATCCATCCTTCAGCGTACTTTTCGCCTTTTCTCCTCGAATAAACAGACATCTCGGATGATTACCCGCTACACTCGGAAACTCTTTAACGAAAATATCAGCACTAAATATGGAAGGCATAAAGCTCACTTGAAATCCTAAATTTTCTAGTGCTGTTGTTGTTTTAGTTCCAATAGAAGCTATTTTTCCTTGGAAGTGATTCGCATTAAATTGATGTCGATGCATTTTACTAGCAAAAGCTTCTACAGCATTTTGACTAGTAAAAATCAACCAATCATATTGCTTTACGCGATTCAATAGTTCAGAATCCTTGCTATCTAATCTTTCACAAGTTTCAATTAATGGGGCTACGATGGCCTGTCCACCTAAAGCTGTTATATTTTCGACAATGGTTGTTGTCTTAGATGTGCCTGTTAAAAGTATGGTTTTACCCTTGAGAGGTAAATTACTCGGCATCTTGCTCTGCCTTTACACGCTGAATTAAATCGAAAGCACCTTGTTCTGTTAAAATAGCAGCTAGCTCTTCTCCAATTTTTTGTGCATCTGTACCGACTACTGTTTCTTTATAGACAACAGATGCGTCTGGAGCAGCAACAAGGCCTGTTAATGTAATTTCTTCCCCAATTGAAGTGGCATACCCAGCAATCGGTACTTGACAACCACCATCCATTGCCGCCAAAAATGCACGTTCTGCATGTGCTTCTTGCCATGTAAATGAATCCGTCAGTTTACCTAATTCGGCTAAAAGCTCCGCATCATCTGCACGACATTCAATGCCTAGAGAACCTTGCGCTACAGCTGGTAGACATTGTTCTACAGGTAAAAACTCAGTGACTACATCATCACTCCACCCAAGGCGTTTCAAACCAGCCGCTGCTAAAATAATGGCATCATATTCTTCTGTTTCAAGCTTAGCTAAACGTGTATCAACATTTCCACGAATCCATTTAATTTCGATATCAGGACGTACTGTTAAAAGCTGTGCACTACGACGTAAAGAACTTGTCCCAACGACTGCTCCCGCAGGAAGGTCAGCAAATTTAACATGCCCTTTCGAAATAAATGCATCACGAGCATCTTCACGTGGTGGAATACAACCAATTACTAGCCCATCTGGCAATACAGCAGGCATATCTTTCATAGAATGAACGGCAAAGTCAATTTCTTTATCGTAAAGGGCTTGTTCAATTTCTTTTACAAACAACCCTTTCCCGCCTACTTTTGAAAGCTGTACATCTAAAATTTGGTCACCTTTTGTTACAATCTCTTTTACTTCAAATTCGAATGGTACACCAGCCGCTTTTAATTCATTAATGAACCAATTTGTTTGCGTTAGCGCTAGTTTACTTCTCCTAGAACCTACAATAATTTTTCTCAACAGTCTCCAACCTTTCTTCTAATACCATAAATGGAATCGCGATAAACTACTCCCTAAGAAGAAGTTTACAACAACTAATAGATAGGCATAAATATGTACCCATGCATAAGTTGTACCTGTCAACTTGCTTTTGCGATTCACATATAGGATAAAACAATACAAAATTAAAATAATGAAGGACCCTATGATTTTCGCATCGAAAATCGAAAGACTCTCTAATGTTAATAGTGCCCATTCAAACCCTAATATTAAACTTATAAATAACATCGGAATTCCAATAAAAAATGAAATATTCATCCAGCTGCTTGTCTGCTGCAAGGAAGGCAATCTAGTCCATAAATGCGACCACTTTTTCTTTTTCAACAATCGATATAGAACGAGATACAAAATGGCAAACACAAATGTTAATGTAAACGCTGCATAAGACAATATTGCAAATGATATATGAATAAAAAGCATCTCCGAAATTAAAGTATCCCCGACAGCTCCTGTAGGACGTTTCGGCATAAAAGTAAATATACTAGCGAATAAGAATCCTAGTATATTAATAATAAACACAGGTAAATCCACCCTTGCTATGCAATGAAGGATAATGGATAACGTCACGAGTAACCAGGAATAAAAAAGTATTCCCTCAGACAAGGATAAAATCGGAAAACGCTTCGTTTCCACAAACGTTAAAATGATAATGGCACTTTGAATCATCCATACAAATGAAACAAGCCAAAAAGCAATTCGTCTTGCACGTACTTGCTTATAAAAATAATCAGTAAAGTAAAAAACTAGACTGATCGCATACAAGACGATCATCACTTCATACAGCCTCGTCATGGTCAAATCAGCCAATAGACATCCCTTCTTTGTCGTGAAATTAATAAACTATTCTAGCATAGAAAACAAAAAAAACGTTTTCGTATCCTTAGTTTACCATACAGATACGAAAACGCCTCATGTAATATCAGTAGAAAATCCAATTGCGCGTAACACCCATATACAATCACAGCTTTCTATGTGAGCGCAATAGATAATTTAGAAAGAGTACTTTGGTTCAGTAGAAGTCTGAGATACCTGTGCGCGTTCTTTGCGCTCAAGCTCTTGCTTTGTCATCTCATGAACTTCAGCTTCCACAGCATCCTCTATACCAAAAATTTGTTGGAATAAACGTAACTGTTCATTTGCTTTTGGAGAATTAGCCATTTCTTTAGCTTGCAAGATTGGCTCTTTTAACAATTGATTGATAATAGATTTTGTATGTTTGCTTAAAATTTTACGTTCACGTTCCGTTAAATCTGGCATTTTATTTTCGATACTTGTCATAGTCTCTTGTTGAATACGATTTGCTTTTTTACGTAATGCTGAGATGACTGGCACTACCCCAAGCGTTGCTACCCAGTCTTTAAATTGCACAACTTCTTCGCCAATCATATTAGTAATATCAGCAGCAGCACGTTCACGCTCTGCTAAGTTCGCTTCGACAATACCTTGTAAATCATCAATATCATATAGGAATACATTTGGTAGGTCGCCAACTCGTGGGTCAATATCACGAGGAACCGCTATATCTACCATGAATAATGGTTTTCCTTTACGTAAACGTTCCACGAATTGCATTAGCTCGTAATCAATAACATAATCAGTAGCACCTGTTGAAGTAATTAAAATATCCGCTTCTAACAAAGAACATTGTAATTCCTTCATTGATTTAGCTTCACCATGGAATTTAGCTGCTAAACTTTCTGCTTTTTCAAATGTACGGTTAATGACAGTAACTTTCCCTACACCACTACCGTAAAGGTTCTCAATTGCAAGTTCCCCCATTTTACCTGCACCTAAAATAGCTACATGCTTGCGTTGTAATGAGCCAAAAATTTTCTTTGCTAATTCTACAGCAGCATAGGAAACGGATACCGCATTCTCACCAATCGCTGTTTCATTATGAGCACGCTTTGCAAATGTTACTGCTTGTTTAAATAGCTGATTGTATACCGTTCCTGTTGTGCCAATCTCTTGTCCACTTAAAAAGCTTTTTTTTACTTGCCCTAAAATTTGTGTTTCACCTAGAACCATTGAATCGATTCCAGCTGTCACTTTAAATAAATGTTCGATTGCCTCATCTTCTTCACGAATCGTTAAATACGAAGAAAATGTCTCCACAGGCAAATCAAACCAGTTGGCTAAAAATTGTTTCACAAAATGACGTCCAGTATGCAATTGATCCACAACAGCATATATTTCTGTACGATTACATGTCGAAACAATTACGTTCTCTAATATACTTTTTTGCTTTTGCAGCGCTTCCATTGCTTGTGGCAGTTCACTCTCAATGAATGATAACTTCTCACGTATTTCAACAGGCGCTGTTTTATAATTCAAGCCTACTACGATGGTATGCATGAATAACACCTCACACGTTCTAATTCACAAATCTCATTATAGCACAGTTCGACAAGAGTTCATCAATAATTTGTGAACATGTCATGAAGAACTGCAATTCGTCATCCACATTAGAATTATTATAAACTAAGTGTAACAAATTATACGTGTTGTTTCAAATTAAAAAACTGCCCCCATCATCGGAGGCAGTTTTCTCATTAATTTGTTATTGTAACAGTCTTTATTGCAATCATATTTCCATCTTTATCGTATGCTATAAACTCAATCTCATCATTGACTTTAAAGTCCTGCATCGTTTGAACAGTTTTTGTTAACATATAAACTTGATCACTACGCTTTTGCAAATCAAATTGGACATCTCCACTGATTGAATTAAAACGTACATTCATCTTCGCAACATTTTGACAGTTACCATCAACTCGAGCACTCATTGTAATATAACCTTTTCGTAGCGAAACACTTGTCTCTTCAAATAAATCTTCTGGATTGATACAGCTCGAAGTTTGCGTTTTACATAAAATTGTATCAATTAACTTCTGGAAGACTTGGTGCAATTGCATATTATCAATTGCATGGAAGTATGCTCCGCTCGTTTCTGAAGATAATTGCATTAAAGTGGCGTCATTTACTTGTGATTTTTTGCCCATACTTACTGTGTATACTTTGACCCCTTGCTTTTTCGCTTCATTTATAACTTTTGTCATTTTTGATTTACTTGTTTTACCATCAGATACAACAACAATCGCTTTGGATGTTTTCGAATCATTCGAGAATTTTGTTAAAGCAATATCGATGCCTGCAAAAATATCGGTTGCACCCTTTTCTTTCGATGCTTTATAAAGGTCTTTTTTCAACACATTTTCTGTTGTACCTTCTCCAAGTACTGTTGCTTTTGTATTGGTTTCAATGACTATGTTATTTTTAGCCTTTAATTGATTGATTAGTTCAATCATTTTCTTCCCACGATAATTTGTTGGATCAACAGCTTTCATGGAAGAAGAATAATCCACTACATAGGCAATTTCTGTTGCTAAAGAACAAGAATTTTTACTGAAGTATGGATTCGTGAAAATATCTTTCGTCACTGTTTTATCTTTTAAACCCTTCAAGGACGTTGCATAGCGAGGGTCTATTGGATTGACAAGTCTTGCTTCCACTTTAGATTTACCATATATAACTGAATCAAAGTAGGCTACAGCAGTACCTGGATTTCCTGTATTATTTAATGGATCAGAAGTGTTCGTAATGAATGAAGCTGTTTTTTCTACTCCGTCATACTTAATTTTAACAGTCCCTTGATAATCTGTAATAGGTTCTCCACCAGGACGCACTAAAGTCACCATTACTTTTGTATAACGATCTTTTCCTGATGGTCTTGATGCCGCATCCGCACTTTCCTTTAGTGCCTCTACTCGTTTTTTAAAGGCCTCTACTTGTCCAAGTAATTTACCGCCTTGGTATTTTAATAATACTGTACGGTCATAGTTACTTAAGTTTGTGAAGATCGAATAAATCTTCATAACACTATCATAATGTTCTAATGTTAAATCTTTTTCGTCTGGCATTTCTTTCATAAGCTGAATAATGGCGCCGACTGGATTAATATTCTCTACCTGTGAGGCAATATCATCGTCAATGCCCTGAACGCGATAAATAGGACGACCATCGTCAGCAATTAAATACATTATTTCCGTTTTAGCTGGCATTGTAACAGAGTTCTCAAAACGTGTCTTTAAAAGTTCCTCAAATAAGTAAACAGAAATATTATAGTTTTCAAATTGAAGAATAGCATTTTCATAACCTAATGCCGGATATTTAGGATCAGATCCACCGTAACGCAAATAGATGTTTTGCACATTCCCTAAAACGTCCGTCACATTTGTTTGCTGCCCAATACTAAATAATTTTTTATCTGAATTAGCATTGAGAGGAACTGGACTATAAACATCAATTAAGTTTTGCGTAAAGAACTCTGGAATATCTTCACTTTTTGGAAATTCAGGAATCACGCTCCCATTATCATCTGTATTTGCTGGGTCGTATACTTGGTAATCAATACGTAATTCAGGCTGTGGTGCATAACGCACTTCTGCGTTTAGTTTCTCTCCAACAAGACACTTCAATGCTGGGTCCGTATTATTAATCAGTTCAAAAGTTATTGTATCACGTACTGATTTAGTTAGTTTTGGTGCTACCACTATAGCAGATACAGTTGAACCATCCGATTGGACAATGTCAACTGCTTCACCTGAGGTATCAACAATATTTCCGTAGGATGCCTTCACGCGGAATGAATAGGATTTATCATCAGCGATAGGATCACCATTACAAGCCTTTAAAGACACCGTAACTAGTGTTGTATCCACATTATTTGCAATTAAATCAGGCTTTTCCACCACGATACTCTGCAATGCATTATTAACATTATTTGGTCCAGTAAAATCATTTGAATTATCCTTTGGCTCTTCAAAATCAGCACTACTAGATCCCATAAAACCAGGAGGTAACGTAATACTATCATTATCACGACCAGCTGGACTACGTTTTAATCCTTGTACTGCGAAAGTGCTATTTTGAACAGCACGATAGAAAAATACAGCAACATCACCCCGTGTTAATTTTGTGGAAGGATTAAAGCTAGCAAATGTGTTTTTGCCTGTAGAACTTGTAGATAAATCATTTGAATATAAATATTGAACTGCCTGTGGCTCATCTAAATCTAAGCCTTTAAAAGCCGCGTAGATTTGGGCAAATTGGCCACGTGTTACAGCTTTTGTTCGATTCGTATTAACATGTGTACCGTTAAATGGTAAATAAAAATCACTATAGAAATTATAAGCAACACTATCTATATAAGATAAAGCATAGTTCCGATCTAGTTTGGCAAACATCAGAACAAGATCGCGATCTGTCACTTGATCATTTGGTAAAAAATTACTTGCACTATTTAAGGACATCAGGTCATTATCGACCGCCCATGAAATAGCTTTATAATTATTGCTATTTGTTGGAACATCTCTAATTGTTGGAGCTGCTTGCGTAACAGTAGGTGTAGCTGTCATCAGTAGAAGCATGAAGCAAAGCATAGCAAGCAATGCTTTTTTTACATAGGTCATTTTTGTTCCATCCTTTCTTTAGTTAAAGAACAATATGTCATCACGATAGTTTTGTTTTAAGTCATCCTCTAAATATTTCAAGAATCGTTCTAGAACAACTGATGCCTCTGCACGCGTTAGCGGTTTATTTGGATTAAAACGACCAGCAGCATCACCAATCATTAAGCCAAGTTCATTCGCTATATAGATGCCATCTCTCGCATAATTTGGAATCTGTTTGTCATCTGTAAATTTAGTTAAGTATCCAGGATCAGGTGCTCTATTTTCTAGTCCTAAAGCACGGACAAAGATAGTTGCAGCCTGCGCTCGATTAATCGCATTATCTGGCTTAAAGTAGTCAGCTGATACACCTTTAATTATCCCTTTATTTAAGGCTGATTCAATATAGCCGTAATCTTTAATAGAACGCTTCAAGTCTTTAAAAACACTTGTAGTAGGTGTCTTTTTTGATTTTTTTTCTTCAAACACACGTAAATCAACCGCTTTACCAATAGCCGTCGTAAAATCAATACGTTTCATTGGTGTATTAGGAGAAAAGAAGTTACTTGAATCTGAGTAAATACCTAAAGAATAAAGTTTTTCAATTGCTTCTTTCGCATAATGGGTTGTTAAATCTCTGAATTTAGGAATGATAAGACGTTCAATTGTCGGCATGTACTCTGTATCTAAATCAAGTGTACCTTTTTGTCCTGAAGATAGGTCGTATGTATATTCAGAAATAACATCCTTTTCACTTACGACTGCATATCCACCTTCAAAACTCCCTAAGCTACCGAGATTTTCCTCATAATTTAACACACGTGATTTACTTGTAGATAAACGATTTTTCACATGACTTGTTTTACCATCACTATAGGAATAAACAGACTCCGTGATTTGAGTTTCTGTCGCACCCCAGAAGTTCTCATAGCCTGCATGTCGACTATCTGTTTCAATCGTTACTGTGTTTTGAACAGCATTTTTTCCTTTTCCTGTTTCAAAAGCATAGGTTTTTCTAGAAATAATATTTCCTGAGTAATAATCAGAGGCTGCACGATTATCAGTAACTGTTCCTTGTGAAAATTGATAATCGACTAAGGAATAAGTAATGGCGCCAATTGTAATTTTTTCCGTGTATTTCTTCACTTCACCATTGGATGTTTTTTGACCAAGAACTGCATAATCCACTACATCCGATTCATAGGCAATATTTCTTGTCAATGTAGCGCCATTGCTTGCTGTTAACTTCATGCTATACGTTTCAGTTAATTTACCTTTGGATTCTTTTTGTGCAATTTTAATATCTTTGCTTGTCCCTTTAAAAATAACAGGTGTCCCTGAAAGGAACACAGCTTCTTCATATGTATATTCATTTTTTACTGCACCTGTTGTTTCTAATGAAGCGGCTGATGCATTGAACGGAATAGTTGTTCCAATCAAAAAAACAGCAAGGACTAGAAACATGATTTTAGATAATTTTTTTTGCATTCGCTTTTCCTCTCTTTCACTGTGCATTTGCGTGCATAATGAAGCTTGTTTCTAATACCACTAAAAAAACTGCTTGTCTTGCGAATGTATACACAATTTAGCCTATTCAAAGTAACTTCCTCATCTTTAGCTTATGAAACATATTCGCATAAGACTCGCAGATTTTTTTAGTTTAATATTGCTAATCTACCAAAATAAAATGAGCTTTAACAAATCGATCTGATAATACAACTAAACGATCAGATGGCTGTAAGTCAGAAGCTTGAATCACCTTACCTGCTTTAATCAGTGTCGCTTGGTCAATATTCATATTAACCATTTCACCCGCTTCATACCAACGACCATTTTGCCATTGACTAACACTCTTGACATTAATGACTGCAGGATACGTAGATTTCACAGACTGTAGTTTCCCTGCGAGCATTAGAGGGGCAACAGGTTTAGCCTTGTCTAAAATATGAAGAGCTTGTACATGGCCTTCCTTCACATAGAAATAACCATAATCTCCCTCAGATAAGTAAAGTTCAATATCTGGCATGACACTATACGTTTTATTGCCGTCATCTACCATAGCTTTCGTTGAATTACTAACCGACAGTACCGTACGATCTGCTTTCTTGAAAACATTCGATTCAATCTTCATCGCATCGTCAATTTCAATTACATATCCATCTGCTTGAGATAAGCGTCCATAATATAATTCATGACCTGCAAGATTAGGTGACATGAAGCTATCACTTGTAACTTGTATTACTTGGGCATAGTGATCACGAGTAGCCCCATCAGCCACAACAAATGCAGTACCATATGCCATAAGACCAGTAGGTTCAATTAATCGTCCATTTCGAATTAAAATAGTTCCATTATGGAAATACATTGTTCCTGCTGTTTTCAATTTCAGTAGTTGGTAATCTGTATCAACAGACAGCATTGGTTCGTAATATGTTCTTTCATTATTTTTCAATACAACAATTTTCTCTATTACTTCCTTACCAAATTGTTTAACGGTCGCATAGTATGCTTCGCTACCTATATAATTTTTCAGTTGACCTTTCTCGACTTTCGTATTCCCAACATATATTGGTACTTTGGATGTAAAAGGCATAGTTGAAAGATCATTTGTTGTTTGAGAGCCAAATTGCCAGTTAACAAAGGCATGCTGATTTTTCACGGTAAGCTTGTTGGCATTAGGATTGACTGCTTGTATCTCGCCTTTATATAAGTTTTCAACGAGCGTACCTGTTTCACTGATAGCTACCTTTGATATGACTGAGGAAGTTTTATTTTTGAAACTTAATTTAACTCTATCCCCAACGTATAAAGCACTAATATCTGTTGCAGAAGAACCTTTTTGATAATTGGTTTCTTTATTTAAATAGTATGTCGTTTCTGCGCCAACATCTGGTTTTACCATGATAAATAAACCATTTGGATCAATACTCGTTACGACACCAGCAGTTGTTTTACCATTACTGCTTTCTGTTGAAGGTACATTTGTTTCTGTTGGTGTATGGGAGGTACCGCGAAGTTCAACAACACTTCTAAGAGAAATTTCAGCCTCGACTTCCATCCCCATCTTAAAACCCTCAATCGTTGTAGACGTATTATTAATATATAATCTAGTATTTTTATTAATATTAAACGTTACAGTTCGCCCACGATCATTTTCCAAAGTTATTTTACTAAGTTGCTTTTCTATCGTACCATCTGGTTTCGTATATTCTGAAAAAGTTACATCAACAAATGTCCCTGTCACTAGTTGGGCAGCTTTAGCAGATTGATTAAAGGAAAAACCAACTATCATCAATAAAGTAATCATCAGTATGTATAAATATTTTTTCAAAAAACCTGCCTCCTTACTAATTATTAGTATATCGTATTATTGGTAGTTTTTCTTATTCGAAAAGTTACATTTTAGGCCTTCTTGAATTTATTTCTAAAAACAAAAGTTGAGGTAGCTTTTAACATCAAGCTACCTTGCCTACTTCATACCTGAATATCAATTGTATGTCCGGCTGTTGGATGTGGAGCATCTAACATTTCAACTAACTGTTCTGTATTTTGCTGTTGCATTTCCATTGCCTGTTTCGTAACAGCTAAAGATACATTTTGCATAAGTGTTGTTTGGTTCATTGCCATCGATAAAGCTGCGATATCCATCTAGTCCACCTCCTATCTAATTTATCGGACAAATAGTTACATCATCAAGTATTTTCCCTAATTTTCTACACCACTCGATTGAAAATACAAAAACATCTATTGTCCTAACACTTTAGATACAATAGATGCTTTTTACTACATTTTATTTTCGATTGTTTTCCATGCTTCCTCAAAGCCAAGTCCCGTTTCTGAAGAGAAGACAATAAGAGGATCACTTTTTTCCAACTCCAATGTCTCTTTGACAATTTTCTTATGTTTATCCCACTTACCTTTTGGAATTTTATCTGCCTTCGTTGCAATGACAATGCAAGGAATATTGTAATGCTTTAAAAAATCATACATCATACGATCATCAGCTGTTGGAGGATGTCGCAAATCTATAATTTGTACGACTGCTTTTAACTCCTGGCGTCCTGTAAAATAGCGCTCGATCATTTTTCCCCATGCCTCACGCTCTGTTTTAGAAACCTTTGCATAACCATACCCTGGAACATCTACAAAAAACAGCTGCTCTTCAATCTTATAAAAGTTAAGGGTTTGTGTTTTACCAGGCTTAGATGAAATACGTGCTAAAGCTTTACGTCCGATCATTCGATTTATGAAGGAAGACTTTCCTACATTCGAACGACCTGCTAATGCAAATTCTGGCAGTCCATCTTCTGGATATTGGTCTGGTCGTACCGCACTAATGACCATTTCGACATTATGGACTTTCATTTTTTTAAAAACCTCCGTCCAGCGCATAGGCTAATACTTCATCAGCCGATGACACTAGTTTAAATGTTAGTTGCTCACGTACACTATCTGGAATATCCTCTATATCACGTTCATTATCCTTAGGACAAATGATTGTCGTTAATCCTGCACGGTGAGCGCTTAAAGTTTTTTCTTTTAAGCCGCCGATTGGCAATACACGGCCACGCAGGGTAATCTCACCTGTCATACCTACCTCGCGGCGAATCGGGCGATGTAGAATAGCCGAAACGATAGCTGTTGCCATTGTAATACCAGCTGAAGGTCCATCTTTAGGTACAGCACCCTCTGGCACATGGATATGAATATCATGTGTATCAAAAAATTCTGCATCCACATTAAGGTGTTCCATCTTCGTGCGTACAAAGGATAATGCTGTTTGAGCAGATTCCTTCATTACTTCACCAAGCTTACCAGTAAGTTGTAACTTCCCTTTACCTGGTGTTAAAGAAACTTCAATTTGTAATGTATCTCCACCAACTGTTGTATATGCAAGTCCAGTTGCGACACCCACTTGATTTTCCTTTTCAGCCTGTCCATAGCGGAAACGATGTTTACCGAGCAAATCTTGTAATGATTTTGAGCTAACCGTTACGCGTTTTTTCTCACCAGATACAATTACTTTGGCAATTTTACGGCAAAGCGTAGCGATTTGTCGTTCTAAACCGCGCACTCCTGCTTCCCGAGTATAGTAACGTATAATATCAGTAACTGCTTCATCTTTGATTACCACTTGTGTTTTTTTCAAACCATGTTCTTTAAGCTGCTTTGGTATGAGATGATTTTTTGTAATTTGAGCTTTTTCGATTTCAGTATAGCCTGCTATAGAAATTACTTCCATACGATCCAATAATGGTCCTGGGATGCTACTTAAATCATTGGCAGTTGCAATAAATAACACATTAGATAGATCATATGGTTCCTCAATATAATGATCACTAAATGTATTATTTTGTGCAGGATCTAAAACTTCAAGCATGGCTGCTGCTGGGTCACCTCTAAAATCATTCGACATTTTATCGATTTCATCTAATAAAAATACCGGATTAATGGTACCTGCTTTTTTCATTCCTTGAATAATACGTCCTGGCATTGCACCAACATACGTACGTCGATGTCCGCGAATTTCCGATTCATCTCGAACACCACCTAAAGAAATACGAATAAACTTACGATCTAAACTTTCGGCAATGGAGCGAGCTAATGATGTTTTACCAACACCCGGAGGCCCTGATAAACATAAAATTGGCCCTCGAAGTGAATTTTTCAGCTGACGTACTGCTAAATATTCTAGAACACGTTCTTTGACTTTTTCTAATCCATCATGATCACGGTTTAAAATATTTTCAGCATGGGTAATATTCATGCGATCCTCTGTAGCATTTGTCCACGGTAATGAAATAAGCCAATCAATATAATTGCGAATAACACCGCTCTCTGCACTAGCTCCAGGTATTTTTTCATAGCGATCCAATTCTTTCAGTGCTGCTTCCTTTGTTGTTTCTGGCATACCAGCTTCGTCGATACGCTTCCGTAATTCTGCAACTTCTCCAGTTTTCCCTTCGCGATCTCCCAGCTCCGTTTGGATAGCTTTCATTTGCTCACGTAAATAATATTCTTTTTGCGTACGCTCCATTGACTGCTTTACTTTGGAATTAATCTTCTTTTCTAGATCCAATACTTCCTGTTCATCATGCAAGCGAATAATTAAATGATCTAGTCGTTTTTTAACGCTTAGCATTTCTAATACTTCTTGCTTGTCGGCAATTTTAAAGGGCAAATGAGAAGCAATAATATCTGCTAAACGGCCAGGCTCTTCAATATCCGTTACAGTATTGATCGTCTCAGTCGTGATTTTATTGGATGATTTTGCATATTTTTCAAAATACGTCAACAATGTCCGCATTAATGCTTGTGTTTCTACATCTTTTTCAGTTGACTCCTCTTTAATCTCGATATCGACAACCGTATACTTCTCTAACGCACGATAGTTTTTCCACGTTGCACGAGCAACTCCTTCTACAAGGATACGTAATGTGCCATTTGGTAATTTAAGCATTTGTTTGACATAAGCAATTGTACCAACTGAATACAAATCTTGCTCTTCAGGTTGTTCATCGTGCATTTCTTTTTGTGTTACCAATAAAATCATTTGGTCCTCTAACATTGCCTGCTCAAGGGCCGCTACAGAACGATTTCTACCCACATCAATATGTAACACCATCGATGGGAATACTAAAAGTCCACGCAAAGGCAATAATGGTACATTTGTTGTTTTTTGTATTGTCACCATGCGGGCATTCACCTCCGTCAAAATTTTCATGTTAACATCCCGCGCTACTAGTATGTGTTTAAAAAGTTGATTCACACTAGATATTGAAGCGAGCCAAAAATTTCTTCAAGTTACAGCTGCTTTATGTAGGAATGAATAAAAAGCTGACTGTCGATATGTGCGAATATTGCACAATCGAAGTCAGCTAATTACTCTCTATCTCACAACGGTAGACAGCCACATCTATTCATTATGCTGAAGTTTTAGTGTCGCTACCTTCATCGAGTTCAGTGCCATCTTCAAGAAGCAATTTCGGTTTTTCTTTATCCGTAATTGTTTTTGCTGTAATGATACATTTTTTTACGTCTTCACGTGAAGGTAATTCGTACATTACATCAAGCATTGTTGACTCAATAATTGAACGAAGACCACGCGCACCTGTTTTACGTTCAATTGCTTCCTTAGCAATTGCCACAAGAGCATCTTCATCAAATTCAAGCTCAACGCCATCTAATTCAAGCATTTTTTGATATTGCTTGGCTAGTGCATTTTTCGGCTCTGTTAAAATTTGTACTAGTGCTGCTTCGTTTAATTGCTCCAGACTCGCAAGTACAGGTAATCGACCAATGAACTCTGGTATTAAACCAAATTTCAATAAATCCTCCGGAATCAGCTTGGACATGATAGAACCTTCATCTACATCTACTATATTAGGATCTGAACCGAATCCTATTACTTTTTCACCCTGACGTCGTTTAATAATGGTTTCAATACCATCAAATGCACCGCCAACAATGAAAAGAATATTGGTTGTATCGATCTGTAAGAATTCTTGATGTGGATGTTTTCGTCCTCCTTGTGGTGGAACACTTGCAACTGTTCCTTCAAGAATTTTTAGGAGTGCCTGCTGAACACCTTCGCCGGAAACATCTCGTGTAATAGATGGATTTTCCGACTTACGTGCAACCTTGTCAATTTCATCAATATAGATAATCCCTTTTTCAGCGCGTTCGATATCATAATCAGCTGATTGGATTAACTTTAATAAAATATTTTCAACGTCCTCACCAACATAACCTGCTTCAGTTAAAGAGGTAGCATCCGCAATAGCGAATGGAACATTTAAAATACGTGCTAACGTTTGAGCTAATAAAGTTTTACCGCTACCAGTTGGGCCGATTAACACAATGTTCGATTTTGCTAATTCAATATCATCAATTTTACTATTCGTATTGATACGTTTATAGTGATTGTAAACTGCGACTGCCAATGCTTTTTTAGCACGCTCTTGTCCAATTACATACTCATCTAAAATCGTTAAGATTTCTTTTGGTTTTGGAATATCTTGGAATTCAATTTCCTCTTCTACACCTAGTTCCTCTACAACGATCTCTGAACAAAGCTCGATACATTCATCACAAATATAAACACCTGGACCTGCAACTAATTTACGCACTTGTTCTTGTGGTTTTCCACAAAATGAGCATTTTAAATTGCCTTTTTCATCATTAAATTTGAACAATATGTTTCACCCCTATTCAAGCAACAATCTTACAAGATTATTGAACCTTTATCAAATAAATTGTCTGCATCATTTACGCCTCAGTAATTATGCATGTGTAGATTATAACGCATCGACATGTACTTTACTTCATTTGTCTTTCGAAGCATGCTATAGGAACCTGCTTACTTCGCCACCTTATACTGCTATAAAGTTACATTTATTCACTTCCGACACACTACAAACTACTGATCTCTATTTATAAATCTACTACATTCATCAACCAAGGGTATATCACTCAAAAAATAAATTTTATTTAGTTAGAACCTTTCTGAATGAAGTTAAGTTTAGCATCGTATCAATTTCGCCTTGACTCTAATAGCGCTAGGACTTCAATCAAAATCCTTGACGCCTGCCAGCAGGCACTATCTTCATCCAGTCGTGGTTTAAACACACACTAAAAAGGTTAAAAAGTTTACAGCTCGCCATCTATGTGAGATGGGAGTTTTTTGTACCTGACATTATACTTTGGATACAAAAACATCTGCTGAATGAAGATAAAAACTAAAACAATACTATGTATAAGTGAAGTATAAAGTGAATTAATGTTAAGGGGACTGATTTCTAAGAGTTTATGTGATAAAACAAGGCACGGATGAATGCCGTACCTTGTTTTTTTGGGCTATCTAATTACACAAAATCTTATTCAGTAATTTTAGCGTTTTCTACTAAAAATTCAACTGTTTTTTGGATTTTGATATCGTTTTCAAGTACTGCTGTTCCACCTAAAGCACTAGTGATTTGATCTTTAGTCATGTTAAATTGAGCAGCCATTTTTTCTAATTCTGCTTCAATATCAGCTTCAGATGCTTCAATTTTTTCTGCTTCAGCAATTGCTTCAAGTGTTAATGATACACGCACACGGCTTTCAGCTTCTTCTTTCATTTGGCCACGTAAGTCTTCTTCTGATTGACCAGAGAATTGGTAGTAAAGGTCTAGGTTCATACCTTGCGTTTGTAAACGTTGACCAAATTCTTGTAACATACGATCAGTTTCAGAGTTGATCATACCTGCTGGTACTTCAAAATCAGCATTTTCAGCTGCTTTTTCTACAAGCTCATCACGAAGAGCTGCATCTGATTCTGTTTCCTTTTGAGCTGCAGTTTGTTCTTTAATTTTAGCGCGTAAAGCTTCAACGCTTTCAACTTCTGGATCTAATTCTTTTGCAAATTCATCATTTAACTCAGGAAGAACTTTTGTTTTAACTTCTTTCACTGTTACTTTGAAAGTAGCTTCTTTACCAGCTAATTCAGCTGCATGATATTCTTCTGGGAATGTAACAACAACATCTTTAGATTCGCCAGCTTTAACACCAACTAGTTGCTCTTCAAAACCTGGAATGAATGAACCTGAACCGATTTCTAGTGGATAGTCTTCACCTTTACCACCTTCAAAAGCTTCTTCACCAACGAAACCTTCAAAGTCGATCACAGCTGTATCACCTTCTACGATTGCTTCGTCTTCTTTGATTTCAAGCTCTGCTTTACGAGCTAATTGATCTTGAATTTGTGCATCTACTTCTTCATCTGTTACTTCTACTGGAAGTTTAGATACTTCTAGACCTTTATAGTCTCCTAGCTTTGGTTCCGGTTTCACTGTAACTTGTGCAGTGAATGTGAAATCTTGGCCATGTACAAAGTTTTCTGTACCAGCGATTTCTGGGTAATCAACTGGCATAATCCCAGCTTCATCAATTGCTTTTGCATAAGATTCAGGAACAATGATTTCTAATGCATCTTGGTATAGAGATTCGATACCAAAACGTTGTTCAAACATTTTACGAGGCATTTTACCTTTACGGAAACCTGGTACGTTAATTTGTTTTACAACTTTTTTGAACGCTTGGTCCATTGCTGCGTCGATTTCTGCAGCAGGTACTTCGATTGTAAGAGTACCGATATTACCTTCTTGTTTTTCCCATTTTGCTGACATGTATAAATACCTCCAAATAAATAATCAAGTTTAGATGTTAGACAATTCATTCGTAACTACGATTTTGACAACCATTTTAGTATAACATAGATGTGTATAGTTTCAACTTATTTCATACCTAATGTAGTTCTGTTAGCTTTTCTAACATTTGTAAAAAGTCAATGATTTCATAGTCCATTTCTTGTACATTTCCAAGCATCGCTAAGACAAAATCAATATAACTATAGGCAACATCATCTGCTTCGAACGGGTGCCATTCAAATGGATACGTTACAATCGCATGCTTTGCCATTAAATATTGTACCATTTCTAACGTTGAAGGGTCTTGTTCTAGCTTCACTTCTAGTATATTTTTTATTTCTCCATACTGTGGTAGCTGGTTAGGTAATACTAATTTAGTAGGATTAACAATTTTTGTTTGATTAAATTTGGCCACTGTAACATTGATAGCTACTTCTTGTTCTACTAATAATATGAGTGCTAGACTTTGGACAAACGGATGGATCGTTGAACATTCAATAATCTCTTTCAATGGCTCTTTTAGTTGTCTTACATTTGTATCCATCAGTCGATGTAAGCGAATGGATTGCTCATTTGGACTAAGTGCCCCAAATTTCTCAAGGTCATATTCCTGTTCTTCTATTAACCGCTGTGCATTTTCTTTTTTTTCTAGATTCTTAGACACTTCACTATTCAAATTTTTTAAACGTTCAAATTTTTCAATTTGATCCTGAGGCAAAACATTTTCTTCAAGTAGGGTTGTAATTAATGACTCTACTTGATGGTATTCTTTTAACTGCATGCATACGGTAATGTACAATTCCATGATTTCTACATAAAATGACGTACCCATTGAAAATAATTGCTCACAAACATTCTTAGTCTTGCTATAGTCCTTTAATTCATACAAGGCAAAAGCATACGCACTAAGAGCAAGTTCATCTCCAGCTTCGTACACAAATGCCTTTTCAAAACTCGCCACCGCTTTTTCATACTGAAAATTTTCAGCAAACATATGTCCTTCACGTATTAAAGTTTGGACAGCGCCCGGAAAAACAACAACATTGTCATGTTTAATGACATGACGCTTTCTTTTTGTCATTTTTCTCACCTCTTTGTTCTAATTTTTCATTTCTGCTATTTACTAAAAAATCCACAATTTTCTTGTTTTTAACAAAAAATTATTGCTTTTGCATTCATATTTTGTAATAAATTGTATTATAATTAGAATAGTCTAAAATTTATCACAATTCGCAGACACTCCCCCTTTGTTGTCTGCATCAAGAAAATCAAGTTCTTACACAAGGAGTGGAATCCATGCAATTACTTGATACAATTACAGAATTTGATCATTGTATCTCATCTGCATTCGAGGCATTATCGATTAAAGTCATTTCAATTTCTACAACGGATGGCCCTTTTCAAGATAAGCCGATAGAATTTGAACTTTTAACACGCACCAAAATTGATGTCTACACACAAGAAGCCAGCACCTATATTTTAAAAATCCAAGGGTGTATTCCTGGATCTATTGCACTTGGTCATCAAAATGAGTCTCTTTCCATTATTCCTCAAAAAGTAAACATTGAATGTAACTACAAGCTGTTACATGTTGATAAAAAAGATATGCAGCAGATTTTACAGCATCCTGAACCAAATCGTCACTATAGTGAATGGCTTATTGATACAATCAAAAATGCCAATATTCTTGTCGAGTTAAAGACAAATCAACACACGCTCACTGAATGGCCAATTGGCATTAAATCAGCAGTCATTATTTAGCTAGACAAAGACATACTTAAATAGGTATGTCTTTTTATTGTTCACATTTTAGTTTTACCATTTAATTGCGTTTCTATCATAACAACTTTCTATAGTTTCTGGAAATAATATTGTAAAAATTATGTTTTAAAGAGGACATTCTAACTGTGCTTATTTAAAATGAAGGTTTCAAATTTACCCCTTCGAAATGAAATGGCGCTATAATATATAGTACAAAAATATTTTGGGGGCTTTTTTAACGTGGATATTAAAGAAACATTACAGTCTTTTTCAACAATGACACTGTCTGAGCGTCAGACATTTATGTTCCAGCATAGTGATTGGCTATTACAGGAGATGTTAGCCCATATTGGCTCAGTTGATGCCGAGTTACGAGACCACCTCATTTATCGCACCTTTGTTGATTTACTAAGTGATAATTTATTGAATTCTCAACAACTTCAATATTTGTTTGATACAGTTACGGGTGAGGATTTTTTATATTTACATATCGGAGATAAAACAGAGGATAGTGTCTTTACACGTTCGTTTTCCGCTTTACTAGTTGCAGGTCTTCTTGCAAAGGACGCTGAATTACTCGTTTTAAGAGAGGAAAACCTACAAGTGTTCTTTAAAAAAATTGGCCGTTATTTGTTATTAGAACAGGATACGAGAGGATATGTTCAGGAAAAAGGATGGGCACACAGTATTGCACATGGTGCAGATTTAGCTACAACAACAATAAAACATCCAAAATTCGATTTACAGCATGCGCCATCCATTTTACATGCATTAAAACTTGTCACTTGGAAAGAAACAGTCTTTATTAACGATGAAGAGGAACGTTTAATTAATATAGTGGATGCGTTATTGCTTCAGAATTACTCAGAGGAAGCACTGATCGAATTTGTTGAGCAGGCTTTTGATAAGTTCGAGATGCATTTAATGACACAAGGTTATAATGAGCTCTTCTTTAGCGGAAGAACTTGTACCTTAAACTTTATGAAAACACTGTATTTTTCTTTGAAAATGAATAATAAAGCTCCACAGCTTCAAAATACGATTTATGCACAAGTAGCCAAATGGCTGAAGCTTGGTGATTGACAGGTAATTTTAAAAATGCTGAATTACACCGCTTAATTCTTGATAACATAATTTTTTTCTAAAATACTAGCAAACTAAGAACGCTCTTAGTTTGCTTTTTACTTTTCAGATAAAACAAAATAAGTAAAAATAAGGGTATTAAAGAAAAACAGTTATTATATTAACATAATTAATATTTCACTCCATTTATTCCCTCCTTACTCATTCCTTTCATTGAAAATTCAACCTATTGTTTCCACAAAACGTCATTGCATCTACTCCTTTTTTGAATAAAAGGCAAATAAAAAATCCCGACAGGACTGTTATGACAATGATTTTATTACAAAACAGCGTCTAAAATGTGAAATACCATTTTTCACATTTTAAATTATTTACTTAGGTAAACATCAGGAATGTAGTATTTTCAACGTTTACACAGTGTTTAATAAATAAACCCTATAAATACCAATACTAAAATAACGATTTTTGTTCAAAAAATGTTCAAATTCAATACCTCTATACTATCATTTTCATAACAAAATTATGTTTTTTCTTAAAAACAGGGCGTATAATCCAATGTGCAAACAACGAGAGAATGTGGCAATCGTAGTTAACCAAGTACGTATTTAAACGATTGTGCACATCATTGATTTTGCTAACGCTTGCATCAGATCAATCAACACTAGATTTTATGTTTCATATTGAACCATGCCATTGTAATTTCTTATGTTGTTGATTGATACGCCAAGATAAAAGAGGTGACCTCAGTATCAACTATTTGTAAATGTGACACTGACAAAAAACACATGAATTTTATGAATAGCCGTTCTATAGAAAGGAGTCAAACATGAAGAAAAAATTAAGTTTAATGTTAGTAGCATTGAGTGCGATTGCTCTTCTTGCTGGATGTGAACCATTAACAGTGTTCAATCCAAAGGGACCTAATGCTGAAACATTATCAAACACAATTATCTTATCCATTATTACGATGGCCTTTATATTGCTAGTCGTGTATGTGCTTTTGGCTTTTATGCTTACAAAATATCGTGCATCAAAAGCAGCTGCAGATTATGAGCCTCCTCATGAAGAAGGAAGCCATCTGCTTGAAATTACATGGACAGTAATTCCAATTATTATCGTAGCATTTTTAGCTGTTGTGACAGTAAGAACAACATCTACAGTAGAAGCTCAACCAGCAGGTTATGACGATAAGGAGCCTTTAGTGATTTATGCATCATCATCAAACTGGAAATGGCACTTTAGTTATCCAGAAGAAGGTGTTGAAACAGTTAACTATGTAAACCTTCCGGTGGATCGTCCAATCGAATTTAAGCTTTACTCATTTGGTCCAATTACAAGTTTCTGGATTCCTCAATTAGCAGGTCAAAAATATGCTATGAGTGATATGTTAACAACAATTCACCTTGCAGCAGATGAAGTTGGTTCATTTATGGGACGTAACTCTAACTTTAATGGACGTGGCTTTGCAGAAATGGAATTTGAAGCACAATCTATGACACAAGAAGACTTCGATAAATGGGTTGCTGATGTTAAAGCGAAAGAGGCACCATTAACAGAAGAAAAATTTGATGAGCTTTTAGAGGCAGAACATGTTGGTCGCCAAAGCTTCTCATCTACACACTTAGACTTTAGACCAGCTCCAATGGAACATGGTAAACACATGAATATGGATGAAATGGATCATGGGGATATGTCTGAAGAAGACATGAATAATGAACATTCTGGTCATTAATTTGATTTTATCGTTGAACGAATCGAGACATTAATTTTTAATTCTGAAAGGAGCGCATCCAATGAGTATGGAAGAATTATTCCATCCAATGCAAGAACCGATGATTTTAGCGGCAGCTATTAGTATCGTAGTTGGTGCAGTGGTTATCGTAGCAGGCCTTACTTATTTCAAAAAATGGGGCTATTTCTACAAAAACTGGCTATCAACTGTTGACCATAAAAAAATCGGGATTATGTATATCGCAGTAGCATTATTAATGCTATTCCGCGGTGGTATCGATGCACTATTAATGCGTGCACAAACAGCCGTTCCAGATAACGGACTTCTTGATGCACAACACTATAATGAAATTTTCACAACACACGGTTTATTAATGATTCTATTTATGGCAATGCCATTTGTTATCGGCTTAATGAACATTGTCATTCCACTTCAAATCGGTGCACGTGACGTTGCTTTCCCACGTCTAAATGCTGTCAGTTTCTGGTTATTTGCAGCAGGTGCTGGTTTATTAAACTTATCATTCATTATCGGTGGTTCACCAGACGCTGGTTGGACAGCCTACTTCCCTCTTGCAAGTACGGAATTTAGTCCGACTGTAGGGAATAACTATTATTCTTTAGCCCTTCAATTATCAGGTATTGGTACTTTAATGACTGGTGTTAACTTTATCACGACGATCATTAAAATGCGTGCCCCTGGTATGACATTAATGAAAATGCCAATGTTTTCTTGGTCTATTTTAATTACAAACATTATTATCGTATTCGCGTTCCCAGTATTAACTGTAGCGCTTGCTCTGATGATGTTTGACCGTCAATTCGGCACAAAATTCTTTGCAATGCAAGACGGTGGTATGGATATGCTTTGGGCCAACCTTTTCTGGGTTTGGGGACATCCTGAGGTTTATATCGTTATCCTACCTGCTTTCGGTATTTTCTCAGAAATCATTGCAACATTCGCACGTAAAAACTTATACGGTTACAAATCAATGGTAATGAGTATGGTGGTCATTTCCCTACTATCATTTGTAGTTTGGGCCCACCACTTCTATACAATGGGTCATGGTGTAATGGTAAACAGTGTTTTCTCTATTACAACAATGGCAATCGCAGTTCCTACTGGGGTTAAAATATTTAACTGGCTACTCACAATGAGGCACGGGAAAATTCAATTTACAACACCAATGCTTTATGCACTTGGCTTCATTCCTATCTTCACAATTGGTGGGGTTACAGGGGTAATGCTAGCGATGGCAAGTGCTGACTACCAATATCATAATACGATGTTCTTAGTTGCCCACTTCCACTATGTTTTAATTCCAGGTACAGTATTTGGTGTCCTTGCAGGTTACCACTACTGGTGGCCTAAAATGTTCGGTTTCCGTCTAAATGAAAAATTAGGGAAAGCTGGTTTCTGGTTCATTGCCATCAGCTTCAACGTAACATTCTTCCCGCTATTCATTTTAGGTTTAGATGGCTATGCTCGTCGTATGTACACTTATTCTGAGTCTACTGGTTATGGTCCATTGAACATGTTATCGTTCGTCGGTGCTCTAGGACTTGCAGTCGGCTTTGCATTAATCGTCTACAATATTTACTATAGCTGGAAGCATATGCCTCGTAATGAAAAGGCAGATGTTTGGGATGGTCGTACACTTGAGTGGGCTACTCATTCCCCAGTACCAGAATATAACTTTGCCGTAGTGCCTACCGTTACTCGCTTAGATGAGTTCTGGTTCGCGAAAAAAGAAGGTCGCGATATTACGGCAGGTACAATCGAAAAAATTCACATGCCAAATAATACAGGCACACCATTCTGGATGAGTGGATTCTTCTTCCTTGCAGCATTCTTCGCTGTATTTAATCTATGGATTCCAGCCATCATCAGTATGCTTGGTGTATTTGGCTTCATGATCCATCGTTCATTTGAAAAAGATCATGGTCGTTACATTTCAGTTGAAGAAGTAATGGCAACTGAGAAAAGCTTGAGAGGTGATAAATAATATGAAAATCGATTCTTCACTTCCATTAGAATATAGTACAGAGGAAAACCGTCTAAAAATCTTTGGTTTTTGGATTTTCCTTGGCGCCGAAATCGTGTTATTTGCCACATTATTTACTGTGTATTTCACACTTCATACACGTACAGGTAGTGGACCAAATGGTGCCGAAATTTTCGAATTAACTCCAGTTCTATGGGAAACATTCTTATTATTAACAAGTAGTTTCACAATTGGTCTTGGTGTTCATGCAATGCGTATCGGTCGTAAAAAAGCGATGATGACATTCTTTATCATCACTCTATTACTAGGCCTTGGCTTCTTAGCTATTGAGATTGATGAATTTGTCACATATGTACACGAAGGTGCGACGATTCAAACAAGCGCATTCTTATCTTCCTTAATGACTTTACTTGGAACGCACGGTGCCCACGTAACATTCGGTTTCTTCTGGGGCGTAGCTATTTTAATCCAAGTAGCGAAACGTGGCTTAAACCCACAAACGGCTAATAAAGCGTTTATCTTCTCACTGTACTGGCATTTCCTAGACGTTGTTTGGATTTTCATCTTCAGCTTCGTCTACTTGAAAGGACTGATTAGCTGATGAAGGAATTATTCCCAAAACAACATGTGATGGGCTTCGGCTTCTCACTACTACTAACAATCGTAGCTTTAGCAGTTGTTAAATTTGATATGTCTCTTAATATGGCATTTGGAATTTTACTAGTAACGGCTCTTGCACAGGCAACTGTACAATTAGTATTATTCATGCACATCGGTGAATCTGAAGATAAAAAAACGTTATATACAACAATTTTATACTCAGTATTCGTAGGTGTTGTGACAATCATTGGTACATTATTTGCTATGATCTGGGGCTATAATTGATCCATTACACTACGGTGTAAGCAAAAGGCTGTCTGAACTTATCATCCTTGTATGATAAGTTCGTGACAGCTTTTTTGTTTTATCCCTATTCATTTGGTAATTATCACGTTTACCACTTACAAAAGTAGGAATAATGTTATTTTTTTAATAAAAAAGTAGTTCTTTTCTAACAATTTATGAAACTTTTCCTTTTCTAGTGCGTATAGTAGTAGATAGTGTTTTTTACCAAGAATAGGAGATGAAAGTAATGAAGAAAATTTTTAAAGTATTAGCAGTCGGAACACTAGCGTTGACACTTGCCGCTTGTAATTCAAGCGCTACGCCTACGAAAGACACAACTAATAAAAGCAAGCTCACTTTAGAACAAGTGTATGACAAGGCAGTAGAACGCCAGGCTGATATTCAAAGTGCAAGTGCTAAAATGGATATGACACAGGTGACAAAGGTTGGGTCTGGTGAAGAAGCAATGGAGTTTTCAATCGACTCCAAAATGGAGATGGATATCATCGTTGATCCACTTGCAATGCATTTATCAGGATCTATGACAATGCCTGATATGATGAATGAAGGTGAAGAAACAATGGACATGCCAATTGAAATGTATATGAAAAAAGATGCAGGCTTATTTATGAAGGATTCGACAACAGACAGCTGGTTAAAGCTTCCTAATGAAAACTTTGATGCTATATTAGATCAAACGGCGGCTTCTGCTGATGCGAAAGAACAGCTAGAACAATTGAAAAAATTCATTAAGGACTTTACATTTGAACAAACGGATGATGAATATGTCCTTACATTAAATGCAAAAGGCGATAAATTCAAAGAGCTAATCGATTCTGAGATTAATAAGTCTATCCAAGAAATGGGTCTAGAAGAAAACCCAATGGATCAACTATCAATTGAAAAAATTAACTACGTGCTACACATCGATAAAGAGACTTTCGATACGAACAAAATGGATATGAATTTTGACTTAAAAATGGCCGTAGAAGGTGACGAATTGTTAATGAATACAAAATCAGTCGTTACGTATACGGAATTTAATCATCTAAAAACAATTGATATACCTCAAAGCATTATTGATAACGCTCAAACAATCCAATAATAAAAAAACCTGCTTGTCGACTAGCACAAGCAGGTTCTTTAACTCTAAACTATTTAACCACTAACGAACAATCAACACATCACAAAGCGCATGACGTACGACTTTCTCTGCCACAGAGCCTAACATCATTTTCTCCATACGATTTAACCCAGTTGCACCACAAACAATTAAATCAACCTGAGGTAATTGTGTTAAAATACCTTTTGGTGAACCTGTTTCTACAATGGATTCGACCTCTTTGACTCCTGTCTGTAACGCCTCTTTTTCTAGCTTTTCCATTTTAAGAATGTTTTCCTTCTTCAATTCCTCGGCATATTTTAAGTCATATGCTGAAACTGCTCCAAACGATTTTGTATCAATGACATTCACCAATTGTAAAATAGCATTGTATTCCTTTGCTAATTGACTCGCTCTATCCAATGCTTTTAATGATTGTTCTGAGAAATCAATTGCTACTGCAATCTTAAGATAGTTTGCCATGTTTGTCCTCCCCATTCTTCCTACCATTCCATGTTTTCTCAAATATTATATCACAATGGCGTTCGATATAGTTTATCATCCTGAGGTTGTGGATTTCCACGACCATCTGTATTATTGCTAATAAAATAAAGAAACTTTTCATCCACAAAGACATCACGAATTCTACCAAATTCTGATAGTAATTCATTGTGTTTGTTCTTATTTATATCAAAAGCTAGGACTGCTGTACCTCTTAGGGCAGCGACATATAATTGATCATTTACAATAGCAATGCCTGATGGAGCCCATGTGGTAGAAGCACCGGATGTAAAAAGAGGTGTTATCATCCCCTGCTCTTTCTCCATTCCTTCAATAAGAGGCCAGCCATAATTCTTCCCCTTCTCAATGATATTAATTTCATCATTTGCTGCATTGCCATGTTCACTGGCATACATCGTCCCATCAGTAGACCATGTTAAGCCTTGTGGATTTCGGTGTCCATAGCTGTAGATATAGGATTGAGGAAAAGGATTATCATTCGGTATGGAGCCATCCAAATTGATGCGCAAAATTTTTCCTTCTAAAGCTTCCACGTCCTGTGCTAAAGAAGGTTGTGTTGCATCTCCTACCGTTGCATACAGCTTTCCGTCAGGACCTATTTTCAATCGTCCACCATGATGATATGTACCACTCTTTATTCGATCCATAATAAGATCCTGTTCGACCCATTTATTATCGCTAAACGTTAACGTAACAATTCGATTAAATTGTTCCTCTCCCTCGACATACGTATAATACGCATAGGCAACTTGACTGGTAGGAAAATTAGGCGCTAATACAAATCCCAACATACCCGCTTCTGGCGCAGTTGATAGCTCCTTTTTCAGGATAATCTGCTGCCTATCAACGCTCCCTTCCGCAATTTTTACAATATTGCCTGGCCTTTCTGCTATATAAAAGACATCTCCACTTTTTTGAATCGACCATGGTGTCTGCAATTGATCTGCTATTATTTCAACAGAGGAAGTCATAGCATCTATCGCGTGATTTCCCTCACTCTCTAACCTTTTATTGGTATTATCCTTCGTTGACGTACAAGCAACACATAGAATCATTGTTAGCAGTAATAAAGGCATGTAACGTCCCATGATTATTCATCCTCTCATTTGTGAAAAATAGAAAGAGACGCCACCTAGACGCCTCTCTTACTTTTTATACTTTCAAGCAGGATTATTTCACCAAATGTTCTTGTTTTTTCTAACACCTCTAGAAAGGCTTCTTTACGATGGATGAGTCGTTCTTGGTGCAATTTCTGATAGGAATGCTGAAAATCATCTATAGCTATTTTATCCATAAACTCACCTCATATAGTAGTACATGCTAATACCATTATAATGTTGGAAAATTTTTACGACAATTCTATTTGTATTTTTGATTACATGTTCCCAAAACAACAAGGAGAAAAGACATATAATTTCTTGTAGCAGCTATTTAAATTTATCTAGCTAATGAATGAAAAATGGAAGTACTTTTTCTTCCACAGCTTGTTCACCTGCTTGAATCCATCTACTTTTATCATGAATGTATCCATCTTTATCAAGCGGGGTTTGAAATTGGCTAACACCAGTTGCATCTAGTAAGGAGCCCTCATCATAATCTAGACCAATATTCTCAACATGCTTAATGACAAATGGCTTTTGAAAACGAATTTGAGCATCTTCATTATCAAGCTCTCCTGATGTGACGATAAAAGGGACACGTAAATAAATAGTTTCTCCTGCCTCTTTCCATAATACCGAGTCAAAGCTACCTTTATAGTACTCCCAATTCCCGCCGATCGTGAAACCCCGATCGGCAATTTTATCTCGTAAATAGCCAAACCCTATCTCTTTTCCAACAATTTTTGATTCAAATTGTAACATTTTACATTCTCCTCCTTTCACTCGATAAAAGTTTAACCTAAAAGACGATATTACAAACTAGCAAAAAGATCATTTTGCTTAAAAAAAATCCCGAAACCTGAGTAAATTATGGTTTCGGGATTTTCTTAAATTTTTTATAAAGGCACTGAAATATTTCGATGTAACACATATTTAGCAGCTTCCCTTAGTGGCAAGCAATTTTGCAGTCTCTTGTCCAATACCACTTCCAGCACCTGTAATAATGACTACTTGTTGCCCCATATTGATATATGCTCCCCTCTTACAAACTATGATAGTATTTTAATTTCATTAACTTAAAGCCTTCATAATTGTTGTTTTGAGCTACCTCATTTCAATGTTTTGTGTAATAATCAAATCCTCCTAGATACATTAAAAAACTTCGAGGTTGGCCCCCGTATACCAGGAATCACCTTTGACGTAGAGTGTTGCATTAGCAACCTCTAGAAGAGGAAATCGATATAAATGATAAGCTGTTAGATGACATGACCACCTTTGGAAATATGATTGGACTGCTTATCATGCAAGCTAGAAATAGCAAAAAAGAGGGCTTTCTGAGCAAGCGTGAATTAGAGGTAATGAGACAGGTAGCGCAGGGAGATAGTACAAAGGAAATAGTAGATGTTATGAAATTAAGTGAATTAACCATTACACAATATGTAAAATCTGCTATCTAAAAATTGCGTGCCAAAAATCGCTCTCATGCCATTAGCATTCTTTATCAAAAAGGAATCATTCTTTAAAAAATCAGGGGAGCACGCTACTCCCCTTTTTTAGTAACCCACAATTGTCTGCGCTTTAACAACTTCCTTACCCCCAGTAGGCCTTCATTAAATCTATTGACCACGCTGGCTGTTTAACATCCTCTTTAGGCAAAAATTCTTTCATTACAGGCTTTATATCTAGTATAGGTGTGCCATCTATAGCGTCTAGCCCTTGAACGATTAATCCTCTTGATTTGACCTCTAACAAGGCAACAATTGTACTTCCTAATTTATTAGGTCTATTCTTACCTCTTTGTGCAAAAATGCCGACCTCAGGATAATCATCATTATTTCTCGGATGTCTTGCCTCATATTGAATCTGATCGTCTGTAACCTTATCAAAATAAAAAATAACTTCTAGATGAGAAAAATCTTCTATTCCTTTTAAGGACGCCTCTTGGATATGATCAGCAAGTTCAATAGTTGAAATAATCTCTCCCCAATGATCATCTTTTATCATTTGCCGATTGTTACGAACGGTAGCGATTGATTGAATAGTATATTGCATGTCTTTTATCCCCCATCTTTTCGAATATCTACTATATGTCCTTTCATTCCAGAATAGACTAACTGGACAGAAAAAAAGATGATTAACGATGTTAATCACCTGACGTGCCATAATCCTTAATGGAAACATTCACTTCACATGTAATAGGAACCTCACTAAACGTTTGATCCCATTCTTTTTTTCTTTTTTGCCATACTTTCGGGTAATCGATTCTTAGTTTATTGTCAAATCCAGAAACATCTGTTTGAAATTCATGTTGCGTTTTATCTAGTGCTTTCCTCACTAATTGTTCTATCTCTTTTTCAAATAATTTCTCTGCTTTTTTCAAAAATTGATTGTCAAATGCTTTATCGGAGAGAACCCAATGTTCAGCAATTCTTCCCTCTGATTGAATTTTTATCGTAAAGGAGATTTGATCGCCTTTTACATGTGGAATAATTTTACTTTTAGCTGAAATAATTTCATACACAATGGGTGCTCCTGACTCCTCATCAAAGCCTTTGACAAGACCACCTTTCGCATCACCAGACATCCATGCAATTCCTTCTAGGTCACTCTCATTTAAAAATCCTCGTAGCTTTTTGGTTTTTCCTTCAATGATAGCAGCGCCTGCAAATTTTACTTCTCCATTTTCCGTACTCACATTTTGCAATAAAAAGCTAGAGTCTGAATACAGCTTCCCCTCTAGTTTGGCTACGGTCATCGGAGGCAAAATTTTAGTCGTCCTTTCATGTCCCTCCATCATTTCTACTAATTGAAAGGCAGGAATTTTAGTTGGTTCATTTGTTTCCAGTGCCTGACTTGCCTGATCCCGAGCAATAAAGAGCAGTCCACTTGGCCGTATTTCTAATTCTCTTAGAAAAAAATCCAACGTTTGCTGGAGATTGATAGTACTAGCCAATTCCTCACCAATAATAATTACTTTGGAATGTTCAGCAAAGGAACGTTTATCCACCTTTAACAGCATATTTCGTAAAGTTGGTAACACCGCATCACCTGTCTCAGAAACATTTTTATACGCTTTTCCTGGCAATGCTCCCTCTTTTGTTCCAGAAACCGTTGTCTCTGACGTAACAAATTGATTGGTAATTGTTAGCAACTGTCTGTTTGCATACCTAGCATCTTGTTGCTCTTCAGAGGAAACATCACCCGTCTCTAAATCCAATGATGTACCTACAATAAGGCCTAAATCCTCTATCTCTTTACTACTCCAACATCCAGTAAGAAGTAAGGTTACCGTCGCAACTAGAAGTAAACGTACACAGCATTGTATTCGCTTCATGCTTTCTTTCCTTTCAATTTCGAAATAAGGAGTAAGGTTATCGGTACTAAACCAAATAAAATTAATGCAGCATGACCAATCTTATCGCCAAATGTAAAAAGATCATTAATATTTTTAGGTGTCATCGCAATAATGTAGATAATTGGCAGTAATCCATATAAGAAAGGATGCATATTTTTCTTAAACAGTTGGGCTAAACCTAAAGTGGCCGCATAATAAGTAATCGTAAAGGTAGCAAAGATTTGCATAATCCAAATTACAAGAAGAAATGACTCAAAGCGTTCAAAAATTAAACCAGGGATTTCAAAACTTCGCATTAATTCAATCGTTGGCCAAGTCCTTGTCATAACACCTTCAATAGATAGAGCACCAATGACCATCACAACCGTGATGACATAAAAGAGCAAAGGTATGGCAATACCCGCCAGTACAACCTTTACGGCTTTTGATTTATCTGATGGGTACATAAATGCCACAAGTAGTAGCATAATTTCAGGCCCTAAAAATGCCAGGGTCGCTGTTTTTATTCCCTTTAACATCGGAACAACGCCCAGACCGAGTACTGGTCTCAAATTATCGATTTCAAAAATCCCTAAGCTTAAAAAAGCCACAAGTAAAAAAATAACAAAGGTAATAGGAAAAATGATTTCAAATAAGCGAGCAATTGTATTGATGCCACCGCTTATTAAGTAAAGCCCAACCCATAAAAAGGGCAAAATAATCGCCCAAGTGGGGGTCCCTTCTAATAAGAAGAGAGAGGTTACTTCAGCCATGATGCGAACTTCAAAGGCAGAAATGGTAAAAAAGTAGGCAATTACACACGCACTTATAAACCACCCTAACCACTTTCCTATGATATCTTGATTATATTGATAAAATGTTTTGTCAGGGTATTGTTGGCTTAGCTTCACAATGATTACACCTGCAATCATTGCAACGACACCACCTAAAAATACACTAATCCAAACATCTGGCGTTTTTACCTTTTCAACAGATGCACGAGGTAAAGTAAGAATCCCAGTGGCAAGAATATAGTTAATAATAATAACAACTGCTTGTGATGTCGTTATTTTATCTTTCATACTGCTGTTCATGGCTGTTTTGCTCCCTTTCTCTTATTCCCCTTTGCGGACCGAATCTTGTGGCTTTAACAATTTAGGACGATGCTTCATCATCTTTAACGGCATTCGTACCATAAAATCTTTCCAATCACCTGCTCGATACGGAATAGTTGGGCTCAAATATGATACACCGAAGCTCTTTAGCTTTACTAAATGACTGCAAAGGAATAAGAAAAATAGAATGATGCCATATAGTCCAAATAAAGCTGCGGAAAACATCGCGACAAAACGTAGCATTCTTAGCGTGATACCAGCATTATATTGAGGGATAGCAAAAGAGGAAATTGCTGTTAATGCCACCACAATGACCATGATTGGACTAACAATTCCTGCCTGTACGGCGGCTTCTCCAATAACAAGTCCCCCAACGATCCCCATTGTCGGACCAATCGGCTTCGGTAGACGAAGTCCTGCTTCTCGTAATATCTCAATAGCGACTTCCATAATGAGGGCTTCAATCAATGCTGGGAACGGTACTCCCTGCCTTGTTGCCATCATGGACAGCGCTAGTTTAGTGGGGATTAAACCTTGATGAAAAGATACAAAAGCAATATACAGGGATGGGCCAAATAAAGAGATGCCTGCAGCAAAATAGCGAAGCAAGCGAATAAGAGAGCTCGACAACCAACGTTCATAGTAATCTTCTGGTGATTGCAGTAGCATATTAAACGTGACTGGCACAATTAATACAAAGGGAGTTCCATCTAAAAGAATTGCGACTCGTCCCTCTAATAAAGCAGCAATAACCCGATCAGGACGTTCGGTACTCTGCACTTGCGAAAATGGACTGAGGTAATTATCCTCCATCAATTGCTCAATATATCCCGATTCAGCAACATCATCCAAATGGATTGTTTCAATTCGTTCCTTCACCTCTTTGACGAGATTAGGCTGTACAATTTCATCTATATAGGCTAAAACCAACTCTTTTTTCGTACGTTCGCCTACTTCCATCTCAATAATCGACAAATTTCGATTCTCACCATGCTGCCTTAATAAAGAGGTATTCACACTTAATTTTTCTGTGAAGCCCACTCTTGGTCCACGTACCATTGCTTCAGAAACAGGCTCCTCAAGATTTCGAGTTTTGCCATGTGCCGTGCCAATGATAAATACATTCTGTATGCCATCCACAATTAATACAGTGGAACCAGTTAATACTTTGCCAACAGCTTTCATGACTTTCGATTCCTCTAGCAGATCACTCACTGGTAGGATTTCATTTCTAATTGAATGTTGTAGTTCATGACCTCTTAAAACAGACGACTTTTCTGTATGTCCATTCATTAATGATTTCAAAATATGTTTGTCAATTAATTCTTTATCGCATAATCCTTTTAGAAAAACGATTGCTGCACGATTATCCGTATTTCCTATTTGAAATTCTCTAAAATGAATATCCCAATTATGGCCAAGTTCTTTCCTCATTTGTAAAAGATCTTTATTATAATCCCCTGTAAATTGTTCTAACGTTTTTTGAACAGGGATGTGTACACTCTCACCTTGTTCACTTTTTTCTTTCATCTCAATTTTGCCATTGCTCTTATTAACAAATAAAAAAACATGAAACAATTTATAAATTAAATATGGAATAAAAAAAGCTAAAAAACCTTGTAAAAAAACTTGCCAATGTGGCATGTAGGAAATCACCTTTTCCCACATATTGATCACCCTCTTTAGTACTCTTGTACAGAGTATCTCTACATGTTTTTATCTTTATCTAAGCAGCAGTATTTTAAACTTCCAATCCTCAACATTCTTTCATAACAAGACACTAACATTCGGTGACCATAAAAAAACCAGCCTCAAATGAGTACTGGTACTTATAAAAGCAATCTTTAGCTTATGGTATACTAGCTACTATGAAAAATTAGAAGGTGAAATTTATGCTAGAAGTCAGTGAAAGTAAATTAGCACAATATAGTCTGCATTTTTTGAGTGAGACGCTTATTTTAGGAGAAGAAGTTTTTACACAACCTGAGGTCATGTTAGAAGCAGCCTTTACACAGCTCGCTTTTAGTAAAATTGATTTGGAACAGCAATATGCATTTTTCCATGAAAGCTCTATTGCACTCAATGAAGTTTTTACGTATTCGAGCGCCATTTTCGAACAGGAAAGTAACTTCCAAGAACATTCACAAAATATTGCCAAGCACTTACATAGTGTGTCACAGCATCCTAATATTAAAAGCGGAGAACTGTTTATTGGCCTTTTTGAAAATTGTTTACTATTAGATGAGGCAAAAAAGATTCTCGCTATTGTCAAAATCGATGAAAAAGAAATGTTTTTAGATGTGAAAAATGAACACAATCAAATGATCGTGAACGGCGT
Organism: Lysinibacillus sp. HST-98; assembly: GCF_016757845.1. Taxonomy (NCBI): domain Bacteria; kingdom Bacillati; phylum Bacillota; class Bacilli; order Caryophanales; family Bacillaceae; genus Lysinibacillus; species Lysinibacillus sp. HST-98. The sequence continues at coordinate 826,243 of NZ_JAENHX010000001.1, forward strand.
GGATGGCATTAACGTTAAGAAAATTAATAATATGGCTATTATTGTTGATATGGGACAGGATCAATCTCCTGCTGTTTATATTAAAACAAAACGTAAAGAAGATATTGTTTATTGGCAAGAACGATTTTTAAAAATTAAGGCAGCGGATGAGCATTATTATAAAACCAATTTAGCATTAACAGAATGCAAAAAATTCATTTTAAAGGAAGAAAATTATACTAGCACAGAAAAACTTGGGCTCTTGAATAAAACACTGGATTACTTTAGAAATGAAGAGGAGTTTCAGGTAAATCATTATATTGAAACTGTTTTTGAGCAAGCGGACACTACTCAAAAAGATATCATCATTAATTCGGTCAAACCCTATGAGACTGTCATTTCTGATAGTGCGCTAGAAAAGGCTGAAAAGAAATACAAACGTAAAATCAAACTGGATTCCAATATTGAAATCCAAGTAAATATTCAACATATCGACCAAATAGATGAATTAATTGAAGTTGGCTATGATGAGGCAACAAATCGCAAATTCTATAAAATCTATTTTCAGGATGAGCAGTAGAAGAGCTTGGATTAAACGGAAGTGTCTGCAAATTATCTTATAAGATTAATCATTAGAATGACAGCGTCTCTCCTAAAATCTTCAATTAGGAGTAAAGAGCTTAAAATAGTATAAGCTGCAATAACGCCTTAGTTCGTGCCCATGAAATTTCTCTAGAAGCACTGTAATCCTTGTAAATCTTTGCTTCGATAATTAACCCTTTACATGGTGTGAACTGTAAATAATAGCTATTTTCCAAAGACTTCAGATACTAAAACAGTGGTCCTTATCATGAATCCTCCACTCTTTAATTTTTTGAAATTTTTTTCAAAAAGCTAAAACTTTTTCAGTTGGTAAAACGTCTAATAATTGGTAACAGAAGTTAACCTAAAGGAGAATTGATAAATATGAAAAAACCTGCTAAAAAAACATGGCTATTAGCTTCAGCATTAACACTCGGGATGGCTGTATTAACACCGCTTCAAGCCGGTGCAACAGCTGTTGATACAACAAATAATGTAACGATTCAAATAGAACAAAAAATAACAGGTACCATTAAATATTTTGATGGTGGCAGCATTACCCTTAAAGGAACAGATGGAAAAAACTACTACATCGGTTTACACAATTTCTCAGATAAACAAATTGAGCAGTTAAAGCTAGCAGAGGGGCAAGAAATTTTAGTTGAGGGTAGTATTGTGAAAGATTACTCAGATTTCTTTACCTTTGCCGTCTATAAAAAAAGCTTACCTAAAGAAGTAACAAAAGAAGAATTAGTCCAACTAGAGAAACTCTTTTCTGACATGAAAAAGGCTGAAAAAGAAGAGAATTATGAGGAAATGGAACGAATCTATGAGGCGATGGATAACATCACAAGACCTTACGAATTAGCAATTTGGCAACCTGAGCCTTTTGAAGAATTTATTAATGAAGCTGCATTCGCTGAAAAAAATATTGTTATCAAAGCTCAAGATAAAGAACAGCTAAAAACACTTTATAGTAACTGGATTAAGTATGTAAAAGAAAATAAAGCGGATGAGGCATCAGAAAACATTGATAAAATTTTCACTATTCTTGAACCTTATTACCAAGAATTATATCCACCTTTAACTTTTGAAGAGTATATGGCGGATATGAACGTCGATTTAACAAAAGAGGAACTTGCAAAACTTAAAACGCTCTATGAAGAGGCACAAAAAGCTGAAAAAGATAAAGACGAAGAATTGGCCATGAAGAAATGGGATGAATTCTATGAAATACTTCGCCCACACTTTAAACCAGTTCCCTTCGAGGAATATATGGCAGATATCGAATTCAGCATTAGTAATGCGGATTACGCAAAATTAAAACAACACTATGAAGAAGCAGTTGCCCTTGAACAAAAGGGTGAAGATGAAAAAGCTGGTGAGCAATGGGAAGCCTTTTATAAAGTTTTAGACCCTTACTACGAAGCGAACAGAGAAATTCTTATCTCACCATCTAAATTAACATTTAACGGTCAAGATTTTACGCCAGAGCCAGAAACAAATTAAATAAAATTTCAAGGGCCCTCCTATTGGTTTTAGGAGTGGCCCTTTTTGGAGTGACAATTTTGTCATGTTATCCCGGAAATAGTCATGTTAATCGATGGTTTACCCTTATTTTTCTTGTTACAGTAAACCATGTTGTCACAAGCACATTACGTTCTAAGGAGAAAAACAACATGACATTATTCATGAAGAAATCGGTGATGATGACAGTAATGTTACTGTTCTTTTCGTTCACACCCGGATTTGGACACGCAGCATCAAATGATGCAATTAGTAAAATTGATCAGTTTATTAAGGAGCAGCAAACCATTAGTAAAATCCCAGGAATTTCAGTAATTATTGTTGATAAAGGGAAAACCGTCTATCAACGGGGCTTTGGCTTTGCAGATACGAAAACAAAAACGCCTGTTACCTCTGATACTCTTTTTGAGCTAGGCTCCACGTCTAAAGCATTTACAGGTCTTGCTATTTTTCAATTAGAAAAGCAAGGTTTGTTAAAACGATCCGATGATGTCAGAAAGTATATCCCTTGGTTATCATTAACCTATAAAGGCGAGGATCAGGCTGTGACAATACAGCAGCTATTGTCTCATACTAGCGGAATTCCCTCAAATTCCATTACTCGAATGCCAGAAAGCACAGCGGATAATGCCCTTGAATTAACAGTTAAAACACTACTGTATCAATCTCCAAATCGTCAACCAGGTAGTTCTTTTGAATATGCAACCATCAACTATGATGTCTTAGGACTCGTCATTGAACAAGTGGCAAAACAGCCATTCGATCAGTATATTCAACAGAAAATTTTACAACCTGTTGGTATGCATCAATCTTTTGTAGGGATTCACCAAGTACAGTCCACACATATGGCTTCTGGCTATAAAATAGGTCTAATGAGAGAGCAGCCATTCATACCACCTATCTATCGTGGCAATATCCCTGCTGGTTATATCATCAGTAACGCTAATGATATAGCCAGATGGTTAAAATTACAGTTAGGAAACAGTGATATCTATTCAATCAGTAACAATTTAATTCAAGAATCCCATACTCCAGATCTAACAGTGGAGCCTTTTGATACGAATACTTACTATGCAAACGGTTGGGCCGTTGTGAAAAAGGACACAAAGTCATATATCTACCATGCTGGTGAGAATCCAACCTTTTCCTCGTATTTCATTATGCAACCTGACGAACAATTCGGGGTTGCTATTTTAGCCAATATGAATACAAGCTCTACCACAGCGATTGGACAAGGTGTTATGGATATATGGGAGGGCAAAACGATTGACATGCAACATATCAGCAGCTATCAAAAGCTAGATAAAATTGTGACAATCATCTGTGCTATCATCATCGCAATCAGCATTATTTTCTGTTATCTATTCGTTAAGAATATTCGCAGCCTTTATAAAAAACAATGTAGTATGGCAAAGCTAAATTACAAAAAAATATTGTTCTTATTTACCCATACTATACTTGTGGCGACAATGCTGACAGCAATATTTATCACACCTAACACAGTACTTGGCGGCTTAAATTGGACATTTATTAAAGTGTGGGCACCAACTTCAATTACATTCCTGTTGTATAGCTCCATTTCGGCCAGTTTTCTATATTTATTATTAGGCTTTATGATTATTGGTACTAAAAGGAAGAATTAAAAATTTAATAGCTTGATGAGCTAATGGTAAAGATACTAACCTGTATAATTCATTGAAACAACTTCAATGATTTGATTTTCTTCAGCCTTTGGAAAGAAGTTGTAGGAACAGACCATATCATTTTAGAGAAATATTAATACTTGGGAGCGGAACAAGCTCTTTCCGCTCTAATGTTTTTTCGTCAACAATTCTTATAGTTGGCGTAATGATTAGCGTTCGAATATCAGAATCAGGTATAAAAACCTCAACATAACCATTTACTCGCCCAGAACCGCTTTTAATAGTTGTTGCTCCTACCTTTTCATATACATTTCCAAGATTATCTTCTATGTCTACCATTAAAAATTCTGTCTCCCAGTCAAGATTTCCCTCAAAATAAAGAGTGGTTATATATTTTCCCTCTGTTATTTGATTATATAATAGCTGGTATTGATCATTACCAAATGGTATATTTACTTTTCTTGAATACGCTCGGGTTGGTGTAAGTTCTAATTGAAAGTCCCAAGCTCCTTCTACAAGAGTTGTATTTTTCATACCTATAAAATCTTTAGGACGCCAATGTACATTTATCGTTTCATCTATTACTTTGTCTGAAACTCTCGCCGTAAACATACCAATCCAAGTAACATCATTCTTTTTAATGATTTGATGACTAAGTACGTCTAACTTGTTTCCGTTGACTTCTAAATCACCCTTCCAAAATAGAGGGGGATCATCTATCGATTCTTCATGTTTCATTTCATAACTAACCGATACAACAGTTCCATCGAAAAAAGCCTCAGCTAATTCAATGGAGGTTCCGTTACTTTCGTCTTTTTGATTGATGATTGATGCATGATCACTAAATACTTGTAATTGGGGACTATCATTGCTATTTAATAGTTGCTGTACAATTGGTACTCGATTAGCCACTACAGGTAGCCAAATGCTACTACTAGTAAAAATGAATGTGAGCATGGCGACTATACTAACCCATTTCCATTTTTTAAAAACATACTTCTTGGTTGAAGATGACCGTAAAACACTTTTTTCAATATTAAACTTTTCCCAATCAGATAATTCAACTGGTTCAATCTCTTCAACATCTATTCCGATAAAGTCTTTTTCGTTCATTTAGATACCTCCCAGCTCTTCTGTTAACTTTAACTTACCTCGATATAAACGATTTTCAACAGCTGATTTAGATAGAGCAAATATCTCTGCGATTTCTCCGTTGGAATATCCTAAGTAGTATTTCAATAGAAAAATTTCCTGATCGTTTTTACTTAAATTTAAAATACTGATAAACAGTTGCTCTTTTTGTACTCTTTGTTCAACAATTCTTTCTGGAAGATCCTTGCTATTTGTAATTGATGAAAGTAACTCGACTGTTTTAGGCTTATTTTGAAGACTTCTATATGTATCAATCGCTTTATATTTTGCGATAACACCAATCCATTTTTTAAAATCAATCTCATCGCCAGAAAATTGAATACTCTTTTGCCAAATGGTTAGAAATACATCGTTGATACATTCTTCAATAGCTGTTTGATTGGGCTGTAACACTTTCACTACTATGGCTTTCACATAACCTCCATATTTGTTAATCACTTCTCTTAAAGCTTGTTCTTCCTTTTTTTGTAGCTGATTAATTAATGAATACACGATGTTAGAAAACCTCCTTTCTTCTCTACAAGTAATAACGAGCGAATGAAAAAAAACTCTCACAATATTTAATAAAAAAATAAATGATTCCTTTCCACAACAGATTGAAGAAAAATAGAAACGGATTAACATAGACTTACTGTTTCAAACCTGTTCCACCATCATTCATCAAAAAATTGACAATAATGATGGAGTGGATTGACAACTAATCTTTAGTTTCATTCATATCAAATGTTTAGTGATACGCATCCTTTACCTAAGATCCCTTTTAAAATTACGTAAATACGATTCATTAGACGAATACCCTTTTCTCTTTCAACGGCATTCATACAATAAACTGAAAGAAAGGAGAGATCTTGATGGGATACTTTGGAAATATGGGTAATTTCAATTGTTGTTATGGAGGCTATGGTAATGACTATAGCGGGGGTTATAACATGAGTTGTGGTATGGACTATGGCGGTAAAAATAATAGTTCAACATTCGTTTTAATCGTTGTGCTATTCATTCTTCTCATTATAGTTGGAGCAGCTTTCGTCCAAAAAGAATATTAATATTTATTGATAAAACATGAAAAAGGGATGATCTTCATTATTGGGAGCCAATAATAATGTCGATACATCATAGCAAAAAGGGTCACTCCCCGTCTAGTGGCCCTTTTTAAATCTGTATACCCTTTGCCTTATTCAATTTTATATTTTCCATTTCCCACATTTTCGGTAATACACATCGCTAAAGAAATATAATAAGCCCCATTTTTACACCCATTCATCCCCAATATCTACTTTTACATCATAAAGTTTTTTAAAAATGAAACCATCTAAAGCCATGAATCGTAAACTTATTTAAGAAAGCCAGCACTTTTTTGTAAAAGGGGTCGAGTAATGTGAAGAAATGGTTGCAAGAAAGGAAAAACACAAGGAGAAGAGAGAAGAGACGTAATGATCAATATTCTTTAATTGACTTATTTCTTGACGTACTTGTTTGGATACCAGAATTGCTTTTCCTCCCATTTAGAATCATTTATTGGTTGTTAAGAGGGGTTGGAAGGTTTATTGGAGAAGGTTTTAATTAAAAGCTATTCTAAAGGAAATCATTTGAGTTTTTGAACCAATACGATTGAGGCAAGGGAAAATTTTGTGGAGCATTCAAAAGGGATAACGTCATTTAGTTGATGCGCTGACCCTATCCCTTTCCAAGTGGCATCCCCCTTTAAATTGGATTAATTGGATATAAACGGTGCTTTTTGTACATATTTTTGATTTTCTATTTGGTTAATGGTGAATGTAGCTATATCCCTATTTGTTATCTTTGTCCCTGGCATATCTCTAAGATTTTCCTTTATGAACCCTACTTCTTTTCCCTCTACTATAAATGGAAGTCTAATTAGGGTCCATTTGATTACTTGATTATGGCTAAGTAGATGCCATTCTTTTTTCTTATCCATCATCATTTTTGAATAAATAATTTTAAATATCTTTGCACCTATTCTATTTATCATACTCTTTGTATCTCCAGCAATGGTTAGAGATCCACCCGTTACCCCAATATAACGATCCACATGTAAATCAGACATGACTCCCAATATATTTTCCGTTACTTTACTATAAATTGGTTTTTCTTTCATTGGTTGACCAAAAGTATTGATAACGATTTGACAATCTTTTAATAGCTTTTGAAGATCTTCGATATTTTGTACATTTCCTTCTATTACCTCAATCCTACTGTCTCTGAAAACTAACTTTTCTGGGTTTCTAACAAGCATACGTACGTGATATCCTTTCCCTAATGCTTTAGAAGCCATGTAACGCCCCGCTTTACCTGTTCCCCCAATAATTGCAATCTTTTTATAAACGTCCATGATGCCCCCTGATTATCATAATAATATGTATACGGGCAAATCATGGTTTGGATTCATTAATTCTATTATTCACGTCTCTGAATCAAATGAGATAAAGGAATAGTAATTTTGTTCATTCAGAGCTTTTGTCTAAACAAAAGAAAAAGAACCACTCTCTTAAAAGAAAATGGCACTTCCAACGCCTCATCGTACTTACTTGATAATACGCTTTTTAGGTGTACTCAACTTAACTCTTGTGTAAAAATATAGATCAGTGGTGCATATTATTTACTAAATCTTTATTATATGCAATCCACTTCTCCATTTCTCTCTCGACAGCTCGGTTTTGCCATTCAAACCAAATACCTGTACATTCACTGCAGTGACTATCGACACCCTTTTTTTCATGTGTATCTTTACATGTAAACACAGTCTTTTTACGACAACTATAACAGTAAATGATTATGTCTTTATAAAACTCCATCCCGATCAACTCCTCAAATTTACACCTATTTCTTTCCTTTTTTCATCTAAATTATTCTTTAAAAAGAAATACGTAAGGATATGAGCGCCATCATGTTTGTCCTTTCCTTTCCTAATAATAAAACGATTCAAACCCTTACCATTAAAGGATTTGAATCGCTTTTTCAGTTAGTCCATCTTTTCAATTTGAATCTTAAAGAGAATATAAAATCCTAGTATTACAAAAGGACCTATAAAAAAAGCAATTCAAGGTCATGGTATGATATCCTATAGACTTTGATATCGTACACAATCCCTTGAATTGCCTTAAATTATTTAGACTCTACATTTTCATCAGGAGAGTAATTATATTGAGAAGGATCAACTGGCGTATAACCTGTTGGCGTATAGAATCTCAATAAGTCACCATTTACGACTCTATCAGATAACGCCAATTTATGATCTACTTCATTTTTAATCTTCTTTGCTTCCTCCAATTGACTGTCGTCTAATGGTAAGCCTGTTTTATTATCATAATATTTTTCATTAATTGAATAAATCGTAGGGCTGACAAAATCGCCATTTCTAAATGGTACAATTTCATCATGCTCTTCTGATAATAAGTCTGAACCAAATTGAACAAATTGTTGTGAATCAATTCCTAGTAAATGCAATAACGTTGGCAGTAGGTCTGTTTGGCCACCATAGCTATGGTTGGTACCACCTTGTATGCCTGGAACATGTATAAATAATGGTACACGTTGTAAATTAGCACTTTCATATGGTGTAATCTCTTTTCCAATGACTTGTTCCATCGCTTTATTATGATTATCGGAAATACCGTAATGGTCACCATAAAGCACAATCATTGAATGATCATATAAACCTGATTCTTTTAATTGCTGGAATACCTGTTGAATTGCTTCGTCTGCATAACGCGCTGTTTGGAAATAATTATCAACGCTTGCATCTCCCGTATTGGCTTTATCAATTGTCACTAAATCTTGATTCATTTTATATGGATAGTGATTCCCTACCGTAATTAATTTTGTATAAAAAGGTTGTGGTAAGGAGCTTAAAAGATTTTGAGATTGTTCAAAGAATGGTTTATCTAACAAACCATATTCAGCCATGTCCTCGGAAGTACCTGTGTTATAGTAACTAGCATCAAAGAATTTGTCGAATCCAAATGATTTATAAATCACATTTCTATTCCAAAAGCTTCCGTTATTACCATGGAATACAGCTGATGTATAACCATAATCTTTTAAAATACTTGGAGCTGCCTGATACGTATTTTGTGCTTTTGTAATATAAGCTGATCCTTGAGGTAACCCAAATAAAGAGTTTTCAAGCATAAATTCTGCATCAGACGTTTTCCCTTGACCTGTTTGATGGAAGAAATTATCAAAATACAATGTATTCTTATCTTTTGCTAATGAATTTAAAAATGGTGTTACTTCTTCACCGTTTAATTTATAGTCGATTAAAAAGTTTTGGAATGATTCTAAATGTAAATAAATAACATTCATTCCCTTAGCTGCACCAAAATATTGTGCTTTCGGTTTGGCATAGTTTGATTTTGTATAGTTAATTACTTCTGTAATATCACTACTATCAGCCAAAGCTCTCTGAGAAGATGCTTTCATCGTTTCAACTGAGTCATAAATCGTATAGTTATACATCCCTAGATATTTCACAATATAGTTTCTATCAAAACCACGTGTTAAAAGTTGAGGACGATTAGATTCAGCTAGTCCTAAATTAAGGACTGATACCGCTAATGCAAAGGCAATGATTGCCATTCCCTTTTTATAGCCAAAACGCTTCGAATCTTTTGGGATTTTTTTAGAGAATAGTAGATAAAACATAACAAAAACATCCACAAAGAATAAGATATCATAAGGTTTTAGCAAAGAAAGAACACTGCCGCCTAAATCCCCGAAGTTCTGCGTTTGGGAAAGTGTAGGTAATGTAATGAAATCACTAAAGAATCGGTAATAAACAATGTTGGCATATAAGACAATAGACATCAATGTGTAAACTACAACGAGTGATGTGTATTTTCTTTTTCCTTTAAATATAAATGAAAATCCTAGAAATAGCATTGCTGAGCCTAGTGGATTTATTAGTAAAAGGAATTGTTGAATGATTCCTTCAACACCTAAGTCAAATTGTGATAGTTGAGAGATGTATGTTTTAATCCATAACATTAATACTGCTACTATATAAATTCCTAAAAAGTTTTGTAATAGGTTATCTTTTTTATTTACTAGATTTTTCATTTTTGCACCTACCTTTTACTGATTAAATTAAAATCTAGATATATATACTGATAAGTACTGTATTGCACTTTATAAAATGTTACGTTACAATAGCTTTTTTCGCGACCAATGTATAGTACTCCCCATTTAAACTTCTGTCAAGTTGTTAGCAATTCTTCATATAAATATTTCTAATTAACCTAAATATTGTTCAAAAAATACCCAGTAAGCATAAGTTTTTAACTAACTTTTACTGGGTACTTTAAGCCATAATTAACCTTTATGAAATCTGCCTCGCAATTTTTCTCATTTGGGCATCAAAAAATCTCCCATTCAAATGAATTGGAAGATTTTCTGGAACACTATTTAGACTAAAAAACAAGATTCTATGACATCGTTTTCTAGCATTTATACATTTCTATAGAATCTTTCTTTCTATTTAGACGCTTTAATATTTATTTGAGCACTTACTGAATCTTTCAATGATGAAGAAAGACCTCGTCTGATTAAATTTGCAGAAACAGGCGCTTTCCCCATCTCCCTTGCCCAAATTGATAATTGTCCTATATGGTGAATTTCATGTGCAATGGTATGACGAATGATTTCCCCCCATGTATGTGACTCCATACTACCATCGTCTAATGAAATATGAAGTATACGCCCTTCCATACTGTCATCCCATTGGTTTACAAAGCTTTCTACTTCTAAATAAAATGCAGCTTCCAATTTACGAACCTTTTCCAAGCTACTATATTCATCAAAGCACTCCTGAAAATCAGTTTTCCCTTGTAATAGACGAATCCAACTCCATTCAACATCAATGATATGGAAAAGTGTGTGTAGTATACTGCCCATTCCACCAGTTCGGTTTTGCAAAAGTTCTTCATCAGTCAACTCTTCACACCAATGAAACCAGTCTTCCCTAACTAGCCAATTATATTTAAAAAATGTTTGCAAAAAAGCACCTCCGTAGTTGTTGAATATTATAACTCACAATTTCTTCATATAAAGTGAGGATTCCTTCTCTGCTCTTTTCACATATCCAAATAAGCACTAAAAGTAACATAAGTATAGCAACATTTCTAAGGTCAAAGTCTAGTAATCACCACTTCTGGTTACTCTTATGAATTTTTCTATAAACGTAATCTGCGTTATCTAAGTTTTTCCAGCTACTAATAAAATTTAGTATTAGCATAAAAATTCCAAATAAAATAAATGCCACCATATATTTACCTATGAAAAATAAAACAAACGTTGCAACCAAAAGGAATATCATTAAAATTATTACGAGGATTTGTAATTTCCCCTTCTTCTTCTCATCCATCTGTTCAACCTCCAATTAGAGCTCCGATACTTTTCTAAAATGTCTTTGGTTTATTTTAACATAAAAATTCATTATTTCTAAAAAATCAATTATTTTATGCAAAAATCAAACATCAGAAAGTTCCTACCAAATTTACCTTACATAGTCTTGGGGTGATCTGAAATATTTAAATATGAAATAGAAATAAACAAGGGATATTTTATAGGGTAAGTTAAATAATATCTTGAGGAGGTGTTGACATGAAACGAGACAAAAAAAATACAGAATTTGCAACTGACGAGCAAACAAAACAATCATTTGCTAGTGGAGCAGACACAAAAAAACCTAATGGACGGAAAGAATATACGGAAGCCCCACTCCCACAACGTGAAGAAGACCTTATTATGGATGAGAAAAAAGGTAAGTCAACTTCATTATAATGTAAGACAAATTAGCGTTTTATCTATATTGACCACTCTATTAGAGGTGGTCTTTTTTAATTTTCTCCGCATCATGTAACCCTATATAAAGATTGAGACCACCCATCATGGAGTGGTCTTTCTACTCTTATTAAATGCAGATTATTTTAATTAAATCATCTCATTTTAAAGAAAAAAGTAAATTTATGTTTTTTAACCTAATTTTAACCTTTTATTGATAATCTATAGTTGTTTCAACAATTAAATTACTAGGAGGAATAATTATGACAGTAGCAGTAAAAAATTTTAGTAGTATTATGAATCAAATGAGAGATGCTTATACGGGCGAGCAAACAAAAGAATTTTCTTTAGCAGCGTTCATTGGACTTCAAGCCCCTTCATTAACAGATGCACCTGATGAATTACAAAAACTAACACAAGAATATCAGGAGAACGTTAATCATTTTTATGTGCAAGAAGAATTAGACTTAAAAGAGAATGTTAAGCAGTTAGAGAATGATAAAAATCAAACAGCTTTCTTTGAAAATATGCGGAAGAAAAAAGAGGAAGCTTTAAAAAAATCGGAAGACATGATCAATAAATACTACGATTCATTGATAGATTTTGGTGAAGAGCATCCTTCAGCCCAAACACTAATCCTTACTATTGCTGATAAAGTCGGTGCCTTTATACAAGATATTATGGATAAAGTTTTAAATGTTTTTGTTACTGTTGTGGAAACTGTAAAAAATGCGATAAGTGCTGCTATTAATTTCATTTCCACTACTTTTAATTCAATTGTTAATACTACGAAAAATTTCTTTTCTAGTTTATTTTAAAAACATTCTTAGCAGGACTGTCTCTGGACAGTCTACGCTATGTATCATAAAGTATCACCTCAGCAATGCCTATTTTCTAAGAAAAAAAGTAGTTATTTATTAGATTGCTTCTCTAAAGATAAAACAGGTGTGAAAGTGCTCCTCAGTACTACACACCTGTTTATTCATTTAAATTCTTAATTATGCAATTCTTTATATTTTAATCTAGCACCTCTTTTTATCTCGATGCTCTGTATGATAGAGGGGCAATAAATGTTAACCAATAATAAACTCCTGATTTTTCAAACCCACTTGTCATGATCCCTGAATCAAATTTACAAAGCCACGATTTCTCAATCTTGTCTTTATCTACAGCATGTCTAACGTAATCACGTATTGCTGCTTTAGTTGTCTCCTAATTCTAACGATTTTTGGTGTTTTATTATATTTTCCCAACCATTAAAAACCCCCTCTAAAGCGCGAATCTATAAGATTTCTCAAACTTATCTCGTAACTCAAAATGTCGACATTTATCATTTACTATATTTATCGTCAATCGATTATAGTTAAAATTCATATAGTTATGTTATGGTATATATAAATAAAAGTGGTTTTTATTACAATACATAGGAGGAGCAAAATGTCTACTATTTCACTTAGAAAAGATAAAGTAAAAATCGTACTCACAAAGAAAAAATTAACCGGGGTTCGTGCTAAAGTTGGTCTTGTATTGGATATCTCAGGCTCAATGAGACACTTGTACAAAATTGGCGAGGTTCAAGAAGCAGTAGAGCGAATCGCAGCAGTAGCTTCCCAATTTGATGACGATGGCGCTTTAGATATCTGGGTCTATGATAATGAATTCTCTCGTCTACCTGAAGTAACTGAGTACAACTTACTAGGCTATGTTGAAAAAAACATCCTTAATAATGATGAGGTCCATAAATTCGGTCGAAACGATGAGCCTCAAGTTATGGCTGATGTAATCAAAAAGTATACCGTTGAAGAACCTAGTGATGTACCTGTCTTCCTAATTTTCATCAATGATGGCGGTTGTAAAGCTGGCATTAAAAAATTCATTGTGGAATCCTCAACGAAACCAATATTCTGGCAATTTGTGGGCATCGGCGATTCTAATTTTGATGTATTACGTAAGTTAGATACTATGGAAGGACGCTACATCGACAACGCAAACTTCTTCCACTTCGAGGACATCGAAACAGTATCCGATGAACAGCTATACGAAAACCTATTAGATGAGTTCCCTTCTTGGCTACAAGAAGCAAAGGAAAAAGGAATATTGGCTCAATGACTAACCTTGAAACAAAAAAGCCCAGGCTCACATGGCACATTTTGAACAGGAACTCAAAGACTATATTCACTACTACAATCACAAACGAATGAAAGAAAAATTAAAAGACCTAAGCCGGGTGGAGTACAGAACTCAGGTCTTAGCAGTTGCTTAACTAAATATGTCTAACTTTTTTGGGTCAGATCAATCTAGTCACTCGTTGGAGTGGCTTTTTTTATGAAAATAATTACTATTTATAATCACTTGACTATATAGTTGCTATACAGCTTAAAATTCTTATGAAATCTATTTTAGGAGATATTTAGAATGCTAGATAATATTAAGTTAAGGCCCTTAGAAAGAGAAGATTTAAAATACGTTCATAAATTAAACAATGATTCCATGATAATGTCATATTGGTTTGAAGAACCGTATGAATCTTTTGTAGAGCTGCAAGATTTATTTGATAAACATATTCATAAGCAAAGTGAAAGACGCTTTATTGTGGAAGATGAAAAGATAATTATCGGACTAGTTGAACTAGTAGAAATTGACCTAATTCATCGTAACGCAGAATTCCAGATTATTATTGATCCTAACTGTCAAGGAAAAGGTTATGCCTACATTGTTACTACACTCGCTATGAAATATGCTTTTAATAATTTAAATCTGCACAAATTATATTTATTAGTCGATAAACAAAACGAAAAAGCTATTCATATTTATAAAAAAGCAGGATTTAATATAGAAGGAGAACTTCGGGAGGAGTTTTTTACCGGTGGTTCTTATAGAGATGCTCTTCGTATGTGCATTTTTCAATCTGAATTCCATAATAAAGTAACGCATGCTTAAATTTGTTACTTTTAAAAAATGCCCAGGCTCAAAATAAAAATTGAGTACTTGGGCTTTCATGGATTAATTTATAAACAAATTTTTTTCACATTAAATCTCCAAATTAGGCATTGTTATCCTTACAGCTAATTCTACTATTGGTTTTGAGAATGTACTTGGAATCATGGGACTTGGTAAATCTCCATCATGATTGGCAAGTCCAAAAGATGCTTCTCCTATATGAATCCAATCTATATCATCCGTACCCTCTATAAAACCTATAAAATGATAATCTGCACTATAAGTATCATATCCATCCTTATTGGGGATTGCTCTCCAAACTTCGGCTTCTTTTGTAGGATCTACTCCAAATTGTTTAAAGAAATTTAAAATTTCTGGACTAGTGAGCTGAATTTGTTTCGCGAAAAGTTGACAATCTTCACAACCACAATGAGCTTTTTCAGAAACCTTCGGAAGTGTTTTGTATAATTCTAAAGTTTTCTCTTTATCTACTTTTACAGCATAATCATTTATCTTAATTTCTTCCATAATAACACCTCTAATTTAGATTATTATTGTGGAATTAACCAAATCACATTACCTGCTTCTTTATTTGAATGATCAGGAAAAGCATTGAAACTTAATAATTTTCCATCCTCTATAAAGAAACGAATTTCTAATTTTTTATCTCCTTTTCCGTTACGTTTTTATTGAGTTAAAACCATATTTTACCACATTATCTTGATCTGATCTATGTACATCTTCTACAATATACTTTACAAGTTTGTCCATATCACCCCAATCTTTGAACCGATTATCCAACAAACACATTAATACGTATAACTAACAGGTATTCAAATTCTGTTGGACGGGGCAAGAAACATTTTAAAGACAAACCAACAAAAAATTACTCGTGCCGATTACCAAATATTTTTAAATGCGTATGGGAAAGTAAATCAAGAGAGACTGTTAGAAAGCTTAATACACATATAAGAGCCTGTGTAAAGGACGCAATTGAGGAAGGATATATTAACAATAGACTTCACTCGCAAAGTGGAATTAAACGCTTCTAATAATGCTAAGAGTGAAGATCAACATTTGAACTACAATGATAGTGTCAAATTATACAAAGAATTATTTAATCGCCTTCCACAAGCACATACCATTTAATTTTATTGGGTTTGTATGAGGATTAAGGTTTGGCGAGTTAACTGGACTAACTCCAGATCGTCTTTAAGCTAAATCAAATAAAAGTTGATTGAGCATTGGACTATAAAAGAGGAACTGATTCGGACCAATAAAAAATGAACAATCGGAGAGAAAAATATCTATTGATAAGAAAGTTATGAATGAATTTAAGAAGCTAATTTTAGCAGTTCCTGAAAATGAAAACAACCTGGTTTTTTATAGACAATCGTCCATTAAAACAGTAACAAATGAAGGTGCTAATAAATTATTACGAAAAACACTAGATGTATTAGAAATCGAACATATTTCCATTCATGGTTTACGTCATACACATACAAGCGTCTTAATCTATAAAGGAGCTAATATTCATTCTGTTTCTAAACGATTAGGACATTCAGATATTCAAACAACACTTGATCACTATTCGCATGTATTAAAAGAAATGGAAGAACGTGATGAAGAAATAGCGATTAATGTTTATTCATCTTAATTTCTTTGTTTATCATGTTTACATTTTGTTTACCTAATTTAAATTTTCTATGTTATTCTATGCGATTCTTAAAGAAATCAATATAAACAAAAAACGCTCAAAACCCAGTATTCGTAAGGTTTCAAGCGCTTTTCAATTTGGTTAAAAATTAACCTTTAATTTGCTATTGACGTCCCAGGAGGGATTCGAACCCCCGACCGACGGCTTAGAAGGCCGTTGCTCTATCCAGCTGAGCTACTGAGACATGATGTCGTTTCTTATGTATACCATAGGAAGGACAATATTTATTATATGTACTTTATAGCATAATGTCAACATTAATTTTACTATGTAGGCAAGGTTTGCCTCATATTTTATATCATATGTTGCTACAGCATCCATTATACCATTTCTTCACCCTCTTAACAGGACGGATAGCAAAATATTTGCTACACTATTGGCGATAAAAAAGTAGGAGGTTTGCGGATGTTTAAAGATTTAGTCGTTATGGTCACAGGTGGTGCACAAGGGATTGGTAAGGGTATTACGCTTGCATATGCACAACAAGGTGCAAAAGTGGTGATTGCTGATTTGAATGCAGGCTTAGGTCAACAGTTAGAACAGGATATGCTTGCTCAAGGCTACTCTGCATTATTTGTTCCAACGGATGTGACAAAGGAACAGGATATCATCAATTTAATGCAGCGAGCTGTTGAGCAATATGGGACCATTCATATTTTAATTAATAATGCTGGAAAGTTCCAGCATCAATCTCCTTACGAGGTGACGTTTGATGAGTGGCAGGATTTGTTGCAGACGAATTTAACGGGTTCCTTTTTCTGTGCCAGAGAGGCTGCAAAAGTGATGCGGCATAATGCAAAGGGTGGTTCCATTGTTTCGCTGGCCTCCACGCGAGCTGAAATGTCAGAGCCTCATACAGAAGCTTATGCGGCTACAAAGGGAGGGATCATCGCATTAACACATGCTTTAGCGCGATCTTTAGGGCCAGATCAAATTACGGTGAATTGTATTTCACCTGGGTGGATTGAAACAGGTGATTACGAGGCACTGCGGCCAATCGATCATGCGCAGCATTTGTCAGGAAGGGTTGGTCTGCCTGAAGATATTGCACAGGCTTGTCTCTATTTAACAAACCCTATGAATAACTTTGTGACAGGTATTAATCTTACAGTTGATGGTGGCATGACGAAGAAAATGATGTATGAGGCGTAATTTTGTCGTCTCTTCTTTTCTTTCTGGTTCTTCATACTCCGAGATTCCTTGGAGTATGCTACTGTAGGAGAAAGAACAAGAAGGAGTGAAGCCTTGTACCCCTATTCAAATGGTTTTTCATTAAGCCAGCTGTATCATGCCCCCTTTACGCAGTATACGGCTCCAATTCGTCACTTTTTACAGTCAAATGATTACCGACGCTGTATTAGTAAAGGCGAAGCAGACTTTATGGCTATGAACCGCTTACTTTGGATGGAGCATGTGAATTGGACACGGATGACTATTATAAGCATTGTGTTTAATTTGCCTGATTTACCCTTTGTGCAGCAGCGTTTACTACGCAATGCAACCGATTTAGGGAATTGTTTACGCCCCTTTTATGGTGACTCCGTGGCGAATCGTTATGCAGCTTTAATTAAAGAGCATCTGGTAATTGCGGCTCAATTAGTGACAGCTGCCGCGAAAGGTGACGCTACCACAGCGGAAGCTAAAGAGAGGGAATGGTATCGTAATGCAGATGATATTGCTTTCTTTTTGCATACAATCAATCCATACCTAAGTCGAGAGGCCGTACAAAAAATGTTTTATACGCATTTAGCTTTAACGAAAAATGAGGCTGTCACGATGATACAAAAAGATTATCAGGCTGATGTAGAGGTATTTGATGAAATTGAAGCAGAGGCACTTGCGATGTCAGATATGATTGCCAGCGCCATCGTTATGCAATTTTGTTACCTCTTTTAATGCAAAAATCTTGATGGATTTATGATCATTTTATGCTCAACTGCTGGAGGAAAAACTCTCGCCGTTTTGTTTTTGGCATAATGAGCACGAGGCTGCATGCCCTGAAGTTTCCCCTTCATAAAAGAGGCTAATGTATTGCTTTGAATCGTTACGTTGGCTCTTTTTAATTCCCATGGGGAGTGGTGAATATCAATGCGAAAAAGTGTATCCTTCCATTTCGCCCATGAATGGTAGCGCTCTACAATCCATCGGTCAAAACTAGTATTGGTCTTGTCTCCTATTGTATAAATAACCCTCAATCTTTCGTCGCATGCTTTGTAATGGCTTGTGTATGAATAGTGATTCCCTCTTTGTTTTACTAGGATGTTGGAATGGCGATATGGCAAGCTACCTATTGCCGTGATTTTTGATAGGAAATAATTCGTCACATCTAAATGAAAAAAATAGATGCCTTTCATGCCGTTATACTCCACATATGTTCGGACATTCAATTGTAAATAGGTAGTCATCCCAGGAAGAGGTGGTAGAAAACGTAGCCGATGTCGATAAACTTTAAAAAGGACAGCACTAAGCCAAGCATTTTGTTCAAAGAGATCGAGCTTCAGTTCTTTAGGTACATGTTTTTCGAGTTCTTGAGGGGCTATTGGCCAATGTAAAAATAGAACATCTTGCCATGTTTGAGTCATCATCCACATAGTAAAACTCCTTTCTAATCACTAGTTTTTCCTAGAAAGGAGTTCTTCAAACAAACGGTCTATTGATCTTGCTCAGCAGACTCTATTTCGACATAACGATAATATAAGTTTCGTAATTCAGATTCTTTATATAAGCCTAAATGACTTTTAAATTGAGGATGAACCATTATGCCATGAGCACGTAATACTTTGACAAACCAACCCTTTGAATACTTATGCACCGACCCTATTCTCCTTTATTTTTATTCATACATAGAATATGCGTTTGAATACGGTAGAGTGCCTTTATACAAATAAAAAACGAGAGAATAAATAGCTCTCGTTTTTACTTATGTGCCACAAAACGTACGATAAGGTTGATTAGTCGGTTCCGGTAATGAAGCGTATTCTTGTTGCTCTTTCGTATGAGCATAAGGCTGAGCTAGGACTTTTAGTAAGTTGTTCATCACACTATAATCGCCTCTTTCTACAGCCGCTTCCAAAGCTTCTTCTACCCTGTGGTTACGCGGAATAACAGCTGGATTATGTTGGCGCATTAATTGTTGTGACATGTCTTTTGTTTGCTGCTGTCTCGCTAATCGAGCTTGCCATTTGTGATGCCAGTCTTTAAAAGCTGATGCATTAAATAATGGGGAATCCTCCAATTGCTCAAACGTTAAGGTGATAAATGTATTCGTATAATCAGCTTGATATTGCTGCATAAGCTGAAGAAGCTCTTCAACAAGCTGGATGTCTTCTTGCTCCTCATTAAAAATGCCTAGCTTTGCACGCATTCCTTCCAACCAATTTTCTATATATAATTTCGGATACTGTTGTAGCGTTTCTTGTGCCAGTTGAATGGCTTTTTCTTGATCATCATCAATTAAAGGTAGTAAAGACTCTGCTAAGCGCGTTAGATTCCAGCCACCGATATTAGGCTGATTTCCATAAGCATAACGTCCTTGGCGATCAATCGAGCTAAACACAGTCGCTGGATCATAGATGTCCATGAATGCACAAGGACCATAATCAATGGTTTCACCGCTAATGGTCATATTATCAGTGTTCATGACGCCATGAATAAAGCCCACTAACTGCCACTTTGCTATAAGGGAAGCTTGTTTCTTTATGACTTCATTTAACAAATAAAGATAACGATTTTGATTGCCCATATTAGCTGAGTAATGTCTTTCTATTGCATAATCAGCTAAGAGCTGTAGCTCCTCCTCTGTCCCCCATTGCGCAGCATATTGAAATGTCCCTACCCGCAAATGACTACTTGCAACTCTTGTGACAATAGCGCCTGGTAGTTCCGTTTCTCGAATAATCATTTCACCTGTAGTGACTACTGCTAGACTACGTGAGGTGGGGATCCCTAGTGCAAACATCGCTTCACTAATAATATATTCCCTTAGCATTGGACCGAATGCAGCTCTCCCATCTCCACCCCGAGAATAAGGTGTTCTACCTGATCCTTTTAGAGCAATATCATACCGATCATTTTGAGGTGTAATTTGCTCCCCATATAATAGAGCTCTACCATCACCTAGCATATTAAAATGACCAAATTGATGCCCTGCGTAAGCCTGTGCAATCGGTTCGCCTCCTTCTGGGATTGTATTACCAGCTAAAACGGCTAATGCTTCCTCACTCTTTAAAGCCTGAATGTCTAACCCAAGTGAGGCTGCAACTGACTCATTTAATAAGATCAATTTTGGTGAACAAACAGGATTTAACGATATGTCGGAATAAAAAATACTTGGTAGTTGAACGTAACTATTATCAAAATGCCAGCCAATTGTTTTTTTCATGTTCTCTCCTTTATTGCCTTTACGATTTATTTTTGCTATTTCAGCATGAATCATTCATAGGCAATTTTACCATTATCAGTAGCCCAACTAAAAATCCGCATACTTTACTAGTTATGCGGATTTTCTCTATTATTGTCGGTCAAATGTATATGTAGCCATACATTGATTATCATCTGTCATGCAATCAACTTTAAAAGATGTCGCATTGATTTCCACAACAGCAAAGCTTTTCTCTTTACGACCACGTGGTTTTAATAAGCTGCCTGGATTTAAAAATAGGATATCATCCATCATTTCGGCACCAAGAATATGTGAATGACCAAAGCAAACGATCTGTGCACCTACTTCTTTAGCCCGATAGGATAATGATAAGATGGAATTTTTCACATTGAATAAATGACCGTGTGTCACAAAAACCTTTACATCATGGACAGTGAAAATTTCTTCTTCAGGGAAAGCTTTCTCACGATCACAGTTTCCACGTACTTTTTTCAATCCTTCTAATGCCTCATGTGAATAGGGGAGTTCACTATCTCCACAATGAACCACAATATCTATTTCAGGATAAAAACCTTTAACCTTTTCGATGACATGGCTATCGCCATGTGTATCACTCATAACAAGCATTTTCATGGATATCACCTCTTATTTGATAAGATTCGGTAATTGCTCCTTTAACTTGCGAATTGCATTGCCTCGGTGAGAAATAGAACCCTTTTCCTCTGGTGAAAGCTCAGCCATCATTCGATCTAAGCTTGGCACGAAAAAGATTGGATCATAGCCAAAGCCGTTCGTTCCACGCTTTTCATGGGCAATGACGCCTTCACATGTACCAAATACCGTTGTTGTTGCGAATTCAGGTCCTGCAATTGCAATACAGCAGCAAAAACGTGCTGTACGTTTGTCATCTTCGACACCTTGTAAATTTTCTAACAGTTTAATCATGTTTGCTTCATCGTCATGGTCACCAGCATAGCGAGCGGAGTACACACCTGGCTCACCATTTAATGCATCTACTGCTAAACCACTGTCATCTGCAATAACAATGGTATTAAGCTCCTTCGCCAATGCTTCTGCTTTTAAGATGGCATTTTCTTCGAATGTTGTTCCTGTTTCTTCTATTTCCATATCTGGTGCCACTTCAAACATTGTTACGACTTCATAACCAAGTGGTCCAAATAATGCTTCAAAATCTTTTGCTTTTCCTTTATTTTTTGTGGCGATGACTACTTGTTTCATATTATTGATTCCCTCCAACTTTGTGTGCCAGTTCACCAAGCGTTATTTTTTGAAGCTCAACTAATTGTTGTATGCCTTTTTCACCTAATGCTAACAATTCATTTAGTTCTTCACGAGAAAAAGTAGCTTCCTCACCAGTACCTTGTAATTCAACAAATCGTCCTGCGCCTGTCATCACAATGTTCATATCAACAGCTGCAGCCACATCTTCTACATAATTTAAATCAAGAATAGCACCTTGTTCTTCGACGATCCCAACACTTGTTGCTGCCAAAAAGTCTGTTACCGGGAATTTTTCAAATGGCTTTTCTTCAGCAAATTTAGCAATGGCCTGTGTCATGGCAACAAATGCTCCCGTAATGGAAGCTGTACGAGTACCGCCATCCGCTTGAATGACATCACAGTCAATCCATACAGTACGTTCGCCTAGCGCCTCTAAATCGACTACAGCACGCAATGCACGCCCAATCAAGCGCTGAATCTCCATTGTACGACCATTGACTTTCCCACGAGAGGATTCACGTGGTGTACGTTGAGCGGTTGCACGGGGCAACATGGAATACTCGGCAGTGATCCACCCTTTCCCTTGCCCACGTAAAAAACCAGGTACCTTGTCTTCAATCGTTGCGGTGCAAATTACTTTTGTATTACCTACTTGAATTAATACGGAGCCTTCAGGGTGTAATAGATACTCACTATCTATTTTCACAGGTCGTAGCCCATCTGCATTTCTACCATCAAATCTTGTCATATATTTCGCTCCTCCTAAAAACTTTCGCGCCCTCATCTTATCATAATTTGTGCCATCAAAAAAGTACTCGGTGGCTTATGTACAATGCTGAAAACGGCAAAAATCAGCCTAGCCTGTTGCTAAGCTGATTTTTTATTTTAATGTGATACGTTTTATGTCGAGAGTACCTTGCTCTAACCAATTCTCAGCAATCGAACGGAAAATTGGAACAGAACCAGTTGCAAAAAATCTATGAGCAGGCACCGCATTTGCATTTGCTAAAGTGCCATTATACGCTAACATTTCCTGTACATCCTTTGCCGTTTCCTCCGCAGAAGATAAAACATTCACATCTTCTCCGACAACAGCTTCAATTTGTTTTTGTAAAATAGGATAATGTGTACACCCTAAAATAACCGTATCAAATTGTCGATTTTTCAACGGCTTTAAGCCTTCTGCTATTAAATTATTTGCAAAGTCACCTTTATATTCGCCACTTTCTACAAGTGGTACGAATGTGGGACAAGCTAGTGGAATAATATGTGTTGACGTATTGAGTGACAATAAGGCTTCTTCATACGCCCCACTTTTAATTGTTCCTTCTGTTGCAAGCACAACGACTTCATGTCGCTTCGTTTTTTTTACAGCTGCACGTGCGCCAGCATTGATAACACCTAGTACTGGAAAAGGCATATTTCTTTGTAAACTTTCGAGTGCTACTGCAGTCGCTGTATTACAAGCTATAACGAGCATCTTAACATTCATTTTTTCGAGTGCTTTTGCCATTTGCCAAGTAAAATTCCGTACTTCCTGACGACTTCTTGGACCATACGGACACCTTGCTGTATCGCCAATATAATAAATCGTTTCGTTTGGCAATCGCTTCATGATTTCTTTTGCTACGGTTAAACCGCCTACTCCTGAGTCAATAACGCCTATCGGGGCATTCATACTTTCCGCCTCAATCCTGTTTCATGTGTACATGTAGTTTTTCTAAGTAGCTCGATAATTGCGCGACTTCTTGATCATTAAAACCAACAAGCATCTCTTGCAAATATTGCTGTCTTTTTTCAATAACTTCTTGAATGATACGTTCGCCCTTTTCGAGAAGATGAACGACAACGACACGGCGATCATTTTCATCACGCACACGCTTGACTAATTCATTTTTCTCCATTCGGTCCACTAAATCTGTTGTCGTGCTAAAAGCTAAATATAAACGGTTTGATAATTCGCCAATTGTAATATCACCAAGCTCTTCTAACCACTGTAATGCAACAAATTGTGGCGGCGTAATCGCATAATCGGAAACAATTTCTCTTCCCTTTTGCTTCACGATGGCCGCTATATAGCGTAATTCCTTTTCAACCGTTGCAACGGTTTCAGGTGAGTGCTTTGTTACTTCATCCGACATATAACTATTTCACTCCTAAAAATACGTTGAATAGTTCTATTTTGTCGTTTTTTTCACGAAATAGCAAGTGTCCATTAGTCTAATTTAAATTCTTCCAAGCGTAACAGCTCAATTAACGCCTGAGATCGATTCGTTACACCTAGCTTTTGAATTGTATTGGAAATGTGATTTCGCACTGTTTTTTCACTAATACCAAGCTGCTCTGCAATATCTCTCGTTGTTTTTTCAGCTAATAAAAGCGCAAATATTTCACGTTCTCGGTTTGTTAAAAGAGAACGATGATGAGAGCCATTCATTCAGTTACACCCTCCTCCCCCGCACGTATTGTAACTTATGTTAAGGGGCAGGAAGCGGTGACGGCTATTTGCATGATTATTCCATGTTTCCTTAAAAATTTCGAAAATTACATTGTTACATTCATAAATTTTACGTAAAAAGTAAAACCTACTATTTCAATGAATTTACATATACTTATATGTTGAACTAGTGAGGCAGAATGGCCAACTGAATGAATTTCGTTTTTTCTTCCTCTGAAATCGGCACACTTTTACCTGTACGAGGATCCATTTGCACAATCGTTCCACGACCAGTGAAACAGATTTCGTCCTTTTGATTTTTTGCTAGATAGTGAATGTCCATCGAAGAATTCCCAACTTGCGCAATTTTTGTATAGATTCGTAGTACGTCATCAAAGAAAACCTGCTTTACATAATCACATTGTAAATCGGCTACAATTGGTATAGATTTCACATTCTCTTCTCCAACTGAGGGCATTGAAATTCCTAAATATCGGAAGTAATCAATTCTTGCTTGCTCAAAATATGTAAAGCTTATCGTATTGTTCATATGACCATACATGTCTGTTTCTGAAAATCGAACTCGTACCTCACTAAAAAATGAAAAACCCTTTTCCCACTCTTGAAAATTATCGATATAATTTGCCTTCATGATATACCATCCCCTGTCATGTAATTGCCCGTCTTTTATCAATCAACGGCAAACAAAATGAATACATATTCATTATAAAAGAAAATGCTATATTATCATAGAAAAAACGTAAATAAACAACTTGATAAATTTCATTTCTATAACTATAAAAAACTCCCTCACACGAAGTGTAAGGGAGTTCCGCTTGTCCGATATTAGTCTACGTAGTGGTCAGAACCGAAGAAGTTACGGAACATTTGCACTGTAGTTGCACGGTTTAATGAAGCGATGGAAGTTGTTAAAGGAATACCTTTTGGACATGCAGCAACACAGTTTTGAGAGTTACCACAGTTCGCAAGGCCACCGTCACCCATAATCGCATTTAAACGTTCATCTTTAATCATAGCACCAGTTGGGTGAGTGTTGAAAAGACGTACTTGTGATAATGGAGCTGGTCCAATGAATGAAGCCTTTTCAGACACGTTTGGACATGCTTCCATACATACACCACAAGTCATACATTTAGATAGTTCATAAGCCCATTGACGTTTACCTTCTGGCATACGTGGACCTTCACCTAAATCATACGTACCATCGATTGGTACCCATGCTTTAACTTTTTTAAGAGCGTTGAACATACGTTCACGGTCAACTTGTAAGTCACGAATAACAGGGAATGTTTTCATTGGCTCCAATTTTATCGGCTCTGTCAATTGGTCTACTAGTGTAGAACATGATTGACGTGGACGGCCATTGATCACCATTGAACATGCACCACAAACTTCTTCTAAACAGTTCATATCCCATGATACTGGTGATGTGTTTACACCATCTTCAGTAACAGGATTTTTTTGAATTTCCATTAAAATTGAAATTACGTTCATACCATGACGGTAAGGCACTTGGAATTTTTGCCAGTAGCTATTGCCGCCTTGTGTATCTTGACGTAAGATTTCCACTTTGACCATTCTTCCAGTATTAGCTGCGATTTGCATAACTTTTAGTCTCCTTTCGCAGAGTAGTCGCGTTTACGTGGTGGGATTAATGAAACGTCGACTTCTTGGTACGTGATGATTGGATTACCAGTAGCTGGGTCAAACTTCGCCATTGTTGTTTTTAAGAAGTTCTCATCATCACGGTTAGGGAAATCAGGTTTATAGTGTGCACCACGAGATTCATTACGTAATAGTGCACCTTTTGTCATTACTTTTGCAAGCACTAACATATTTTTAAGCTGACGTGTAAAGTGTGCGCCTTGATTGCTCCATTTTTGCGTATCATTGATGTTGATGTTGTTCCAACGCTCAGTAAGCTCATCAAGTTTTTTCAATGTATCTTCAAGCTGATCATTGTAACGTACTACAGTCATTGTAGCAGTCATCATTTCACCAAGCTCTTTATGCAGTAAGTAAGCGTTTTCTGTGCCTTCCATTTTCATGATAGCATCCCATTTCGCTTGTTCCTCTTTTACACGAGCATCGTAAATCTCTTGTGGAAGATCTTCAGCATGCTTTTTAAGGTGTTTTACATAGTCTACTGCGTTTGGTCCTGCAACCATACCACCGTAGATAGCAGATAATAATGAGTTTGCACCAAGACGGTTTGCACCATGTTGAGAGTAATCACATTCACCTGCTGCAAATAGACCAGGAATTTCAGTCATTTGATTGTAGTCAACCCATAATCCACCCATTGAATAGTGAACTGCTGGGAAAATTTTCATTGGTAATTTACGTGGGTCATCCCCTACGAATTTTTCGTAGATTTCGATGATACCACCAAGTTTAACGTCCAATTCATGTGGATCTTTATGTGAAAGATCTAGGTATACCATGTTTTCGCCATTGATACCAAGTTTTTGGTTTACACAAACGTCGAAAATTTCACGTGTCGCAATATCACGTGGTACTAAGTTACCATAAGCTGGGTATTTCTCTTCTAAGAAGTACCAAGGTTTACCGTCTTTATAAGTCCAAATACGACCACCTTCACCACGAGCTGATTCTGACATTAGACGGTTTTTGTCATCTCCAGGAATCGCTGTTGGGTGAATTTGAATGAATTCACCATTCGCATATGAAGCACCTTGTTGATAAACGATAGAAGCAGCAGAACCTGTGTTAATAACAGAGTTTGTTGTTTTACCGAAGATAATACCAGGGCCACCAGTCGCCATAATAACAGCGTCTGCACGGAATGATTTAATTTCTTCTGTACGCATATCTTGCGCTACGATACCACGACAAACGCCGTCTTCATCGATAATAACACCAAGGAATTCCCAGTGTTCATATTTATTTACTAAACCAGCTACTTCATGAGAACGAACTTGCTCATCTAGCGCATATAGTAATTGTTGACCAGTTGTTGCACCAGAGAAAGCTGTACGGTGCATTAAAGTACCACCAAAACGACGGAAATCTAAAAGCCCTTCTGGTGTACGGTTGAACATAACACCCATACGGTCCATTAAGTGGATAATGCCAGGTGCTGCATCACACATACCTTTAACTGGTGGTTGGTTCGCTAGGAAGTCCCCACCATATACTGTATCATCAAAGTGGATCCATGGAGAATCCCCTTCACCTTTAGTATTTACCGCACCATTAATTCCGCCTTGCGCACAAACAGAGTGTGAGCGTTTTACAGGAACTAATGAGAATAAATCAACTTCAGTACCAACTTCAGCTGCTTTAATCGTTGCCATCAGACCGGCAAGACCACCGCCGACAACAATTATTTTGCTTTTCGCCATGATTATTTCTCACTCCTCTTAAAAAATTGCAATGATTGCATGTGCTCTATCGTAGCTTCTATGGAATTATACAAAAGCTAAAATAGCAGCCACACCAACTACACTTAGAATTACGAAAAGAATGTTTGTTACGTAAGTAGCGATCTTTTGAGACTGAGGAGATTGTGTAATACCCCAGCTTACTAGGAATGCCCATAAACCGTTAGATAAGTGGAAAGTTGCTGATAAAATACCAACAATGTAGAATCCAAGCATGAATGGATTAGCAACAATATTCGCCATCATGTCGTAATCAACGTGTGTGCCAAGTGCTTTTTGAATACGAGTTTGGAAAATATGCCATGCAATGAATATCACTAAGAATACACCCGTAAAACGTTGTAAAGAGAACATCCAGTTACGGTATGTGCTGAAACGTCCTGTGTTTGGTGTAGCAGTGAATGCAATGTAGACACCATAGAATGCGTGGAACATTAATGGAATATAGATGACAATCCATTCAACTAGGATAAGGAATGGAATCTTTTCCATTACTGCGGTAGCATCATTGTAACTTTCTGCCCCGCCTGTTGCTGTAAAGTTAATGAACAGGTGCATCGTTAAAAACAGACCTACTGGAATGATCCCAAGTAGAGAATGTAAGCGACGCCATAAAAACTCTCGATCTTTCGACAAGACTGTTACCCCCCTTAGTACTTAAAATAGCACAACAAAAGAAGTCATCATTTTGTAAATGATACTTCATTGACTGTGTATTTCATCATGGTACAATATTATGACATGTTTATTGTACTCTCAAGAGCTACGAGCGTCAAGGCAACTCGGAGTTTTTCATAGAGCTTATTAAAGAACTAATCTAGTACATGATGCGTCGTTTTTTCTCGAAAAATCTATCATTACTTTATTACCGTTAAATTTTAAGAAAATTCTAAGAAAGAAGGATAACAATGTTAAACACTCCATCTCCTACAATCTCATCATTTGGCTATGAGATCATTCGTGATCATATTCTATCTTCTATACTCGGTAAACATGAAGATGATGTCCTTTATTGGGCAGGTAAAGAGCTTGCTCGCAAGTTCCCATGTAAAAGTCAAGATGAACTTATCGCATTTTTCGCAGATGCCTGCTGGGGTACATTAGAACTCATAAAGGAATCAAAAGATGGACGTATTTTCCAGTTGACAAATGACCCTGAAATTCTGCAAATAAAGCAGCGTAGCTTTAAACTTGAAGCAGGATTTATAGCAGAGCAAATTCAACTAGCTAAAGGCTACCTGACAGAATGCTATAGTGAAAAACGGGAAAAGCAACAATACGTCATGTTTACAGTCAAATGGGACGTTAAAGAACGTATTATGAATACCATTCCCTCAGAATAATTAAAAAGGATTGTCTCCCATTAAAGAATGGGATGACAATCCTTCTTTTTTCTTCCTTTTATTTCGGTCAATTACATAAAATGCTGTTTCTTCTATTATTATATGTAAAGTGCTTGCTCTAAATTAAATTCATCATGGAGAGCATTAGCTGCTTGGATCATATCATCCTGTGGTACAACAACGGACAGTTTTATTTCAGAAGTACTAACCATTTTTACAGGGATATTTTCACGACGTAACCGATCAAACATACGAGCGGCAACGCCTGGATTGGAAGCCATGCCTGAACCAATAATAGAAACTTTTGCTAGTCCAATTTCGAAGTCGGCAAAACTAAATCCGAGTGATAATTTACTATCCTCTAAAACACGTAATGCTTCCGCAAATTCCTCTTTTAAAATGGAAAACGATACAGTTGGCTTCAACCCATCAATAATGGCTTGGACAATAATATCAACATTAATACGGTTCTCTGCAAGCACCGTAAATATATCTGCTAATGAAGCATTCGAAAAAGCATCATACCCTACTGTTAAACGAATAATATCTGATTCAAATGCAACACCACGAACGACTAAATTTTTTTCCATTTCCACTTCCTCCTTCAATAAAGTGCCTACTGATTCTATTAAACTGGAGCGTATAATAACAGGCATTTGAAATTTTTTCGCTAACTCCACCGCACGAGGATGTATGATATGAGACCCTAAATTCGATAACTCCAACATTTCATCATAGGAAATTTCCTGTAGCTTTTGGGCATTTGTAACATACCGTGGATCTGCTGTATAAACACCATCCACATTTGTATACATATCTACTCTCTCCGCTTCCAATGCTATGGCAAGTGCAACAGCAGCTGTTTCAGCTCCACCTTTCCCAAGCATGGTGATATTGTGCTCTTCGTCAATCCCTTGTTCTCCAGCAATAACCACAATTTGTCCCTGTGCAAAGTGTTCTTCCATTCGATTAATATCTATATAGTCGATACGAGCATGCCGATACATACCATCCGTATGTATACCAGCTTGCCATCCAGTTAGAGACACCGCCTCATAGCCTGCTTCCTGCAAGGCGATGGCAAATAAAGCACTTGATAATTGAGAGCCAGTTGACAACACTGCATCTAATTCTCTTTTCGACACATCGTCAGTTAGTTGGTGTACCATCAATTTCATCTCTTTCGCAGTGTGTCCCATTGCTGCAACGACCACTACTACATCCAATCCTTTGTCCTTTTCAGCAATCGCTTTCCTAGCAGCCTCTTGGATTTGTTCAGTAGAAGCTAATGCAGCTCCCCCAAACTTCATCACGATTTTAGCCATTTCTTTCGTTCTCCCTTCCATTTCATGTATTTTACCAAATTACAGGGGGGTAAAACCGTTTCTAGAAAACTAAAAGGCAGCCTCCACATAACGTGAAAGCTGCCTATAACATGTACAATAATCGTAACTTGCGCATGTGTGATAGCTCTCCGAAACGTTTAGAATCGACAGTCTTACATTTCTTAAATGCAAAACCAGTACAACATAGGAACAACAATACTGTACTTCGGCAAGCTCCCCTTTCACACAATATCTCTGGACTTGTCCATCCTCCATCGTGTTACTCTTGAATCTTGCACCTCTATCATCACTTTAAAGTGAATGTATTCAATTCATTAAGCCTTAGCGTAAACAAACTAGTCACACAGTTGGCTCTCCATAACATTGAAAACAATGTTATTTATAACCATAGCACATGCCTATTCCTTTGACAATGATTGTTGCTGAAAATAGCTAAAAATTTGGCTTGCTAAATTAGCGGGCATCCCAGCCTCCTGTAATGCTAGCTCGCTCGCCTCTCGAATTTTTTTGACTGAACCGAAATGTTTAAGCAGCTGTTGCTTTCGTTTTGGTCCTACCCCTTCAATTTGATCTAATACAGATTGAATGGCATGTTTCTCATGCTGTTGACGCAAGAAGGTAATAGCAAAGCGATGGACTTCGTCTTGAATTCGTTGTAATAAATAAAAGCCATCACTTGTACGTTTTAAGCTAATCACTTCTGGTGGATCACCAAACAATAGCTGAGATGTATTATGCTTATCATCTTTGGCTAAACCAGCAATCGGTATAACAAGACCAAGCTCATCTTCTAGTACTTCACGGGCTACTTCCATTTGTCCCTTACCACCATCAATTAAGACTAAATCTGGTAATGGTAGACCTTCCTTTAAAACACGAATATAGCGACGACGTATAACCTCCTGCATTGCACCGTAATCATCATGTTTGGCTGCTGTACGCGTTTTATATTTTCGGTACTCCTTTTTCGCAGGCTTCCCATCAATGAAAACAACCATAGCAGACACTGCATCCGTTCCATGCATATGACTATTATCAAAAGCTTCAATTCGTAAAGGTGCACTAATACCCATTGCTTCACCAAGTGCCTCACAAGCACCAATCGTACGTTCTTCCTGACGCTCTATTAGCTGGAATTTAGCTGCCACAGCAATTTCAGCATTTTTGGTAGCTAATTCAACCAATTCCTTCTTTTGACCTCTTTTCGGTGTGAGCACTTTAATTTCTAATAATTCTGTTAAGATAGCTGCATCAATGGCTTGTGGAATAAAAATTTCTTTTGGCTTAATATGCTCTGGCTTTTCATAAAAGCGCCCAACAAATGTTAAAAATTCTTCCTCTGCATCTTGATAGATCGGGAAAATTGAGACATCACGCTCAATCAGCTTTCCTTGGCGCACAAAGAAAACCTGAACACACATCCATCCTTTTTCAACAGCATAGCCAAAAACATCTCGATTTGTTGTATCACTTGAAACTATTTTTTGTTTCTGCATAACCGTATCAATATGGGCAATTTGGTCTCGGAATTCCTTCGCTCGTTCAAATTCTAGGTTTTCTGCAGCTGCTAGCATTTTAACTTCAAGCTCTTTTTTGACTGTCTCCACACCACCATTTAAAAACTTCGTCATATCCTCAATCATTTCTTGATAAACCTGACCATCAATTTCCTTCACACAAGGTGCTAAGCATTGACCCATGTGATAGTACAAGCAAGCCTTGGAAGGTAATTGAACACATTTGCGCAGCGGATACAATCGATCCAATAGCTTTTTCGTTTCACTTGCTGCATAGGCATTCGGATAAGGGCCAAAATATTTAGCCTTATCCTTTTTTACCTTCCTTGTCGTAATCAGACGAGGATGTTTTTCATTCGTAATTTTTAAATATGGATAGGTCTTATCATCCGTTAACATGACATTATATTTTGGATCATGTAATTTGATGAGATTCAGCTCTAAAATAAGTGCTTCAATATTTGATGACGTCACAATATACTCAAAATCTTCTATTTCACCTACAAGCCTTTGCGTTTTCCCTTCATGTGTTCCAGTAAAATATGATCGTACACGGTTTTTCAGAACTTTTGCTTTACCGACATAAATGATAGTCCCTTGTCGATCCTTCATCAAATAGCAGCCAGGTTGATCTGGTAAAATATCCAGTTTCCGCTTTATTAAATCGTTCATTACCTACCTGCCCCCCTAAGTAAAAATTCCCCTCATTAGAATAATGTTAGTTATTTTCTTTATTATATAACGAAAAAAAGCCGAACACATCAATTGATGGTTCGGCTTTGTGAACTTCATTCATTACGCATGTTTTGCGATAAATGCTTCTAAAGCTTCTTTTGGTTGGAAGCCTACTGTTTTGTCAACTAATTCTCCATCTTTAAATAATAGTAAAGATGGGATTGACATAATTTGATACTGAGCTGCAGTACCTTGATTATTGTCAACGTCAACTTTTACAATTTTAGCCGCACTACCTGCTGCGTCCATTTCTTCAAGAACTGGCCCAATCATTTTACATGGTCCGCACCAAGCAGCCCAAAAGTCTACTAGTACTAACCCTTCTTTAATATCATCCTGGAACGTAGCATCTGTTGCATGTACAATTGCCATTTGAAATCCTCCTTAAGCTTACTATGATTGTAGTATAGCATGGATAAATTCACTTGAGCGAACAATCTGCCTACAATGTATTTTTTATGCAAATCTCTGTCGAACAATCAATACACAGTCATTAGTTGGCTTGATAACGACCTTTCAATACATAGGTTAACGTAATAAAAAGGTAAATAGCTAACGTAATGCCTGTCACGATTATAGATGTGGTAAAAATAATCCCGATTAGAATCGCACTTAACGCCAGTATAGCTACCCAAGTAGTATAAGGGAACCATTTAACTTCATAGGCACTTGTGTGTTCTGCTTGTTTTTTACGTGATTTTAAATGTGCAATCGCAATAATTAACCAAATAAATAACACAGTATAACCAAGTGATCCCATTAGAAAATCAAATGTTTTGCTTCCCGCATATAAAGATAAAATGACCCCTAAATACATCGCTAAAGTACACATTAAAATAGCATATACTGGTACTTTTCGTTTCGATAAATAAGCAAAGATTTTAGGCACACGTCCATCTACAGCCTGGTTATATAGTACGCGTGATGAACCATACAGTCCTGAATTCATTGATGAAATAATGGCAAGTAACACAACAGCGTTCATAATATGGTCTGCCCCTGGAATACCAACCATTTTAAAAACCATGACAAATGGGCTTTCAGGAACCCCATTTACTTCATTCCAAGGAATTAAGCTTACGATAATAAAGAACGGCAGTAAATAAAAAGTAACAATACGCACTAATGTACTGCGAACAGCTTTTGGTACTACTTTTTCAGGATTTTTCGTTTCAGCTAATGTAATCCCAATGATTTCTGTCCCACCATAAGAGTAGATCACTACAAGCATGGCAGCAATTAATCCGGTTGAACCATTTGGGAAGAACCCACCATGCTCCGTTAAGTTAGCAAAACCAACAGCACTATGATTTCCAAACGTCACAAGCAATAAAATAAGTCCTGCAATGATAAAGACAATAATAACAGTAATTTTGATTAATGCTAGCCAATATTCTGTTTCTGCAAAGATTTTTACGGATAATAAATTAATCGCTGTTACTAACACAGAAACAGATAGTGCCAGTATCCAAATTGGATATTCTGGTAGCCAATATTGAATAAAGATAGCAGCCACGACAGACTCTGCTGCAATATTTAAAACCCACATTTTCCAGTAGATCCAATCTAGGAAATAAGCAGGATATTTGCCTAACACGGACTGCACTAAATCTCTAAAGGTTCTTGCTTCTTTATTACGCACGGC
Source organism: Lysinibacillus sp. HST-98 (assembly GCF_016757845.1). NCBI lineage: Bacteria > Bacillati > Bacillota > Bacilli > Caryophanales > Bacillaceae > Lysinibacillus > Lysinibacillus sp. HST-98. Next base: position 860,655 of record NZ_JAENHX010000001.1, read on the forward strand.
CATTTCTGCTAAGCCTTGCATAACAAATAATAAAATAATGCCGCCGATTAAATACGCAATCAGCACTGATGGTCCTGCCATATCAATGGCTGCACTACTTCCTTTAAATAATCCCGCTCCAATGGCTCCACCTAATGCCATCATCGTAATATGACGCGAGGTCATTGTTCTTGTTAATTGTTGCTTGTTTTTTTCCACTTTCTTACCTCCTAAAAAATCAAAAAGCATATCGTCTATTCCTTCATCATCAAATGAAAGAAGAGACGACATGCTATCAGCAAACCGCGGTACCACTCTAATTGGCTCTTGAGAACCCAGCTTAAAAAACCTTGTAACGAAGGTTAACCGTCAAACAAATAGAATAATCCAATAATTCTATTTGTGTTACCACTCCTAGGCAAGTTCAAAGTCTTATTGGTCTGCGTTGCACCAACCCGCAGCTCTCTTCACCGAATAACGAGCTTTTACTACTCCTAATCTTTGCGTTTCAAATCATTAATGTATCCATCACTATAATGTCTATCGTTAATTATGTCAATATTTTATTTTGCAATAATTTTCAAATAGTATTTTTTGAAATGGAAAACAATATAAAAAAGCAGGAAGGGTTATCCCTTCCTGCATCTGTATTACGCGTTCACTTTTAATGCTTTAAATTCTTCAATTAGAAGCGGAATAACTTCAAATAAATCTCCTACGATACCATAATCCGCTACTTTGAAAATATTTGCTTCAGGATCTTTATTGATAGCAACAATGACTTTTGAATTGGACATTCCAGCTAAATGCTGAATTGCGCCTGAAATACCTGCTGCAATATAAAGATCTGGTGTGACAACCTTACCTGTTTGTCCGATTTGAAGCGAGTAATCACAGTATTCAGCGTCACATGCACCACGTGAAGCACCTACTGCACCGCCTAGTAAATCAGCTAGCTCTTTTAATGGCTCGAAGCCTTCTTCTGACTTCACGCCACGACCACCAGCAACAACTACTTTCGCTTCTGAAAGATCTACACCTTCTGAAGATTTACGAACAACTTCTTTAATAATTGTGCGCAGATTTGTAATTTCTACAGAGATTGCAGACACATCACCTGTTTTACCTTCTGTTTTTTCTAAAGGTGTAATGTTATTTGGACGAATAGAAGCTAAGACAACGCCTTCTTTAACTTTTACTTTTTCAAAGGCTTTACCAGAGTAAATTGGTCGGATGAATACCACATCATCGCCTGCACCTTCAATAGCAGTGACATCAGATACTAGACCTGCTTGTAATTTGCTTGCAATTTTTGGCGATAAATCCTTCCCATTTGCTGTATGACCAAAGACAATACCTGCTGGTTGTTCTTGCTCGATAACAGCTAATAGCGCTTGACTATAGCCATCAGATGTATATTGTTTTAAATGTGGGTGTTCCACTGTTACTACCCGATCAGCACCATATTCAAATAATGGACCTGTTAAACCTGCTACAGCATCCCCTAAAAGTACCCCAACAACTTCGCCACCATCAGCGATTTGTTTTGCAGCTGCAATTGCTTCGAAAGAAACATTACGTAAGCTTCCTTCACGAACTTCACTTAATACTAATACTTTTTTTGACATAGCATATTCCCTCCGTTACCCTTTAAGATTCGATTGACATCAAATAATTAAACAACTTTTGCTTCCGTGTGAAGTAGATTTACCAGTTCTTTTGCTTGTGCAGAAAGGTCGCCTTCTAAAATACGGCCTGCTGCTTTTTGAGCTGGTAAGAAGATGTCTACTGTTTCAATCTTCACTTCTACATCATCTTCATCGATATCTAAATCATCTAACTCAAGCTCTGCAAGCGGTTTCTTTTTCGCTTTCATAATACCTGGTAGAGATGGGTAACGAGGCTCATTTAAACCTTGCTGAGCAGTTACTAATAACGGTAAAGAAGTTTCAATTACCTCTGAATCCCCTTCGATATCGCGAACAATTTTCGCAGATGTTCCGTCAATTTCAAGTTTTGTAATCGTAGTTACATAATTCATATCCAATAAATCAGCAACACGTGGACCAACTTGCCCTGAACCACCATCAATCGCAACATTTCCTGTTAAAATTAAATCTGCATCTTTATCTTTTAAGTATTCTGCTAGTAGATAAGCTGCTGCATGTTGGTCCAGCTCATCTAGATCATCTTCTGTATTAATAAGCACTGCTTCGTCTGCTCCCATAGCAAGTGCTGTACGTAATTGCTTCTCTGCATCCTCGCCACCAATTGTCACCACTGTTACTTTACCACCAGCAGCATCGCGAACTTGGATTGCCTCTTCAATGGCATATTCATCATAAGGGTTGATAATGAATTCTGCGCCGTCCTCTTGGATTTTACCACCCGACACAACGATTTTTTCTTCTGTATCAAACGTACGTTTAATTAATGCAAAAATGTTCATATATCCATACCTCCTGGAACGTTTTATAATTCTAAGTAAACTTATAAATATTATATATTTTCAGTTTCGATAACGCCGATAACATACTGAACGTTGCTATCGACATTTGGAAAATTATTTGCCAGTAAACACAGGCTCACGCTTTTCAATGAATGCTTGAATTCCTTCTTTGGCATCTTCTGTGACAAACACTGTCCCAAAGGATTTAGCCTCTGCTTCAATGCCTTCATAGAAGGATGCATGCTTTGCATATTGCAATGTTTGAATAGCTGCTTTTAAAGCAATTGGGCTTTTCTTAGCAATGCTCTTAGCAATCTTTAACGTCTCTTCTAGCAATGCTTCGTCTGAGAATGAACGATTTGCTAAGCCCCACTGAACAGCTTCGTTACCAGAGATTGGTTCACTTGTAAACATCATTTCAGCCGCCTTTGCTACTCCAACATAGCGTGGTAATCGCTGTGTACCACCAAAACCAGGAATAAGCCCTAATTGTAATTCAGGTAAACCTAATTTTGCTGATTCAGTGACAAATCGCATATGACAGCTCATTGCTAACTCAAGCCCTCCGCCTAATGCCGCACCATGGATGGCTGCAATTACAGGCTTAGAAAACGACTCAACACGCTCAAAAACCTGCTGCCCGTTGCTAGCTAGCTTTGTAAATTCCTCACCAGATTCTACCCCAATAAATTCTTTAATGTCTGCCCCTGCAGAGAAGAAACGGCCTTCACCATGAAGTACAAGGACTCTTACAGCATCATCGTGTTCTACAGCATCTAGCACAGCGTTAACTTCTGCAATAATACCACGAGATAATGCATTTGCTGGTGGACGTGCAATTGTAATAATCGCTACTCCATCTTCTACTTTCCAACTTAGAAATTCCATTTCTCCACATCCTTTTAAGCTTTAATGCCGTTCAGGATTAACGCCTGAACCTTTGGAACCTGTTCCATCAAATCATATCGATAGTCATTCATAACCCACGACGTAATAGTTTCATCAATTGTTCCAAAAACCATTTGTCGAGCCAAGCGTACATCCATCGTCTGATTGAACTCACCTGTAAGCATACCCTCGATTAAAATTTGATCAAGTAGCTGTAAATACTCGCGCAATACTGAATTAATTTTTAATCGTAAGTCTTTGTTTGACTGGCGAAGCTCTAATTGTGTGACAGTTGCTAGGTATCGATCTGTCGTTAGAACATTAAAATGATTTTCAATCATTCGTGAAAGTTTGTCTTTAGACGTACTCCCATTTTCTATTATATCTTGTAATGACTCTACAAAAACAGCCATTTTTTCATTAAAGACAGAAATTAATATATCTTCTTTATTTTTAAAATATAAATAGATTGTTCCATCGGCCACCCCTGCCTGTTTGGCGATTTTCGATACTTGCGCTTGGTGATACCCATTTTCCGCAATAACGATGACAGCTGCATCAATAATTTGTTTATATTTTGGCTTATCTCGTTTCACTTTTATATCACCACCTAAAAAACATGCACACGTCGATAGGACGTGTAAACCTAAAAAAAATATGAAAATATGAATGGTCATTCATTCATATTTTCATATTATATTTTACAGCATTGCTTGTCAATACTTTCACACGTATTTATTTCGCTTCTTTATTCGCTAATTTTGTTTTTTCTTCTTCAACTAACGTACGGCGTAAAATTTTTCCTACAGCTGTTTTTGGCAGCTCTTCTCTAAATTCATAATAACGCGGAACTTTAAAAGCCGCTAGATGCTGACGGCAATATTTATTTAATTCGTCCTCAGTAATCGAATATCCTTCTTTTAACACAATATAAGCTTTAACTGTTTCACCACGATACGGATCAGGTATTCCTGCCACTACGCACTCTTGGATCTCTTCGCGTTCATATAACACTTCTTCTACTTCACGTGGATAAATATTAAAGCCGCCTGCTATTATTAAATCTTTTTTACGATCTACCACATAGAAGAAGCCTTGCTCATCCATATAACCAAGATCACCTGTTAAAAACCAACCGTCAGCAAATGTCGCAGCTGTATCCTCGGGACGGTTCCAGTAGCCCTTCATTACTTGTGGTCCTTTAACAGCAATTTCACCAACTTCACCGATAGGTAGCTCTTCTGTATCACCTGTACGTAAAATAACCGCTTCTGTATTTGGCCAAGGTAAACCAATTGAGCCAATCACTCGCTTACCCCAAATTGGCGTAGCATGTGTTACAGGTGAGGTTTCAGTTAACCCATATCCTTCTACTAGCTTTCCACCAGTAACGGCTTCAAACTTCTCTTGCACTTCAATTGGCAATGAAGCTGAGCCACTTAGGCATGCCTTAATGGATGATAAATCATAATTCGAAATGTCTGGGTGATTTAAAAGGCCAATGTATAAGGTTGGTGCGCCGGGGAACAGGGTTGGTTTTTGTTTATCAATCGTTTTTAATGCCGTTTCTGCATCAAACTTCGGTAAAAGCACCATTCTATTTTGAGTAAATACAGATAAGAGCATAACAGTTGTCATGCCATAGACGTGGAAGAATGGTAGAATGCCCATAATGGTTTCTTCACCATGCACACATTTATACATCCAAGCATCACACATTGTCGTATTGGCAATCAAATTTTTATGGGTCAACATTACACCTTTTGGGAAGCCTGTTGTCCCACCCGTATATTGAAGCAATGCTAGGTCCTCTTCAAAATCAAATGGAATATTGTCAATCACCTTAATCGGTGCAGAACGCATTATTTCTGAAAATAGGTGATTTTGACCGCTATGTTCAACCTTGACACTAAAGCCATACTGCTTCTTTTGAATAAATGGATAGACTAAATTTTTTGGGAATGGTAAATAGTCCTTAATAGCTGTTACAATGACATTTTCAAGTGACGTCTCTTTCATAATTTTCATGACTCTTGGATATAAAATATCCATTACGAGAATAACCTTTGCTCCTGAATCAGCCATTTGGTATTGAAGCTCTCGTTCAGTATAAAGTGGATTTGTTTGTACTACAACAGCACCTGCATACATGGCACCATAGTAAGCGATTACACTTTGTGGCGTGTTAGGCAGCATAATCGCTACTCGATCTCCTTTTTCCACACCTAGTGTTTGTAAATAGTTTGCGAACCTTAAAGCTGACTCATATAGCTCGGTGTACGTCAAATCCTTTCCCATAAAATGAATCGCTACTTTGGATGGATTCTTTTTATAGGCACGTGTCAAAAACTCTTGCACTGGAATTTCCTCAAACGTTAAAGACGATGGTACTTCTTCAGGATAATTTGCTAGCCATGGTTTTGCTGTCATACGTCCTCTCCCCTTTGTCCCAAACTTTGTCAATTCTTATATTTATTATAATGAAAAAGAAATACAGTTTCAAACAGAAAATAGAAAATAAATGCATTTTCGATTAATTATTATGCAATTAACAACATTAATATGATTGGTATTTATCGGGATTTATTTCAACACACCTTATGAATGCTCGTTCATTCTCGAGTTACTCCATAAAAAAATAATCAGCATATTCCTATATTATAAAAATAATTTTTCTACCCTTTAATAGAGTTATATGAAAGAAAATTAATAGGTTGTAGTAGAAATTTATGCTATGTACAATTAACAAAAAACGCACCCTCACAAAGAGAGTGCGTTTTTTATTTAAATCGTTAACATATAGTAGACACCTACTGCCAAAAATGCAATACAGACAACGATTAGTACTTTTGCTAATTTTTCCATGTCATGACACTCCTATGCAATACTTGCCCCAATTACAAACGAAAGACCGACTGAAATGGTAAAGGAAATGAAACCAACTGAGCGATTATCATTGGCAATCTCTTGATCAACGTTAAAACGAGGTGTCATAAATTCAAATAAAAAATACGCTACAATCAATAATGTAAAGCCAAAAAGGCCCCAACCGATCATTTCACTTAACGTGCTATGACGTGCAATGGAAAAGCGGAAGATATTACAAATCCCTAGTATTTTCCCACCTGTTGCAAGAGCCACAGCGACATTACCTTTTTTAATTTCTTCCCAATTTTTATATTTCGTAACGACTTCGAACAATGCCATCGAGACGACTAAACATAATACTACAACACTAAAATATCCTGCCGTTTCGATAATTGGATATCGCCAAAAGCCAGAATTCAGCATTTTTCTCCGTCCCCTTTATAGCTTATTTCAATTCAACAACTGTGACGCCTAAGCCCCCCTCACCGGCTTCACCAAAACGGAAGGATTTTACGCGCTTATGCTTTTTCAAATAGCTTTGAATACCTTGACGTAAAGCCCCTGTACCAACTCCATGAATAATGGACACACGACCATAATTAGAGAGTAATGCATCATCAATATATTTCTCTGTTCTTAAGATTGCATCCTCATAGCGTTCACCACGTAAATCTAATTCTAATTTCACATGACTATTTCGATTTTTCACACCAGCTGTTCGTAATACAGGCTCTTTTTCAGGTTTAATATACTCCAAATCACTATCTGAGATTTTCATTTTTAAAATCCCCATTTGGACAACCCATTCGGTATTCGACACCTTTTCTAACAAAGTACCTCGTTGACCATAGCTTAACACCTTTACCTCGTCTCCGACAACTAAGTTTTGTGCACGAGCTTTTACTTGTGCCGCCTTTTTTAGTACTTTATTGTCTTCAAGTGGTGTTGCTTCTTCCAAGCGTTTACGTGCTTCAATCAATTCATGCTCCTTGACAACTTGATCAGCATTTTTACGCATTTCTCGCAGCTCTGCAATAATCGCTTCTGCTTCACGTTTCGCTTCATCAACAATTTTGCGCGCCTTTTCCTTTGCCTTCTTATCAAGCGCTTCTTTGCGCTCCTCATAGGCTTGCAATTTATCTTGAAGCTCTTTACGTAATGTCTCTGATTCTAATAGTAATGCATGCGAACGCTCTGCATCATCTTCGGATTGGCGACGTGTTTCTTCCAATGAGGCAATCATCGATTCAACCTCATGTCGATCGGTTCCAGTAAAGCCTTTAGCACGATCAATAATGGATTCAGGTAAACCAAGACGACTGGAGATTTCAAATGCATTTGATCGTCCAGGTACACCGATAAGTAGACGGTAGGTCGGGCTCAAAGTTTCAATATCAAACTCTACACTGGCATTGGCTACACCTGGTCGATTATAGCCATAAGCTTTTAGTTCAGGATAGTGAGTTGTAGCCATTACACGAGCACCGCGTCCATGTACTTCGTCTAAGATTGAGATGGCTAAAGCCGCCCCTTCCTGTGGGTCAGTACCTGCCCCTAACTCATCAAAAAGAACAAGTGATTCGTGATCAAATTTTTGTAGGATGTCTACAATATTGACCATATGGGACGAGAACGTAGAAAGTGATTGCTCAATTGATTGCTCATCACCAATATCGGCAAATAATTGCTCAAATACAGCAAGTTCTGAGCCATCTAATGCTGGTACTGGTAATCCCGCTTGCGCCATTAATGTACACAGACCAACCGTTTTTAATGTCACCGTTTTACCACCTGTATTTGGACCTGTAATGACAATAGCTGTAATGTCTTTACCAAATTCAATATCATTAGGAATAGCTGAATCTATTGGTAGCAGTGGATGACGCGCACGTATTAGTCGGATATAGCCATCCTGATTCATTTTCGGCATTGTACATTTATTGGCTTGGCCATATTTGCCCTTTGCTAAAATGACATCGATATCGCCTAATACCTTCACTAAATTAAATAAATCTGATGCTACTTCTTGCACCATTGCACTTAATGCTAGTAAAATACGTTCAATTTCTGCCTGCTCTTTCATTTTCAAGCGATGAATTTCATTGTTTGCTTGGACAACAGAATCTGGCTCAATAAATAAGGTTTGACCAGAAGAAGATTGATCATGAACAATCCCACCATAATGGTGACGATATTCTTGCTTTACGGGAATAACAAATCGATCATTACGAATTGTCACAAGTGTATCAGAAAGCATTTTCGCCGCATTACTTCCCCGAATTAAACTTTCCAGCTTAGAGCGGACTTTCCCTTCTTCAGCACGCAAAGATTGGCGAATAGAGCGCAATGTTTGACTAGCAGAATCTAAGACAGCACCATTGTCGTCAATACAGTTATTGATCTCATGCTGCAATCCTGTTAAGACAGGCATTGCTTCCTTTTTGGAGATGAAATGGGGAATATCAATCACTTCATCGGCTTCTAAATCTTCAATAAAATTGCGTAAAATTCGGCTTGCTCGAATCGTGCTCGAAATTTCCATTAGTTCTACTGCTGCTAACATGCCTCCTATTTGAGCACGTCTGGCAGAGGGACGGACATCGAAAATTCCTCCCATAGGTACATTGCCCTTCACACGCAAAATGGATAGTCCCTCATCCATTTCTTCTAATAATTGTACTACTTTAGCAAAATCAGTTTGTGGCACAAGCTCCTCAATGGCAGATTTACCAATGGAGGAAGTACAATAGGAAGCCACTTGTTGCCTAACTTTATCGTATTCTAGTGTTTTCAATGCGCGTTCAGCAATCACTGAGAACACCTCCTCAGCCTATTTATTTCGTTGTATGAACGCTTCAAACTGTTCACGCGTCCATGTATTCACAATCATATCTTTCGGTAACCATGCTCTATTTGCATAGCGAACCCCAATATCCATAAAACGTAAATGTGCAATATCATGCGCATCTGTATTGATGGCTACTGGTACACCTGCAGCGCATGCCATTTCTAAATGTTCTACACATAAATCGAGACGATACGGATTTGCATTTAACTCTAAAATTTTACCATATTCCTTTGCCCAGGCAATTAACTGTTTCATATCAGGATTATAACCATCGCGATCTTCAATAATTCGACCAGTCGGATGGGCAATCATATGAACATAGGGATTTTGCATAGCTGTTAGTAAACGTGCCATAATTTTATCTTGTGATTGTGTAAAACTAGAATGAATGGAAGCAATAACAAAATCGAGCTCTTTTAACACCTGATCTTCGAAATCAAGGGAGCCGTCTGGTAAAATATCCATCTCCGTCCCTTTAAAAAAATGAAAATCTGGATGTGCTGTATTAAACGCCTCAATTTCTCCACGCTGCTTTTCTAAACGCTCCGGTGTTAATCCATTTGCTACTTTTAGGAATTGCGAATGGTCTGTAATAACGCTATATTGATAGCCCCGTGCTAGTAACGCCTCGCCCATTTCTGCAACAGAGTATGCACCATCTGACCATGTTGTATGCATATGCAAATCAGCTTTAATATCCTCTAGTCGAACTAAGTTTTGAATTAGGTTTGTTTTGTCAAATTCTGCTGTTCCTGTCCGTAAGCTCGGTGGAATCCAAGGTAGATCAAAATGAGCGAAGAATGCTGCCTCGTCTTGGAACGTTAAAACGGTACCATCTTCCTGTTCCACTCCATATTCACTTATTTTTTCACCACGGGCTTTGGCAATTTGCCGCATACGAACATTATGATCTTTTGAACCTGTGAAATGATGCAACGCAGTCGCATATTCATTATCTTTCACTAAACGGAAATCAACGCTAACTGGTTCATCTAAGTCTAAAATCACCGAAATTTTTGTATCCCCTGCCGCCACGACTTCTTGAATGGCCAAGCTATTTAACAAGTTTTCACGTACTTCCTCAACTGCTTCTGTCACAACAATAAAATCAATATCTTTGCTAGTTTCTAACGCTCGACGGAAACTGCCAGCAACTGAAAACCGGTCTACTTCCTTCATACTACCTAGAAGCGCCTCAATTTGTAAAACCACAGGCTCAAGCTGCCAAATTGGTAGTCGTTCTGAACGATTTGCTAAATTGGCTAGCTCCTTTAAAATTTTCTCCTCAGATTTCACAGCAAATCCAGCTAATTCACGTACTTTCCCAGCTTCACAAGCTGCCTTTAAGCTTTCGGCAGAGTCAATACCCAGCTCTTGGTGAAGTTTCGCAATTTTTTTTCCTCCCAAGCCAGGTAATTTTAGCAATGGCAGTAACCCTTTAGGTACAACCTCTTCTAACTCCTTTAACAAACTCGATTCACCTGTTAACATTAAGTCCTCTATTACAGCCGCAGTACCCTTGCCAATACCTTTGAGTTTTGTTACATCATCCATTTCGCTTAATGAACGTTCGTCCCCCTCTAGTGCTGCCGCAGCCTTTCGAAAGGCTGATACCTTGAATGGATTTTCTCCCTGTAGTTCCATATATAAAGCAATTTTTTCGAGTGTGCGAATAATTGTTTTTTTATTCATTGGTAATTCCTCCTATCGTAAAAACACTTCCCTCAAGACAGAGAGAAGTGCACAGTTACTATTGCATATAAATATACCACCAGTTTTGGAACATCTTTGTAATAATTGGTGTATGCTCCAACATAAGACCACTTAACAATGACTTCGACATTAAATTTTGTATGGCATCTACTGGTAATAAAGCGCACACATATAGCAAAATAAACATAATTAAATAGTTTTCAATCATGCCAAGTAACGCCCCAAGCCAACGATTCACTGTATTTAGCACAGGCAAATACGCGATAAAGTCAAATATCGATGCCACGATTTGCAACGTTATTTTTACTGCAAAGAAAATAACAGCAAAGGCAATTACCCGATAAAAGGTGCGGTCTAAATCTAGACTATCAATGACAACGCCAAGGCTACCTGTGTCAGTGACACCTGGATACGGAACCCAAAATACAAATTTTTGTGCTAATGGCTTATAATAAATATACGCAACAATTAGGGCTACTACAAAGCTGACAATATGCATCATCTGTACAATAAAACCTCGTTTTGCACCGACGCCTATACCAGCTAACAGTACCACTAATATGATTAAATCTAACATTCTCTTCAACCCTTTAACTTTTTCAATTCTTCTTCTAATTGCTCCATTCGTTCTTTTAATAGTAAATAATCATGAACTGTATTTACTGCTGTCAGAACAGCAAGTTTTGTGCTATCAAGTGAGGGATTATGTACGTTCATCTCGCGCATACGGTCATCAACAATCGAAGCAACAAGTCGCATATGGCCAATGGATTCAGAGCCGACCATTTTATATGCATGACCATATATTTCAACAGAAATTTTATTCTTTTCTTGTTTTTCCATAGTCGCACCCTCCTATAAATTCGATGCACACACGATTTTAGAGGCTTGTGAGCACCATCACACAAAAAAGCTATTTATTATCATACCATGAAAGGTATAAAATTGTGAACAACGAGGACAGAAAGGAACGATTAAATGGCAAATATTGTGCTTTCCATTTCAACAAATATTCAAAAAGAGGTGATGGCTTACTATGCAACGCACTTTATAGAACGAAAGGCTCCTGGTGTCATATTTGCTGCAAAACTACCAGATACAGCCATAACTATGTATAAATCAGGAAAATTAATGTTCCAGGGGGGCGGTGCTGAACGCGAGGCAGCACGTTGGGGAACTGTTGAAAAAACTGCTACTCCAGTCTCCACTATTGGGGCAAAAGGGGATGTACTGCCTAACAATTTCGCAACCATGTCTGTCTTAGGCTCAGACGAAACAGGCACAGGTGATTATTTTGGTCCAATCACAGTAGCAGCAGTGTATGTGCCTACTTCCAAAATCGAACTCATGAATGAGCTTGGTGTAAAAGATTCAAAAATGCTAACAGATGACTATATGAGGAAAATTGCACCTGATTTGCGTGCAGCCTGTGTCCATAGTGTTCTCGTCTTACGTAACGAGAAATATAACAACTTACAAGGAAAAGGCTATTCCCAAGGTAAAATGAAAGCCATGATGCATAACAAGGCACTACAAAACACGCTATCAAAAATGGCACCTGAAAAACCTGAATTTATTTTAATCGACCAATTTGCTGAACGTGGTGTCTATTACAATTATTTAAAAAATGAACGTGAACTTGTACAAGAAAATGTCTACTTTTCTACTAAAGCAGAACAATTACATGTAGCTGTGGCTACAGCATCTATTTTAGCTCGTGCTGCCTTTTTAAAGGAAATGGACCGTTTGAGTGACATTACAGGGCTTACATTACTGAAGGGTGCCTCTAACAAAGTAGATGTGCAAGCAGCCCGAATCTGGCGTAATCAAGGCGAAGAATTTCTACGCTCCATCACAAAATGGCATTTCGCCAATACTGATAAAGCACGGAAGATGAAGTAAATCGCACTATTGGTTGCTTAAAAATGCTTTTTTGGGGTTTCTGAGGAGCGTGAGGCGCATTAGGAATCTTTTTGGAGCGGTTTCCTCCCTGGGGGTAGCGCTTCAGGCACCTTTTTGAGCGCTTGCCTCACTTTTTGGATCACTCCACACTTTCTTTTGAGCCGATTCTTCACCTTTTAGATCATCATTTTCACCCTTCTCAAACAAAAAAGACTGCCTCGTAAGACAGTCTTTTTTTCATATATTAACGTACTTCTGTGCCTGCAATCGTAGCAATCGCTTTTAACACTTTGTTATGTGCGGCCACTACCTCTTCGTCTGTTAAAGTACGTTCTGGATCAAAGTATGTGAGAGAGAAGGCAACCGATTTTTTACCTGGTTCCATTTTCTCCCCTTCGTAAACATCGAATACGCGGATATCTTTTAATAGTTTCACACCCGCTGCATCAATAGCTTCCATTACTTCGCCCGCTGTTGTTGTACGGTCCATAATAAGAGCGATATCACGAGACATAGCTGGGAAACGAGGCACTGGTGTGTAGGCAAGTGGTGCTTCTTGTGCTGTTGCATTTAATAGCGCCACTAAATTCATCTCCATTACATACGTGTCTTTTACACCCCATGCTTTTTGCTCTGCTGGGTGAAGTCCACCGATAATGCCGACTTGCTTGCCATCTAATAAAATGCTAGCCGTACGACCTGGATGTAAGCCATCCACTTGTGATTTCACAAATGTCATGCGATTTGCTAAGCCAAGTTTGCCAATGACACCTTCGACGATACCTTTTAGCACAAAGAAATCTACAGCTTTTTTCTCACCTTGCCAAGCATGGTCTAGCCATTTGCCAGTTAGTACTGCTGCCACATGCTCTTCCTCATAAGGTTGCCCCTCATCTGATTGACCAAGGAACACGGAACCAATTTCATATAAAGCCACGCCGTCAGCTTGACGTGCAACATTATATGCAGCTGCTTCGATTAAATGTGGAATAAGGCTTTGACGTAATGTAGAACGCTCCTCACTCATTGGCATAAGCAAGCGAGTTACCGGCTCAGCTTTCAAAGCAAAACGTTGCGACAATGCATCCGACGTTAACGAATAAGTTACCGCTTGATATAGGCCAGCCCCTTCCATGTAATGACGAACAACACGACGATTTGCTTGATAAGGTGATAAATTACCTACTTGTGTTGCACCCTCTGGTAATGTCATTGGGATTTCATCATAACCATAAAGACGAGCAATTTCCTCCACGATATCCTCTTCAATTTTAATATCTTGGCGACGTGTGGGTGCATCAATAATTAATAAACCATTTGCTGCCTCTACACCAAATTTTAAACGCTCTAAAATAGAAAGCATATCTTCTAATGCAATCTTCATACCTAAACGTTCATTAATAAAATCTGGGGAAACGACTACTCGCGCTGGTGTTTTATCCAACTCATCTACTAAACATGTACCTTCTAATACTTCGCCTCCTGCTAATTCAGCAAGTAGAGCGGCAGCACGTTCAGCAGCTGGTAAGACACGATTTGGATCTACCCCTTTTTCGAAACGAGCCGATGCATCTGAACGTAGGCCAAGATGACGAGACGTTTGACGCACTGTTAAACCATCAAAATAGGCTGACTCAATGACAACAGTCGTAGTTGAATCTGTTACCTCTGAATTAGCACCACCCATTACACCAGCAATGGCTACTGGCTCTTTGCCATTTGTAATGACTAAATCTGAAGCTTTTAATGTACGTTCTTGGTCATCTAATGTTGTAATTTTTTCACCTTCTATTGCTTTACGAACAACGATTTCACCCGTTGCTAGACTATCATAGTCAAAAGCATGTAGAGGTTGACCATATTCCATTAATACATAGTTCGTTACATCTACGACATTATTGTGAGGACGTACTCCCGCAGCCATTAGACGATTTTGTAGCCACATTGGTGATTCACCGATTTTTACGTTTTTCACAACTTTTGCTACATACATAGGATTTGCTTGTAAATCTTCTACATGAAGCTTCAGGTAATCCTGTGCTTTTTCACTAGCAGTTTGATAGGAAATTTCTGGATATTTAATTTCCTCTGAAAGAATGGCACCTACTTCATACGCTACACCTAGCATTGAAAGGGCATCTGAGCGGTTTGGTGTTAGTCCTAGTTCCAACACTGTATCACGTAGGCCCAATATAGCCAGTGCATCTGTGCCTACTTCTGCATCTGCTGGTAGGACAAAGATACCTTCTGAATACGCCTTAGGAACAAGCTTTCCTTCGATTCCAAGCTCTTGTAAGGAACAAATCATTCCGTTCGATTCATGACCGCGAAGTTTTGCTTTTTTGATTTTAATGCCACCTGGTAAATGTGCACCTGGACGAGCAACAATGACTTTTTGACCAGCATCAACATTCGGAGCACCACAAATTATTTGTTGAGGCTCTGCTTCGCCAACGTCAACTTGGCAAATATTTAACTTATCAGCCTCTGGATGTTTCTCCTTAGAAACTACATAACCAACTACAACTTTATCCATAGCATTAGCACGATCAATTACTGCATCTACTTCGATCCCAGAGCGTGTAATTTTTTCTGCTAATAGCTCAGGTGCTAAGTCCTGCGTATTGATATAATTTTTTAACCATTCTAATGATACTAACATGTTTTATCCCCCTTACGCTTCTGTTCGCTCAAATTGTGATAAGAAGCGAGTGTCACTTGTATAGAAATGACGAATATCGTCAACACCATATTTCAACATTGCAATACGTTCTGCACCAATACCAAATGCAAATCCTGAAACTTTCTTTGGATCATAGCCAGCCATTTCTAATACGTTTGGATGCACCATACCAGCTCCTAGAATCTCAATCCAGCCAGTGCCCTTACATACGTTACAGCCTGCTCCACCACATTTGAAACAAGAGATATCCATCTCTACTGATGGCTCAGTAAATGGGAAGAAGCTCGGACGTAGTCGAATTTCGCGGTCAGCACCAAACATTTTTTTCGCTAACGTATCTAATGTTCCTTTTAGGTCACTCATGCGAATATTTTCGCCAATGACTAAACCTTCAATTTGCATAAACTGATGTGAATGTGTTGCATCATCATTATCACGTCGGAATACTTTACCAGGACAAATTATGCGAATCGATTCACCTTTTTTGGCTTCCATCGTACGAGCCTGTACTGGTGAAGTATGGGTACGTAATAATATTTCCTCGGAAATATAGAACGAATCTTGCATATCACGAGCTGGATGTCCTTTTGGTAAATTTAGTGCTTCAAAGTTATAGTAATCCTTCTCCACTTCTGGACCTTCAGCAATTTCATAGCCCATTCCTATAAATAAGTCTTCAATTTCTTCAATGACACGTGTTAAAGGGTGACGGTTCCCCACTTTAATTTCACGACCTGGTAAAGTGACATCAATCGACTCACTCGCTAATTTTTCAGCAATGGCTGCCTCTTCCAACACGGTAATCTTTGTTTCTAATACTGCCGTTACATTTTCACGGACATTATTCACTAAAGCACCCATTTTCGGACGTTCTTCAGCTGATAATTTCCCCATCCCTTTTAGTAAATCAGTAATAGGTCCTTTTTTCCCTAAATACGCAACACGTACTTCATTCAATTCTTTTAAATTTGCAGCTGCTTCAATTTTAGCAAGTGCTTCTTGCTCTAATTGTTTTAATTGCTCTTCCATGTTAAACCCTCCTCAGAAAATAAATGCCTGCTTTTTAGACATAAAAAAACTCGCCCCTAAAAAGGGACGAGGACATTTTCGCGGTACCACCCTAGTTATTGCAAAGCAAAGCCTTACAATCACTTCATTGACATAACGACTTGATAAAGCCGGCTTACCTTTACAGCATGACACTGGTCCCGGTAGCTGCTCGCAGGCTGAATTCAAAACCGCATTGAAACGGCGTTGGCTCTCAATCTCTGGCCTACGCTCCCTGTCGTCCATTCACAATCTTTACTACTTCCCGGTCAAAGCATTTATTATTTAAACCTACATTTTAGAATAAATTATACAATAATGGACTGTAGCAAATCAAGAGACAACTGCCTCAATCCCACAATGAGCAATTAATTACTTGGCAAAGCCATATAAAACAATACCTGTTGCTACTGCGACGTTTAATGATTCAGCCTGTCCAAAAAGAGGAATGATCATATTTTGATCTGTCATCGCTAATAACTGAGGCTGAATGCCACTTCCTTCATTCCCCATAATAATCGCAAATGCACCCGTATGCTGAATATCACTATACGGCACCGCTTCCTCATCTAATGCAGTACCAAATACCGGTACACCTTGATCCTGTAATATATCTATCCATTCTGCTAAATCTCCACGCACTACCGGAATATGGAAATGGGAACCTTGAGCAGCACGTAGTGTTTTAGGATTATAAAGATCGGCACAGCCTTTTCCTAAAATTACAGCATCTAAACCTGCAGCATCTGCTGTACGAATCATTGTTCCAATGTTACCAGGATCTTGGACAGCATCAATTAATAACACTTTTCGCCAAGTAGTCATCACATTATCCACTAAGACGGGCTGTTTACATACAGCAAAAACACCTTGGGAAGTTTCTGTCTCCGCAAATTCCTTCGCTACCGCAGTCGATACCTCTACAATAGCTATATCATCGATTGGCCATAACATTGGCAAATCGATACCTTCACGCACTATAATTTGTAATACTTGGTTTTTATTTTTTAATGCTTCTTCAACAAGATGAAAGCCCTCTACTAGGAATTCACCCGAACGTTCACGCTCTTTTCTTGTTGTCGCTAACTTTTTCCAATATTTCACTAACGCATTTTGCGTAGATTCAATTCTCTTCATCGCTACCTCTTACCGCCTTTTTCCTATATATTGACCACTATTATACCCTACGAAATAGCAAATTTCATAGCTAAGTAAGAAAACTGTTATTTTCCTGTGGTGGCAAGTGGCGTACAACTTAAACATGCTATAATCATACATATCTAACGAAGACACAAAGTGAGGTATATAAATGAAAAAAACAATACATGTAGTAGGGGCTATAATTGAAAATGAGCAACAAGAAATTTTCTGTGCTTTAAGGAATCCCCAAATGATATTAGCAAATTATTGGGAATTCCCTGGCGGTAAAATAGAGCAAGGTGAAACACCAAAACAGGCACTTTCTCGAGAAATTCTTGAGGAATTTAACTGTACGATTCAAGTAGGGAAACAAGTGGCTGTAACACTCCATGAATACGAACAATTTTTCGTTCATTTAGAAACATACAAAGCTTCAGTTATTAAAGGCACACCCCAAATTCTAGAACATGCTGAAGCAAGATGGGTTCCCCGCAACCAATTGCTTGACCTTCCATTTGCTCCAGCAGATCTTCCTTCTATTCAAAAATTAATGGCCGAATTGTAAAGGCTATTCACTTTATCTCATGAAAATGAGTGACTTTGTTTCGTCCATGCTCTTTCGATTCATACAATGCTTTATCTGCTTTTTTTATCAATGTCGTCTCTGTATCTTCTGAAGTTACTGTGGCAATTCCCATACTGATCGTAAGACTGCCTGTTGGCCAACCATCCTGCTCCACAGTGTGTCTAATTTTTTCACCGATTTCTTTTGCCACAGGTATCTCGGTCTCTGGTAAGATGATCATAAACTCCTCCCCACCATAACGAGCGACGATATCTTCTAGACGTACTTGTATTTGTAATAGTTGTGCCAATTGAACGAGGACATCATCTCCAACTTGATGACCATATGTATCATTGACCTTTTTGAAATGATCGATATCTAAAATGCATAACGAAAAAGGTTCTGCTGTCTCATAAAAACGATTAAAATGTTGTTCGAGTTGTTCCTGGAAAAATCTCCTGTTTTTCAAGCCAGTCAATTTATCAGTCATTGATAATTCTACTAAAGCAGCATTCATGTCCAATAATTTCGCCTGCTGATGTTCTATTTCTACATGAATTTGCTCCAAATTAGCTAATGCACGATCCTTTTCTTGATAGGCAGCCTCAAGTAGTTTTTTGGCTGATCGTAATTCTTGTTCATAATCTATGCGCTTTTTCATCTTTACTAAAATGCAATCAATTCGCTCTACCAAATCCTCTTTGTACAATTTAGCATTCATTAAAAACGGAACCGACATCCCGTCCTTCTGTTTGAGATGAATGAATAATTCCTCTACTTGTCCCTCTAGATTAATCATAGGATAAAAATAAGAGTGAAAAATCATCTTATTGGGCGTAGATAGAAGAATTTCTAGATGCATATGCAATAATTCCTCTTGCTCATAGCCGATCCAATCTAGCAGGGTTTGATTGATTTCTGAAATAAGCCCTTCATGTGTGATGGAAAGAAATCCACATGGAGCATTGTTGAGTCGTTTTTCCATTGTTGATAATCCTTTCATTTTTCCCTACAAAAAATCTGCAATACATTGTATCGTTTCATTTGGGTGACTAATATGTGGATAGTGACCTTTTGCTTCCATTAATTGTAACGTACTATTTTTGAGATGCTGATGCAAATAATCTCCAACACCAATTGGCACAATACTATCTTCCGAGCATTGGATAATTAACGAAGGAACGGAGACCTTTGATAATTCACAACGATGATCAGATAAAAATGTGACCTCAGCAAATTCTTTTGCAATGATAGGGTCTGCTGCTATAAAGGTTTTCTTCAGTTCCTGTGTTAATGCTGGCTGTTCAGGATTACTCATTGCAATTGGTGCCATATAGCTAGCCCAACCTGTAAAGTTCATTTCCATCATGTCTAATAACTCCGCTATATCACTTCGCTCAAAACCCCCTCGATAACCATCATCATTTAAATAACAGGGAGAAGGACCAATCATAATCAATTTCTTAAAATAGTCAGGGTGCTGGATAGATGCGAGCAGTCCTATCATGGCACTAATGGAATGCCCGACAAAAATACTATTTTGTAATGATAGCGTTTCAATAATGTCCAATAAATCTTGTACATAGCCCTGTAACGATTGATATTTCTCTGATGAATAGGCATTTATATCTGAGTTACCTGAGCCTACATAATCGAATAATATAATCTTATATTTGTCCATAAATGCAGGCGTAATGAAACGCCACATATTTTGATCACAGCCAAATCCATGTGCAAAAATAAGCGGTTGGTCCCCTTGTCCGAGTATTGTTACATTATTACGAACAACAATATTTTCCATTCCAATCAATCCTTTTAGAAATATATGTAATAGTTTTATTGTGACCCCTTAAACAGTATTTATCAAGCTAAAACGTGAAAATCAAAAAGGAGCAGGAGTGCCGCTTCACCTGCTCCATTCTCCAGCTACAACCACTTCCTAATAGGTGGGATACTCTGCTGAAATTGAAATACATTATACGGATCATATTTTGTTTTCACTTCACGAAGCCTTCTAAAATTACGTCCGTAATAGGCTGTATGCCAGTCCTTAATATATCGATCTGGAAAATTCACATAATCACCAGACGTATAAGGTGATAAAGCTTGACGTAAATTTTCTACCCACTTAATATTTTGTTCTTCCTCTTTCGGTTTTTTCCAGGAAGTATTATATTCTTGAGCTATTATCGCATTGCGATAGTAATAGGCTGTATGCTGGGGAGCAATTTCACCTACTGCTCCTCTTAAAGACTGTTGCCATATTGTTGTATTTGAATTAGGTGCATGGGCTAAAAATTCTTTCATCCTCTGAATCGCCTTATATGGAAACGGTCTCTCCAAAAATGACCCTGATCTTTTTCGATACGCAGGCTGATTACCGCTTGGTAAATCAAAAAATTCTATTGCCTTGCTATATGGCACTTCCTTTATCCAAATACTTGTTGGCAAGCCTGTTTTTCTAAGAGGGCGAAGCAATTTCTTTAATTCAGCTGCTGTTCCTATAAACTCACCTTGTGCGACTATCTCACCTACTTCCTTTGTTTTTAGCTCAATCTGTGAGGTTAGACGCTTATCTGTATAGGGAGCCCATTTTTGCCATGCATCAAAGGCCACTTCAAAGTCATCCCATCCCCATGTAATAGAGAACAGTGATACCTCATTAATCGCATGAAGCTTGAATGTCAAAGAAGTGACTATACCAAAATTGCCTCCTCCTCCACCACGACTTGCCCAAAACAAATCATGATGTTGTTGCTTATTCGCTCTAATTACCTGAGCACCCTCATGTTCACTAGCTACCACCGTTTCGATTTCAATAAGATTGTCACAAGTTAATCCAAATGGTCGTGATAGCATCCCAATCCCACCACCAAGGGTCAAACCGACCACCCCAACACTACTTTCTGTACCAGCAGGAATGGTAACACCATGCTCCCATAATGTACGGTATACGTTTCCCATATTAGCTCCAGCATCAATCCTAGCCGTCATTTCTGAGAGATTTACCGAAATATCATTCATATCACTTACATCAATGACAAGCCCTTTATTTACTAAAGAAAAATTTTCATAGCTATGACGACCGCTTCGAATTCTGAAAGGCTCATTGTTTTCTCTAGCCCATTTTAATGCATTAACCACATCTTTCGTTTTTTGACAAAACACAATGACACTCGGATATTTGGGATTATTTAAATTATTATTCGTTCTCGCTTGTTCATAATCCGAATCTTCAGGCGTGACGATTCTTCCTGTGAGCTTCGCCTTTTTCAACATCAAGCCCCTTTCTCACAATGATACTTATCCTATGCAACTTATTGAGAAAGAATTTGAAATTTCAGCTTTTTTCTAGAATCACACTAAAATACTCTTTTCCACACTTGAAACATATGATGCACTAATAACAACAACGTGTTGGAGGTGTTCTATGCTTATCCATGTGGTAAGTGCTGGCGAAACACTGTGGCAAATCGCTAATCGTTATGCCGTACCTGTTCAATCTATTAGCCAATTAAATGCATTAGCTACTCCTGATCAATTAGCCATCGGACAATCACTGGTTATCCCTTCTCCTTATACAATTTATACCGTTCAAAAAGGAGATACGTTATGGTCAATCGCACAGAAATTTAGCGTTCCCTTGCAATCTATCATATTAGAAAATCATCTAACGAATCCCGATCAATTAACACCAGGAACGAAATTAATTATTCCACCCATTGTTCATATCGTGCAGCCAGGAGAAACTTTATGGCAAATAGCACAGCGCTATGGTACGACCGTTCAAGCCATTGCTATAGAAAATAAACTAAACAATCCCAATATGCTTTATGTTGGTTCACAATTGATGATTCTAAGAAAATTACCAACGATTGAAGTCAATGCTTATTCCTACCAACCTTCAGATGAAGCTGTAGACTCCATTAATGCTATTGGTCATCTACTAACTTATTTTAGTCCTTTTGCTTATAAGATGAAGGAAGATGGGACATTACAGCCCATTACTGATGAAAATATGATAGCGGCAGCAAAGGCTAAACATATTATCCCTATGTTAACGCTCACTAATTTTACTTCTACAGAAGAAGGCTCTAATTTAGCACATGTCGTCTTGTCCAATGCAGAATTACGTAAAAAGGTCATGAATAATGTGTTACAGGTGATGCAAGATAAAGGTTATCAAGTATTAAATATTGATTTTGAAAATGTTTTACCTGCCGATCGAGAAAATTTCAATGCCTTTATTCAATTGGCTGTGGATACCCTTCACCCAAAAGGCTATTTAGTTTCAACAGCGCTCGCACCTAAAACAAGTGCTTCACAAACTGGGACATTATATGAAGCGCATGATTACGAAGCACATGGGAGAATAGCAGATTTTGTTGTATTAATGACATATGAATGGGGCTATCGTCTTGGCCCTCCACAAGCCATTTCCCCCATTAATGAAATGCGAAGAGTCGTGGAGTATGCTTTAACCGAAATACCAGCTGATAAAATCTTATTGGGTTTTGAGTTGTATGCGCGTGATTGGCTCTTACCTCATGTCAAAGGCCAAGAAGCCGAAACATTTAGCCCGCAGGAAGCGCTCAATAGGGCCATCAAGTACGGGGCAACAATTCAGTATGATCCAACGGCACAATCTCCTTTTTATCGATATGTTGATGAGCAAGGAAGGCAGCACGAGGTATGGTTTGAAGATGCAAGAAGTGCACAAGCCAAATTCGACATGACTAAACATTACAACTTACGTGGCATTAGCTATTGGGCATTAGGATTCCCGTTTCCTCAAAATTGGGTTTTATTAAACGATAATTTTTCTGTTAAAAAATCTTAATACTCATTATTGTTCGCAATAAACAAAGAGCTATGCGAATTTTTCCTTGTGAAGTGCGATCTGTGCTGACGGGATAAAAAGTTCATTTCAAAGCCATATTAATTTATATCAACAGGAAAGGAGCAACTCACATGGGAAGAGACAATAAACAAGGTCAAAGCAATAATAAAGGCTCATTACCTCAAACGCCAAAAAACCAAAAGATTGCACCAAATAAGGTGAGTGAGGAATTTTCTCAAGAGTTTATGGAGCTAATTAATACAGTCACACAAAATAAGAATAAGCAGAAAAAATAAGGGGGGCTTCAGTTGGATTTTCAGCGTGCACAAGAAATTGTCGCCTCACCTTTAGAATTTGAAGTGAGCTATAATGGCGTTTCCATCTGGATCGATCAGCTCCACGATGATGAAAAAACAGCGACAGTTCACCTACGCCGTTCTTTAGAAGAGCGATCTGAAGTAGCTATATCCGAATTAAAAGAAGAATATCTCGTTCACTAAACAGCAAGAACCTGCTTACTCAATAGTAATAAGCAGGTTCTTTTTTAAATAATATAATCTTCAATATATTGAAGTTGTGTTAATACTTCCTCCACACGATGATGTAAATCTTTATAGGTTTCGGTCATTTGCTGAGGGGATATTGGCTTACTGAATAGATAGCCCTGAATATAATCACAGCCACCATCTATTAGAAAAGATAATTGCTCCACTTCTTCAATGCCCTCTGCCACAACCTTCAAACGTAAATGTTTAGCCATCGAAATAATCATGGAAACAAGTGCTTCATCATTTGGATTATGTGGCACGTTTCTCACAAATGTTCGGTCAATTTTTAAACAATCAATTGGGAATTCCTTTAAATAAGATAGAGAGGAATAACCTGTTCCAAAATCATCTACAGCAATTTGGATACCTAATGCCTTTAACTCATGTAATAGCTGTGTCATTTGATCAATATTCATGGTCATACTTTCTGTAATTTCTAATTGTAAAAATGACGGATCTAAATTGGTACGTTGTAAAATATCTTGTACCATTTCTACTAAATCCTGTTGAAATAACTGGCCAAGTGATAAATTTACTGCCACTTTCATTGGAGGTAAGCCTTGTTTCTCCCATGCTTTCGCTTGTGTGCATGCGGTTTCTAAAATCCATTTACCTAGCGGGATAATAAGGCCACATTCTTCAGCAATAGGAATAAAGACATCAGGTGGAACAAAGCCACGCGTTGGATGACGCCAGCGTACTAAAGCTTCGACCGATTCGATGGTGCCTGTCTTTAAGTTAACCTGTGGTTGATAGTCTAAGTAAAATTCATTATTTGCTAACGCATTATGTAAGTCTTGCTCTAACAATATTCGATCTGCAATACCTTTAGACATATACGGTTTATAAAAAAGAAATCTTTGAGGTATTTGTCTAGCCTCTCGCATCGCTAACTGTGCATGCATTAATAGCTCTTCACCAGTCCATTGCTCCTCATAGAGAGCAATCCCAATATTTAGACTGCCATTCAATGAAAATAATTGGACCTGTAAAGGATCTGTCATGGCACTTTTAAGATTTAAGCAAAATTGCAGTAGTTCCTCAATCGTCTTTACATGGTCAATATAAATAACAAATTGTCCCTCACGCAGTTTAGTTGCAAAATAATGTGGAGGTACAATCGATTGAATTCGTTCTGCAACAAGTTTCATCATTGTATTAGAGTTACTTATACCAATGGACGAACGAATTGCCGCAAAGCGATCAATTTCTATGGCAATAATAGCCTTTTGCGCTTTATGTTGATGTAAATTTTCTTTTAACGTCTTTAATAGTAGATGTTCATTTGGCAACAATGTAATATCATCATGATAAGCTTGGAATCGAAGTTCCTGTTGAGATTGTTCAAGATCCTTTTTAATTTTCAATAGCTGCTGAAATGGTTTTTCCACAGATGTATAATAAATCGCCTTTAGGAAAAAATAGAATGCTAAAAACTGATAGATCAGTGCTGAGAAATCCCATATTGCATTTTGATCTTGACAAACAATAAAGAAGATATCACTCACAATGAGAGAAATAGCTGCGCTAATGAGCCACATGGAACGCTTCGGTAATTTTTTTACATATGTACTAACAATAGCAATGGTTAAAATTTGAAGAATAATAGCAATTAGGTGTACCATATTATCAATCGTATCTAACCAATTTTCAGGCAATATTTTGGGCGAATTATAAGCCAGAAAAACGCTTCCTAGAACGAAAAGCATCGAACAACCATATGTCAGTATCCGATGATTCATGGTTAATCGCTTTTTAGGGTTTAAAATAATAAGTATAAATCCAATGGCTAAGTACAAACGCATTAATATATGTAGAGGCTCGTTCATAAAGTTCCATTCTCTAGATTGGCTAAAAAACAAGCTAATTAATTCTAATAAGGCAATAATGAAAAACATGTTTCCTATGTATAAAGTTTGATTGGATAATAAGTGTGAAAATACTAAATAGGATTGGATCGCAATTGCCATTGTAAAAACGATGATTAATACTTGTATCACCAATTTTATATCTTGATACATGTTACCTTGGAAAACACCATATATTTGATTGCTAAAGCTCAGTAATGGTATGACAAGTAATAAGGGTAATACCATGTACCAAATCTCTTTTTTCTCTATCGGATTAAACCATCTCTCCACTCCAAACCCTCCATACTACTATCTAAACATTCACTAGGAAATTTTATCTATCTATATCGATTATTTAAATTTGAATTGTATATTTCTTTGACTTCTTACAAATCATAACACTTTTATCGGAATTTGTATGCACCTATGTGAAGTATGCTAATATTCATTTTATTTCAATATTAGCATACTTTTGATATTTTTAGTGCATTATTCCACTCTGAAAAGTTGAGATTTCAGCCTCTGGACGATTCTAACCCTTCTTTTTTTGATAGCAGCAACAGATAGACCTAGTGTATTGGCTATTTCTGGATCACTGTAATCTTCTACATAATAAAGTAGTAATATTTCTCTTTCTATCTGCTTAAGCTGAGACAACTTAATCTCAAGTAAGCTAGGATTTTTTTGATTGTCCCATCCCTCCAAGTCATTAAGAATAAAATTGAGTGTTTCACCATCAACAACCGTTATTCGCTCTGAATAGTTTTTTTCCTTTGATAATTCATTTAGAATCTCACCTTTTATCGAAGAATAAAGATAAGCAGAAAATTGTCCCTTTGCTGGATCTGCTTTTAGCCATGCCCTCCATACAGCAATAGAAGCAATATGACGATAGTAATCAAAATCCTTGTAAATATGGAGCTGCGTGAAAATGGCTGTAATCATTGGTTGCACTGCCTCTAAAATTTCTTCAAAAGATTGTGTTAATGAAAGCTTGTGATCGTTTCGAATAGACATTCTACTTCCTATCAACTGTGCACAGTTCAATTTTCCTAGGTAGCACAATCTTAGACCGTCATGTTGCTTGAGAGCTAATGCCCATTTTCAACATTTCAGCGCACAGAAAGAATAAAATGCCTGGCATATTTAGTCATAATTCCCCAAAGTTATTGCAAAAATTATCTATTTTCTTTGGTATTTCATACATATTTAAACGTTAGTTGGACAAATTACTACTAAGGAGGCGATATAGATGAATTTTCAAATAAGAGATGCAATTACAGCGAATGTACATGGTCAATCTGCCGCAGAATTCAAAGACATTGTGGAAGATGCTATTAATCGTGGAGAAGAGCATTTACTACCAGGGCTTGGGGTGTTTTTTGAAAAATGGTGGAAGCAATCCAGTCCATCAGAACAAGATGAATTTGTTCAAAAATTAGAAAAAGTATTTGCTAACTGATTTTTAATGAACTGTGCATTCCATTTCCAATAAATGCGTGATAAAGTTTTACTTATCAGAAAATTTGGAGGGATTGGAATGACTGTTGCAGTAGAATTACTTGTCAATCAACTCAAACAGGTTTTATTAGAAGAACAAGTGTCAACAAACGAAACGGTACGACAGCTACATGGAAAGGATGAATCTCATCATATGATGAGATTACCTGATATCGTTGTCTTTCCCCGTTCCACAGCTGATGTCAGTGCCATCTTAAAAATTGCACATGCACAACGTGTACCAGTTGTACCATTCGGTGTTGGCTCCAGCTTAGAAGGAAACGCGATTCCTATTGCACATGGTATTTCTATTGATTTCTCTGAAATGAATACGATTTTAGAAGTTCGACCTGACGACCTTCTTGTAAAAGTTCAGCCTGGCGTCACACGCTCTCAGCTGAATAAGGAGTTAAAAAAACACGGTCTACAATTCACAGTGGATCCAGGTGCAGATGCAACACTAGGTGGCATGGCTGCGACGAATGCTAGTGGTACAACTGCTGTGCGTTACGGTGTTATGCGTGATCAGGTTCGTGATTTAGAGGTTGTCCTTGCAGATGGCTCTGTCATCCATACAGGTAATTTAGCCGCTAAATCCTCTTCTGGTTATCATTTAAATGGTCTATTTGTCGGCTCAGAAGGAACACTTGGCTGCTTTACGGAGTTAACGTTAAAAGTGTATGGTATACCTGAATTTGTGACAGCGGGGCGAGCTGTTTTTGACACAGTTGGAGATGCTGTGAGTGCTGTTGCCGCCTTATTACAGGCTGGTAGTTCAATTGGTCGAGTGGAATTGGTCGATGAATCCTCTATGAAGCAAGCCAATGTCTATAACGATACATCCTTTAGCGAAAAACCAACATTGTTTTTAGAATTCCACGGAAACGAAGCGGGTATGCATGCGGATATCGCATTTGCTACAGAAATTTTCGAGGACTACAGCTGTCTATCCGTCGAATTCGAACAAGATAATGCTGCTCGTAATAAGCTTTGGGAAGCACGACATTCTTTAGCCTATGCATATATTCATGCTTATCCTGGTAAGAAGCTCATGTCAACGGATGTCTGTGTACCAATCTCTGTGCTTGCCGAAACCATTTTATATGCACGAGAACAGCTTGATCATGTTGGACTCGCAGGTGGGCTTGTGGGCCACGTGGGCGATGGAAATTTCCATGCACTTTTAATGTTAAATCCAAATGACGCCGAGGAGCAGGCAAAAGCGGATCGCTTCAATGAACAAATCGTGCAATATGCATTACTTCGTGGTGGCACATGTACGGGTGAGCATGGTGTTGGCATTGGCAAAATGAAATACCAAGCCACGGAGCATGGTACCTCTTTAGTCGTCATGAAAAGCATAAAAGCAGCGCTTGATCCACTTAACATTATGAATCCAGGAAAGATTTTCACACTATAATTAACATTAAACCCGCTGATTGACTAGAGCATCAGCGGGTTTATCATTATAAATCATAACGGAAGCTCTTGACTAATATATCTCCCTTGTAAAATTCCTTCGACTCATCTCGCACAAAACCTAATGATAAGTAAAGATTTATGGCAGCCTGCATCATATCACCTGAGTGTAAATAAAGTGCCTGATCCTGTCTCTTTCTAGCAAAGGCAAAACTTTCATTTAATAATTTCTTAGCAACCCCTTGCCCTCTGCCTTTTGGATGCACACCTAATAAGCGCACAATCGTCGATTGAATATTTAGCTCTGGCAAGCCATACGCTTTCCCTGCATCCGTAAATAGTTGTAATCCACCTAATATGTCATCTCCGCGTTTTGCAATTAGAATTGTTTCTGCATTCGGATTACCAACCGAAGCACGGATATCACTTAAATATGATTGCCAGCGCTCTGGGTCTTCATAGTCCTTTTCATATTGCGCATAGCTCTCAACTAAAACTTCAAGATAGCTTGCATAATCTTCCTCTTGTAAATGTTCAATCACAATGTTCGCTACTGTCATTCTAATTTCCCCTTTCTATGATGAAAAACCGCCTTTACTATAGGCTGTTACTCTTTTTTCAATTCGGTGTGACACCCATTCTACGATGATTGAAATTCCCCAATAAATAAGACCAACAGCAATAAATGACTCTAAAAACTTTAAGTTCATGGACGCAATAATATTTGCCACACCGGTCAATTCTTTAATGGATAGGAAAAATGCTAATGATGTAGCATGTAAAAAACCAATAAAAACATTCGTCAAGTTGGGAATAGATTGCCCAAATGCTTGTGGTAAAATATAACGTCGCATCGCTTGAGGAAATGTTAATCCAATCGCATATGCTGCTTCTAATTGTCCTTTAGGTACAGCTAATATCCCTGAACGAATAATTTCTGAGGCATAAGCCCCTGCACTAAGTGTTAAGGCTAGTATGACAAAAAATAAAATAGGAATAGAATTTGATTGTATCTTTAAATGAAGCAAATTAGCCACACTATCAACTAGCATTGGCAAGCCAAAATAAACGAGCATGATATGCATAATGATAGGTGTTCCTCTGAAAAATGAAACATAAAAATTAAGTACAGATGAGACTATTTTTATCTGTTGAATGCGCACGAAAGCTACAATTATGCCAATAACGATTCCTAATAAAACAGGTGTAATAGTCATGAATAAGGTTAACGGTATTACTTTACTAATTTCTCGTAATGCTTCTACTATAAAAGCGATATCAATGGTCATAGCATATTCCCCCTATTGTGAAGCAAGCACCTTTGGCATATAGCGATTAAAATAGCGTTCATTAAATTTAAATACTTTTTCAAGGATTATCACGATGACATAGTAAACAATTGACAAAGCTACATAGATTTCAAACGCTCGTGTCGTAGAAGCAATCAAGGTTTCTCCCCTCCCCACCATATCCATTACACCGATGGAGAATGCTAACGATGTATCTTTTAATGAACTAATCATTGTATTTGCTATATTTGGAAAAGCAACACGTATTGCCTGTGGAAAAACAATTCGCATAAAAGCCTGTGATCCACTTAAGCCTACTGAATAGGCCGCCTCCATTTGACCCCGATCAACGGTTAAAATTGCTGCACGAAATATTTCGGCAAAGGCTGCCGCATTGCTGAATGTGTACGTAATAATAACAAAATACATTGCATCCATTCGTGTCACATCAATATGAATGAGCTTTAACAATGCGGGTATACCGTAAAATACTAAGAACAACTGCACTAAAATGGGTGTACCACGAATAAAGGATATATAGATTGTAATAATTTGCTTCAATATTGGTATGTGAAGTAGCTTTGGTATGGCTAGCACAATCCCAAGCATCATACCAAAAAGTATGGAGAATACTAGAATCTCGAAAGTTATGGGTAAATACTTAAGCAATGTTGGAAGTACTTCCGCAATTAGCACGACATCAAAGTTATTTTCCATACTGCCATCTTCCTTTCCTATTCATTAGAAGTCTACTGTATAATCATCACCCAACCACTTTTTACTAAGCTCACTCACTACCCCCTCATTCTTTAATTCAACGATTGCTTCATCTAAGCGCTCCTGTAACTTCACTTCATCTTTATTGAGTAAAAAGTAGACCTTTGAATTTAATAATGCATCACCTACAACCTTTTGCTGTGCCTCATTGCTTTCGTTATAGTATCGAACAGCAAACGGTGTGGTAATAATGGCATCAATTCGTCCCGTTGCAAGTTGATTATTAACATCAACTGAGCCAGAAGAATAAACGATATTTGCTCCTAAATTGTGCTCTTTATTATATTTTTCAATAAAGACAGCTGAGTTACTTGTTGGTGAGACACTCACATTTTTCCCTTTTAAATCCTCAATGGATTGAATTGCATTATTTTTCTCGTTGACTGTCACCTTTAATGGGAAAACATTATACGGTTCTTTATTAAATAAAAACTTCTCCTCGCGCTCACTATTAACTTCCATTTGATGGGCAATAAAATCTATTTTTCTTGTTTCTAAACTTAGTAATAAATTGGAGAATTCCATTGTTTTAAATTCAAACTCATACTCGGGTAGCTTCTCATCAATTGCACGAACAAGCTCTACATCATAACCAGTTAAATTTCCCTTGTCATCTAAAAAACAGATGTTTGGAAACTGAGTTCCCGTACCAACTATAATTTTTTGAACATCCTTGCCACGCTGTGCTGTTTTTTGAGCACTGGCGTCACCAACTGTTTTTTCTGAGTTTGCACACGCAGTTAATAGTGCTGCTAGCACAAGTAGCAAATAAAATGATATTTTTTTCATAAGATTCCTCTCTCCTTCTGTTATGCATATGAGGGTAGATTCACGGCAAGTGCCTTCTGTAGATGCTCTAAACCAATTGCTGTTACGGCTCTATAGATACCTGTTTCACTTGAACCAATTTCTACAACGGGTACATGTCGAACACCATACTTTATATCAAGGATGTCTCTAAAATTATCATTAGACGTGACATCAACTGTTTTGTAGGAAATATGTCGTTCTTGTAGATAAGCTTTTATTTCCTCGCAATAACTACAACCTTGCTTCGACCAAATGATTATATCTAAACTTTTTGTCATATCATGACCTCCCTTAGATTACCTTCACCTTTTGCTGTAACTGCAAATGGACAGGACTTAAAAGCTCAAACGAACGTTGACGTTCAAATTCCTTTAAGATGGGCGTATGCAAAATAAATTCATCAATTTGGAATCGTACATGGTAGTTATCTAAAATGGCTTTAATTTCCTCTGCTGTACCGTATAAAATATCGGCCTCATACTGTTCCACTGTATATTCCTCTCTAGATTCCTGACCAAATTTCTCAGCTAGCTCTACTGATTGTAGCGTCAGGCTTCTGCCACTTGCTAAATGCACCTTTGTAATTTTTTGATCTCCTATTAGTTCTTTCGCT
Source organism: Lysinibacillus sp. HST-98 (assembly GCF_016757845.1). Lineage (NCBI taxonomy): Bacteria > Bacillati > Bacillota > Bacilli > Caryophanales > Bacillaceae > Lysinibacillus > Lysinibacillus sp. HST-98. The sequence goes on from NZ_JAENHX010000001.1 coordinate 892,383, forward strand.
TCCTCTTTACTTGGAGCAGCAAGTGCAGCAATGGAAAGCGCAAAAGTACCGTTTGGATGATGACTGCGATAGGTTGAAGCCGCTTGCACCAACACATCATTATCACTATTAATAAATCGAGCAAAGACAAATGCAATGCCGAGTTTTCCTGCAAGAGCAGCACTTTCAGGGCTAGCGCCAAGTAAAAATAATGTTGGCTTTGTCTTTGGAATTGGCGTTGCTTGTATACCATATAATTCGTGCTCTTTTGGTATGGATTGCTCAATTAATTGCTGTAAAAATATTAGTCTCTCTTCAAAATCTTCCCCTTGATTGAGTGTGCCATATTGTAAAGCCTTCGTGGAAAGTGGCAAGCCACCAGGGGCTTTACCGATGCCTAAATCTACTCGTCCTGGCTCCAATGATGCTAGAACATGGAAATTTTCCGCTACTTTATAGGGGCTATAATGCTGTAGCATAACCCCTCCTGACCCAATTTGAATGGATTTGGTTTTGGCAAGTAAATAAGAAACTAATATTTCTGGAGAAGAGCCTGCTAATGACTCTGTATGATGATGCTCCGATACCCAAAAACGTGAATAGCCTAACTGCTCAGCTCGTTTTGCTAAAGCCACCGTTTTTTGTAATGCTTGTTCATTGGTTGCTCCTTCAATGATAGGGCTTTGATCTAATATGCCTAATGTATAACTCATACAATACCTCCCAATTTCTTTTATTCAAATATAATTACTTGGTTTTTAGACAGATTGTTTGATATAGCGACTTTCTTTGAAGGGTAAACCTAAATTCCCACGCAAAGTATCTGCCTCATAATCTTTACGATATATCCCTCTTGCTTGTAAAATTGGCACTACTTTATCAACAAAATCTTCAAGAGCACCAGGGACTGTCACGCCAATAATAAAACCATCTGCTGCTTCCTTTTCAAACCATTCTTGTACAAGATCTGCTACTTGCTCAGCTGTCCCAAAAAAGGCTGTTTTTGGTGTCGCCTCGCGTAAAGCGACTTGACGTAATGTCAGACCCTCCTGCTTAGCATAACGTTTAATATAATCGGTTGTGCTTCTAAAGCTATTCGCTCCAATATCCCCTAGATCAGGAAACGGTGCATCCACATCGTATTGGGTAAAATCATGATGGTCGAAGTAACGCCCAAGATAAGCAAGAGCGCGGTCTATGGAAACTAACTCAACAATTTCTTGATATTTCGTCTCTGCTTCCTCCACCGTATCGCCAATAATTGGTGATATACCTGGAAAAATCTTTACTTCTTCGGGATTTCGTCCAAATGTTGCCACCTCTTTTTTTACTCTCGAGTAAAACTTCCGTGCCTCTTCAATAGATGCCCCATGTGTAAAAATGGCATCTGCATCTTTTGCAGCTAATCGAATGCCTGCATCAGACGACCCAGCCTGGAAAATAACGGGCTGGCCTTGCTTTGTTCGACCAATATTGAGTGGTCCTTGGACTGAAAAATATCGCCCTTTATGATGTAATGTGTGTAATTTTTCTGGATCAAAAAATTGATCTTTGTTGACATCTGCAATAAACGCATCATCATCCCACGAGTCCCATAAGCCTTGGACAACCTCTAAGTATTCTTCTGCAATTTGGTAGCGTTCTGCATGGCTAGGATGTTGGTCGATTGTTTTGTTATAGTTCAAAGCAGTACTTTCTAATGGAGTCGTTACAACATTCCATCCAGCACGCCCAGCACTAATATGATCTAATGAAGCGAATTGTCGTGCTACTGTAAACGGTTCGCTATAGGAAGTTGAGACTGTTCCAACTAACCCAATGTTTTTCGTCGCTACTGCTAAAGCCGATAAAATTGTAAGAGGTTCAAATCGATTTAAAAAATGAGGAATGGATTTTTCGTTAATATATAAACCATCCGCAATAAATGCTACATCAAATTTTCCCTGCTCTGCTTTCTGAGCCTGTTGAATATAGAAAGGTAAGCTTACACTTTGATTGCTCACCACCTTTGGATGACGCCAACCAGAAATATTTCCTCCTACCCCATGAATAATTGCTCCAAATCGAATTTTATCCTGTCTAGCCATGTCAATTCCTCCTCAATTTTTAATTTACTAAACATAGTGGTTAAGTATGTTTTATTGGATTGAGAATGATATTACCGTTCCTTTAGACGATATGCAATAGGTATAGTAATAGAAAAAATTTTATGTGGTGATAAAATTTTTTATCAATACGTGTCTCCTATGCTTTCAAAATGCTTAGCTGTTTCACAAATTGTCTGCCAAAAGGCTGATGGCAATGTCTCCTTCTCTTTATAGGTTAAAAATATATGTTGGTCCATATCCAGCAAATGCTTAACGTCTATCTCCACAAATTCACCGTTTTCCAGCTCCTTTTTGATACAAAGATGTGGTAAAAAGCTTAGATATTCTTTTGTCCTAATAAATTCTTTGGCAACTTCTAAATGATCTGTTCGTACCTCAATATTGGCTGCTACTCCCTCTACCTCAAACATTTTATGCACATAATTCCAATCAAACGCGCCACATTCAAAAAATACCATTTTCTGTTGAGCTAATTCTTTTGCTTGAATGAGTTCATCTAGTTGTAATGAATGATCACGGTGTTTGACAAGTTTCACTGTATTGTTCAATAAAAGCTCGTTCTCAATGTCATTCCCATGTACATATTGAATAAAGCCTAGATGAATTTGGTGGCTTTGTAGCTTTTCTAAAATGTTTGCTGTGGAACCTGTAAATAATTGAAAACGCAAATAAGGGAATTGCTCTTTCCATTTAGGCAATGCATAGGCTAAAAAATACTGAGCTGTTACACCGTTTGCACCAATACATACCTCATCGGTCTCCTGCGTTTCTTCTAATTGCTTCTTTCCTTGCTGAAATGTTTGCACAATTTGCGTGGCAAATGGTAAAAAATCTTTCCCTTTCTCTGATACGCTCACACTTCTTCCATCTCGGTAAAATAACTCCACACCTAGCTCTCGTTCTAATGACTTAATACGTGCAGTTACAGTCGGCTGTGAAAGAAATAATGCATTGGCTGCTTTATGGATACTTTTGTAATGGACAACATATAAAAATGCCTCGATATGGTCTATATTCACGAGAAGTTCACCCCTTCATTAATTATTTAACCTATTATATAAATAATCCTTTATATTCTCTATAACTTATAAGAAAACTATGTTTTATATTTTTTGACAAAGAAAAAAAGTAACCCAGCGTCTCCCAGGTTACTTTACTATGTAGCGATGTAGCCATCCATCTTGACAACAAACATCGCACGTGGTGAACATCCCTCTGTCTGCCTACCACTTTTATGTTATTCACATGAACACCCTCTGTTGGCCATGTAAACTCTATCTATCGTACTTCTCAACTCGAGAAAGCATATGTCTAAATTTAAGCTAAAATCGATGCTAATACAGCTTTTTGTGCATGCAATCTATTTTCTGCTTGCTCAAAGATGTAAGAATTAGGTCCATCAATGACTGAGGTTGCAACCTCTTCCTCACGATGTGCTGGTAAGCAATGCAAGAACATATAATTTGGTTTTGCATAGGCTACTAGCTCATCATTAATTTGATAGCCAGCAAAGTCTTGTAAACGTTTTGCTGCTTCTTCCTCTTGACCCATAGATGTCCAAACATCTGCATAGACGACATCTGCATTTAATACTGCTTCAACAGGATCATTCGTGATCATAATCGTACTGCCATTTGCTGCCGCAATCGCCTGTGCTTTAGCGATGACTTCCCCATCACATTCATACCCTACAGGAGTCGCAACAGCTACATTCATGCCAACATGTGCTGAAGCTACTACAAGTGAGTGTGCTACATTGTTGCCATCTCCTACATAGGCAATTTTAAGTCCTTTTAACATGCCTTTATTTTCTGCAATCGTCTCTAAATCAGCTAATGCCTGGCAAGGATGATAAATATCCGTTAATCCATTAATAACTGGGATTACTGCATGCTCCGCCAGCTCTTTGACCATTGCGTGAGAGTTTGCACGAATCATAATACCATCTAAATAGCCCGATAATACATGGGCTGTATCATAAATCGATTCGCCACGACCAATTTGCAAATCACGTGCATGCATAAACATACTTTTTCCGCCTAATTGATTCATACCAACTTCAAACGAAATACGTGTACGAGTTGAATGTTTCTCAAAAATCATACCAAGCGTTTTACCTTCTAGTAATCTTGGACATTTCCCCTCTTTTGTAATCATTTTAAGTTGTGTTGCTAATTCAATAAGATCTTGAACCTCTTGACTTGTATAGTCTAGCAAAGTTAGTAGATCTTTTCCTTTTAAACTAGACACTAACTTTAACTGTACTTCTTCGAGTAATTTCATAGCCTTCGCTCCTTATATCGTTGCTGTTGAAATTAGTATAACATGCATAAATATAAAATCAACTGAATTTTTATAATTATTTTTTATTATTATTCATTTGTTATTAAATGTGACAAAAATTCGTCAAAACGAATATTTATGCATATATAACCTATTTAGATTATCAGTTATTTATGGATAAGGTACTAAAATGTATCAAAGGGACAGTGTGTAAAAATAGTTTGGAGCTTTATCATCTATTGGTAGAAGAGGGGTAAAATTCAATACTAAAAATAATGAAAAGCCCCCTAACAATATTTGTTAGAGGGCAAGTCCATTTCTTCTAATTAGTCAAAAGTAATTTTATTGACTGCATCACGATCTAATTTTTTAATGACTTCTACCATTAATTTAACGGCATTCTCATAATCATCACGATGTAGGATACCTGCATGTGAATGGATATAGCGTGTCGCAATACCGATTGATAGTGCTGGTACACCATTTGCTGTTACGTGGATGGAGCCAGCATCTGTACCACCGCCAGCCATCGCTTCAAATTGATATGGAATATTGTGCTCATCTGCTACATCTAATACGAATTCACGTAAGCCACGATGTGAAACCATAGATGCATCATACACAACGATTTGAGGGCCTGCACCCATCTTACTCGTTGATTCTTTTGCTGTAACTCCTGGAGTATCTCCTGCTACACCTACGTCTACTGCAAATCCAATATCTGGTTGGATTTTATGTGTAGCAGTTTTAGCACCGCGAAGTCCAACTTCTTCTTGTACATTCCCTACAGAATAGAGAATATTAGGGTGCTTTTCATTTTGTAACGCTTTCATAACATCAATCGCAATTGCACAGCCGATACGGTTATCCCAAGCTTTAGCTAATAGATACTTATCATTTTTCATTACATTAAACTCAAAGTACGGTGTTACCATATCGCCAGGACGAACGCCCCACTCAAGAACTTCATCTTTAGAAGCTGCACCAATGTCGATAAACATATCTTTAATGTCTACTACTTTATTACGTACATCAGCAGGTAAAATATGAGGTGGCTTTGAACCAATAACCCCAATCACTTCATCGCCCTTACGTGTAGTAATCGTTACACGCTGTGCAAGCATAACTTGGCTCCACCAGCCACCTACTGTTTGGAATTTGATAAAGCCTTTGTCATCAATTTGTGTAACCATGAAGCCTACTTCATCTAAATGTCCTGCTACAACAATTTTAGGACCGTTTTCATCGCCAATTTTTTTAGCAATGACACTACCTAAGTTATCTGTTTCTACAGTATCTGCATATGGTGCAATGTATTTTTTCATGACTTCACGCGGTGCACGTTCATTACCTGCGATACCATTCGCATCTGTTAAATCTTTAAACATTTGTAATGTTGGATCTAGTTGTGTCATCCTTTTGCCTCCTACTTCTTGTATCTATTTTATTATACTTCGTTTACCGAAATATTCCTAGCTTAATCGTCTGAAAATTGGTGTATTTCTTAATTTAATAACCTGAGCGCTGCCGATGATAATTTTCTTGATTTTTTTCAAGATAAGCACTAACCACATCCTCAAATGTAAAACCGAGATTATACGCTAGTAACCCATAGTATTGCCAAATAGCTAAATAACGCTCCTCTGTAGGTTGATGAATAAATGCTAAAATCACACTTTGTGTTTCTAAAAAAGTAGCAGTTAAATCTTTGTTCTCTTCTACGAAAGGCCACATTTCAATCGATGTATAGCCCTTTAATAAGCCAAGAGATAAGATAAAATGAATCGAATCTACATATTCTTCTAAAATGACTTCACGTGCTGATGGTCCCTTTGTGCTCCAAAATTTAAAGCAACGTGTTTCATTAGCAAGCTCAGCTAGCTCCACTAATAAGGCTAAGCCCTTTTCCTGAAACACATCTTGCTGAATATTTTGTGTTTGCTCGATAAAATCGTCAAGCTCTTTTTGCATGGTAAACAATTGTTGTAAATTCATTTTTTTCTCCTAAATTTCTAAAAGATTTTTTATAAAAAGTGAAACTATTTGACCCTTCTAATCGTATAGGAAAGAATAACCTTTCTTCAAGGGGGAAATTTAAACATGTTGCCGTTACTAATTCGACTTGCTGTAATAGCGCTTATTATTTATGTATTTTACAAAGCGATTCGTTATATAACCGATCCTAAACGCAAACTTGATGAAGCCTATGAAAAAGGCCAGTATTATTTCTATGATGACGTTAAAAATGTCCGAAAAAATTTCTTTATTTCCTATAAGGGTGCTCTATTTGAAGGTGAAAAATACCTAGGCACAACAGAGGATGCATTTGAGGTTGTAACCATTTTCGTCGGTGCGCGTGATGCTGCAACATTACAAGGCTTCAGCAAAAGCGACTTTGAATATTTGCAGCAAGAAATATTATTGAACTATCCAAGCGCCAAAATCAATTGGAAGCAACCCATTGAACAGCTTATGCGAAACACATCCCCATCATGAGGATGTGTTTTAATTATTCTCATTTATGTCCACAGCTGCACAATGATAAAAATTTGTATGGCTGCAAGTAGGGGAAAACCAAATGCAAAGCGGTTATGACGTGTTTTGTGGCGGAATAAATACATACCCAATACACCCCCAACTGCCCCTCCTGCTATGGCTAGTGTAAATAATGTACGCTCTGCTATACGCCATTCATGATTCTTTGCGCGCGATTTATCCATCCCCATTAAAATGAGCAATACAATTGATACAATGCTCATATAAGCTAATAATGCTTGTCCCATTTCTTACTCCTTTAAAACCGTGATACTATTAATCTAACACAAAAAAGACTGATGGATAAACCCATCAGTCTTTTTATCGCACTTGTGTCATTTTGCACCTGTCGCTGCGCTTTCGGTGCAGAAATAAGTTAATGTTGTCAGCTATTATTTAGCTACTGCTTTTTTAGCAGCGTCTGCTAATTGAGTGAATGCTGCAGCATCAGTTACTGCAAGGTCAGCTAACATTTTACGGTTAACTTCGATACCTGCAACTTTTAAACCGTGCATTAAACGGCTATAAGAAAGACCGTTCATACGAGCAGCTGCGTTGATACGCGTGATCCATAATTTACGGAAATCACGTTTTTTCTGACGACGGTCACGGTATGCATATTGACCTGATTTCATTACTGCTTGGTTAGCAACTTTGTATAATGTATGTTTTGAACCATAGTAACCTTTAGCTAATTTCAATACTTTTTTACGACGTTTGCGCGTCACTGTTCCGCCTTTTACGCGTGGCATATGAATTACCTCCTGCTTTTCATTAAAAAATGAATGTTAGTATTTTTTTGTAGTCAATTATTTCATGTATACAAGTAAAGATTTGATGCGTTTGAAGTCACCAGATGATACGATGTTCGCTTTACGTAGGTGACGTTTTTGTTTCGTAGATTTGTTTGCGAATAAGTGGCTTCCATAAGCACGGTCGTATTTTAATTTACCTGAACCCGTTTTTTTGAAACGTTTCGCAGCTCCACGGTGAGTTTTCATTTTTGGCATGTCGAATTCCTCCTAAACTGTTCGTCTAATATTATTTCTCGTTCTTTGGTTGAAGAACTAAGAACATGCTTCGGCCTTCCATCTTCGGTTTTTGTTCTACCGTTGATACTTCAGCACAAGCTTCAGCAAAACGATCTAACACACGTTGACCAATCTCTTTATGTGTGATAGCACGACCTTTGAAACGTAGGCTACATTTTACTTTATCGCCTTTTTCAAGGAATTTAATCGCATTACGTAACTTCGTTTGGAAATCATGCTCATCGATTGTTGGGCTCAAACGAACCTCTTTCATTACGATGACCTTTTGATTTTTACGAATTTCACGGTCTTTCTTTTGCTGTTCAAACTTAAATTTACCATAGTCCATGATACGAGCGACTGGCGGCTTGGCTTGAGGGGCCACAAGGACAAGATCCAAGTTTACACGAGTGGCGATTTCTAGCGCTTCATTACGTGTCTTTACACCAAGCTGGTCACCATTGTGATCGATTAATCGAAGTTCACGTGCGCGAATGCCTTCGTTTACATACATGTCTTTGCTAATAGTAATCCACCTCCAAGTAGTTGTCGCGAATACATGGTTTGGGCAAAGCCTTGCCCGGTTGAACGGTACATCCTCTTGTCATGTCCATAAAAAAAGGACGGACATTTTTGAAGATGTCCGCCCGCTATATGTGCATGCGCAAGTCTACGCAAAACAATTCAACGTGTCATACCTGTTCACAGCCTTTAAAGCGTTGTATCAGGTGAGAAGCGGGCAGCCTCTACTTCAACCACAAACTTTGTATTCATTAACCTTAATTATATTAGCATGTATATGATAAGCTGTCAAATATTTATTTTCTTATCAGTGCTAACATAACCAAAATGAAACTATTCTATACAAATGCAAGATTTATTTTATACAGAAACCCTCACTTTGGCAAGCAAGGGTTTCTAGTTAAAGCTTATTTTGTAATTTCTGTTTTAATAGTTGATAGGAAATCCTCAAAGCTAATTGTTTCGGAATCTTTCGAGCCATAACGTCGAACATTTACGCCATTAGCCTCAACCTCTTTATCCCCGATAACAAGCATATAAGGAATCTTTTTCATTTGTGCCTCACGGATTTTATAGCCTAATTTCTCTTCACGATCATCCATTTCCACACGTAGACCAGCCGCTGTAAGTTGCTCTTCAATTTGCTTTGCATAGTCGAAGTGAGCTTCATTCGATACTGGAATAACTTCAACTTGTACTGGTGCTAACCAAGTTGGGAATGCGCCTTTGTATTCTTCAATTAAGAAGGCAACAAAACGTTCCATTGTTGATACAACACCACGGTGGATAACAACTGGACGATGAGGCTTACCATCTTCCCCAACATAAGTTAGGTCGAAGCGTTCTGGTAATAAGAAGTCTAATTGAACTGTAGATAAAGTCTCTTCTTTACCAATTGCTGTTTTTACTTGAACGTCAAGTTTAGGACCATAGAATGCAGCCTCACCTTCCGCTTCAAAGTAGTCTAAGCCAAGTTCATCCATTGCTTCTTTTAGCATGCTTTGTGCTTTTTCCCACATTGCATCATCATCGAAGTATTTCTCAGTATCTGCTGGGTCGCGATAAGATAAACGGAATGAATAATCATTAAGATCGAAATCTTTATAAACCTCTAAAATTAACTGTACTACTTTTTGGAATTCCGCTTTAATTTGATCTGGGCGAACAAAAATATGGGCATCATTTAATGTCATCCCACGAACACGTTGTAAGCCTGAAACAGCCCCTGACATTTCGTAACGGTGCATTGTGCCAAGTTCTGCAATACGCAATGGTAGGTTACGATAAGAATGCATGCTGTTTTTGTACACCATCATATGGTGAGGACAGTTCATTGGACGCATAATTAATGTTTCATTATCCATTTCCATTGGTGGAAAAATTGAATCTTGATAATGATCCCAGTGACCAGAAGTTTGATAAAGCTCTTTAGAACCTAATACTGGTGTATAAACGTGCTTATAGCCAAGTGATAATTCTTTATCGACAATATAACGTTCAATAACACGACGAATTGTTGCACCATTTGGTAACCAAAGTGGTAAACCTTGGCCAACTTTTTGAGAAGTTGTGAACAGTTCTAACTCTTTTCCGATTTTACGGTGATCACGTTCTTTTGCTTCTTCTAGCATTTGGAGGTGGTGTTTTAATTCCTCTTTTTTGAAGAACGCTGTACCATAAATACGTTGTAACATTTTGTTATCAGAGTTCCCTCTCCAGTAAGCACCCGCTAATGATAAAAGCTTGAATTCACGAAGTTTACCAGTAGATGGTACGTGGATACCACGGCAAAGATCAAAAAACTCGCCTTGATAATAAATAGATACTTGCTCATCTGCAGGAATGGCTTCAAGTAACTCTAATTTATACTCATCACCAATTTCTTCATAAAGGGCTTGTGCTTCTGCACGGCTTACATTTTTGCGTTCTACCTCAAGGTTTTCAGCAATAATTTTCTTCATTTCTTTTTCAATGGCTGGTAGATCTTCAGCTGTGATTGGTGTTGGTGAGTCGATATCATAGTAGAAACCACCTTCAATTACCGGACCAATACCAAGCTTTGCATCTGGGAATAGACGTTTAATAGCTTGCGCTGTTAAATGGGCAGTTGAATGACGTAAAATTTCAAGTGCTTCCTCATCATCTTGTGTAATGATTGCAATTGTTGCATCCTCTTCAATTGGTGTTTTTAAATCCACTAACACACCGTTAATTTTACCTGCATACGCTTTTTTACGTAAGCCAGGGCTAATAGATAATGCTACGTCATCAGTTGATGTGCCTTTTGCAAATTCCTTTACAGCGCCATCTGGGAAAGTTAATTTAATCATTTCTGACATATTCTTTGCACTCCTTTGTTTTTGATAAATACATAATGCTTGATGATTGGCTGGAGCAATGTTTGTGTACTCTACGGCTTGGTTTGAGCGGAGTCATTGCTTTTTTGAGCATTTCTCAGTGCAATCAGAGCGGCATCTTCATGTTTCTGAGCGGTTTCTTACTCTCTATGAGCGAATTTACCACTTTTGCGAGCGACTTATCTCCCTATATGAGCGGAGCCACCACTATTTCAATGAAATCTGAGAAAAATAAAAAAAGCTCCATCCCTCACAAAAGGGACGAAGCGTATGCTCGTGGTTCCACCCTTCTTCCTTCCGACTTACATAAAGTCAGACGAAGCTCAAGGCTAGCTAACGGGCTAGGGACCGGCGAAAGATTATCCCTTTCGCTGCTCAGTAGGTAGTAAATAATGTGCCCATACTAGGAAGTTTTCAGCCAATGACTTCCCTCTCTAAAAGCTGATACACAAAATTCATGTCCTCATCAATGCATATTGATATTAAGTATATGAGTCAGTATACGCTCGATTGTCGAAAAATGCAACTATCAATGTTACATCCGACGATTTTTGCCTCGCATTTCGATCGGCACTGTTAGGGCTTTAATACGCTCCATAATTCTTCCTGCTTTGACAACCTCAATATCACCTTTTTGTGACTGTGCTAAGTGATGCTCTAATTCTTCATAGTTAAAATTAGACGTAATAAAAGTTGGCAGTTGCTCTGCCATCCGATAATGGAAAATAGTCCCCAAAATTTCATCACGTGTCCAAGCAGTCATCGTCTCCGCACCTAAATCATCTAGCATTAAAACAGGAGCCTTTTTAATATAATCAATTTTCTCATTCAATGTATTATCACCAATGGCATTTTTCATTTCTCGTAAAAACTCTGGAACGAAAACTACCACAGAGCGGATTTTAATAGATGCTAATTCATTGGCCAATGCACCAAGTACAAAGGATTTCCCTACACCAAACTTACCATATAGGTAAAATCCTTTTGCAGGTAATTGACCCGTTTCTTTTGTTATTTTAACAAATTGAGCTGCTTTTTGTGCAATCGCTACACGTGATTCATCATCAATACTTAAATCATGAATTGTTGCTTGTAGCACATCTTTTGGCATATGCATACTTGCAATCATATTCGCAACATCTCGACGTTCTTCTTCCCTAATCTTTTGCTCACAGCGCACATAATCCATTTCAATAGAATTACGAACAACTCTTAATGTAGGGAGGAATCCTTTTAAATAGTTTGTACAATGTTCTGTATTATCACACCCACAGCACTCAGTAGATTGACTAATAAACTCATGCAGTTTAGGTAAATTTCGCTCAACATTGTCATAGCTTAATTCATCTGCATGCTGTGCTAAAAATTCCTGCACATGCGGATGCTCTAAAATTTCACGTCGCATGGCTTCATAGCGTTCTTGAAACGAGGGTACATTAATTGCTCGCTTTAGTGGTCCATTTATAGGTTCGATTACTGCTCACCTTCTTTACTATTCGCTTTTTCCTAGCATCTCTAATATTTTTTGTCGCTCTTTTTCAAAATCTATAGTACTAGAGGTAGATTCCTCTTGATTTTCATTTCGTTTATAGAACCATTCAGGCACTTTTTCTTCACGTTGATATCTTGAACGTCCCTTAGTCTGTTGACTCGTTTTATTGGAAGTTTGCGGCTTGTTTTTCCAGGCTGTATATTTATCATGCTCTTGGCGTGCAAGTTCCATTGCTTCCTTAGCTGTTTGGACATTTTTTCGTACCCAATGATCGGCAATCGTTTCCACATATTTTTTAGGGAGCTTCATATCTGTTGTTAGCATAACGTATTCTAACAATGCATTGACCACTCCAATTGGCATGCCATGTTGAACGATTAAATTTTCTGCAAGCTGGACAGAGGTTTGTAATGGTTCTTTACCATTATTTATATCTCTTAATACTTGGACAGGTGCCGTTGTTTCTAAATAGTGTTGAAGCTCCTGATCCTTGGTTTTTTGTCCCGCTTCTGCTACTGGTAAAGGCTCGGTGACACGCGCAAGTTTTGGCGGCTCCTTGGATACGGTTAATTTATAAAAATCAGCAGCAGCCTTTCGTAAACGTTCTTGAGAAATTCCTAAATCGTCATCTAAAGCAAGTATGACTACTTTTTGCATATCAAGAGCTGTTAAATGATATAAAAATGCCAACTTGGCTATAGCTTCACGCACTTCAAATGTCAATAAATTGGAAGGTACCAATTGCTCAGACAAACCCGCTTGCAATAAATCAAAATCGAATTGCTCCAAATAAAAAGGATATACTTTTTGCTGTTTATCCTTATGACTCGTATCCACTTGTAAATCTGATGGAATATTGGCATGAACAGGCTTATAGACATCAATAAAAGCACGAGATACATCCTTAAACGCCGAGTCCTTTACAGGTGACATAAAGCGCTGACGTAAGTTGCGATAAGCCTGCTCTCCAATCTTACTAAACAAAAACATCGAAAGCAGCGGGTCTTTCATAAAGCTATCAGCATCTAATGGGCGCTGTAGCTCATATAAAAAACTACGCTCACCAGCATTTTCTTTTTTCCATGTACGCAGCAAACCAATAGCTTCTAATGCAATACGAGCCTCAAACACTTTACCTATTGGTAGCCCTAGCACATTCATTAAATAATAATGTGTCATTTGCTGCTTTGGCATTTGCTCTGCTTCTGCCCACAATGTTAAATAGAGGCTAACTGGCTCTGATCCCGTTAATGGTTGATAAAATAATGTAACTAATTGACGCTCTTGTGTAGAAAATGCATGAGGTAGACAAATGTCGAAAGGATCGCCAGGCTGCAATTCCTTATATAAATGAATCAACGTCATTCATCCTCTCTGTTTGCTATGATTTCTTCTCCGTTTGACGTTGAATAATGTCCTTTATTTCCTCAATAAAGACATTGATATCTTTAAACTGACGGTAGACCGACGCAAAACGCACATAGGCAACCTCATCAATTTTGGCTAAGCGGTCCATGACCATTTCGCCAACATCTTCTGAGCGTACTTCCGAATTCCCAATACGACGAAGATCTTTTTCAATGGACAGAACAAGTTCCTCCAGCACATCAAGTGCCACTGGACGTTTTTCACAAGCACGAATAAGCCCACGAAGTACCTTCTCACGGCTAAACTCTTCTCGTGAACCTTCCTTTTTCACAACGACTAATGGCGTCTCTTCAATTTTTTCAAACGTTGTAAAACGGAAGCCACATGACTCACATTCACGACGTCTACGTATTTCTTTATTATCATCTACTGGCCTCGAATCCACAACACGCGTTCCGTTAAATTGGCAAGATGGACATCTCATATAATTACTCTCCTGGTTTACAACAATTTAATATATCTATTATAACAAATTTCCTACATGTAAGAAAAGTGCATTCACGTTTGTGGTCTCATGATAAATCTAAAGCACCTGAAGTACAAGATCAGTTTCTGTAAAAAAAGAGCACATTGAAACCTTATCGATTTCAATGTGCTCTCTATAGAAATTATTACGCGTTTACCGTTTCTAAAGCATTTGCCACTTTTTTCACAAGGTCAACAACGCGTGCAGAGTAGCCCCACTCGTTATCATACCAAGCAAGTACTTTTACTTTGCGGTTGCCTAACACCATTGTAGAAAGCCCATCAACTGTTGAAGAATAAGTTGTTGTATTGTAATCAGAAGATACTAATGGCTCAACAGAGAAATTAAGGATCCCCTTCATTGGACCTTCTGTTGCCGCTTTTACAAATGCTGCATTGACTGCATCAACTGTTACATCCGTATTTAAATCTACTACAAGGTCAACTAAAGATACGTTTGGTGTAGGAACACGAAGTGCCATACCATGAATTTTACCTTCTAATTCAGGTAAAACTAATTTTAATGCTTTCGCTGCACCTGTAGATGTCGGGATAATGGATTGGGCGCATCCACGTGCCCGACGTAAATCTTTATGCGGATTGTCTAAGTTCTTTTGGTCATTTGTATAAGCATGAACTGTTGTCATTAAACCATTCTCAATACCAAATGTGTCATTCAATACTTTTGCTACTGGCGCTAAGCAGTTTGTTGTACAAGAAGCATTTGAAATAACATCATGTTTAGCAATATCCAATTTGTCATCATTTACACCTAAAACAATTGTTACATCCTCGTTTTTACCTGGTGCTGTTAAGATTACTTTTTTCGCGCCAGCTGCTAAGTGCATGGCTGCTTTATCACGTTCATTAAATTTTCCTGTAGCTTCAATCACGATATCTACACCCATTGTAGACCAAGGTAATTTTAATGGATCACGTTCACTAATAATTTGAACACGTTTACCATTTACAACTAAAGCATCGCCTGCTGGTTCTACCGTACCTTCAAAAGTTCCGTGATTTGTGTCATACTTAATCAAATGTGCTAACGTTTCTGCAGGATAGCTTGCGTTAATCGCAACGATGTTTAAATCTTGTTGTACGATAGCCTGGCGGAAAACCATACGTCCGATACGCCCGAAACCATTAATAGCAATTGATACTGTCATTTATAATATCCTCCTGTGAGTACATACTCAGATTAATTAATTATATACTTTATGGTGATTAGTATAACACAATTTTAAAAAAGATGAACATTATATATTGAGAATATAAAAGTTCTTATTTTCTGAAAAATTTATTCTTTATTATGGCGTTTCCCCATAAAAAAATGCGTAGCAAGGTGCCTTGCTACGCATCATAAAAGAACGCATTAAATAACATCCCAATAATGCAGGATTTTTTTTAATTGTTCTTCAGTACTTTCTATATTTTCATTATTATAAATGACCGCATGTGCACCCTTTTCTTTGACAGACATCGGCAGTTGAGAGTGCATACGTGCCAAGGCATCTTCTTTAGATAAATTATTTCGTTCCATTAGACGTCGAAGCTGAACTTCTTCACTGACCGATACCACAATGATACGTTCCACAAAATGTTGAAGCTTACTCTCAAATAACAAAGGAATGTCCATCACAACATGTTCATGTCCTGCTTCTAAATAGGCATCACGCTGACGTAACATTTCTTTTCTGATTGCTGGATGCATGATATCATTTAACGTTTTGCGTTTTGCAGGCTCATGGAATATGATATCTCCCAGCATAGTTCGATTTAAATTGCCGTCCTCAAGCAAGATAACTTGTCCGAAGCTTTCAGCAATCAATGCTAATGTCTCTGTTCCAGGTTCTACGACATCTCGTGCTACAACATCTGCATCAACAATCGGTAAACCCAGTTCGCTCATCATTTTAGCTACTGTACTTTTTCCACTTGCAATACTTCCTGTAAGTCCGATAATCATTGCTAAATCCCCTTTAATGTTGACAATTTGGGCAATAGACAGAGGTACGCCCTCCAATTGTCATTTGACTTGTAGCCGTTTCACATGCTGGACATACCTTTTTACCATACATTTTTAATCGATTCTGCATACTCCCGGCTTCCCCATTAATATTCCGATAATCAGAAATAGTTGAACCACCCGCTTCAATGCTTTGACGTAGGACAGTAACAATCTCCTCAAATAATGCTCGCTTCCGCTTTTCACTAAGGCGGCTCATTTTGCGTGCAGGGTGAATTTTCTGAGCAAACAATGCCTCTGTTGCATAAATATTGCCACAACCCGAAATGACTTGCCCATCCATAATTACTTCTTTTACGGCTTTATTTTCATATTTCGGTAGCTTAGATTTTGTTATAAAAAAATCACATGCATGCTCATCAAATGGCTCTGGTGCCATTTTTGTCAATGGCGCATGATCTTCAATTGTTGTCAGAAAACGTAGTTCACCGAAGCGGCGAATATCTGAATAAATCAAGTATCCCCCATCTGCCATTTCAAATGTCGCATGGATATGCTTTTGAAATTTCGCCTCATTGATTTCTTCGGGTGAATTCACAACAAACCAAGCACCTGTCATACCTAAGTGACTAACAAGTACGTATGGAACATCATCCTTCAGCAAATGAAAGAAAATATATTTGGCTCTTCGTTCAATTCTGGTAATGGTCATCTGGGACAAAGTACTTTCAAAAGCATCAGGCTCTGCTTGTTTGACAATACATTGTTTACCCTCACTAAAAGAGAAATGCACTCGTTCAGAAAGCTTAACCTGTTGAATGGTACGTCCTTCAACTGTTGGCTTCAATGCCTGGACGACACCCTCTACCTCTGGTAATTCAGGCATTTGAATCCCTCCTTATTTTGCCTCGTACCATGTTGAGCCATGATTAAAATCTACTTTAAGCGGTACAGCAAGCTCAATAGCGTTTTCCATGACTTCTGGTACAATTTTTTCTAGTAAGGCAATCTCTTCCTTTGGTGCCTCAAAGATCAGCTCATCATGCACTTGAAGCAGCAGTTTTGCCTGCATCTTTTCTTTTTTCAATCGAGCATCCATATCAATCATTGCCTTTTTAATGATATCAGCTGCACTACCTTGAATTGGCGTATTCATCGCCGTACGCTCAGCAAAGCTTCTTAAATTAAAATTTGAGCTTGTAATGTCCGGTAAATAACGGCGTCTATTTAATATTGTTGTAACATAACCATTAAATTTCGCATTTTGTACAATGTCATCCATGTACTGTTTTACACCAGGGAAACTCGCGAAATACTTTTCAATAAAATTAGCCGCTTCCTTACGCGTAATATCTAAGTTTTGTGATAGACCATAATCACTAATACCGTAGACTATGCCAAAGTTAACAGCTTTCGCTGCGCGACGCATATTACTATCAACCTCATCTTCTGACACATGAAATACATCCATAGCTGTACGTGTATGAACGTCCATTCCTTCACGGAAAGCCTCAACAAGGTTTTGATCTTCTGACATATGCGCAAGAACGCGTAATTCAATTTGCGAATAGTCAGCAGAAAATAATATCCAATCCTCTTTTGAAGGTACAAAGGCTTGACGAATTTTGCGGCCCTCCTCCAAACGAATTGGGATGTTTTGTAAATTCGGGTCTGTTGAGCTTAAACGCCCTGTTGCAGTTAAAGCTTGCTGGAAGCGTGTATGCACTTTACTATCTGATTCATGAATCTCCTTTAGTAAGCCTTCAATATATGTGGATTGTAATTTTCCAAGTTGGCGATACAACAGAATATGTTCGATGATAGCATGCTCTGACTGTAATTTTTCTAGAACATCTGCAGCAGTTGAATAGCCTGTCTTCGTCTTTTTAATCACAGGTAGCCCTAGCTTATCGAATAGAATCACACCTAATTGTTTTGGCGAATTAATATTAAAGGTTTCTCCAGCTTCTGCATAAATTTCTTGCTCAATTACCACAAGCTTATCATTAAGCTCTTGCCCCATTTTCTCTAACGTAGCACGGTTAACCGTAATCCCTTCGCTTTCCATTTCACCTAAAATCCCTGCTAATGGTAGCTCTAGGTTTTTATAAAGATCGAATTGTTCATTGTCCTTTAATAAGGCTTCCAGTTTCGGCTGTAATGACCATACTGCAAAAGCTTTACGGCTAACATGCTGTGCAAGTTGATCCAAATCAGGAATTGCACGCTTAGCACCTTTTCCATAAACCGCTTCATCTGCTTGGACATCATAGTAGCCTAATTCCCTTGCAAGTGTTGCGATATCATCGCCACTTAATGCTGGATTATTAATATAAGAGGCAAGTAGCAAATCAAAGTCAACACCAGCTAATTGAATCCCAGCTCGCTTTAATGATGCTTGAGCTGCCTTAGAATCGGACATATATTTTATTTTTGTGGCATCTTCTAGCCAACGACGGAGAGTATCTGATTTTGCTGCATTATCAAATGGAATATATTGCGTCTTTATGCCATCTGATAATGCAATTCCTAGCTGCTGACAAGTATGATAGTGCTCGTTTTCAAGCTCTACATGCACAGCCATCACATCTTGTAAATCCTCAGGTCGAACTTCCTGAACAAGGTCATAATCGAAAGGAGCTTGCTCTTTTTCCTGCACTGTAAAGTCACTTTTATCAAGCAGCGATTTAAAGCCAAGCTCACGCCACACATTGATTAATTCATCTTCTTTTGGCCCATTATAGGCAAGATCAGCCAGTGAAATGGTGATTGGAGCATCCGTATAAATCGTTGCCAGCTTCTTACTCATGATAGCCTGCTCTTCATTAGCTACAAGCTTTTCCTTCATTTTAGAAGCTTTCAACGTATCCATTGCTTCATAAAGTGCTTCAACGGAGCCATGCTCTTTTAATAATTTTACAGCCGTTTTTTCCCCGACGCCTGGTACACCAGGAATATTATCGGAGGAATCCCCCATCAAGCCTTTCATATCAATAATTTGGAGCGGCGTTAACCCGTACTTTTCCGCAATAAAAGCTGGTGTATTTTTCTCTATTTCCGTAATACCCTTTTTCGTTATATAAACGGTTACTTGCTCTGTCGCCAGCTGTGTTAAATCACGGTCTCCAGAAACGATGATAACATCCATATCCTGCGATGAAGCCTCTTTTGCAAGCGTTCCGATAATATCATCTGCTTCATATAATTCCTGCTCATATCGCTTAATGCCATACGCATCAATGAGCTTTCGTAAATATGGAAATTGCTCTGATAATTCTGGTGGTGTCTTTTGACGTCCTCCTTTATATTCTGTAAAGGTTTCATGGCGGAATGTTGTTTTCCCCGCATCAAAAGCAACCAATATTTTCGTTGGCTGTTCTTCCTCTAATATTCTTTGTAGCATTGTTGTAAAGCCGTATACAGCATTAGTATGAATGCCACTATCATTTGTTAGCAATGGCAACGCAAAAAACGCGCGATACGCTAAACTATTACCGTCCAATAATAGTAATTTTTCCTTGGTCATGATTTTATCCTCCTGCGTTGTCTTCTACTTCTACTTTATCATAACAATACATTTCAAGTAAAAAAAGCAGGCGTCCATCCTCAAGGTTATCCATTATTTTTAATGGTTTATCGACCACTTTTAAGGCTCTATCCGCTACTTTAGCATTCCTATTTCATTCAAAAAAGCCAACCGCGCGCACAGCGGTTGACTTGCTTAAAATATTTTAACATCCTTAACGCATATTACCTATAATAGACGAACGACTATCCTGCATTTTTTTCACAAAATTAGTCATTAAATCAAAAGCCTCATTCCGTTTACTATTCATGCTTTGTAAACGGAGCATATCCATTTGCTGAGAATTACTTAAAGCATCCATTTGACCTTGCTGTGCATTCAAATCAGCTAGCTGCTGATTTCGTTGTTGAACACCTTCTAGTTGATCCTTAATCTGATTTTCTAACAGCTGTGCTCGCTGCGATTGAACTGCCTGTAATGCCGATTCTAGATCCATGCCTTGAATATCAATTGGTTGAATTTGGCTATTAGCAGAGGATTGCCCTGCCCCACTAAATAATAATCCCACTGCTAAAGCACTTCCAAACAATACCTTCTTCATCTTGAACCTCCTCCTATTGAAATGAATCTTTGCTTATCATACATACTAAAGGTTAAAACTAGGTTAAAAAAATAATTTTCAATATGGTATGTATGTATCCGCCTATCAAGTTTAGTCATTGACTATTTCCAATATTTTGACTGCCCTACCGATTAAATAAGGGCAATACTGACAAATGTTAATAATTTACGTGTTAACAAGGCATAAAAAGCAAAAACTTTCATTCAAGGACAAGTCTCCTGCGAATGAAAGTTCCTAATAGTTGTTATTGATTTGAAGTACGATAAAAAACTTCTTCATAGATGACAGTTAGTATAAATGCATTCATAAAAGCAATCACAAGGAATAACGGCATGCCGCCTAATTGTAGATGTGTTAGCTCTTGATTAAATACCATTACTGTACTAATTTGTGCTAAAAAGAAGATTAAGCCAATTCCAACCTGCCAAATAGGACGCTTGACCTTTCTTTTTTCATACCAAAATAACTTCTTAAAAAGGTTTCTTACATCATCTGCAATAATGATACTGACTAAAAAGATAAACACAAAAAATACTGGTATATGATAAACACTCTTCGTCACCCAAGAAAAATCGGATAGACGGAAGATAAGTGTTAATATCGAAGCTATACTACAAGCAATTCCTAAATTTTGGAGCCATTTGCTAATTTGTAATTTCAAAGCCCTTACCCCCAACTATTCTTTTTTAAACATTATCATTCTATCAGATTATTGTTGATTGGGGAATACAAACTTATAAATTTCTATTATTTTCATACTATAATAATTAGATTTCACGGATAGTTATAATTCTAGTACAACAAAAAAGTCGTCTCCTTCAAGACAGAGACGACTTTAAACTGCGTTTATTTTATATAACCAGACAAGATGTTGGCATATGGTGAAGTAGCTGGCAAGATAATAACCGTATCTTCACCAACCGTTTTCTTATAGGATTCTAGTGTGCGGTATAAAGAATAAAATTCAGGATCTTGTGAGAAAGATTTATTGTAAATCTTTGCAGCCTCTGCTTCTCCTTCAGCTTGAATTAAAGCAGCTTCTTTACTTGCTTTAGCAAGCATTTCTTGTACTTGTTGATCCGTTTGTGCCTCAATACGACGTTTCTGTGCATCTCCCTCTGAAAGATACTTTTGTGCAATTGATTCACGATCTGAAATCATATTCGTAAAAACGGATTGTTCATTTTCAGTTGGTAAATCAATGCGACGAATACGTACATCTACTACTTCAATACCATAGTTATCGTTGGAAAGAAGTTCATTAACACGTTCAGTTACTTGATCGTTGATGCTGCCTCGCGAAGAATCCTCATCATTTATAATCTCAGTATAGTTAATTCGGCCAAGTTCAGAGCGAATAACAGAATAAATAAACTCTTCCATACGTGATTCAACTTTTTCTATCGTACCAGCATTCGAAATTAATAACTTAGGGTCTGTAATACGCCATACAGCATAATTATCAATAATAATTCGTTTTTTATCCTTTGTATTAATCTCTTCTTCCGAAATCTCATATGTCATTTGGTTTTTTGGTAACTTCGTGACACTTTGAATAAAAGGAATTTTCATATTTAAACCTGGTTCACGCTCAAACTTAACAACCTCTCCAAACTGCCGAACAACTGCATACTCTGATTCTTTAACTATATAAATATTCGCTAATAAAGTAATCACTAGAGCGAATATGACCGTTAAGGTTACAGCTAGAGAGATATATTTTTTAGGATTCTTCGGTCCTTTCTTCGACATTTTCACTACATTGTCTCCCGAATCACCTTCTGAAGGAGCAGCTTTTTTACTTTTGCCAGATAAGAAATTGAGGAATTTTTCTAGATCCTTATTTTTTTGGTCCATTAGTTACCACTCCCCTCTTTTTTCTCTGTTTGTGTCTGTTGAGGCTGTAGTTGCTGAAGTGGTAAATACTTCATCGTACTACCATCATCATTCATAATGTAAATTTGGGCTTTTGGTAAGACATTTTCAAGCGTCTCTAATATTAATCGCTCTCTTGTAATTTGCTGATTTCCCTTGTATTGTTCATACATTTTATTAAAGACGGCTACATCTCCTTGAGCTTGCTCGATACGGGCTGTTTTAGTACCTTTAGCTTTGGACATAATAGCATCGCGTTCACCCTGAGCCTCATTAATGCGTTGGTTTTCATATTTTTCAGCTTCATTTATTTTTGTATTTTTCATTTCACGTGCATCTGTTACAGCAGTGAATGCTGCACGCACATCTTTATTTGGCAATTCTACATCTTGCAATTTCACACCTAAAACGCTTATTCCAATATCGTATTTTTCAATAAGAGAAACTAATAATTGGCGAGTATTTGCTTCGATGTCAGCTTTACCTTCCGTTAACGCTGCATCAATAGAAGAGCTTCCGATGATAGAACGAATGGCACTCGATGTCGCGCTATGTAATATTCTTTCTGGATCTTGCGAATTAAATAAAAACTTATTAGGCTCTGTAATTTTCCATTGAACAACAAGGTCTGTTAAGACAATATTTTCATCCCCTGTAATCATTTTTGTTTCGGCGTCGTATGCCTCTAACTCACCTGCTTTATTTTGCTTATAACCAAATTGCAGACTAAATGTTTCTTTTGACAAAATTTCTACGGATTGGACGGGCCAAGGTAATTTAAAATGAAGACCTGGATTTGTTACTGTATCATCGGCACGACCAAATGTAATAACCACAGCTTGCTCTGATTCATCTACCGTGTACCATGAAGTAAAAACTGTAATAAGTGCAATAATTCCAAATATTCCAAGTCCAACAATCATTAGTGTCCTTTTCACACTCATGTATGTTCCTCCTTTTGCTTAGTACTATTGTTTACGGTGAACCTTTATAAAAAGTTTCAAAATATTTTCATATAATGCTTGTAAAGGAGAGAATCCTCTGTATCTCATGCTTAACAAAAGCTTATTATTGCAAAAAAAATCCTGTTACCTTTTATGGTAACAGGATATTGATAACCAGATGTTCAAATACTGGGAAAATGGTTGTGGATAATACAATACTAATTAATGCAGCAACGATCATCGCTAGACTAGCAAATGTGCCTTCTAACTCTCCAAATTCAAATGCTTTTGATGTACCCGTTCCATGAGCACCCATACCAAGCATTAATCCTCTAGATGAAGGTCTGTGAAAACGACATACTTTGATAACGATTGGCGCTAACAAGCTCCCTAAAATACCAGTCGTCATAACGAAAACAGCTGTAAGGGTAGGAGAACCACCAATCATATTAGAAATATCCATCGCAATAGGAGTTGTTACAGAACGTGGCACTAAACTATGCACCAACTCATCATTTAAGCCCACCAATAGAGCCATCATAAAGGATGACACAATAGCAACCGCAGAACCAACAGCAATGCTGATGAAAATTTCAAATGCGTGTTTTTTTAATAGGTTGACATTTTTATATATAGGAACGGCAAACGCAACGGTTGCTGGTCCTAGCAAATTTGTTAAGACACTAGCTCCAGAATTGTAGGATTTATAAGAAATTCCTGTCAATAGTAAAATACCTATAATGACTAAAGGTGTAATCAGCATAGGTGTCAGCCATTCTTTTTTATATTTCTTATAAAACATTTTACAAATATAAAAAATAGCAACTGTCCCTAGTAAACTGACAATGGCGATTAATAAAGTCATACCGCATCACCCTTCTTTCGCTGCTCAAGCCATTGTGCTGTATATCCCGTTACAAACATTACCACAATAGCACTCGCAACAATGACCAGCACAACCTTCATTCCTTGCACACCGAATAAGGCATGATAATCAATAACACCGATGGCAGATGGAATAAAGAATAATAAGAGTTCACTTAATAGTACGGCTGCTCCTAATTCAATCCATTTAAGCTTGATTATATGAAACTGTAACAGCAAAAATAATAGGACAAGTCCTATTATACTCCCTGGAATCGGCAAATGAAGTAGGCGTGCAATAGTATTTCCGATTAATAATAGGATATAAAGATAGCCGATTTGCACGATACTTTTGACGATTTTCATGGTCATCCTTCTCTCATTTTTTTCTCTGCCTCAACAGTCAGGAAAACACGATTCGAATGATAAGAAGGTTGATTCACTGACTGTCAAAGCGTTCGTCTAACAGACAATCGCGGATAAGATGGTTGTTAAACTTTATGCTACTATACTTTACACCTATTTACGTTCCCTGTAAAACAGAAAAAGAACCTAGTGTTTAAAAACACTAAATTCTTTCTGGGCGAATATAAAGCAGTTAAAAATCTTCTATTAGATTTTTATAGTCATCGTCTTAACAATCATATTGGGGGTTTCTAGTGATAAGTATAGTGCCCAAATATGAATGTAACGTGTTGTTCATGTAAAGGATTTGTTAATTTTTCGGAATCATGACAATCATTTTAGTTCCTATGCCGACTTCACTCTCTACTTGGATTCGGCCATGATGCGCCTCTACTAAATGCTTAACAATCGCTAACCCTAAACCTGTTCCACCAGAATTACGACTTCTCGCTCGATCCACTCGATAAAATCTTTCAAAAACGCGGGCGATTTCATGTTTTTCAATGCCAATCCCTTGATCCTCTATTTCGATAATGCCATGTGTTTCATTTTCCTTTAATCGAATAGAAACAGTCGTGTTTTCAGGAGAATATGTAATCGCATTGGTAATTAAATTCGTCACGATCTGAATGATACGATTGGCATCCCCCATAACCTGGACATCTCGTTCGATATCCACCTGGAAGCTCATATTTTTTTCATCCAATCGTGGAGCTGTCAATTCTGCTCCGCGAATTAGAACATCCTGTAAGCCCATCGGCATAATATTGACAGTAAAACCATGCTGCTCAATCTTTGAGAGCTCTAGTAAATCTTGAATCAGCATTTGAAGTCGATTACTTTCTTTATATATAATCTCCAAAAAGGAAATCAGCATTTTTTCGTCTTTATAGGCCCCATCCAATAAAGTTTCTGAAAAGCCTTTAATAGATGTAATAGGTGTGCGTAATTCATGTGATACATTCGCAACAAAGTCTTTCCGAATTTGTTCTAATCGAACTAGTTCCGTGATATCATGCATAACGATAACAACGCCTAGCCATCGTCCATGATCTCCGATGACCGGTGCCCCATAAACTTCTTTGTTATAAAGCTCTTGCTGTACTTCCATTTTAATTTGTTGTCGATAAGGCATTTCTGTCAGAAAGACATGATCGATAAATTGTTCTAATGATTTAGGTAAGCCTATTGTACGAAAAACCTTTCCTTGGACATCATCAAGCTGCATTCCAAAGCGCTCTAGAAATACTCGATTTACAATCGAAATATTTCCCTCACGACCAATCATCATAAGGGAGCTCCCCATATTTTCAATTAAGGTTTTCAGTCTTTCTTCCTCTACTTCACGTATCGTTGTAATATCTTGCAAATTCCGTGCCAATATGTTTATAGAATGACTCAGTGGGATCATCCGTTCATGTTCATTTTCTTGAGCACGCGCACGATAGTTACCCTTTGCAAGCTCAAGGGCAGTGTCTGTCACATTATCAATCGGTGCAGTAAAGTTACGTATCATATAACGACTTATAATTCCTATTAATATCAACGTGATGGTAAAGAGAATAGCCAGTACTCCATAAAGGCGAGCACGCACATAGTTCAATAAGGATTCGTCTCGTTCCATAGCCTGAGCTGCGTACAAGGCTTCCTGATCTTCCTTCGTTAAATCCATTTTGCGTTCATCGATTACTTGGTCCATTGATGTCCTTATCTCAGTGGTTGCTTGCTCGTTATATTGCTTGATATAAACAGGAAAAAGCTGACCTATAACAATCATTAGGACAGCTAGTATCGTTCCAAGTAAAAGCATGAATGTCAAGAATAAGCGGTTGCTCATCGATTTCATGTCGTTTTCGGCTCCTCAAATTTATAACCAAGGCCTCTAATTGTTTTAATAAACATCGGCTTACGGCTATTTTCTTCAATTTTATCGCGAAGGTGGCTAATGTGTACATCCACAATTCGAGTATCGCCAGCAAAATCATATTTCCATACAGCACTTAATAGCTGATCACGTGTTAATACACGATTTTTATTTTCAAGTAAATAGATGAGTAGCTCAAACTCTTTTGGTGTAAATTCCAGTGCCTCATCCTGTAAAAATACTTCAAATCGCTCTGGGTACACGCGCAGTTGTCCAAACTCATACATTTTTTCCTGCGCAACATCCTTATCATCTGCCACAACGTTTTGCGTGAAACGTCTTAATACAGCCTTGACACGCGCTAAAACTTCACGAGGACTAAAAGGCTTTGTCATGTAGTCATCTGCTCCCAACTCAAGACCAAGAACTTTATCAAATTCGTCATCCTTAGCAGTTAGCATAATAATTGGCGTATTCATACGTTGCTGTCGTATTTGTTTACAGACCTCCATGCCATCTAGTTTTGGAAGCATCAAATCTAAAAGAATTAAATTTGGCTGTAAGTCGATTGCTTTTTCAAGCCCTTCCTGACCATCAGCAGCAGTTTCCACTACATAGCCTGCCTGTTCTAAATTATATTTCAATAATGTTGCAATCGAAAATTCATCTTCAATTACTAAAATCGTTTTTGTCATGTCTAATGCCTCCGTTCGTGATTTGAAACCCCCATTTCAAATCTCAAGACGTCTATAGCGCAAGTGGTGGAGTCACAAGCAATAAACCTTCAATTACAAGCTGCTTCTGCTCATTATATGAGTGGACAGATACAGTGATGGTATTGTCATATTTATTGATTGCTGTAACCTCTAATAGCGTATCGAACAATTCATAATGATAGAGAGGTCCTAAATATTTTAAATGTTGCTCAATAATTCGTGCACCTGGTCCCGGAATATACTTTGACACAGCTGATGTAATAATACCATTTAACATAATTGTCGGCACAATTGGCTTTTGAAAAGGTGTAATAGCCGCATAATCATGTTGAATATAAAGCGGATTACTATCGTTTGTCAGCCCTAAATAAAGCAATAAATCCCTATCTTCAATTTTTTCAGTGATATGGATTTTTTCGCCAACTGTAATTTCATCGATTGTGAGACCAAGTTTACTATTTTTTTGAAGCAAAGATACGCCAACCCCTTTTCTATCATACTACCTTCATAGTATCAATTTTATGCTAAAAGTACAATAAAAAGCAGAAGATTCTTACCTTTCTCGGCCCTGGAAACATAAAAAAACGAGCAGGAACATTCCCTACTCGTTTTAAGATTTAGACTGATATTTTACACTAAAATTTTCATCACATTACGAACTGCTTCTGCCGATTGATCTAAAGCTGCTTTTTCTTTGTCAGTTAATTCTAGCTCAAAGATTTTTTCAATACCGTTTTCGCCAAGTAATGTTGGAACACCTAAGTATAAATCATGATAGCCGTACTCGCCTTCTAAATAAGCAATAGATGGTAAAATACGTTTTTGATCTTTTACAATAGCTTCAGCCATCTCTATTAGTGCCGCAGCAGGCGCATAATAGGCAGAGCCGTTACCAAGTAAGTTGACAATTTCTGCTCCACCATTACGCGTTCGGTCAACAATTTCTTCTAAACGTTCAGCAGAAATAAGTGTTTCTAACGGAATACCACCAGCAAATGAATAACGTGTTAACGGTACCATTGTGTCACCATGACCACCTAATACAAAACCAGTAATATCTTTCACTGAAATCTTAAGTTCTTCTGCCACAAATGCACAGAAACGGGCCGTATCAAGAACACCCGATTGACCAATAACACGGTTTTTAGGGAAGCCAGTTTCTTTGTATACTGTGTATGTCATGGCATCAACTGGGTTTGTCAGTACAAGGATTGTAGCATTTGGTGAATGCGTAGCAATCTCTTTTGAAACAGTTTTCATAACACTCTGATTGATTTGAACAAGGTCATCACGGCTCATACCTGGTTTACGTGCAACACCAGCGGTAATGATCACTACGTCAGAATTCGCCGTATCTGCATAATTGGAAGTACCTTGCACATAAGAGTCAAACCCTTGTATTGGTGCTGCCTCCCACATATCTAGCGCCTTACCCTTTGTCGGGTTTTCTGCTTGTGGAATATCCACTAATACGACGTCACCAAGTTCTTTCTGAGCTGCTAAAAATGCTGCAGTAGCGCCTGTAAAACCGCCACCGATAACTGAGATTTTTTTTCGTTTCAGAGACATTTGAATACGCTCCTTTAAAATTAGGTTATATATTTTAAAAGAGGGAGGAGACATCCATCTCACTCCCTCAATTAAACAAGTTTATCGTAAATATTCAATTAAAATTTACTGTCACCCTAATTATATCGGCAGAAAAAAGCATCCGCTTTAGCGATAAATTCTATTGTAGAATAGAAAATTATAGGTTTTTGATTAACTCATTAGCGAATTCTGAACATTTCACTTCTGTAGCGCCGTCCATTAAACGTGCGAAGTCATAAGTAACAACTTTAGAAGAAATTGTTTTCTCAACAGATTGAGTGATCATGTCAGCAGCTTCTTGCCATCCTAAGTGCTCAAGCATTAATACACCTGAAAGTAATACTGAAGATGGGTTTACTTTATCTAAACCAGCATATTTTGGAGCTGTACCGTGAGTAGCTTCGAAGATCGCATGGCCAGTAACATAGTTAATGTTAGCTCCTGGAGCGATACCGATACCACCAACTTGTGCAGCTAAAGCATCAGAAATATAGTCACCATTTAAGTTCATTGTAGCTACTACATCGAACTCAGTTGGACGAGTTAAGATTTGTTGTAAGAAGATATCAGCGATAGAATCTTTCACTAAGATTTTGCCAGCTGCTAAAGCATCAGATTGAGCTTTGTTTGCTGCTTCTTCACCTTGCTCTTCTTTGATTGCATCGTATTGGTTCCAAGTGAAAGTTTGATCAGCAAATTCTTTTTCTGCTAATTCGTAACCCCATTTTTTGAATCCACCTTCAGTGAATTTCATGATGTTACCTTTATGAACTAAAGTAACAGATGGGCGTTTATGTTTAATTGCGTATTCGATAGCAGAACGTACTAAACGCTCAGTACCTTCTTTAGATACAGGTTTAACACCGATACCAGAAGTTTCTGGGAAGCGGATTTGATTTACACCAAATTCAGATTGTAGGAAGTTGATGATTTTTTGAGCTTGTTCTGAACCAGATTCGAATTCAATACCAGCGTAGATGTCTTCTGTGTTCTCGCGGAAGATAACCATATCAACGTCTTCTGGGCGTTTAACTGGAGAAGGCACTCCATCAAAGTGACGTACTGGGCGTAAGCATACATATAAGTCAAGTTGTTGACGTAATGCTACGTTTAGAGAGCGGATACCACCACCGATTGGAGTAGTAAGAGGACCTTTGATTGCAATTAAGTATTCGTTAATTTTGTCTAAAGTTTCTTGTGGTAACCATTCACCAGTTTGGTTAAATGCTTTTTCACCAGCTAAAACTTCTAACCATTCAATTTTCTTTTCACCGTTGTAAGCTTTTTCTACAGCTGCGTCGATTACGCGTGATGCTGCAGCCCAGATATCTGGACCAATTCCATCACCTTCGATAAAAGGAATTACTGGATTGTTTGGTACATTAAGTACGCCATTTTCAACTACAATTTTGTTTGACATTCTGTTGCCTCCTAAATTCATAATCATAGGACTGTGTTAGTGATAACACAGTCCCAAACATTCTAGCATATTTTCCAAATTAGCGCTCGCTGATTGGAACATATTTTTGCATGCCTGGTCCAACATACTCAGCACGTGGACGGATTAGGCGGTTATTAGCATATTGCTCAAGGATATGTGCCACCCAACCTGAAGTACGTGATACTGCGAAAATTGGTGTGAACAGGTCATGATCAATACCTAAAGAATCATACACTGACGCAGAGAAGAAATCTACGTTTGCAGGTAATTTCTTTTGTTCTACGATCATGTCATGGATTTTAACTGACATTTCGTAAAGCTCTGGTTTACCAGTTAGCTCAGTTAATTTTTTAGACATTACGCGTAAATGCGGAGCACGAGGGTCGCCTTTACGATATACACGGTGACCGAAGCCCATGATTTTTTCTTTGTTGTCTAATTTATTTTGAATATAAGATTCAACATTTTCAAGAGAGCCGATTTCAGTTAACATCTTCATAACTTGCTCATTTGCTCCACCATGAAGTGGTCCTTTTAAAGCGCCGATTGCCGCAGTTACACCTGAATAAACGTCAGATAATGTAGCTACACATACACGTGCTGTAAATGTAGATGCATTTAATTCATGGTCAGCGTGTAACACTAATGCTTTGTCAAATGCTTCAATTTCAATAGCTTCTGGCTCTTCACCTTTTAACATGTATAAGAAGTTTGCCGCATATCCTAATTCTGGTTTTGGCGCAACTGGCTCTAAACCTTTACGAACACGTGCAAATGCAGTTACTACTGTAGCAATTTTAGCTTGTAGACGAATTGCTTTACGGTAGTTTGCTTCTGGATCCATAACATCCGCTTCTTCATCGAATACACCAAGTAAAGATACTGCAGTACGCAACGCAGCCATTGGATGTACAGTTGAAAGTGGGTATGTTTTAAATTGGTCGACAATCGCTTGCGGAATTGACATGTTGTCTGCCAATTGTTGTTTTAGTTCAGCTAGCTCGTCCTCTTTTGGTAAACGAGTATGCCATAACAGGTAAATTACCTCTTCGAATGACGCATTTTCTGCTAAATCATCAATGTTGTAACCAACATATGTAAGTGTGTCATCGATAATTGAACTGATTTTAGATTCCGCTGCTACGATACCTTCTAAACCTTTAGTTGCTGACATAAATTATCGCTCCCTCATACTTATTTTTTTGTTGCAAATGCGTTTTTTATGTTGCATTTACGAATTTTGCTCATATGAACCATTAAGTAAATCGCTTACATTGCTATTATAATCATTTTTGACAGCTTTGTGAATGAAAATCCTCCGAATAAAGAAAAAGACGTCCGAACGACTATATAATTGTCCTAAAGAGATTTTTTTGTATATTTTGACATTAATTTATCGATTGGTTTGGGGTGAATTTGTAAAAATGAGGAATTTAAAGTATTTTTCATACGAAAGAACTACGAGCGTTTTGCTATTTATTTTTTATTTAGTCATACTTTGGTTTGTATTACCTGTGTCACTCGCAATTTTTTTATCATTTTCAACGTATCCTATCATAAATTTTTTACACAGATATTGTAGGATTGCGTATTGGATTGCAGCAATTATTGTGGAGGTTTTAATATTAACCTGTATTTTTCTACTTGTTGTCATATCTATTAACAGTATTATCGTCATTTTCCCAGAAATTCGAGAGACATTACAAAATTTCCCGCTTTTCAGTGAATATGAATCCATATTTGTACAAGTTTTAAAAGAAAAATCACTGTCCATTTTCGATTCCATCATCGTATATACAGCAGATCTTTTCCAATTATTAATGAAGCATGTCATTGAGGTTTTCATCTTTTTGGTTGCTTATTACTTTGCGCTACTAGAAACACGTAAATCACGCTATTGGTTCTTTCAATATGTGCCTAAAAAATATCGTCAAGAATGGCAATCTCATTTTGCAAAAATCATGCAACTTTTTCATTATTTCTTATTTGTGGAGTTTCAATTATTTACGATTACCCTACTCATTCTTTGTGCTGGCTTTATGATCCTTCAATTTGAACAAGCCATTATTAAAGCATTTATTGTAGCATTTGCAGATGTACTACCGTTTTTCGGTATCGGGGTTTTTCTTGTGCCAATGAGCATTTATTTTTATTTCAATGGCAATACCTTTTTATGTGTGGCCATTTTACTACTCTATTTATTTGTACAATTAACAAGGCAGCTAGCCGATTCGATGCTTTGGTCCAATACGCTTCAGCTTCGCACTTTCCATACATTCTTTATCAGCGCTGCCTCTATTCTATTATTTGGCTTTTATGGTATATTACTGAGCCCTATCTTTTTATTTCTAGCTGTAAAACTAAAAGAAAACTCTATCTTTGAACGATGATGAATTGACCATTTTTCATTTTTTTACGCATCCAGTAATAGACAATGGGTTGGAACATTTTTCGAGAAAATGGCATGAGTAGGAATAAGCCTAGGACATCTGTTAAAAATCCAGGTAATGCTAAAAGCAAACCACCACCAAAAGTTAAGAAAGTATCCACTAATGCAGCTCCTGGCGCTTCTCCGCGTGCCAATGTATTTTTCACATTTTGAACAGAGTTCATACCTTTATTTTTCATGACATAAATCCCAATCACACTCGTAGCAATAATGAGCAATAATGTACTTAAAACACCAATATTTTGTCCAATGACTATTAATAACGTCAATTCGGCTAATGTGTAGATAATGAAACCAAGAAAAATTTTTCGCATATTTTTCTCCTTTCTACTTGAAAAGCTATACCTTTTATACGTTATTATAGCCCGTTTAGTTTCATAAAAAAATGAATATACCTATTCTAAGAGAAAGAAACTTCTGTTAAAGGAAGAAATGAATAGTTTCCATAAAGAGTGTGTACAACCTTTATGAAAAAGCTCTAGTACAACAAACCACTAGAGCTTTTTGTTAATTATTAAAGAACGCTTGCATGTCCTTTGTAAATTACACCTGTTTCAGCGTCCATTGTAATTTCTTGACCATGACGAATTAATGTAGTTGCTTCTTTTACACCAACGATTACTGGAATACCTAGGCTTAACCCTACAACTGCTGCATGGCTAGTAAGCCCACCTTCTTCAGTAATTAGGCCAATACAATTTTCTAAAGCAGGCATCATATCACGATCTGAACCGACTGTAACAAGGATGCATCCGTCTGTATCGTAGGCAAGTGCCTCAGCAGCATTTTTAGCAACCACTGTTTTACCAACAACTGATGCTTTTCCGATCCCTTGTCCGCGTGCAAGTAAATCTCCAATAATGTGAACTTTCATTAAGTTTGTTGTACCCGCTTCACCTACAGGTACACCTGCTGTAATTACAACAGCGTCTCCATGTGTAACAAAACCATGCTTCAAGCTTTCATCCACAGCTAGTTCTAAAATTTCATCTGTTGTTGTCACGCGTTGACACACAATTGGGTATACGCCCCATACTAGTGTTAATGTATGAGCTGTATTTGTAGAGCCTGTTACGGCAACAATTGGCACTCCTGGTCGATATTTTGCAATCATTCTCGCTGTATTACCACTTTCAGTTGGTGCTAATACGGCTTTCACCCCTAAATTGATAGAAGTATAAGCTACAGCTTGTGAAATTGCCTCCGTCATATTTGCTTCTTTCTCACGACTACGTGTAGAAACAATTGATCGATAATCTAATGAATTTTCAGTGCGTTGTGCAATTTTATTCATCGTTTGTACCGATTCAACTGGATAAAGACCTGCGGCAGTTTCACCAGATAACATGATAGCATCTGTTCCATCAATAATTGCGTTGGCTACATCACTTGCTTCTGCACGTGTTGGTCGTGGGTTACGCTGCATGGAATCTAACATTTGAGTTGCCGTAATGACCGGTTTACCAACTTGGTTACATTTTAGAATTAATTTCTTTTGTACAAGTGGCACTTCTTCTGCTGGAATTTCAACACCAAGATCTCCACGAGCAACCATTAAACCGTCAGATACTAGGATGATTTCATCGATGTTATCGACACCTTCTTGGTTTTCAATTTTTGGGATGATTTGAATATGACTACCACCATTTTGTTCCAGCAATTCTCGAATTTCAAGAACATCTTTTGCACGACGAAC
This sequence comes from Lysinibacillus sp. HST-98, assembly GCF_016757845.1. Lineage (NCBI taxonomy): Bacteria > Bacillati > Bacillota > Bacilli > Caryophanales > Bacillaceae > Lysinibacillus > Lysinibacillus sp. HST-98. The sequence goes on from NZ_JAENHX010000001.1 coordinate 926,544, forward strand.
GAATGAAGCAGCAATAAAATCAACACCTTGTTCGATACCAAATAAAATATCTTGTGCGTCTTTTTCTGTGATACCTGGTAATTGTACAGAAACACCTGGTACGTTAACACCCTTTTTATTTTTTAGAACGCCAGCATTTTCAACAATTGTATGAATTAATCCTTTTTCCATATCCGTTGCTAATACACGTAGTTGAATTAGACCATCATCAAGTAAAATAATTGAATTTTGCTCAACGTCTTCAATTAAGCGCTCATATGTGACAGAAAAGCTCGTCTCAGTACCTTCTACTTCTGTCATTGAAATATCAATAACTTGACCTGCCGACAAATGAAGCTCGCCATTTTTCATGTTGTGTGTTCGAATTTCTGGTCCCTTTGTATCAAGTAAAACTCCTACTGGTTTATTTAATTTTTGTGCCACTTCACGAATTAAATGAATACGCCCTGCATGTTCCTCATGTGATCCGTGTGAAAAATTCAAGCGGGCTACATTCATACCTGCTTCGATTAATTTTTCTAAAATTTCTGGTGACTCACTTGCAGGTCCAATTGTACATACGATTTTTGTTTTTCTCATTTTTGCCCACTCCGTTTTATAACAAATTATATTGATAGTTCTTTCATTAGTGTATATAGGCTTACATCGGCCTCATGATTCTTTTCAAAAGCCTCTGGCATGTCATAATCAATGACTTGATGATTGCGAATACCTACTGCTCGACCAGCCTTGCCTTCCATAAGTAATTCAACTGCATGTGCGCCAAACTGACTCGCTAATACACGATCTCTTGCTGTAGGTGAGCCACCACGTTGGATATGACCTAATACTGAAACACGCGTTTCTTTTCCTGTTTTTTCTTTTAACAGTTTTGCCAGCTCACTTCCTGACATAACAGCCTCTGCAACAATAATAATACTATGCTTTTTACCACGTGCAGCACCACGATCTAAGCGTGCGACAATATCGTCTAAATTATAATCTTCTTCTGGAATTAAAACTGTTTCAGCACCAGCAGCAAGACCTGCCCATAAAGCGATATCTCCTGCATCACGTCCCATGACCTCTACAATGAAAGAATTTTCATGGGATGTAGCAGTATCTCGGATTTTATCAATGGATTCTACAACTGTATTTAGGGCTGTATCAAAGCCGATCGTATATTCAGTTCCTGGAATATCATTGTCAATTGTCCCAGGTACCCCTACAACAGGGAAGCCTTTTTTCACCAAATCCATGGCACCTCGATAAGACCCATCACCACCAATGACAACAAGTCCTTCAATACCGGCAGATTGTAAATTCTCAATACCTCGTTGCTGAACAGCATCCTCTTTAAATTCTGGGCATCTTGCCGAATTCAAATGCGTTCCACCGCGTTGGATAATACCACCAACTGCACCTAAATCAAGTTCTTCCATAAATCCTTTTACTAAGCCTTCATAACCATGCTTAATTCCGACAACATCAATTCCATGGAATGCTGCCTTACGAACGACCGCTCGAATAGCAGCGTTCATTCCAGGCGCATCTCCACCACTAGTTAATACAGCAATTTTTTTCATTGTCGAACCTCCTGCAGTTACTATTATTATTCACATTAACATGAAAAAACAAACTATGTAAGGGTTCTGGGGATACAAAAACATAACTTTTACATAAAAAATGAAAAGAATGCGCTTTCACACACTCTTTCCATCTAAAAACATCCTAAATCTAACATTTTTTCAAGAAGTCTGGCGTTTATTATGCGCTATTATCTTCTTTAATTTTTATAGCTTTTTAATATGTTAAGCTACAAATTGTGTCTCTAAACGAGCAAATTTATAGCTTTTAAATTTTATACCCTGTTAAGCTATACAACATTCATCTTTTTACAAACAGATTTACACTTCTGTATACTGTCCAATTTTTTTAAATTTTTCATAGCGATCTTCTACTAATTGTTCTCCATTTAAAGAATTTAATGCATGAAGTGTGTCACTAATGCATTCTTTAATAGAAAGGGCCTGTTTTGCTACATTGCGATGTGCTCCACCAATAATTTCAGGGATAATGCCATCAATTACACCAAGTTCTTTCAAATCGGGTGCTGTGATACGCATTGCTTCTGCTGCCTGCTTAGCCAGACTACCATCACGCCATAAAATAGATGCCGCTCCTTCTGGCGAAATAACAGAGTAAGTCGAGTTCTCGAGCATAAAGACACGGTTTGCTACACCTAACGCTAGTGCACCACCACTTCCTCCTTCACCAATAACGATACTAATTACAGGCACAGTTAAGCCAGCCATTTCTACAAGATTCCTAGCAATTGCTTCACTTTGACCACGTTCTTCAGCAGCTTTCCCCGGGTAAGCGCCTTTTGTATCAATAAAACAAATAATCGGTCTTTTGAATTTTTCAGCTTGCTTCATCAAGCGTAGTGCTTTTCGATAACCCTCTGGATGAGGCATACCAAAATTACGACGTATATTTTCCTTAGTAGACTTACCACGTTGATGTCCAATAATTGTGACTGGTTGCCCTTCGAAAATGGCAATCCCACCAAGAATAGCTGCATCATCACCAAATGTACGATCACCATGTAATTCAATAAAATCTTCACACATTGCTTCAATATATTGAAGCGTTGTAGGTCTTTCTGGATGTCTTGCCACTTGCACACGATCCCACGGCTTCATATTGGCATAAATCGATTGCTCTAATTGTGATAAACGTGTTTCAAGCTTTTCGATTTCACCCGACATATCAACTTCTGCTTCAGCAGCGATTGTTTTTAATTCATCAATTTTCTCACGTAATTGTACGACTGGTTCTTCAAATGCTAAATTTTTAGACATGTTGTACGCCGCCTTTCGTATGCATTTTTACAAGTAAAGAAACTTGTTTACGTAAATCTTTGCGATGGAAAATGGCATCAAGCTGACCATGCTCTAATAAAAATTCTGCTGTTTGGAAATCACTAGGCAGTTTTTCTCGTACAGTTTCTTCAATTACACGTCGCCCTGCAAAGCCAATCAATGCCTGTGGCTCTGCAATATTTATATCACCAACAGAAGCAAAGCTTGCCGAAACTCCACCTGTTGTTGGATGCGTTAAGATAGATATGAACAATAAGCCTTGATCACTGTGGCGTTTTAATGCGACACTAGTTTTCGCCATTTGCATTAACGATAATACGCCCTCTTGCATACGAGCACCACCACTAGCGGTAAAGATAATAAATGGTACACCTAGTTCTGTTGCCTTCTCTACTGCTCTCGTAATTTTTTCACCGACTACAGAGCCCATAGACCCCATACGGAAGTGCGAATCCATAATCGCTACGACAATTTCCTCACCATCTATTGTACCAACGCCTGTTAGGACAGCCTCATTCAAGCCTGTTTTCTCTTGGTCTGCTGATATTTTTTCAACATATGCTGGGAAATTAAGGGGATTACTTGTTTGTAAATGATCATCCATGGATTCGAATGAACCTTCATCTAAGAAATATTCCACACGCTCTTGTGCTGTCATTTTGAAATGATGACTACATTTTGTACATACTTTATGATTTTTTTCTAATTCTTTTGTTAATTGAATGTGACGACATTCAGGACATTTTGTCATTAACCCTTCTGGAAATGCCTTTTCTTGCCCGTCCTCTTTCTTTTTTCGATTACCACTAAATAAGCTACGTATTGCCATGTTCGACTCCCCCTTTGTTGTTGTCTAAATGCTCTGTACAGTACTCATCCACTGCTCATAAGCTTTTAATGCTTCTTTTTCGTAACCCAGCTGCATCGATTTCAACATCGTTTGAATGATTAATTTTTCATTTTCTGTTGAGTTTCGATTTAAACGGTCGCCATCATAAGCTGCTAATTGAAACCAGATTTTTAATGAAAGACGATTACCTGTCGTAATTAATAGTTCTCTTAAAATATCTCGACAATTAATTGTACCTTCTATTTCTAGTTTCACAAAAAAACTATCCCACACAGGTAGTGTGCGAAGAATCTCTGTACAACTTATTACGCGGATTGCTTCCATTTCATGAATTTGTCGCGTTAATTCGACATCTTTTTTTGATTTTTCATCTTCTAATATAAACATCGACAGTATTTCTACGAGCTGATGCTTATGTGTGGACGCAAGAAAAGTACCACCACCATGTCTTGTTTCAATAAGCCCTAGCAACTCTAAGCTTCGCAAAGCCTCTCTCACAGAGGATCGCCCGACACCTAGACGCTCTGATAGAACTCGTTCAGAAGGTAGCTTCTCACCTGCTTGAATTTTTTCCATTTTAATGAGTTGACGTAGTTGTTGGACGATTTCTAAAAACACTTTTTTTTGTTCGGTTTTTTTATCCATACGACTAACTCCCCTTATCAAAAAAGTGGTCTGACCACTTTTTAACGTTGACTCTAGCTTACAAAATAACTGTGCAAAAGTAAAGAAAAAACTGCATAAAATTTAATGCAGTTTCTAATTTCTTGTTTCATTTTATATCTTTTTCGTCGTTTGCGCATGTTTTACTTTGATTTGCGGCTTGCCAAAACGTCTTTCTAAAACACCTTCAATCCACAACATTTCCTCCTCTACCAGCAGGTCTTGGACCAATTGGAAGGTTTGTGGGAAAAATGTAATGGAAACTGTTCCAAACTCATCCTGTAGCTGAACAAAAGCCATTTGCTCACCTTTTTTTGTACGGATCTTCTTCACTTCTTCAATCAGACCAATCATTTTTATGGAGGTACCATCACGCTTCTGCCTTAACTCTCGACAGGTACTATTGATATCCACCCATAAGAGTCTTTCCTGTGCAACAGGATGTGTAGAAATATAAAAGCCCAAGCTCTCTTTTTCATGCATCAATTTTTCCTTCTGGGACATTGCTCCTGCCTGCATATATTTTGGTTTACCAAAACTAAATGCCATTGCTGATGCCAAATCAATATCTTCAGTAGGCCTTAAAAGTTCCGCCTGTTTCAAAGCAGCCTCTACTGTCATGATGAGGACTGCTCTATCTCTTTCTAAATAATCAAGCGCCCCGGCATATATCAATGATTCCAACACTTTTGGCTTAAAATGCTGCGCACTTAAGGCAACAGCTAGATCAAATAGGTTATTTAATACCTCTGGATTTGTTTGACGGAGTCCATGTATTTTTTCTATAAATGTATGAGGCACACCCTTAATTCCTGATAAGCTGTAGCGAATGCCTTCATTTTCCACCGTAAAATATTTCGTACTATTTTTTAATGAAGGTGGATAAAATGGGATGCCCTTATCTTTCGCCTCATGGACAAATTGTTGAATCTTTTCTACATTTCCAGTGGCATTTGATAATAACGCTGCATAAAAGCTTTGAGGGAAGTGCGCTTTTAAATAAGCCATTTGATAGGAAATAACACTATAGGCCACAGCATGACTTTTCGGGAAACCATAATCCGCAAAGCGTACAATCAGTTCGTATACTTCTTCAGCTAAATGCTGTTCAAAGCCTTGGCGTAGCGCCCCCTGAACAAATGCTGTGCGTTGTTCCTCTAAAACTTGTCGATTTTTTTTACTCACTGCGCGGCGAAGCAAATCTGCCTGCCCCATTGTAAAGCCGGCCAGTACGGATGCAATTTTAATAATTTGCTCTTGATAGACGATCACACCAAAGGTCTCTTGTAGAATAGGCTCTAGCACTGGATGTGGCATCGTTACCATTTCTCTACCAGCTTTCCGTTTTGCATAGACAGGAATAAAATCCATTGGACCTGGGCGATAAAGTGCATTTACAGCCACAATATCTAAAAAACTTGTAGGACCGATATCACGCAAGGCTTGCTTCATACCGTCTGATTCTAATTGAAAGATCCCCAGCGTATCCCCTCTTTGTAATAGTTGAAACGTCTTGTCATCATGCATTGGGATTCGCTCGAATTCTATCCAAGGACCACCAGCTTTATAAATTGACCAACGTATTTGCTCTAAAATAGTGAGATTGCGCAAGCCTAAAAAATCCATTTTGACGAGACCACATGCTTCAATATCTCCCATTGGCCATTGCGTACTATAAATACCATCATGCCCTTCTTCAATCGGTACAGTATTCACTAAAGGCGATGGAGCGATGACAATACCAGCTGCATGTATAGACGAGTTTCTTGGTAGTCCCTCCAATTTTAATGCCACCTCGTACCAACGCAAATGCTTATCATTCTCCGCTAGCCAGCCTTGAAAGTCCTGTGACTCAGCTACAGCTCTTTGTAATGTAATTCCTGGCTTATTTGGAATCATCTTCGAAATTTTTTCTAGCATTTCCGCATCAAAGCCAAATACCCGTGCAACATCCCTGGCAACTGCTTTTGCAGACAATGTACCAAATGTAATAATTTGTGCGACATTTGCTTTGCCATACTTTTGAGCAACATACTGAATGACTTGATGCCTTTTACTATCAACAAAATCGATATCAATATCAGGTAAGGTAATTCTTTCAGGATTTAAAAAGCGTTCGAATAATAAACCATAGGCAAGTGGATCTACTTGTGTAATCGAAAGACTATATGCCACAAGCGAACCTGCAGAGGAACCACGTCCAGGTCCCGTCAAAATTCGATTTTCTTTTGCATATCGCATAAAATCCGCCACAATCAAAAAATAGTCAGCAAAACCCATAGAGCAAATAATTTCAAGTTCATACTGTAATCGTTCATGGTAAGCAACGGGTATTGCCAGTTGCTTGAATCGCTCTTCTAATCCAGTAAATGCTTCTTTAACAAGCAAGCTTTCAGCTGTTTCACCTTCAGGTACAGGAAATTTAGGCATTTGCACAGGCATTTTTGGTAAATCAGCTTTACAGCAAGCAAGCATTTTCGTACTGGCATCAAGCCAATCTGGACGATCCGCAAACCAATTTTGCCATTCGAATACTGTTGGGGCAAAATAGCCCTGTACATCAGCTGTTTGCATAGTATTACCAAGCTTTTCTCCTGTATCAATTGCTCTTGCTACTTCATAAGCAAAATGATCTTCTGGACGCAAGAAATAACAGCTTTGAGAGGCTACAAGAGCAATAGCATGTCCTTCACACCAAGAAACGAAATCATCTTCTTGTTCAGCCTTTATCCCTCCAGGTCTAGCAATCCCCATATAGAAATGATGGTTAAACAGTTGGAACAATGCAGAAACCATTGCCTGCCAGTCATCTACATCTGTTAAATCGTCTGAAGAAAGTAGAGCTATACAGCCTGCTGAATATCCCTCAAGCCATTTCCACGGCAGCACATCATCTTGTCTAATTGAAATCGCACTACTAATCTTTAATAAATGTTGATAGCCCTCCTGTGTCCGCGCATACAGGACGAGGGGAAGCTTTTTATCATGCCACTGAACGTTAACCGAAAGCCCTATAACCGCATGGATATTTGCTTGCTGCAATGCTTTACAAAAAGGCAAAAGCCCGTACAATTTCGTATTAACGATTGCACAGGCTTGTGTCTTTTGTTCTTGTAAAAAAGGAATCAATTGCTCAAGCCGAATTGTGCTTTTTAATAAATCCGCGCTCGTATGCATCTTTGTATATACATGTGTCAAATGAATCCCTTCCTTTTCTTTGTTAATGATACGCTTTACAAATCTCTTTTAATCTTGCAATAACGAGGTCTGCTTCTTCCCATGAATAGGCAGTAGCACCAGATGCAAGCGGATGTCCGCCACCGTTAAATTCTTTCGCTAATGTATTGATAACGGGACCCTTCGAACGTAATCGTACACGGATCTGATCCCCTTCTTCAATGAAAACAACCCATGAACATATATTTTTAACACTGCCAAGGCAGCCTACTAATAAAGAAGCCTCAGATGGCACAGTGTCATGCTCTGCCAGTAATTCTTTTGTTAGCTTCACATAGGCAGCTCCATGCTCATCCATTGTAAAGTTTTGATAAATATATCCCTGTAAATTAAGTAATTTTTGCTCCATTTCGTACATGCCATCAAATAGTTGATTTCGATCAAAATCATATGTAATCAGATCCGCAGCAACTTTAAATGTTTTAGCTGTTGTACTTGGGAATTGGAATCTGCCTGTATCGCCCACTATTCCTGCAAATAATAAGCGTGCAGCAGCATCTGAAAGTTTCCAGTTTGCTACTTCCTTGCCTTCTTCATATAATTCATAGATCATTTCACTACAAGAGCTTGCTGTCGTGTCCACCCATAAAAGATCACCATAAGCATCATCATTTGGATGATGATCAATTTTTATCACCATTTTTCCTTTTGTGTAGCGTTGGTCGTCAACACGTTCTGTATTAGCAGTGTCAGTGACAATTACTAAAGCATTCTCATACACTTCATCCGCTATTTCATCAGGCTGTGCCATAAAAGATAAAGAAGCATCATGTTCCCCTACAGCAAAAACCTTTTTCTCAGGATAATTGGCTAAAATAATCTCTTTTAAGCCTTGCTGCGAGCCATAAGCATCAGGATCAGGACGTACATGACGATGGATAATAATGGTTTCATTGGCCTCAATTGTGTCGATGATTTGTCTTTTCACAATAATTTCCCCCAAAATGATAGTAAGAACCGTTAGCATTTTCGCATAATTATCGTTACAATAATGTCTAGTTATGCTAGGAGGTTTACTATGCTCAATTTAATATTTGTGTTTGCGATTATCATATCTTTTGTTTTTTATTTTTATTTTAAAACAAAACAATTCCGTTCTCCATTACCTATTTCTAAAAACTGGTATAAAAGCAAAGCGAACATCGGCTTAGGTTCCTTAATTTTGTCATTTGCTTTAAATCAAGCTTATTTATTCCCGAGCTTATTTACATTTATTATTGTAGCAATTCTTGCCGCGCTCGGCATCTTAGTTATTATAGAAAATATAAAAAAAGCACGTCATTATGGACAATTTGTTGAGGAAGAATTCCGCATTAATCAATAATATATGTAACAAAGGGATGACCAAGCAATTGCGCTAGGCCATCCCTTTTCAATACTTAACGTTCTAATAGTTGGAACATCATCATTGCCTTACCAACAAGCATTTGTTGATTATACACTTCAAAATCCATTTTCACAAACTTACGACTCATATCTAAAATCCGAGGCTTAACAGTTAGCGTACTTTCCATTTGGACTGGTTTAATAAAGTAAATAGTCATATTCTCTGCCACTGCATCTCCACGTTTACGTCGTTTTAATGCGAATGAACCGACCTCAGCCAGTAAAGTTGTAAAAGCACCGTATGAAATTGCTCCATATTGATTGGTCATTTGTGGTGTAACTTTAAATTCAACTATGAGATCTTCATCACCTAATACCTTCATTTCATTTTTCACTAAATCATCAATCGTTTCACCATGCTGTGGCTGTCTTTGTGCTAATTGCAACGCCTTCAGTACATCTTGACGGCTAATAACACCCTGTAGAATATTGTCGTCATCTACAATTGGTAAGAGATCAATTCCCTCCCAAATCATTCGATGCCCTGCAGAAGCGACACTCATTTTCATGGATCCCGCAATCGGGTTTTTCGTCATTACTTTTTCAATAAGCTCGTTTTCTTCACGACCAATGACGTCTTTTACAGTAATCATACCGACCAGTTTATTTTGGTGGGTAACTACAGGAAATGCACCATGGGTAGTTCGTTCATTCAGCTTCTGGAAATGATGAATTGTTTCATCATTTTTTAATGCTGCAGTGTCAGTCATTGGTACATAAATGTCTTCGATAAAAAGAATATCTTTTTTAATCAATTGGTCATAGATTGCCCGATTAATCATTGTTGCTACTGTAAACGTATCGTAGCTTGTTGAAATAATTGGTAAATCCAATGAATCTGCAAGCAACTTATTATCTTCCGTAGTATCAAAACCGCCGGTGATTAAAACAGCTGCACCCGCTCGAAGGGCATTTTCATGTGCTTTAATTCGGTTACCAACAATTAATAAGCTACCTGCATCCGTGTAACGCATCATGTCCTCTAATTGCATGGCACCAATAACAAATTTTGTTAGTGTTTTATGTAGACCTGATTTACCACCTAAAACTTGGCCATCTACAATATTAACAATTTCTGCAAAAGTTAAGCGCTCAATATTTTCTTTCTTTTTTTTCTCAATACGAATTGTTCCAACACGTTCAATAGAACTTACTAAGCGACGATTTTCAGCTTCCTTTATTGCACGGTAAGCCGTTCCTTCACTCACTTGCATTTCCTTTGCTATTTGCCGTACTGAAATTTTATCGCCCACGGGTAGTGATTCGATGTATTGTAAAATTTTCTCATGTTTTGTAGACAAAATATCACCTATTTCCTAAGCTTCAATTCTGCTCTTAGTGTACCATATTTTTTAAGAAAATATTTAATATAAAGTGATGAAATTGTTTAACTTTCCCCATCATTTCAACTACCAGCGTGGTGTCAATTCATATAGTACAGCATTACCAACGATTAGAAACAGTTTACTTTTTCGCCAGCTTTCAAAATTTGAACTTCTGTATTTTGTACTAAATCTGCAAAAATTTGCGGATCTTGCTCGATTGGTGGGAAAGTATTGTAATGAATCGGTACGACAATTTTCGGTTTTAAAAACGAAACTGCACAGGCTGCATCCTCTGGCCCCATTGTAAAATTATCACCAATCGGTAAGAATGCAATATCAATTGGATGTCGTTCACCAATTAGTTTCATATCACCAAAAAGAGCTGTATCGCCCGCATGATAAATCGTTAATCCTTCAATAAATAATAAAATTCCGGCAGGCATGCCCATATAAATAATTTCGTTATTTTCTGTTACATAAGAAGATCCATGAAAGGCTTGTGTAAACTTTACTTTACCGAAGTCAAATTCCTTCGCACCACCTATATGCATTGGATGTGTTTTTACACCTTGCCAAGAAATCCAATTAGCCAGCTCATTTGGCGCAATCACTAGCGCATCTTTTTTCTTCGCTAATTCTACTGTATCTCCAACATGATCATTATGGCCATGTGTAAGTAAAATAATATCTGGCGCTTCATCAGCCACTTTTAAGTCTGTTTGCCCATTGCCATTAATAAAAGGGTCAATTAATATCGTTTTTCCATTTGATTGAATTTTGACAACTGAATGCCCATGATAACTTATTTTCATCTTAACATCCTCCTCGGTTAACAAATACAGTTCAACATTTTAATTCGCTACCCATGCGCTTTTTCCCTTTTTTTGATATGCTTGTACAGAGAATAATGGTAGTTTTCTCTAACAGCCTTATACCCTGTTAGAGCATAATTATTCAGTACTCGATAAGAATCCTCGCTACTTTTTTCGGCAGTCGAAGCTTTCTTACGTAAAATTTTCCATGCAATAAAAGGAGGACATATTGATGTCGAAGGTTGAAGAAATCCAACGTTACTTGCAGCAAAATCATATCGATGCAGCGTTTGTAACAACACCTGACAATGTTTTTTACGTTTCAGGCTTTAAAAGTAATCCACATGAAAGGTTACTAGGAGTCATGATTTTTAAAGATGCGGAGCCTTTTCTAATTTGTCCACAAATGGAGATTCCAGATGCAAAGGCTGCTGGTTGGTCTTATGAGGTAATTGGTCATCAAGATACAGAAAATTCAATGGAAGTTCTTGCTCAAGCGATCGTAGCACGCCAAATCACCCCAGCTACATTTGCTATTGAAAAAGCACAACTCATCGTTGAGCGCTTGGAAGCTTTACAGCAATCTTTCCCTCAAGCTAGCTTTGTGCGTCTTGACGAAAAGATTAATGCGATGCGCGTAATCAAAGATGAAAGTGAATTAGAAAAATTACGTAAAGCTGCTGAATTGGCCGATTATGCAATTGAAATCGGTTGCAAGGAAATTGCTGAAGGTAAAACAGAAATGGAAATCCTAACAGCAATCGAAAGTGCCATTCAAGATAAAGGATGTAAAATGTCTTTTGAAACAATGGTATTGAGTGGTCCAAAAACGGCCTCTCCTCATGGGAAACCAGGTGCACGTAAAATCGAAAAGGGGGATATGGTACTATTTGACCTTGGCGTTATTTACGATGGCTATTGCTCAGATATTACACGTACTGTAGCTTTTGGTGAACCTAGCGAAGCACAAAAAGAAATTTATCAAACTGTTTTAGCTGCCAACACAAATGCTGTCGCAGCAGTAAAACCAGGTGTTCGTGCGATGGACTTAGACAAAATTGCGCGTGATACAATTACAGAGGCTGGCTATGGTGAATATTTCACACACCGCCTTGGACATGGTCTTGGTATTTCTGTACATGAATTCCCATCTGTTACAGGTGCAAATGAGATGACGATGGAAGAAGGTATGGTCTTTACGATTGAGCCTGGCATTTATAAATCAGATGTAACAGGCGTACGTATTGAGGATGATGTTGTCGTTACAAAAGATGGCGTTGAAGTATTAACAAAATTCCCGAAAGATTTAATCATTCTATAATGCAAAAAAGGAAGCAACTAATGTGCTTCCTTTTTCTCTTTCTAACTAAGTTTATTGAATTAACTCATCCACATTGACAAATGGTAGTCCTTGTGAATCTGCCACTGCTTTATAAACTAGTTGTCCATCTAATGTATTCACACCTTTTTTCAGTGCTGCATTATCAAGGCAAGCTTGTTTGTAGCCTTTGTTAGCAATTTGAAGTGCATATGGAATTGTGTTATTTGTTAAGGCAATTGTAGAAGTACGTGGTACCGCACCAGGCATATTAGCAACTGCATAGTGTACAACGCCATGCTTCACATATGTTGGATCATCATGTGTTGTCACACGGTCAGATGTTGCAAAAATACCACCTTGGTCAATTGCGATATCGACTACAACAGAACCGGCTTGCATTGACTGAATCATTTCTTCTGATACAAGTTTCGGTGCTTTTGCGCCTGGAATTAATACAGCACCAATAACTAAATCTGAATCTTTCACTGATTCTGCAATATTATATGGATTAGACATTAATGTTTGAACATCGCGTCCAAACATATCTTCTAATTGACGTAAACGTTCTGGGCTTAAATCGATAACTGTCACATCAGCACCCATGCCAACAGCAATTTTTGCAGCATTTGTACCTGCAATACCACCGCCAATTACTGTCACTTTTCCACGTTGTACACCCGATACACCACCTAGTAAAATGCCTTTACCAGCATGGTTTCTCTCTAAGAACTGTGCACCAATTTGTGTAGCCATTTTACCAGCGACTTCACTCATTGGTGTTAACAATGGTAATGAACCATTTGCTAATTGTACTGTTTCGTAGGCAATTCCTACAACTTTTTTATTTAAAAGTGCCTGAGTTAATTCAACCTCTGGCGCTAAGTGTAAATAAGTGAATAAAATTTGACCCTCGTAGAAGTAATCATACTCAGAAGCTACGGGTTCTTTTACCTTCATAATCATTTCTTGGGACCAAGCTTCTTTAGCTGTTTGAACAATATGAGCACCTGCTGCAATGTAATCAGCATCCGTAAAGCTTGAACCTAGCCCCGCTCCTGTTTCAATGTACACTTCATGCCCTGCATGTGTTAAAGTGACAACTCCTGCTGGTGTCATTGCTACACGGTTTTCATTGTTTTTAATTTCCTTTGGAATACCAATCTTCATTGTTTCCTATCCCCTTCCATAACATAAGAAATAAGCATCATTTATGTAACTAAACTTGATGCACCCCTTGCACTTCCATATTACCAAACAATTGCAAAAAAAGCTTTAACTAATGCAAATACAGATAAAATTTATAAGATTTCCAAAATAACAAATATTCAAACGTTGTATAACATTATAAATTATTATATTTAAAAACTAAAAAGGAGTCTTAGTAGAAGTTATTGGCGTTGATTCATGTGTAGTTGAAACCAATCAAAAAAACGTTTACACACTGCAAATAGTGGGAATTAGATATTTATAATTAATTAACATTTCTACATGAAATGCCTTCACATTTTCATAATTTTTCTTGCGGAAAGTATTTCCTTTAGAAAATCATTTGGTATAATCAACATATACAAATCAGGGAGGTTTTTCAAATGGCTAATCATTATAAAAGCATTGTTGTTGCAGTAGACGGTTCAAAAGAAGCTGAATACGCGTTTCGTAAATCAATTGATGTTGCAAAACGAAACGAAGGTGCAGTATTAAATCTAGTAAATGTAATCGATACTCGTTCATTTGCTGCTATCGAAGCTTATGACCGTTCCATTGCAGAGCGTGCTCAAGCATTTTCTGAAGAACTATTAAATGGTTACAAAAAGCAAGCTGAAGATGAAGGTTTAACGAATGTTAATCTTATCATCGAGTATGGCTCTCCAAAAAATATCATAACAAAAGAGCTTTCTAACATCGTAGACGCAGATTTAATCATTTGTGGTGCAACTGGTCTAAATGCAGTAGAACGCTTCCTAATCGGTTCTGTATCTGAGGCTATCGTACGTTCAGCTAAATGTGACGTACTAGTTATCCGTACGCCAGAAAACTAATTTGTAATACATAAAAAGGTATCCTTGTATAGGATACCTTTTTACTTGCACTTAAGAGCAATTACTTGCCCTCTTTCCACATCTTCACTTTTTCAAAGAATAGCGCAAGTGCCTGCTTATTCTGCATATTCGGTACCTTAGCTAATAGGACTTCTTTAGGAGCTTTCAATTCCTTCGATTGTTTTTGTAAAATCACAATGCTCTTCTCTAATGATTTATTCGCAAACATAGAGTCAGGTAATTGAATAATCGCTTGAATCCACGCATGCTTTTGAATGTATTTGTGTAATTGCTTAGACTGCTCTGACTCAAAAAGATGAGCGGGTGCAAGGAAAAATAAATAGCCGCCATCCTTTGTATAATTCATTGATTGCTCGATGAATAAATGATGGGCATAACTCATCCCCTCCGCTGGACATAATTCATAATCGAGCGCCACTTCTTCATTTGGATAATAACCTACAGGTAAATCACAAACAACAGCATCAACTGGATTGACCAATAAATCTTCTAAGGCATCTTGACGGTATAAAGAAATAGGTTGTTCTATTAAGTCAGCAGTTGCCGCAGCAAGGCGAATAAGTAGCTCATCCACCTCTACACCTGTTGCTTCCACTTTTCCATCTAATAAATTCATAACCGTCAGTAATAAATTGCCCGTGCCTACTGCTAGATCCATGATCGAGATCTTTTCATTTTCAAGACGCTCTGCAAAAATCTGCTCCACAAAGTAGCCCACTAATAGCCCTAACGTATCAGGAGTCATTTGATGATTCGGCTGTGAGCCTTTGCGCATCCCTTTTAAAATAGCAATTTGAATAGCTTTACGAATATCCTCTTTTGTTGCATCTTTTTGAGAAAAATCAACTTCGCCATCAAGCCATGCCTCTAACCCATCTAATAATCCTTCTAGTAATGTTATACTGTGTTCTTTTTCGATTTTTTCGGCATGCTCATTTAGCAAACCAAATAACTTTTCGATATTTTCCATATCTAACTTCCTTTCACGCAGAAAAGAGCCGTGACAAACACTTGTCACAGCCCCTTTGTCTAGTATTATCTTAGCCTAAAAGCAGCTTATTATGCTAGTGCTTTGACAGCTGCAATGGCCGCTTCATAATTTGGATGATCTGTAGCTTCAGGTACATATTCAACATATGTTACTTTATTGTTTGCATCCACAACGAATACTGCACGTGTCAGAAGACGTAATTCTTGAATGTATACGCCATATGCCTCACCAAATGAAAGGTCGCGGTGATCTGATACAGTTTGGACTGCATCAATACCTGCTGCACCACACCAACGCTTTTGAGCGAATGGAAGATCCACAGATACTGTATAAATGACTACATTATCACCTAAGTTAGCTGCTTCCTCATTGAATCGACGTGTTTGCGCATCACATACACCAGTATCTAATGATGGTACAACACTAAATAAACGAATTTTTCCTTCTGAATCATTTAATGTTACAGGTGATAGGTCATTCGCTAATACCGTAAAATCTGGAGCTTGATCGCCCACCTTTACTTCATTTCCTACTAGTGTCACTGGACCATTTTTAAATGTTACTTGTGCCATATAAACGCCTCCTAATCATCATATGTACATAATATTACTAAATCAAGGGAATTAATTGCAACTATGATAGCTTACATACTTAGAAATAGATAAGACTGTCTCTTAATTTGAGACAGTCTTATGTTTATTGTTCATTTTTTTCCTCTAGCTTGGCTAAGTCTATTTTTTCTTCTTGTACAGTAATTTCTACATGTTCTTCTTGTTTTGGTAAAGTAGTCGGTGTTGAAGCCTTTTCAATAAAGATTTTTTCGTGCACAACTGTTGTATCGGCAAAATAATCATGTAAACCTTGATTTTCTGGTAAAATCACTACCAAAATATACAGTGGCATAAAAATATTATTGATAATACGACCAATCCAATCACGGAATAACACATCTGACCAAGTTAGCTGATCGTGCTTTAATGAAATTACACGTAATCCAAACACCATTTTCCCTAGTGTTTGCCCAAAGAACTTGGTCATCAGCACAAAATAGCTATAGTAGAAAATTGCTGTAATAATAGAAATTGGCGCATACCAAACAGAATCAGATAAAGACCAATCCATTAAATAGAAGATAGGATTGACGAGTATTCCACCTACAGCAGAAATGATGAATCCATCTAATAAAAATGCCCAAAATCGTACCCAAAAACCAGCAGTTTTTAATGCATAGTTTTTTTCATTTACTGATTCTCCTGAGGTATTTATATAGAACCCATTTTCCATAGAGGGTGAACCTTGCATAACAATTTCATTGTTTGTCATTGTGCTCCCCCCTTAGTATTCCCCATATAGATACATCATTTTCGGTGCGCTATAGTCCGTCATGATTTTCATTAGCATTTTTTCTTCAGCAGAGGGACCGAACATGGAGCCAATTTTCATACCTACGTATGATTGCCAGCCACCCATATCGTATGAATACTCAAATAAAGCCGCATCTTCAAGTCCATAATCTTCACGAAGAGCTGCAATGGCCGCTTCTTCATCACCAATTTCATCAATTAACCCTGCTTCAAGCGCTTTTGTACCACCAAGAATACGACCATCTGCAACCTTTTTCACTTCTGCTTCAGACATATTACGTCCTTGCTCTACAATATCTACAAATTCTTCGTACGTTTCATTAATCATATCTTGCATCATTGCACGTTCCTCAGCTGTCACTTCACGCATTGGACTTAGCATATCTTTATGCTCTCCAGATTTAAACGTCTCAAATTTGACCCCTACTTTTTCAGCAAGCTCTTGATAGTTAATAGATTGCATGATAACACCAATAGAACCTGTGATTGTATCACGATGGGCAAATATTTTATCTGCTGGTGCCGAAATATAATAACCACCTGAAGCTGCCATAGAATCCATTGATACATAAATTGGAATTTGTCGTTCTTCTTTAATTTTTAGTAGCTTTTTATAGATATCTGCAGATTCCTTTACACCACCACCTGGTGAATTAACGCTTAAAACAACACCCTGTATGGACTCATCATATAAAATATTATCTAATTGTTCTAAGAAAAATTGATGATCATAGGCAACTGGTTGCCACAATGTACTTGAGCCGATATCTTGAATCGTTCCATCTACCTTTAAATAAGCAATTCGCTTATCAAAATTTTCACCTTCAATGACATTTTCATATACATCTAAGCTATTACCTGCCATTAAGCTATCAAAATTACCTAGGAAATCCGCTTTAAATAGCGCAAAAATGGTATTAATTCCTAACGAAAATAATAAGAGAATACCTGCCACTACTAAAGCAACCCACCTTTTTACATTCATGTCTTTCCGCCTCCTCAACACGTAATACGTATGACTTGCCAATTTGTTTCATTTTTTATGCAATAATTAAACAAAAAAGCTTTACACTATGTATTTCCTCATATTACCTTACCTAAAAAAAATAAAAAAATCAAAGTCCATCCCTTTGATGAACTTTGATTTTCGACATTATTTCCTAGGAAATGATTATAATTGGAGGTGTTTGATTTCATGTTGTCGTAATTCGACACGTCTAATTTTCCCAGAAGATGTTTTCGGTAGCTCCTCTACAAATTCAATAGCACGTGGATATTTATAAGGAGCGGTTAATGATTTCACATGACTTTGGAGTGTTTGAATAAGCGCTTCATCACCTTTTTCACCATTGCGCAGAACAATAAATGCCTTGACAATATTTCCCCTTACTTTATCAGGGCTCGCAATAACAGCAGCCTCTTTTACGGTTGGATGTTTCATTAAAGCATCCTCTACTTCAAAAGGGCCAATTGTATAGCCTGAGGATATAATAACATCGTCTCCTCTACCATCAAACCAAAAGTAGCCATCTTCATCTTTATAGGCACGATCTCCTGTAATATACCAATCCCCTCGAAATTGTAAATTTGTACGTTCAGGATCATTTAAATATTTTTTAAAGAGGGCTGGTGTTTCACGATGAACAGCAATATCACCAACTTCTCCGATTGTAACGGGTTTGCCCACATCATTAATAATTTCAACAGTGTTGCCAGGAGTAGGTTTTCCCATAGAGCCAACTCTTGCTTCCATCCCTACCATTGTGCCTACTAATAATGTATTTTCCGTTTGTCCATAGCCATCTCGCACTTGTAATTTAAATGTTTCCAAGAATACTCTAATGACCTCACTATTTAATGGCTCACCAGCTGATACAGCTTGGCGAATTGCACTTAAATCATACTCATGTAAATTATCAAGCGCTGCCATAAAACGATATTCAGTTGGTGTACAGCATAGTACATTGATTTTGAATCTCTGAAGCAATGCTAAATAAGAAGCTGCTTCAAATTTACCTTTGTAAACAAATGCAGTAGCTCCACTGCCTAAAGTAGCTAGAAACGGACTCCATATCCATTTTTGCCAGCCTGGTGCTGCAGTCGCCCAAACAATATCATTTTCTTGTACACCCAACCAATGTGGTGCTGTTGTTCGTAAATGAGCATAGCCCCAACTATGCGTATGCACTGCTGCTTTTGGATTTCCTGTTGTTCCACTTGTATAGGCTAAAAATGCATTGTCTGTGCTTTTTGTTGGGATAGGATTTATGTAGGTTGTAGATTGATTATGCATTTTTTCAAGTATGTTCTGCCAAGGTTTATGTGCATTCCCTATGACAAATTGTTGGATGTCTTGTAAATTCCCTACTTTATCGAACTGTTCAATATAGGGTTCAAATGCAATAACCGCTTTAGCATTTGCATGATGAATTCGATACTCAATATCCTTTGTTCTTAACATTTCAGAACTTGGAATAATAGTTAAACCCGCTTTTAATGCAGCAATATACACAATATATGCTTCCACTGAACGTGGTACCATCACTAAAATGACATCACCTTTCTTTAAACCTTGCTTGGTGAATACATGTGCTGCTTGATTCGCTTTTTCCAATAAATGTGCATATGTAATACATTGGATGTCTTGGTTTTCTTCATAAATGATTAAAGCATTTTTGGTTGCATCCTGAGCATATTTTTCAATTTCCTCTACTATGTTATACCATTCTGGTGCAACTAAATCTTGTCTTTTCATGGCAATTGCCCCCTTTTGTTATGACACATTATAAAACTCTTTTTTCAGCATTTTCAATGGTTTGTGCTTAATTTCGGTAAAGTCATGACAACTATCATACTCTCCTATATGGCATCGGTCACATTTTATCTATAGGAAAACTTGCTATTGAATACAAATGAAAAGTATGGTACATTTTGGTCAACTAAAAGCAAGATTGCAGGGGGACTCATAAGAGTTGAGAAGGTAAAACCTGACCCTTTGAACCTGTTAGTTAATACTGACGTAGGGAGCAATAAACATCGTTTTTCAGATGAAAGGCTCTTTTCGTGCATTTTTACACAAAAAGAGCCTTTTTGCATGCTTACGTCCATCCCTAAAGGAGGACTACAATGATTTTTCAAACAATTCGTCAACAGCAACCACTTATCCATTGTATAACCAATTATGTAGTGGCAAATTTTCAAGCAAATGGTTTATTAGCGATAGGTGCTTCACCAGTAATGGCCGATGACTGCCAGGAGGTAGAGGAGATGGTGGCCATTGCTCAAGCATTATTAATTAATATTGGAACACTTAACGATCGCACAAAAAGTGCCATGTTATTAGCAGGTGAAAAAGCCAATAAACTTGGTATTCCTGTTATTTTAGATCCTGTCGGAGTTGGAGCCACAACTTATCGTAAGGAAACCGTAAGATACTTACTGGAAAACATACACTTTGCCGTGATTCGCTGTAATCTCGGCGAGCTAGCAGCAATAGTTGGTGTAAATTGGCAACAAAAAGGTGTCGATAGTGGTCATGGCACTATCGCTATGGAATTAGAAGCCACATCATTGGCTCAACGCTATCAATGCATTGTTATTGTCACAGGAGAACGCGATTTTATAACAGATGGCAAGCATAGCCAATGGATCGCTGGTGGTCATCCACAAATAATAGAAGTAACGGGTACAGGTTGTTTACTTAGCGCAATTTGTGGCGCAGCCTATAGTGTAAGCCATAATCCTTACCAACAATTAATGGAAACACTTACTTACTATAAAAAAGCAGGTGTACTGGCATCCGCATTTACTGCAGACATTGGTGATTTTCAAATAGCCTTACTCAATGCTATACATCGCTTATCAAAGGATGGTGCAGCTTCATGCATATTGTAACAACAATCGCTGGCTCAGATAGTGGTGGTGGAGCGGGTATACAGGCTGATTTAAAAACATTTCAGGAATTAGAAGTGTTTGGTACTTCTGTGATTACTGCTTTAACTGCTCAAAATACTTTGGGTGTAACAGGTGTTTGCCCGATTGACGTTTCCTTTATAAAAAAACAATTCGAGGCCTTGGTAGAAGATTTTCCAATCGCTGCGATTAAAACCGGAATGCTTTATTCCTCAAATATTATCAAAGCAATTGCACACACGATCAGTGAGCTAAACATTCCACTGATTGTTGATCCGGTGATGATTGCAAAAGGTGGAGAAAGCCTACTACAGCAAGAAGCTATCGATGCCTTATGCTCAACTTTACTACCACTTGCTACGATTGTTACGCCCAATATACCAGAGGCAGAGGCACTTTCGGGGAGAGCTATACATCATGTTGAAGATATGAAAGAAGTAGCTCAAAGCTTGTTACAGCTAGGTGTACAATGTGTCATCATTAAAGGTGGTCATTTAGCAGATCCACTTTATGCCATTGATTATGTATTTTTTAAAAATGGACGTTCTTTTTCGATGCAGTCTCCACGAATCCAAACAAAAAATACGCATGGTACTGGATGTACATTTTCCGCAGCACTTACTGCTTTTCTTGGACAAGGATTTACTCTGGAAAATGCCATTATAGAAGCTAAAAAATATATCCAATTAGCTATTATGTATAATTTATCGATTGGAAATGGTCATGGACCCACTAATCATTTTGCTTATCAACAGCATAAGGAAGCCTGTGAGGTGATTATTCATGAAACGTGAGGATTTGCAGCTTTATTTTATTATGGGTACGAGCAATGTTCCTCCTCAAGAACAACCACTCTATATCCTAGAAAAAGCCTTGCAAGCAGGCATTACAATGTTTCAATTTCGCGAAAAAGGTCCTCACGCGTTAACTGGACTTGCCTATGAACAATTTGCACGCCAATGTCAAAAACTATGTCATCAATATCATGTGCCCTTTATCATTAATGACGATGTTGATCTAGCGATACGACTCGGAGCTGATGGAGTTCATATCGGACAAGATGATTTACCTGTAGGTGTAGCACGTAAAAGAGTTGGGAACATGATTCTTGGTGTATCTGTCCATTGCGAGGAAGAATTGCAAATAGCTATTAACCATCAAGCTGATTATGTTGGTATCGGTCCAATCTTTCCAACATCCTCTAAAAGCGATGCACAACCACCATGTGGCACATCTTTTTTACAGGAGGCTCATTCTCTTTATCCTGAATTACCAATTGTCGCAATTGGTGGAATAAATTTCACAAATGCACATTCTGTATTTCAAACGGGGGTTGATGGTGTTGCTGTTATTTCAGCTATCTGTCAAAGCAAAGATGTTGATTATACAGTAGCTACATTTAGATCTCTAACTCGTATAAATAAATGAACAAATAAACAAACTAAAACCAGTGCCTTTTACGGTCACTGGTTTTAAGTTTATAAATGCTTAATCAGCATTTATTGGTTGTTGTTTGGCATACCTTTTAATTGAGATTCTGCCATTTGTACAAGACGTTTAGTGATTTCACCACCAACGGAACCGTTGGCACGAGCTGAAGCTTCAGCTCCTAATTGAACACCAAATTCTTGTGCAATTTCGTATTTCATTTGATCTAGTGCTTGTTGTACACCAGGTACTGCAAGCTGGTTTGAACTACGGTTGTTGTTTGAAGCCATGTTTCTCACCTCCTTGTGAATATAGAATGTGCGATATTAGATTTTTAATACAAAAAATTTAGAGGTAAATTGTACCTCTATTGGAATAACAATATCCATACAAAAAAGCCGTCTCAAAATGGGCTTTGAGACGGCTTTTAAATCCTTATAGTAGATCTGCAAATTTATCTTGTTGTTCTTCTTTCTTAGGGAAAATATAGACCTCGCGATTCTTCACTGCTCGCTCGATCAATTTATCAAAGTCAGAGAAGCTTTCATAATGCTCAACCTTTTCAAGCTTCGGTTTTGTTTTTGGACTTGCTGGTGTAAAAATCGTGCAGCAATCTTCAAATGGCTGAATAGATGTTTCGTATGTGCCGATTTTTTCTGCAATATCAATAATTTCTAATTTATCAGTTGAAATCAGCGGACGAAGGATAGGTGTATTTGTTACTGCGTTTATTGCTGTTAAACTTTCAAGCGTTTGACTCGCTACTTGCCCCAGACTTTCACCCGTTACAATAGCAAGTGCACCAATTTCCTCACGCACCTGATCAGCAACCTTCAACATCATTCGGCGTGTTGTCGTCATCGATACGTTAGAAGGTACTTTTTCTTTAATAAGAACTTGTATTTCAGTAAAAGGAATGACATGTAAACGAATACTAGCACCAAATTTTGTTAATTCATTGGCAAGCACTTTAACTTTTTCCAATGAATTTTGGCTTGTATAAGGTGGACTAAAGAAGTGAATTGCCTCTAATCGCACACCACGTTTCATCATTAAATAACCTGCAACAGGGCTATCAATACCGCCAGATAGCATTAATAAAGACTTGCCATTTGATCCTACAGGCATTCCACCTGCACCAGGAATGACTTGTGCCATCATATAAGTTGCATCATGGCGAACTTCTACACGTAGCTCAATATCAGGCTGCTTCACTTTAACGGATAAATTTTGAAATTGTGGTAAAACATAGCCCCCGATCTCACGTTGAATGGCATGAGATTCTAAAGGAAATGTTTTATCAGTACGTTTTACCTCTACTTTAAATGTATGTGGCTCGTCTTTAAATGTCTCCATAATCGTGATAGCGAGCTTTTTCATACTGTCCATATCTTTTTCGCATGCAGCGACAGGGCTAAATGATTGAATACCAAAAATTTTAGGTAAACCTGTAATTAGCATTTGCATTTGTGCTTCGTCTTCTATGGCGATAAACATACGGTCGCGTTCTGTGCGAATATGCAGTTGACCTAAATCTGCAAAGGCATGACGAATATTTTCACGTAAGCGGCGGATAAAATCCATTTTGTTGCGACCTTTTGTAGAAAGCTCACCATATCTAATTAAAATTTCTTTCCAAATCATTTACTTATTTTCTCCTTTGAGTTCCAACATTACTTCTGCTAGTACTTGTTTAAAGTTTTCTATATCTTCTATTGTGTTATGTGCGCCAAAGCTAAGGCGAATCACACCTTTTTTATAATGCTCATCAAGGTGAAGCGCCTCGACTACATGACTTGTTTTCGTTTGCTTGGAAGAACATGCACTTGATGTCGACACAATGACACCACGTTTTTGCATAGCATTAATAATGACTTCCCCTTTTAAATCTCGAACACTAAATGACACAATATGCGCAGCTCCCTGTGGGGTTGATAACACATGGACTGCTTCGCCGTAACTTTCTAGCTGAGTGCGGATTTCATCTTGCCATTGACGGTATTTATTTGTGCGTTCGTTCATTGTTTCAACAGCAAGTCGAGCCGCTTTCGCTAAAGCAACAGCTTGCGAAACTGCTACAGTACCACTACGCATACCAAATTCCTGACCTCCACCAAGAGCAAAGGGCTGCCATCTTATGGGTTTACGGAATGCTAACACTCCTGAGCCTTTAAAGCCATGTATTTTATGGCCAGAGATAGAAATACAGTCAGGTCCTTCTTCTTTAAAGGATATTGCTAATTTCCCAAAGCTTTGCACAGCATCAACATGAAAGGCAGCACGACTCATTTCATGAATCACTTTTGCAGCTTCCTTTATAGGCTGAATCGCACCCATCTCATTATTCACATGCATGATGCTAACTAAAATTGTTTCTTTTCGTATTTTAGTACGAAGCTCATTTAGAGAAATCACACCATTTCGATCTACACGAAGATATTCAACATCATAGCCCTCTTTTTCAAGCTGTTTCATTGTTTCTAGCACTGATGGATGTTCGATTTCAGTCGTTAAAATATGCTTTCCTATATGCGTATTACTACGTGCTATGCCAAAAATAGCTGCATTATTTGATTCTGTACCACCTGAAGTAAATAGCACATTTTTTGCCTCTGTCTGCAAAATATCTGCTACTTGCTCACGCGCACGTATTAATAAATCATTTGCTTCAACACCCATAGCATGAATGGAAGCAGGGTTGGCATAATACTGCTCATTCACAACCATAAATGCCTGCATAACCTCTTTTAAAGGCTTAGTTGTTGCACTATTATCTAAATAAATTGTATTAACCATAACTTTTCACACACTTTCAAAACGTTGATTTAACGGTATTTATCATAACGCAATCTTTGGCGATTGACCACTAACTTTAACGATTCTTTAAATTTTAATTGATATCCTACATTTTTTTCACCATCGTGACAAACTCTGTTGGTGTACTAAATTCAATTGCTTTCACAAAACCAAATTTTTCATAAAGATGAATTGCTCTCTTATTAAATAGGGCAACTGTTAAACGTAATGGTAGATGATGTTCTTCTTGAACTGTTTGAACAATAAACGAAAAAAATGTTGTTCCTAATCCTTGACCTGTTAGATTTGGCTTCAACCCAATTCCAATATCTATACAGTATTCTTCATACGCTCCGATGTCTTGCCCTTTTGGCACTTGTGCTGCCGTACCTGTACAATAATAGCCAATTAATTCACTATGATTATTAAAGATCGCAAAGTAAGGATTATCAAGCATTTCTTGTATATTTTCACCCGATAATTCATTATTGTAAAAATTGTAAGGTGCTACATATTGCCATCGTAAAATTTCACTTGCAAAATGTTCATTCATTTCTTTGATCGACAGTTTCATACTGAATCACATCCTAATCTAAGCATAAATAGAAAGCTGTCTAAAAAGTAATCGCTATACTTTTTAGACAGCTCAAAATGTTATTTGAATTATTTTGCTATGAATTCTTCGGCCACCATTTCTTGAATACGCTTTAAGGCACCTGGCTCCATTTCTTCCACTGCTGTACCTGCTTCTTCTAAAGCCTTTGCATAACGGAATTGATGGAAAGCCTCTTCTGCTTCTCTTAAACGTCCGTTCAATTTTGGGTTCGATGCGCGATGGCGATTACCGTACTGAATAATACGTTCAATGAGCATCACATTTTCTATTAACTCATGTGCCTTTACTTTAACATCCTCTACACAGAGTGTTGCTGCATTTAGATTATTATGAACAGTACCCATATTAAGTGGTACTTCTTGCAAGCTTTGCATGACAACATAGATGTGCTCTGCTGCCTCATCAAGTCTTGCATCCATCTCCTCAGGAATTCCTGGAATATTTGCCTTGTTCAATAAACGATCAGTATCCTGTAATATTTTCTTTAAGTTTTCGACTTGAGCGCGTGCCTTATTTTCATCTATTCGAAGTTTCTTCATTGTATTCGATAGATGACCTTGTTCTTCATGAATTCGTTCAAGCTCTTCACTAATTTCGATTAACTCTTCCTGTAAGCTAGAATAAGCTGATTTTTCTTCCCTAACTCGCATAGCTAATAGATCATAGCGACGTTGCAGTGCTTCCAATTGTTTTAAAGCGGCTTTTGGAATTTCGGCATCTTTTTCATTTAAATGATAACTTTGCTGTACATACGTTGCCTCGTCATTCACTAATTTTGTTGAAGAAATGACATTGTTAATAGAACTTAATAAACGATCACAATTTTGATCTACATAATTTTTAGCAATAACCTCTTTTTCAAGTAAATCATAAAAATGGTCGATTTCTTCATTTATTTCTGTCACACGCGGTTTAACAACTTTTAAATTCAGCTCTGCAAGTTCGAGTTTTAATGCCTCAAATTCTTTTTCATATTTATTAAGTGCATCTGTCAATTCTAAATGCTGTAAATAGTAAGATTGGTCTTCCATTTCACGCTGACCATTACGCAATTCCTGAACCGCACCTGGTAGTTTTACTTGAATTTCCGTTAAGATGGTTGGAACATCATTAATATATTCGAATGTCTGCTGTGATTCTTGATTTAAGCTAATGACAATTTCTCGCGCTTGCAAATAATTACCTTCATTTGTTAGGACATCGAACTCTTCAAATTTTTGAACAAATGTCTCTAGCTTCTTCTCTAATGCAGGTAATGCTACACCGAATGAATGCTGATGAGCCAGCAATGTCTTTCTTGCAGAGCGATAGTATTCTTTTAATTGTTCGATTTCAATTCGATTTTTTTCTTCGCTGCCAATTAATTCATTCAGTTCTTCTAAAATTTTATTTTTATCTTGGTCGCATTTCTCAATGTAATCTTCAATTTCACGTTCTATTAAAGTTGCCCTTTTAAAACGAAGTCGATTAATTTGATCCTCAGCATCAAATAGAAGAGAATCGATTTTAGTCATATGTACGTCGATGACTTCATCCCAAGTATTACGCCATCGTTCAAACATTTCTTCCGTTTCACCGTTCATGTTTAAAGATTTTACTTTTGAAATTTCTTCATTTATAGGATTATGTTGTATTTGTAATTTTTCATTTTCTAGTTTTGCAATAATTGCAACATGTTTTCTTCGCATCATAAATCCTACTATGGCTAAAATTAATAGTAGGATAATCGGAATGATGATATACTCCATCGTAAGCCTCCTATTCTACAATAAACGAATTGGCTAGTTGTATTTATTATATACTATGTTTTCGCCTTTTGTACTAAAATTTAAGTGTTTTTCAGAAAACTGTATTTACGCTATTGAGAAATATTTAAATAGCGTATCTATAGAGCTAAAGGAGTGGTAAATTATGAAACGTGATGGGCATATACATAGTCCTTTTTGTCCACATGGCACTACGGACTCATTCAAGCAATATATTGAAAAAGCAATTTCTCAACATTTCACAGATATAACATTTACAGAACACGCCCCATTGCCCAAAAGTTTTGTCGATCCAACCCCGCAACAAGATAGTGGCATGAATCCTGATGATCTCATGTCTTACATTGAAGAATTGCAACATCTGCAACAACAGTATGCACAAGATATTCGTATCCGCATCGGACTAGAAGTAGACTATATCCAAGGCTACGAACATGAAACTCGTCAATTCCTTGATACCTATGGACATCTTTTAGATGACGCTATTTTATCAGTCCATTTTTTAAAATGGCAAGATACTTTTGTATGTATCGACTTTTCTTCTGAATGCTTTATTGATTTTTCAAAAAAAGTTGGCTCTGTTGAACAGGTTTATGATTTATATTATGATACTGTCCTACAATCGATTAGAGCAGATCTTGGTCCATACAAACCAAAACGGATTGGGCACCCATCACTTATTCATAAATTCCAACTAGCGCACAACGAAAAAATCAATGACATCCCACGTATCAAAGAAGTATTAGACAGCATGAAATTGGCGGGCTATGAATTAGATTTAAATAGTGCTGGTTTAAGTAAACAATATTGTCAGGAGCCTTATCCACCATTTGCCCTTATCAATTATAGTCAAACTATTAAACTACCATATGTATTTGGTTCAGATGCACATAGCGCAGAAGATTTACATCAACACTATAATGTTATATTACCAATATGAATAACTTTTAAACGAGGTGCTTAGTATGTTTACACAAATTAATTACGAAGGATCAATTGCTGACCAGTATCTGACATTATCAAAACAATTAGATGCACTATTAACTGGCGAAACCAATCAAATCGCCAATTTAAGTAATGCCTCCGCTCTGTTAAATCAATTTTTAACGAACATTAACTGGGTTGGGTTTTATCTCTTGCAGGATAATGAGCTTGTGTTAGGACCTTTCCAGGGTCTTCCTGCCTGTGTTAGAATTCCTATTGGGCGTGGTGTTTGTGGTAGAGCTGTGGCAACAAGAGAAACAGTTGTTGTAAAAGATGTACATGATTTTCCAGGACATATTGCCTGTGATGCTGCATCGCAGTCTGAAATTGTTATACCGCTAATGAAGCAAGGTGAAATTATTGGTGTGTTAGATATAGATAGTCCTATCGTGAATCGATTTACAGAGGAAGATCGTAGTGGCCTAGAGGAATTTGTTAAAACACTCCTTAACCATTTATAATACAATATTAAAAATTGCCCTGAAATGTTTTATATTGTCATTTCAGGGCGATTTATTTAAACAACCATTTACATTTTGCTCTATCAATTCTATGAATTCGTTTGGAACGATCCATTGTGAGTACAAAAGCGATTTTTCCCGCTGTTTTTCGCTTCATACAAGGCTGTATCTGCATGTAAAAACACAGATTGGAATGCTGGTCGATCTCGCTCATCCCATGTTATAAGACCCGCAGAAATGGTTACTTGTGGATCTGTGGCACTTGGGATGACTTCCACAATGGTTGATGCTAATTCTAAAGCTTCTTTTTCATCGATATTAGGGACATAGACAGACATTTCTTCTCCACCCCATCTTGCACAAATCCCACGACTTCCAATAGTCTCTTTTAATTGAACCGCAATCTGAACAAGAATTTTATCTCCAACTTGGTGACCATACGTATCATTAATGCGTTTAAAATTATCAATATCAATTAACAAAAACATACCCGATTGATCATATTCAAGTGATTTTTCTACAAACTGATCGAGGTAACTGCGAGCATACAATTTGGTTAAATGATCCAAATCGACCATTTCCTGAAGCTGTGTTCGTAAAATTGAGTTTGCAATGGCTAATGATGAATGGTGAATTAAAGATTGCATTAATTTGAAACTATCGAATGAAAAGAAATATGGCTCTTTATGTAAGACAATACTAAAACCATTAATCTTTTCCTCCATAAGTATAGGAATCGCCATAATAGAGCGATACTCAATTTGATTAGGCGTTAGACGGCTGAAATCGGCAACAAATAGTGGATCATTCGTTTGAGCAAAGTGCTGTTCAACATGTTTTATATAACTTTGACCGTTTTCTGAATGGAACAGGGTGGTACTTGCACCTGTTATTTCAAATGTATCGTGTTTTTTAAATGCGAAACATACTTCCATTGGCTGAAAGGATTTCAGTAACTGCTTTTGTAGGAAAAGTAACATTTCATGAATGTCAATTCGCATATTTAAACGATGCGAAGTTTCATTAATGAGTTGTAAGTCACTTACGAGGCGATG
The DNA here is from genome assembly GCF_016757845.1 of Lysinibacillus sp. HST-98. Lineage (NCBI taxonomy): Bacteria > Bacillati > Bacillota > Bacilli > Caryophanales > Bacillaceae > Lysinibacillus > Lysinibacillus sp. HST-98. The sequence continues at coordinate 956,435 of NZ_JAENHX010000001.1, forward strand.
CGATTGATGATATAACTTTGCATTTTCAAGAGCATTTCCTGAAGCTTGTGCCAACATCCGTACAAAATCTTTTTCGGTTGTTGAAAAAAGATAAGTGGTGGGAGCACTTACTTGCAAGATGCCATAAATCGCTTGCCTGCCCTTAATCGGTGCATTTAACAACCGACAATTTAAATCGCTCGCTAACTCTGTCGTTAACTCCCCTGATACAAAGGCTTCAATTGTAGCAGGTCTTTCTGATAAATAATCAAAAAGCTTAATATCGATGGTCGTGTGTCGATCTTGATCATTCGATAAAATAAGCTCCACATTAAACTCAGGAAAATTATCCCGTATATTTTTTAGTACGTTTTCTAAAATTAAATCAATATCCATTGTTGAATGAAATAAGTCAGTCATGTTATATAGTTTTCTATATTGGTCTTCATTTATTTTGACATCTAAATTGTCTCTAATCATTTGAAGAACCTTTGAAAGTATTTCTATACACTCTTCACCATACTCCGAGGTCATAAAGTCTGTCCAAGACTCTGTTGCCTCCACAAGTAATATACCAATGGGATTTTTGCCCTCTGCTTGGAAAAGCACCATATCTGTCATCATTGAATAGGCCTGTCTTGCTTTCAATATATAAGGAATTTTCACTACTTTTTGTTGATAAAAACTAGCTTCGATCATCAGCCATGACACAGCATTTAGCTTTGTTTCAATTGTTAATGAAGCCATCTCTTCGATTGGGATTAAGGAATTACCTTCAAAACTAAGAAAAGCAGCATTATCAATTTTCAAGCGCTTCTTTAGAAACTGTTTCAATGAACAAAAATACCCATTAAAACTAGTTTGTTCTTCATAAGAACTCACCCAAAAGCTCAAAACATCAGATTTTATATATTTTAGCGTTTGTAAATGGTCTGTCATGAAATCACCTTTTCTATATAACGTCCAAATCAATTACTATTAACTTATAATATATTATACATAATTTGTGTCATTTTGACTATGTAATTATCCCTTACTTTTACAATTTACATAACACAGCGTATCATTAACTATTCCCATATTATTCAAAATAGGTAATGAGGAGTTTCCTACTATGTTCTTTTATATTTTTTTACTAGCTAACAATTGACGTCCTTGTCCTGAGCAGTTACAATGGAAGTTGTGTAAAATAAACGCAGCAGTGGTATAAGCTTATGATTGTATTTTATTCCTCTATTTTCTGATGTACAACTACTTAGATGATCAGTAATGAAAATTAGATGGTGTATTGTGTAACCTAACGGCTGCATAGGCGAAAGTACATGAAAATAAAATGCGTGTAAGAACGGGTACTACTGGTTTTTGTTTTACAACAAAAAAACCAAATTTAAAGGAGGAGACAACAATATGTCTCGTTATACAGGTCCATCTTGGAAATTATCACGTCGTCTTGGTATCTCACTAAGCGGTACAGGTAAAGAAATCGAAAAACGTCCTTACGCACCAGGACAACACGGTCCAAACCAACGTAAAAAATTATCAGAATACGGTTTACAACTTCAAGAAAAACAAAAACTTCGTCATATGTATGGTATGAACGAACGTCAATTCCGTACTCTATTTAACCGCGCTGGTAAAATGAAAGGTGTTCACGGTGAAAACTTCATGATCCTTCTTGAAACTCGCCTTGACAACTTAGTTTACCGTTTAGGTTTAGCTCGTACTCGTCGTGGAGCTCGTCAATTAGTTAACCACGGTCACATCTTAGTAGATGGCAAACGCGTTGATATCCCATCATACAGCGTAAAACCAGGTCAAACGATTTCTCTTCGTGAAAAATCTCAAAACCTTGCTGTAGTAGTAGAAGCAATCGAAGTAAACAACTTCGTACCTGACTACTTAACATTTGATGCTGACAAAAAAGAAGGTACATTCACTCGCCTTCCAGAACGTTCTGAATTATCAGCTGAAATCAACGAAGCATTCATCGTAGAGTACTACTCTCGTTAATTAAATTACTCTGCAAAGAGTAGTTTAGAAAACCCTAGAAAGCCTTTTATATTAAGGTTTTCTAGGGTTTTTGCTTTTTATTGACGATGCACATTAATGAATTAAAAATCATTGTTGTGGGGCTAACATTGGGGCTAGATTGGGGCTAATAAAATACGGCGAGCGTGTGTACAGGAATAGGTGAGTGGATTGAGGCTAATGCCTTCTCAATCTTTTTTCTACAATTGAGTTAATGGTAATTTAAAATTATTCTTTCAGAAATTAATTTAATTAACTTTATATAATCTTGAATACTATTATTATCAACAATTTTTGAAATCGGATATGTACGATTAGAGTGAGTACAATCACATCGGTATCTATATATTTTCTTTTGAAGTTTCTGTAAATCTTTAAATTCTATGTCGTCTTTAATAATTTTCATCTTTTTACATAGTTCAATTATTTCTTTATTAACCTCAAGGAAAACATCATCAGATGCATTGTTTCTAAAATACTTCTCCATCACTAATTTTAGTTTGTCTTCATCCTTTTTAGAGTTGTTATGCCACTTGATTTTTTCAATTATTTTTTGAATATCTGTCTTATCATAAGAATTAAACCAACTAGAGTTGATCAATTGTTGTATATCTCCTACAGTGGTGGCCATTAATACCTCATCATAAATACATTCAATTACTTGATAATAGGCAAGATATTTAAACGGACTATCTTCCATTAATGAAGCCTGGTAATAATACTGTATAAGATCCTTATCGTATTCTTGTTTATAAACTAAATCATTTTCTTGAATCATTTCTAATTTCTCGTAAAGTGTTGAAACTAGGTCTTCTGTATCAATTTCATTCATGTTTTTTTCAACAATATTCAAATTTATATTATATTTCATTGAAAGATGAAATATAAAATCTTTAGTGATTTTAAGTGCATATTCTTTAAAGTTAGAATCGTTATAAAGAATATTGGAAACAGAATTTAAATTATATACCTTTAATGATAATACTCCATAATGTTCATACTCTACCTCACTGCCATACTCTTGTTCTTTCATAAGTAGATTAAATAAAGGTAGTGATAATTTTGTAATTTCAAAATAAACTTTGTCGTCGTAAACTTGAGAACCATAAATCTCAGGCAAATCAATATAGCCTAAAAGAGGGTCTAGCTCTGGAAAATCTATAATATACTCCATATAATCTTTTGTATATAAACACTGATTTTTTTCATATGTATAATAAAAAAATGCCGTAATGTCTAAAATAAATTCATCTAAGTACTCATAGTTGAAACATATATTCGAAACCCATTCGTCGTTACTAAAAAAAACTTCATCAAGTTGATAAACTCCTCGAATACTTACATTAGGATGGTCTCTTTGAATTGTATCTAATACATCAATAGCGTTAGATATATTATTATATTTATTTTGATAATCTCCTGCATCATTTATCAAAATTAGAAATTCCATACTGTATTTTTCATTTAAAAGAAAAATTTCCTCCTCTTCTACGGATTCAATCTTAAATTTATTTTCTAATGTAATTTGAGAAATAAATAACAATACTTTTAAAACCAAATCCCTATCTAAAGAATCTGTTTTATAGTTAATTCTATTGGTAGGCGTTATAATTATTACATTCTCTTTTTCAATTTCAATATTAAGATTAAGATTTTCGTGAATCATATCATCTATAAAATCCCTCAGTTCCATTCAACCATCTCCTTGGATAATTATTACTATTTTATAAAGAATACTACAAAGAATAAAAAAACTGAAATTTAATTTTTCTCCTTCGTAAAAGAAAGCAACCACAATAATTGTGGCCGCCAGTTATTTTACTCAATTTGCAATGTTTTCATTAGCCACTATTCCAGAAGTGACTTTTTTATTTTCCTCGCTTTTAACCATAACTTTCTCTACGGTTTCAGTTATATAAGTTAACACTTCCTCAAAGCTTTCTGGTTCTCTACCAAATTCCTTGATAAATGTTTTTATGTTGTTTTCCATAGTAAGGCAGTTCCAACCTTCCACACTATTCATATCAGGTTTGGCAGCTGCATCATTTGATTGCTCTGATACACCATTAACTACTGTGTTGAATAGTTCTTCCGAATGAATGTGAATTGCTTCAACTTCTTTAGCTATTTCTTTGAACAATGGATAGAATCCCATATCAATTAAACGAACCGTATCACGTATTTCATTGATTGATAGATATGACATGCTAGGATCTTTATCCCAACCTTTATAAGTGATTTCATCAATTCTTTCCATTAGTCTTGATACTGCGTTCTTTACAACCTCCAACTGAATCATCTGTGCTGATAAGTTATATACATTACCACTATTTTCGAGCACTACTGTTTCTAATAAGTGTTGTGTTTGTTGCTGCACCTTAATCATTTCCCCTCTATATTATGTTTTATTTGTTTGCCACCGCGTTCAAAAGTAATTGTTTATTGTGGTCTGACATAACACTCCATTCTTTAACTGTTACTTTCATATGTACTCACTTCCTTCATATTAAAATACTTCTGTTGGTCCATCTCTATCGGTTAGCCAGTTATAAAACGGTACTGGACGTACATTTAAAGGCTTTGTCTTCATATATGATGTGTTTGTTGTTGGATGCTTACCTTTGCGCTGTACTGCTTTGTTGTGGGCTCCTACAAATACGGCTCTTAATGTACTAGTAACCGTCAGTACACCGTCTTTAATATCGTTTGCCATTTTAAAAATGATATTTTTGGCGTTTATTAATTCCTGAATACTACTTACATTAGATGCCAATACCACTTTATGCAGATCATCCTTAAAGTTATCTGGAATAGGTAATGAATGCATAAAATCAAATAGCATTTGTTGATACTCATTCATGAACTCTTTGCACGCTTCCCTATCAGCATAAGCTCGGTTATAAACTTCTTGTAATGGAACAACCTCACATTCCTCGATAGGCTCGGCAGGATCCTCGCGTGTTTCAGATTGGTACGGCAAAATAATATAAATGTTTGCACCTCTACCTCCCTTTACCTTCATAGTTGATTGTTTCTTGATAATCCCTAACGATTCCAACTTTGAAATAGCGCGGTAAACCGTCTTTGTGCTGATCTCCAACGCTGTAGCGATTGTGGCAGCTTTCAAGTGACATGCCCCTGGATATTCCAAAGCATGGCTAGCAAGTTTGAAAACGATGGCACGTTCACTTTCTGTTAGGGCATAGTAGTGTGCTGCCATATGACTCTCAACAGCTGTATCCATATCTGCAATTGATTCAAATGTTTTATAAGTTGCTAAGTATTCAAATGCCATCGTTATCACCTCACTTTCCTGTATCAACTGACTAGTTCTTTTACTGATTAATATTTGATGATAAACAAGTACTCTCTAATGAATTAACTCCACAAGGTTAATATATCACTCCGAAAAGTTAATGTAAAGTTATATTTTAACCTTTCAAGGTTACTTTTTAATGCTTTGAGAAACAATTTAACTTCAAAAGTGCTATAATCAAACTAAAAAAGAGGTCTTCTAATGGTTATAAAATCAAATTTAAGAATTTTAATGGCTGAACATCGTATTGATGGAATATCAGCATTAATGGAGAAGTCGGGACTTAGTAGAAATGCTATTAATCGGTTGTATAAAGGAACTGATGAGGAAATGAAATCGACAAATTTAAAAACCTTAATTACGCTATGCGAAGTCTTTGAATGTAAACTATCTGATTTATTAGAGTTCACTCCAGAGACAAAAAAGTAAAATTAACACAGCAAAAAACAGCTACTCATTAAGAGAGCTGTTTTTCTTTTCTCCATAATAAAAAGCAACCACATTTCTGCAGCTGCTTGATTATATATATTAATTATTAAGAGCATGTTTTAAAAGATTAAAGGAATAAATGATTAAGATTCAAAATATATAGGTTTATGCTTACTCCCCCAATGGATTCCTGCATTTCAACGGTAGGACATTTCGCTGGGACATTACTCTTAAAAAGTCGATAAGGCGTTAATTAATAAGAGGATTTCCCTACACATCACGAAATAGAAATAGTAACAATGATTTATAAAACACAGTGTTTTTTTTTATAAAAAATGAATATATCATAGGAAACAAATCCTTATTTTGGTATTATACATATATTAATGTTTAATATATGTATAGAAAGTAGGATTTTGATGTATTCACTAGGTATAAGAGTATCACCGAGTAAAACCCAAAGTAGAGTTTATTTTTCAGTTATTGAAATAAAAGAAGATCACTTTGAAATATGTAGATGTAATTATTTGAACATTCCTAATGCAATAGAAATTCCTGAACAATTAGCATTTATTAGAACTAATCTGTTAGCAGTTATTTCTCAATATGGAATAACTGTTGCTGGACTAAGAATTACCGAAAATATTGCAAGAAACCCTTCTGTTTTTAGAATGAATATAGAAGGAGTAATACAAGAACTATTTGCTAATAGTACGATTGAAAAATATGCTATATTACAAATCTCACAAATGAAATCACTATTAGATGACAGTTCGATAAAAAGTTATTTAGATGCAGAGATGAAATTTGCAGAAATTGAAGAATGGGAAACTTTAAAACTTGAAGAAAGAGAATGTATTGTTACAGCTTGCGCTGTTTCAAATCTATAAAAGAGGGTATTAAAATGTTAACAGTTGATACAATGCTTAAATTAGAATACAGAGAAAACATCGGTCAAGAAGGCAGAAATTCAGAAGTAAATATTGCATATGACCCTCAATTAAATGCTGAATTAGTCGTAAAAAAAATTAGTAAATCCGAATTCACAAAAGTTGAAGATTATTTTTTAGAAGCTCAAATGTTATACGCAACTGAGCACCCTAACATTATGGGAGTAAGATATGCAACTCAAGATGATAATTACATCTATATAGCTATGGAATATTATAAAAATGGTTCTTTAAATAGTTTAATTGATAAAAGATATCTAACAGTTAATGAAATTGTTAAATACTCTTTAGAATTCCTTTCAGGTATTCACTATATGCATACTAAAGAATTAATACATTTTGATATCAAACCTACAAATATTTTAATAAGTAATTCAAATAAAGCTGTAGTAACAGATTTCGGTCTAGCTAAATATTTAAATGAACACGGATTCGCCCAACCTGATAAATTATACCCTTTGCATATGCCGCCTGAAACTTTTAAAACAGGAAAATTCTCCTTTTATACAGATGTTTATCAAATTGGCCTTACTTTATATAGAATGTGTAATGGGAATAAAATATTTTATGAACAATTTGAAGAAAGTCGGGAGTTACTAGACCAACAAATAATCGAAGGCAAGTTTCCTAAGAAAAATCATTATCTTCCTCACATACCGGATAAACTTCAAAAAATAATAACTAAAGCACTTACAAATGATGAAACTTTAAGATATGAAAGTATCTTGGATTTGATAAATGCAATTAGCACTATTGAAGATGATTTAAATTGGAGTTATAATGAATGTGGGAACACTCATTCTGTTTATCAGTATGAGGATGATAATTTTGTTTATTCATTGGAAATAAAACTCGATGGTTCTCATTGGATAACTGAGGGGTATAAAGTCAAAAAGAAAGACAATACTAAGACAAGAGTGAATAAATGGAATACTAAAGGACATAAAAGTAAAGATGAAGTTTTTAAGCAAGTAAAAAGACTGTTAAACGCTTAATACCTTTAGATAATCCGAAGATAGGAGGGTGTATATATGGGTAAGTTTAAATTCACTAAAGGTAATTTATGCAAAAATAATCCATATCCTCTAGAAACACATCATGAAAGATTGATTAAGGATAAAGCCATTGACATGCGAGATAACTATCGAATAATACACTTGGACAATGGGTATGTACAAATAAAACCCATCGATGAATCAATTTTTTACAAAGAATAATTTATTTCTCTACTAGAGTACGGTAAAAACGATGTGGAAAAAATCAAATAAATATCTATAGCAAGATAGAAATTTTCAATTTAATTCAAGTTGAAAATTTCTATTTTTTCATTCAAAGAGATTTATGACTATTCCTGTTTTACCTTTTTATATTGGTAATAAATGAAAAAACACCTACCGAAATAAGTGTTTTGTTAAAGATTATTTTTGACCACCCATACAGAATGGTATTATTTTTAGTTTTATTGTTTTTTTGAGGAAATATCAACATTCATTTTAATTGAACATCTTTGATGTTCTTTCATGTTTATCCAAAACTGTTGCATAGCATTACTGTATTTTTCAAAAGAAATCTTTTCAACATTCAATACCCTTTCTAAATTTGTTGTTCTGTAAAAATCCATCAAACGTGTTTTATTTACCTTTTCAAAGTATTCTGAGCAGAGTTTGTATAAGTTTTCGGCTGAAGATCCACTCCCATGTTTAAATGTATTTGACAAAAGGTTACACTCTCTTATTATTTTCCAAATATTAGTATCTACAATTAATTCTTCACTACCTGAAGGATTCGTAAACGTCAAATTTAATTCTTCTAGAGAATCCCTTAATTTTCCGAAATTATTTAAAAAACTATCAAATGTATTTTTATTCCCATTACTAACATGGTTAAATTTAACTTGATTATAATGTTCGTTCGTACGGTGAGTAATTTCTTCATATAGCCACTTTCGTAATTGTTGTTCAAACACTTGGTATAAATTACTTAAAGACATTAATTTGAATTGATAAAGCATTAAATACTGTTCGTCTAAACGGTCCCATACATAATTTTGCATTTCCTCCATATAATCTCCATAATCGAAATAATCGGGATTAAAATTACTGTTTTCTTTTGCTTCAAATTCTTCAATAAAAATTTTCTCTACCTCATCTGGTCCTGCTAACAAATGTTTGTACACTGTATTGATAGTTTGATCATGTGTCTCAGTTAACAAATCAAAAATTCTAATAAACTGTTTTTTCTTTGAAGGATCAAGATAAAGATTAAACTTCAAATCTCTTAATTCAATATTAGGGTTATTTACTTTTGTTTTTCCCAAAGAAATCTCACCTACATTCTTATAAAATTATTATTGTAATCAAAAAATCTTCTTTGTAATCTTTTCGTGAACTTATACCCACCAACCACCATTCAAGGCAATTTTTCTAAGTTTAGTCTTTTGCAAATTCCTAAACGAATATCACATTCTTTAAACCAATTATAGAAAGGCTTAGATTGCTCTCTACACGCTTTTTACTTGTTTTTGAAAGTTCTACATCCCTGTTATGAAAATGCTCAAGTGGATTTATACGAATAGTACGGAGAAAGAACTTGGATATTCTTCCTCCTTCTATTTATATAAAAACTATAAACACAAAAGTAAAATATTTCAAATAAAAAACCAATAATCACATAATAATAGAAAAAACACCTACCCAAAGGTAAGTGTCTATTTAAACAAACTATTAAGCTGCTTCAAAGCTCTTTTCTTATTCTTCTCCAGCTGTTGAATCGGTATCGACTTTATTTTTGGAGCTGGGCCATCAATGTCTTTAGTAATCTCTTTTGAACGTTGCTCTGCAGCTTCTGTATCTGCATCATAGTATACCTCAATGAATTTAAGATGCTTTTTCACAACCTCACGTAATAGTTCATAATCAACCTTTTTTCGCTCTATAAAGTACTGCTGTAGCACTTCCACATCTTGTGTGGGTAAACTATCCATAATAGAGCAAAAACGCTCATATCCCCTCTCTAAGCGGTCTATTTGACGTTTCCTGTTCTCTTTCTCCGCAATAATCATTAAAGCGAGTCGTTCGGTTCCTTTAGTTATACTTACATTTTCATCATAAGAGGTAACACCGTATGAAAACTCATACAATTCCTGAAAGTATTGTTCCGCTGATCGTTTTAAATACTTGGCCAACTCATTTGACGTTGCATCCTTCCACAAGCAATACATGGTGTTACGGATCCTGGCTTCCATAACTGGAACATCGTTATCCGATACACTACTTATTTCATACCTTGTACCAGCTGTAATGGCTGCTATTTGCTCTCCAAACTCTTCGTTAATCATTGCTAGATTCACAGACCATCACCTCACTTTTCATAAAACCGTAATATTTTTAGAATTTCCGAATGCTTGTTATAAATATAATTTGCGCTATATTCTAATTCACTTGCTATTGATTCCAATGTCTTTCCTTCTACATATTTACGGTATAAAATTTTTTGTTCCAATGAATCAAACCTAGAAATCAGCTGTTCGAACTGTGCTTTACGCTCTACACAAAATTGTAATTGACTTTCTGTATCTTGCTTTCCTTGTTCATTCAGTTCTGGATCCGTCAGTTTAAACTGTAAATACTCTAGCTTTTCTAGCAAACTAGCATAATCTTTCAACCAAAATGACATGTTTTCACCACTTCTCAATCACTTTTATTCAACTTACTTTCACAAAAACACCTACCGAAGTAAGTGTTTTTTTAATCTTGTATTAACTATTTATCTATGGTATTTCCACAAGTTGGACACGATTCAACCTCTACTGCATATCCAGAATTGATTAGATTCTGGGCAAAATTAAAGTCTTGAATCTCAAAAACTTGTCCCTCATGGAAACTACCTATAGCACCACTAAAACTTTGCAACGCTCTTAATTTCATGTTTTACACCCCCTTCCCAAATGTAAGAATCACATCTAGAATAACCAGTCAGGATTGGATTTAATTGTGGAACACTGTTCAAACATATCCTTCGCTTCTTGGATGATGTCCCCATTTTGAATATTTGAAAGTGCTGCTTTTGTTTGTCGATATTCTGCTCTTTCCAGATTATTTTCCACTAGAGTAATAATGTCTAAAAATAAATCATTAACATCTTCATGCTCTTCTTTGAGTTTGTTATATGCTGCAATTACTTCTCCTTTTTTCTTCAAAAAATCATTAAAAAGTTTGTCTCTTTTTTCACTTACTTTTGAAAACGATTTGGATAACTCTTGTCGATCATCATCCGATAAAATAAACTTCGATTTGCTGTTTTCATTTAAAATGACTTCTATTCCTCTAATTTCGATTTCTAGACCAGCAATGTCTTGTTTAATCTCTTTCATTCGACTAATAGCGCCCTCGTTTAAATCAACGAGGTATGCCTGCTCTTCAAGTTCATATTCCACCTGTAAATCATTAACTTCATTACGCTTTTCGTTAAGTTTAAGTGCTAATTTTTGCTTATTTTCGATGTATAAATTAATTTTGTTAATAGTTTTAGAGTTTAATTGTTCTAAATTCATTTGCTTTCATTCCTTTCAATTTTAGAAATTTCATTTCTCCCCAATAATATCTAGAGAATTATAAGGTGTAGCACTAATTTCCACTGATGTATCGTTGTAAGCTGGAGTCTGTCCCATCCCTAAAAGAGACACAGACTTTAAAGATAAATCTCTAATAAATCTTCTTTTAGTGCCATCATTTCCCTTGATCCAATGCTGTCTATATGGCTTGAATTCAAAAGACCAACCCCTTAGTTCACCATTTTTGGCCTGTTTAATCACTAGTGGATCTGTTATTGTACATTTAATACGCAATCCTAAATTATCTTCATACAATTCAACATTTCCTTGTTTAATGGATCCCATTTTCCGCGACTCCCTGTGATTAAATATCAAGTCCACATCTTCAGCCAACAATAAAGCTTTTTCAAATGCACCTGGTAGAATAATTTCAATAAAATCCCCATATTCCTCGCTATGCAGCATCACACTTGGTCTGCCGACTAAATTCACATATCCCTTTAATGTGATACTTTTTAAATTTGCTAGTTTTTTCAATTTCCTCACCTCCTTAAAAATTTTCATTTAGGGAATTTTTTTAGAACAAATGGGGGCAGTCGGTGTACAGTAATTTCACGATTTTAGACCACATCCCTGGGGGGTACTCTCACGAATTATATTTATTAATAGAAAATAAAAAATCCAATAACATACACATCACTGTGCAGCTACTGGACTTCATGAGTCTCTAATGTTATTTAACTTTGTATTGATTGATTGATTGCTTTACAGCGTGTGCATTGTACTTCTAACTCACAATCAATTGTACTTACTTCATACTCTTTATTTGTTTTAAGTAATAACTTACTGCACTTAGCACAACGTATCTCTTTCATTATTGGCCTCTTTCTTATTAACTTCCACTGGTATCTTAATGCCATACTTATTAGCTAATCTGACATTATCTAAATCATCCCAATCGATATTAATACTATAATTATGTGGAATGACTTCATTACTTCCAACAAGGCCTTTTAATTTACACATGGTTATACGTGTACCGTTGTATTCTTCCTTACCGTGTTTATGCAATCCACCACATATGCAACATTCTGGAATAAAAATGCCTATATCAGATATCCTTTCAAATTCATAAAAATAACCTTTATTTTTTGGCAGATAAGCTAATATTTCTTTATCACTCATTTCTTGAAACATTTTATCTCTTTTCCGTTTTGCATCCTGAATCATTGCTTTGGTTATTCGTTTATTTTCATTTAACTCCACTATATTCACCTCATTAGAACACCTATGTTATTTAAAATGCGTTACCTTCTGCTACCATCTGTTACCCTCTTAAACCCTTATATATCAGCGTTTCTTATGATTTCAGCTCAAAAAAGGTAGCGCATTTACCCCCTATTTTTCTTTTATAAGATAAAAAAAATATTCTTATATAAATATATAAAATATAAAGAAGTTGAATTTATCTGTTACCATCTGTTACTTATCTCTAAACCCTTGATATGACTGAACTTGTGAGGTAGCAGTTATCTGTTACCGGTAACGCATTTAACCTATTTTTTTAATGAAAACCATGGAAAACGGTAAATTTTCAGTCGTTTTTGTGATGGAAATTCCATCACTTTTTTTAAAACTTCCTTGATATATCAACGTGTTTCCCTAGGGAAAATATCAAACGCATGAAAAAGGTATTTTATTCGTTAAAAAGGTAGCGCATTTTATAAATTAATCACTAACAAAGATGCGTTTATTTTTACCGTCTATTTTTTGCTGCTTAGTAGCATAACCGAAAAGTTGTTTAATCTGCTTACTAAAGCTAATGTTGCTCACTGGATTAAATCCGTTTTCACTGCAATAAACCTTGTACTGTAAATAGACATCACCCACAACAGATCGCTCCAACTCCACATCTTCATTTGTAACAAAGCTAATAATTGGGTTATTTTCTTCTTGATACTTTTGCAGCTCTTTTTCTACTACTTTCGATTTTGTAAATCCTTTATTTTCAAGCAACCGCTTTAATGCCTTAAGTGTTAAATTCAACACATATTGCATCGATTCATCTGAAATTAATTTCTGCCTAATTAACGGATCATAATCTTCATCTGTAATCTCGAATTTTGCATTAAAGGGTACAATAAATAACCTTCTAACTAATCCGTTGGAATAATCATTAATGCGTGGCATTTCATTTGCTGAAAATATTAATTTTGCGTAATTCTTAAAATCGAATGGATCCTTTCCCTTACGCTCTACATTTAAACGTTCACCAGTTGCCAGCTTTTTAAAAATAGATGATTCTTTGATATAACCTTTTGAAATGTCATCACCAATATTGACGAGCTTTCCGAACAGTTCTGCAGTTTTAAATCTTTGGTCCAACTCTTTTAAATCTAATGACGAAAGATTATTTTCGCCGACAAGTGCAGCTAGAATTTCTAAATACGATGATTTACCGTTGGAACCGTTACCTGTCAAAATGAACGAATAAGAATAACGACAATCCCTTAATATTGAATAACCTAAGATTTCCTCTAAGATAGATCGTATCTTTTTGTCATGGACTGCAATTTTATTTAGAGTACGGTCAGTTACTTCATAATAAGCACCTGGCACATAAGCAATTGGAATTTTGTTACGTGTAATAATCTCAGGTGAAAAGTCTTGCAGCTGCCATGTCTCTAAATTAAACACGCCATTTTTCATAACAATGTATTGTGTTGAAGCGAATTGTTTTTCTTTTGCATTGAGCTGGATATAAGCGAGTGTTTCTTGTCTTCTTGCCCTGGTCAGTGATGATATGTGTTTGACCATCATTCGCTCAATATCTTCCTCTCGATCTGAATACACCCCATCATGGTAAATATGCAACACGTTCGCTATTTTGCAAATGTGATGTTCATTGATTAAAAAATCACCAAATTTGTCGTGATGAAACACACCCTTAATAAAAAATGATTCTTTCATGAATGCATCATCACGTAAAATAATGTTTAATTCACTCTTATCAACGGGTTGCTCTAAAATATAATTGTTGATAATGGCAATGGTTTCTTTAATATCCTTCTTGGCCATGCCCTGCGACTGCATTTTTAAAATGTAAGTAAAAAGTTTATCGTTTCGTCCATCACCATCAGACAACTTGGTCAAATTAGGATTTTTCTTGTTGTAAGGATACAACCAAGTTGGCAAAGGATCATGTTCTTCACACTTTCTTAGCCATTTGCGAACCTGGCCATTTATTTTAAGTGGATCAGCAGTATTTTTTATCCCAAGCTTATAATCGCAACATATTCCAATGTTGGAATACCACTTGATTTTGTTTGCTGTTAAATCATAACCTTTAAAATAAAAATGCATGCCGTTGCTCGTTTGTAATACAGAACATTTAATATCCTTATCTTCTACTATGTCGAGCACTATTTCAGCTTCATCCATATCATCAACATCGACCATAATAAATTCATCATCCAAAATACCTACATAGGAATCTTCTAACCTAGCTGTATTGTAAGAAAGTAGCTTGCTACCATCTTTGAATGCAGAAGCAGCATGCTTACCATTTCCCCGTAAATATCCTTTATATATTTTACTCACCTACTTTCAGTACACACGCCGCCAAACTGTGTAATTTCACCACTCACTTGTAATTTCATTTATAATTTCAAAAGCTTGTCGATATGGCCACCATCGCTTACGATTCTTTTTGACTTCAATTGCTCTCATACGCACATCACAAATAATTACATCCTCTAACCATCGACGTGACATACACGTTAAATCAGCCATTTTGTCTATATCAACTAGCCAAAGAACCTCTCTCACCTCTTCATTCAATTTTTGCTCGATATATTGTCGAATAGCTACTTTATCAAGATTTACTTCAATATGTGCTGGTAACATTTTTTCACCTCTTATATTTTGGTTAACTTTTGTGAACAATGTCTGTATAAAAAAAATCTTCAATTTTCGAATCTAATTCATTGGAGATTTTCTTAGCCAACATTGGTGATGGATGCCTTCTCTTTTTTAAGATAGCCGATAAATAATTATTATTAACTCCTAACAAGTTACTGAAACTTTTTAAACTATGTCCTTTTAATGCAATATGAGAACGCAATTCATCACCATTTTTCAATAATAACTTCGTCACCCTTCCTCCTCCTTCATTTAATTTATATCTATAATCTAACATGTTTTGTTATACTTTTGCAACCAAATTGGTTAACTTTTGTTTATTTTTTTAAGGTTTTAATTTATACTTCATTTAAAGGGGGTTTTATAATGACTACAGAAAATATTAGTTTTGCCACTTGTCTAAAAAGCTTAAGGAAAGAACATAAGTTAACTATTAGAGAATTGGCAGAACGATCAGATACGTCTCACTCATATCTTTCACAATTAGAGAACTCAAGAAGAAATCCTCCAAAACCTACAATGATTAAACAACTGTCCAAAGGTTTATCTGGTAATGACGATAGTAAATTTTTAAGAGTATATAACCTTCTTATGAAAGAAGCTGGCTACAATATTGATTGGCAAGTTTATGATGAAGTCTATCAGGATTCAACTGGAAAAATTTTAAAACAAGCAACATCTCCTGAATTTGTTAAAGCTACTTTTAATCATAATGTTGAGATGCCAATTTACTTGAATTCAAATAATGAAGGCTGTTTTTATTTTTTCAATGATGATGGTCCTTTTCCAGATGACATTCAGGAAAAACTTCGGTTAATGATTAAAACAATTCTTGATTAGTATTCACCTACTAACCTATTCCTGTACACACGCCGCCAAGCATGAAAGGAATGGACAAGGTGAAATTATATAAATCAACAAAAGAACCTGAAATATATCACTATTTCAATGCAAATAAAGAAAAGCTATGGATGTTTAGGCATAAGTATTATGATGCTGCTAATAAACGGAGAGAAAAGAAGAAAAGTGGCTTTAAAACAGAAAAAGCAGCATTGAAAGCCCTGTTGGAAGTCAAGGCTCAAACGCTGCGCGGTGAAACAAAGTATATTGAAAATGATAACCTAACTGTTGGCCAATGGCTAGATATTTGGTATGAATCCAATCAAAAGAAATGGAAAGTAACCTCACGTAAACAACGTGAAATGGCTATCCGTTTACAAATGAAGCCATTAGTTGGACATTTCAAGCTGCAACAACTTACGAAAGCTATCTATCAAAAGCATTATATTAATGAGCTAGAAAAGACATATAAGCCAAGTACAGTTAGATTGCTCCACAATTTATTTAAAATTGCTATCAACGCTGCAGTAGAAGAAGAAATTTTACTTCGAAATCGTTTTACCAAAATTGCATTTGATGAAACAGCGAACGTTTCCAATAAAGCAGATGAAAATTATCTAACTCCTGAGGAATTAGGCCTGTTTTTAAAAACTGCTAAGGAAACAGAAAACATTACAAATTATACTTTCCTTCTATTGATCGCCTATACAGGTATTCGTAGAGGTGAAGCATGCGGACTTCAATGGAAAAATATCGACTTTAAAAATAATACAATTACTATTGAACGTACTCGAGATCAAAAAGGGACACGTCCCCCTAAAACTAAAAATAGCCTACGTACGATTAAAGTTGAAAAGTCTGTACTTGCACAACTAGAGAAATACCATACATGGTGTAAAGCCACTCTTTTTGCTTTCGGAAAGAAAATTAAAGATACAAGTTATATATTCGTCTCCTATCAAACAGGTGAACCAATTTCGGATTCTGGACTACTTTATATGACTAGACGTGTGGTAGAAAAAGCAAGTCTATCTGAAATCACACTTCATGGATTACGCCATACACACTGTACCGTATTATTAAATAAAGGTGTCAATGTGAAAGTAATTGCCGAACGTTTAGGAAATACACCAGCAATGATTTATGAAGTATATGGACATGTATTAAAAGAACTCGAAGAAGAAACAGTTCAGATTTTCAGTGATAGTATTGGGGCTAATTCTGGGGCTAAAAATTAAATATGTACCGTAAACCATTGATGTTAATGCATTTTCTAGGTGAGTTGTATTCTACTCTCGTTAATCAAATGATGCTAATAAAAGCCCTGAAATCCCTTGTATACCAAGGCTTCAGGGCTTTTTTTCAACGTTTAATCGTCATGATCCTATTTTCTATGAACAATCAATTAGAACCTACGTTTTTTCCGCTTTTAATCATTAGCGCAAAAACTAATCCAGTACCAAGTATTGTAGCAAGTAGGAGGAAGGCTACAGTAAAGCTACCAAATTGTATGAAATAAACAGATATGAACGGTGCAACACTTGTTCCAGCAAATAAAATTACCGTGTACATAGAAACTGCAATCCCTCCCATATTCCAACCAAACTGACTAACAAGCGTTACTAATGAAGGAACAGCAAGTGCAATCCCACCAACAAATAAAATACTACAGATTGTTAAACCAGCTATAGTTGAAATAAAGCTCATCGCGGTCAGTGCAATAATCGAAAGAGTTAAGGCCATTTTCAGTACAAACAGCACATTAAAACGCTTTGCTATTTTCCCCGCAAATGGTGACATAACCATCCCCACTATCCCAAAGATACGAATGTAAATAAGGTTCTGACTTTTCATACCAAAGAAATCACTCGTTAAATAAGCCCCTAAAATAATGTACATACTGACAAATGACATTAATAATACAAACGCAATGATATAACTAAAAATCAAATTTCTATTGGTGAAAATAATACCAATTCTCTTCAAAGGAGCCCATATATTTTTAGTTTCATTCTGAATCATTCCCTTCGGTAAGATCCACATGACTAACAAAGCAGTCATAACATACACTACAGCAAGTACATAAAAGATGACGTGCCAATGACTATGATCGCCTACATATCCACTAAACACCTGACCAACTATACCCGCTACAAGAAATCCCGTACTGATAAAACCTACTGCCCCAACTTTTCGATCATTTGGAAAAACCTCAAGAGTATAGGCAAGTGCTACTGGTGAAAATGTTGCTGCCGCAAGCCCCTGTAATCCTCTCAATAGAAGGATAAAAGAAAAGTCATTAATTAAACCTAGAAGTAACGTTATTCCGCTTAATGAAAAAAGCCCAAATACAATGATATTTTTACGACCATATTTTTCTGATATCGCACCATAGAAAAAACACCCTAGTGCAAATCCAAGTGAAAAAACACTAGATGTAAAACCCGCTTTAGTCAATGAAATATGAAAATAATCACTGAATACACTTATCAGAGGTATTGTTAAATAGAGACTCGACATCACTACCATACCTGTCCAGGATAAAATAGTTGTCATTAAAGCATAATTTGCTCGATTTCCTGAAATTAGAATGTTCATTACATACATCACCCTTTTAGTTCGATTAACTTATAGTTAGATAATCTAATTAAATGATTAAAAATTAAACTGTACCAACATAGCTACAGTTTAACGTTCCACCTTTAATTTTCTTTGTATAGATTTTAATAATTTACTCACTAGCTTTTCAAATACTTTTCGTTCATCAGGGTCCAAAGCAATTAAATTAGAAGCACATGACGACCAATAAGTCGGTAACACTTTCGTTATAAAAGCACGACCTTCATCCGTTAAACTTACATAGACCTTCCTCCGATCTTCTTTACTATGATTCCGTACAACAAGATTTCTCTTTTCTAGCCAATCAAGCATTGACGTTGCTGATGCTCTCGTAATTCCTAATCGTTGAGCTAAAGCGGATGGAGTCGCTCGTCTATCTTCATGTAGAGTCAGCAATAGTAATAAGTCTAATTTACTTTCCGTAATGCCAAAAGGAGCTAACTCATTGTCTGCTACATCCAGCACATAATCACTTAACCATAACAACATTAATCCCAGCTTGGCATCTTCTCGATTTGTATCACTTGAAGAAGACATTTGAATCAGTTCCATATACGGCTCTACCCCTAATACAGGTAAATCATCTTCATGTGTGTACGTTTTCTTACTTTTTGTCATTACAATCACCTTTTAATTAGATTATCTAACTATCAACTATTCTAACTATAAATTTAATCCAACGCAAGAATTTTTATATTCACTGATTTCTTCAAAATGATGCACTACTTTTTTAGCGCAGACGCATTGCCCAGATTATTATAACCAACAATAATTTTTTCTCTTATATTGTGACATTTTTATGTACTTTAAAATAGCAATTACATAGTTTCAATATAACATAATCACTACCTTTATATTAAAAACAAAATATCAGTTATTTACTATTCATTAGATCAGATCATCTAAATAGAACTGTTTTCCAAAAAATATAATTTACTTTCATAGTAAAATATTTTTAAAACCTTATTAAATTCAATATTCTACTACAAAACAACATTCCGGCCCTTCTTTCATCCCCTTAACTTTTTTGTAAAATAATAACACGAAAAAAATTAACAATTTTAATAAAAATACGAGTTGAACTTTTACAAAAAATAGAATACGATGAATTGCGAAAGGTGGTTCACCATCATTCAAGCAATAATAATTTTTTAAAAGGGGTTGGAAATATGTCAGACGTTCTAAAGCAATTTGTTATGCCGAAAACAAACTTATTTGGACCTGGAGCAATTCAAGAAGTTGGTAAACGCTTAAATGATTTAGAAGTGAAAAAGACATTAATCGTAACAGATGAGGGCCTACACAAATTAGGTCTCTCAGAACAAATTGCAAACATCATTACAGCTGCTGGAATTGATGTAGCAATTTTCCCTAAAGCAGAACCAAATCCAACAGATCAAAACATTGAAGATGGTATTTCCGTGTATCATGCGGAAAACTGCGATTCTATTGTTTCTCTTGGAGGAGGCAGCGCACACGATGCAGCAAAAGGTATCGGACTTATTGCTTCGAATGGTGGACGCATTCATGATTATGAAGGCGTTGACAAATCACAAAATCCACTTGTGCCATTAATTGCAATTAATACAACTGCTGGTACTGCCAGTGAAATGACTCGTTTCACTATTATCACGGATACAGCACGCAAAGTAAAAATGGCCATTGTTGATAAGCACGTGACACCGTTACTTTCTATAAACGATCCTGAATTAATGATTGGTTTACCTCCTGCTCTTACGGCAGCTACTGGGGTTGATGCACTAACACATGCTATTGAATCATTCGTTTCTACGAATGCTACACCAATCACGGACGCATGTGCTGAAAAGGTCCTTCAACTAATCCCTGAATATTTACCTCGTGCCTATGCAAATGGAGCTGATATAGAAGCTCGTGAACAAATGGTATATGCACAATTTTTAGCGGGAATGGCCTTTAATAATGCATCACTTGGCTATGTTCATGCAATTGCTCATCAATTGGGTGGTTTCTATAACCTACCGCATGGCGTGTGCAACGCAATTTTATTACCACACGTTTGTCGATTTAATGTCACAGCACGTACAGAGCGCTTTGCTCGTATCGCTGAGTTATTAGGAGAAAATGTAGAAGGTTTAAGTAAGCGCGACGCCGCTGAAAAGGCTATTACAGCTATTGAGAAGTTATCACAAGATTTAAATATTCCTAGCGGCTTCCGTGAATTAGGTGCAAAAGATGAGGATATTGAGATCTTAGCAAAAAATGCATTGTTAGATGTGTGTGCTGAGACGAATCCTCGTAAAGCAACACTAGAGGATATCAAACAAATCATCACAAATGCAATGGGTCCTATTGTGAAAAAAGAAGAGTCACTCGAGGCAGTTGCCCTCTCTTAATCGATGGTTTCCTATAAACCTATACAAAGGGTGGAGAAAACAAATGTTTTCTCCCCTTTTTTATGGGCTCGATACACACACGTTGTCTATCACGGGAACTCTCGCTATACTTTTCTTAAAAAGAATAGGAGAAAACAATATGCGTTTAATTTCAATTTGTCCTAGCAATACAGAATTAGTCGCCTATTTAGGGCTGACAGACCAGCTCGTTGGAGTTGATGATTATTCCGATTGGCCATCATCGGTTAAAGATCTACCACAGCTTGGGCCTGATTTATCAATTAACATGGAGGCATTAGAGGCACTACAGCCTGATCTTGTTCTGGCTTCCTTGAGTGTACCTGGTATGGAAAAAAACATTGAGGCACTAAAAGAAAGAAATATTCCTCATATTATTTTTAATGCAAACTCATTAGAAGAAATTGCGCAAGATCTTCTGACACTAGGGAAAGCTTGTCAAGTAGAGGAACAAGCAAAGACAATTGCTGAAGAGTACATGCATTCCATCGGAAAAATGTATTCCATTGCACAAACAATTCCGAAGAAACCTACCCTCTATTGGGAATGGTGGCCAAACCCTATTTTCACTCCTGGGAAAATAAATTGGCTAACAGAAATTAGCGCTCTTGCTGGTGGCACTAATCTATTTCAAGATGTTGAGCTTGCTAGTGTTCAAACAGATTGGACAGATGTTGTTAAACGCCAGCCTGACTATATCATGATGGCTTGGGTTGGCGTAGCCTTTGAGCGTATCCAACCTGCTAATTTATTAAAACGTCCATATGCCAAAGAGCTACATGCCGTTCAATCGGAACAGCTTCATGTAATGGAAGAATGGCTGTATTGTCGTCCTTCTCCACGACTTATTGAAGGTGCTATAAAGCTTGGAAAAATACTGCATCCTAAAGAATATGAACAAATAAAACTTCCGAGTTTCTTATGATTAAAAAACCACATCCAACTTTTTTGGGGATGTGGTTTTGCAAATAGAAATTAGATAAATTTCACCATATGATATTTTTTCTTACCTCTACGGACAATACTAAATGCATCCTCTAAACGATCCTTCGCATCGACTACATATTCTAAATCCGTTACCTTTTCACCGTTTACACTAATTGCACCATTTGATACATCTTCACGTGCTTGACGTTTGGAAGAGGAAATGCCTGCCTCCACAAGTAGGTCCACAATGTTTTTATCATCTTTAGCCATTTCAATAGAAGGAACATCTTTAAAAGCATCCTTCATTTCTTCAGCTGAAAGTGCTTTTAGATCTCCTGAGAACAAAGCAGCTGTAATACGGATGGCTTGCTCTAATGCCTCTTGACCATGTATTAAACGAGTCATTTCTTCAGCTAGTGCCTTTTGTGCCTTACGTAAATGTGGCTCCTCCTCTACAGATACGGCTAAAGCTTCAATTTCTTCACGAGATAGGAACGTGAAGATTTTTAAGTATTTTATGACATCTGCATCAGCTGCATTGATCCAGAATTGGTAGAACTCATATGGAGATGTTTTCTTACTATCGAGCCAAACAGCACCACCTGCTGTTTTACCAAACTTTGTGCCATCTGCCTTTGTTACTAATGGAATCGTAATTCCAAAGGCTTTCGTTTCTTCTTCGTGTGTTTTACGAATAACCTCTAACCCTGTTGTAATATTACCCCATTGGTCAGAGCCACCTACTTGAATACGGCAATTGTAGTGATTGTATAAATGATTGTAATCAATACCTTGAATTAACGTATAGGCAAACTCTGTAAATGAGATTCCTGTATCAAGACGAGAAGCAATCGTATCTTTTGCTAACATGTAGTTTACGTTAATTAATTTCCCATAATCACGTAAAAATTCAATTGTGTTTATATTACCAATCCAGTCACGATTGTTCACAAGCTGCGCACCATTGCCATCTTCTGCAAATTCGAAAATACGTTCTAATTGACTACGGATTCCTTGAACGTTTTTATCGATTTGCTCTACTGTCTGTAATTGACGCTCTTCTGAACGGCCAGACGGGTCACCGATCATCCCTGTTGCACCACCAACAAGTAAAATTGGACGGTGGCCTGCTTTTTGGAATCGACGAAGTGTTAACAATGGAACAATATGTCCAATATGCATGGAGTCAGCTGTTGGATCTACCCCACAGTATAAAGATACGGATTGTTCATTTAATAATTTTGCCATGCCTTCCGCATCTGTTTGTTGGTATAGCAAACCACGCCATTCTAAATCTTGTAATAATTCGTTTGTCATGTTCATTCCTCCTAAAATGGTTAAATTCGTTACGTGCATGGACATGTTTAAATAAAAAAAGTCCCTACACGCAAACAATTGCATGCAGGGACGTTAAGTTGCAAACTAACGCGGTACCACCCAGCTTGAAGATGTCATCCACCTTCCACTTCATTCAGCCGCCTTTATCGCAGGCGCGCACGTCTAAGCTCCAAGTACGTAATTCGTCTCTACATTATGACCAGTTTCCACCAACCACTGGCTCTCTAAACAGGGAATATAGACACTACTGCAAACTCTTCATCACCAGAAAACTATAAACATAATTTTATACGATTCTTTTTCAAAGTCAATAACTATGTTCGTGCTAAAACAATATGTGCTATAATAGACAAGATTTTAGGAGGTCGATACATTGAAAGATTGGATTGAAAAAATCAATGCAAAGATCGATGAATTACTTGAACAAAAATGGATGAAGAAATTACGTATTTCAGGTAGTGTTACCTGGAACTTATTTTTACTATTTTTAGTCTTTGCATTGGTTGGCACTGTATTTGTCGGTTCAGTTGGAGCTGGTTATTTTGCTTCACTTGTCAAAGAAGAGCCATTACGCTCAAAACAAGAGTTAAGGGATCAAATTTTTAGCTATGAAGAAACCAGTGAGATTTATTTTGCCAACGATATTTATATTGGAAAATTAAGGACAGATTTAGATCGACGTGAAACTTCGCTTAGCAATGTTGCACCAGAGGTCGTGAATGCTGTTCTGGCAACAGAAGATGAATATTTCCGAGAGCATAACGGAATTGTTCCTAAAGCGGTTGTTCGTGGGTTATTACAAGATGTCACAAATTCTGCAACGCAGACAGGTGGTTCTACACTTACCCAGCAGCTTATTAAAAACCAAGTACTAACTAATGAAGTATCATACGAGCGTAAAGCTAAGGAAATTTTACTGGCGATGCGTTTAGAACATTTTATGACGAAGGAAGAAATATTAGAGGCTTATTTAAATATCATTCCATATGGTCGTAACTCTTCAGGACGAAATATTGCAGGTGTTGAAACAGCTGCGGAAGGAATTTTTGGCGTAAAAGCAAAAGAATTGTCTCTTCCTCAAGCTGCGTACATAGCTGGGATTCCACAGGCACCATTTGCTTATACACCATTTACAAATACAGGTGAACTGAAAAGTGAAGAAGCTTTGAAACCAGGTATTGATCGTATGAAAACAGTACTTTATCGTATGAAAGAAGCTGGTTATATTGATGATGCACAGTATAATGAAGCGTTAAACTATGATATTGCTGCAGATTTCCGTGGACCAGAAATGCGCGCGGAGGATCGTTATCCTTGGTTGACTTATGAGCTTGAAGCTCGTGCAAAAGATATTATTGCTGAAAAACTAGCAAAAGATGATGGGATTGACCCAGAGCGCTTAAAGTCAGAAAAGAAATTAAAGGATAAATATACGATTTTAGCAGATCGTGATGTTCGTTCAAAAGGCTATCGTATTTATTCAACCATTAATAAGGATATGTATGATGCGATGCAAAAAGCAGCAAAAGACTTCCAGTATTATGGTCATACGTATACTGGTAAAGGGAAAGACCCTGTTACTGGTGAAGAAATTAATATTGAGATGCCAGTACAAGTAGGTAGTATTTTAATAGAAAATACGACAGGTCGCATTTTAAGCTTTGTTGGTGGTCGAGACTTTAAAACCACTCAAGTAAACCATGCAACACAAGCTTATCGTTCTAACGGTTCTACAATGAAACCATTACTTGTTTATGGACCTGCCATTGAGTATGGCGTAATCGGTGCCGGTAGCCCATTAGTTGACGTGAAATTCTCAGTCGGTTCTTGGAGTCCAAGTAACTATATTACGAGTGATGAGCGAGGTCTTATCCCAGCACGTGAAGCTTTAGCAGATTCTCAAAACATTTCAGCACTACGTTTATATAATGATATTATTAGTAGACGCCCTGCAGATTTGTTAGTAAAAATGGGATTCTCAAAATTACATCCTGATGATTTTACTAACCTAGCAACTGGGATCGGCGCTTTAAGAGAAGGAACTACTGTTGAAGAAAATACAAATGCCTTTGCTACCTTTGCAAATGGTGGCCAATTCATTGACGCTTATATGATTGATCGAATTGAAGACCAAGAAGGAAATATTGTTTACCAACATGAAATAGAACCTGTTCAAGTATTTAGCCCAGAAACATCTTATATCGTGACAGATATGTTACGTGATGTTCTCACTAAAGGAACAGGGACAATGGCACGAAATACATTAAAGTTCTCTTCTGATTTCGCTGCAAAAACAGGGACTTCTCAAGAATATAAAGATGTTTGGTTAGTTGGTTATAACCCTAATGTATCTCTTGGTGTTTGGATGGGTTACGATCAACCTCGTACACTTTATGCATTTAACAACACCTATTTACAGCCAAGCGTTCGGGTGAATAAGCTATGGGGTACTTTAATGAATGCCGTTTACGATGCGGACCCTCAGCTAATTGACCCACCAACAAGTTTTAAGGCGCCTAAAAATGTTGTGACTGCGTCATTCTGTGGCATTTCCGGCATGGCCCCTTCTGCAGCTTGTGCTAGCGCAGGTCTTGTACGCTCAGATTTATTTAATGCGAAAGTATTTTTACCCTCACAACCTGATGATAGCTTAGCCTCTTCAAGTGTTGTGACGATTAAAGGAAAAACTTATAATGCGTTGCCAAATACACCAGCCGAGTTTGTAAAAGCAGGTGGCGCAGGCATTAATCAAGACTTTATTAAACGAATGTTAGGTAGACTTGGCGGGAACCCTGCTAGTCTGTTACCAAAGAATTCTACATTGTCGAATTCATCTGTATCAGCTGTTGATTTCCCAGCAGATGGTAGCCCTCCAGCAGCTGTCTCAGCTTCAGTAAATGGCTCTACATTATCATGGTCAGAGTCATCGAATGATGTTGTTGGTTATCGTATCTACAACGTTACGAATGGCGGTAATACACTTGTAACGTCCGTACTAGAGTCAACACAAAGCATTACGGTTGCTAGTGGACAAGCTTATGTAGTGGTCGCTGTAGATATTACAGGTTTAACATCACCACACTCCAATGTTGTGTCTACTGGCGGTAGTGAAAACGAACCTGACCCAGAGGAAAACGACCAAGAACCAATACCACCTACAACGCCACCTACTAATGGCAATGGGAATGGGTCGGGGAGTAACGGCAATGGATCCAATAACGGGAACGGCTCTGGTAATAACGGCAATGGCTCCAATAACGGTGATGGTTCTGGTAACAACGGCAATGGATCCAATAATGGAAATGGGTCCGGAAGCAATGGTGATGGTTCTGGTAACCCTGGAGATGACACAAACGGAGGAGACAATGGTAATACCACTACTCCAACTGAAACGTCAAAGCGCTAATCTATTATGCCTTAGCAAGCATTTGTAGTAAATAATCAATTAAACAGACTTACTGCATATTCCTTATGAATTGTAGTAAGTCTGTTTTTTTGTCATTATTAAGAGGACTACTATTTTGAAGGGGTGAAAATATATGAACATATTGATTTTAGGAGGCACGCGTTTTTTTGGAAAAAAGCTAGTTGATCTTTGTATTCAAAATGGACATAATGTAACGATTTTAACACGTGGTCAAAGTGGCAATCCCTTTGGTACACATGTTAAGCAATTAGTAGCAAATCGTAATGATCGTGATGCTTTAGAACAGGCACTAGCCAATACAACATGGGACATTGTCTATGATAATATTTGCTATTCGCCCAACGAGGCACAAGCGATTTGCGAGATATTAAAAGGGAAAACGAAAAAGCTGGTCTTTACTTCTACTCTTTCAACATATGAGGTAGATGGTAAAATGAAAAAGGAAGAAGACTTTGATCCATACCAGTATCCAATTCGCATGGGACATCAAGAGGAATTTTCTTATGGAGAAGGAAAACGACAAGCGGAGGCAGTCTTATTCAAAGAAGCTTCATTCCCAGTCGTAGCTGTACGTTTCCCAATTGTGATGGGTGAAGATGATTATACACGACGTTTACATTTCCACGTTGAACATATTTTACAGAATCAGCCGATTACTTTACCGAACATTGATGCAAAGATGAGTTATATTACAGATGAAGAAGCAGCTGAATTTTTATACTTTGCGGGTGTTACTCCTGTTGAGGGACCATACAATGCTACCGCATCAGGGGCAATGTCTCTCAAAGAGCTAATTGCTCTAATCGAAGAAGCGAGTGGTCAGCTCGCAAAAATTTCCCTCATTGGTGGTGATGAGGAATCACAGTCTCCTTATGGGGTGCCTGCTGATTGGTATATGTCCAATGCAAAAGCAGAGAAGGCAGGATTTACGTTTAGTCAGCTTGAAGATTGGCTACCAAAATTAGTGACAACATTAGTAAAACAGCTACAGTAGCATTTATAGCGCAAAGAATCTGCTAGGTATCTAGCAGATTCTTTGTTCATTCCTAATTTCTAGGCATTTTTGCCGCTGATGCCTCACTTTCATTGCTGAAATGTATCACGGTAATATGTTCTTTAAAATAGCTACTGCTTTATCAATCTCTTGCTTTGTGACCGTTAATGGAGGCAAGAGACGAATAACTGTTGGCCCTGCCCCTACTAATAAAAGACCACTTTCTTCCGCTGCCGCGATATAAGGCGCTATTTCCGTGTCCCCACAGCCAATCCCTAACAAGAGACCCTGACCTTGAACAGTATAGCTAGAAGGTAAATGAGCCCTTAGGTGTGCCACAAAATAGGCAGATATTTCTCGTACCTGCTGTAAAAAATCCGGCTCAAACACATGATTCAAAACAGCTTGTGCCACATTCATCGCAAGAGGGTTTCCACCAAATGTTGTACCATGTGTTCCTGGACTAAATGTAGCATGAAGCTCAGCAGTTCCGAGCATTGCACCAACAGGGAAACCACCACCTAAGCCTTTTGCCAAAGTTATGATATGTGGCTTTAATACCGTTTGTTCAAATGCATAGCGTGTTCCTGTTCGTCCAATGCCCGTTTGCACTTCATCAACAATTAGTAGTATACCTTGCTCCTCACAGACTTTTGCAATAGCTGCTGCAAATTCTGCCGATACACTATTGACGCCACCCTCTCCCTGAATCATTTCTAGCATTATAGCTGCTACAGAATCATCAACGGTTGCTTCAAGTGTAGCAGCATCATTAAAGGGCAAAATCGAAAATTTTTCTACGAGTGGTCCAAAGCCATTATGTACTTTGCCTTGACCTGTTGCAGACATTGCTCCAAAGGTACGACCATGGAATGATTTTTCAAATGTAATAATATGATGTTTGCCTGTATGCTTACGAGCTAATTTAATGGCCGCTTCATTAGCCTCAGCCCCACTATTACAAAAAAAGGCATGTGAAAAGTGTGTATTAGCAATTAATTTTTCTGCCACCTTTTCCTGACCTGGTATTTCAAAAAGATTTGAAATATGCCATAGCTTTTCGCTTTGCTCTTGAAGTGCCTGTACAACTGCTGGATGGGCATGACCAAGACTCACCACAGCAATGCCACTAGTAAAATCCAAGTATTGCTTCCCTGTTGAATCCTCAACAATTGTCCCCTGACCTTTGACAATTTGTGCACGACGCTTGCCGTAATTCTCAAATAAAACACTCATGTTATCATCTCCACTATCATTTAAAATAGTTTCTTTCAACAACTATACTTCTCAAGCTATCCTATTTAGAACATTAGGAAGAAAGAAGTTCACTTGTGGCTACAATTGTTGTACCAACTAAAGTTGCGCCTACGATTTGTACAGAAGGAATCCCTGCCCGTAAACAGTCAATCGCTCCTTGTACTTTCGGAATCATTCCACCATAAATATGGCCCTGCTCTGTCCATTGATCTATAAGACTAGGTGTAGCTATTGCTTGATATTCATCTTCAATACGGATACCATTCACATCCGTCACGAGTAGTAAGCTATCTGCTCCGACGGCTAAAGCAATTTCACTAGCTACCGTATCGCCATTAATATTAAGAGCCTGACCTGCTTCGGTGGCACCTACACAGGCAATAACAGGTACGATCCCTACACCCATTAAAGCTTCCAATAAGGATGTATTGATATCTTTAATAGCTCCGACATAGCCATAAGTCTCTTGATCTAAAAAATCTACGACCATCAACTGACCATCAAAGCCATTTAATCCCATGGCTGCTATACCAGCTGTTGTTAACTCATGAACTAATGCAGTGTTCACTTGCCCTATTAGGGTCGATTGGACAACTTTAATTGCAGCCTCATTCGTGACACGTATTCCATTTAATGTATGTGATTGTATGCCTTGAGCAGCTAATTCTCGATTTATGGCTGGCCCACCTCCGTGGGTAATAATCAGCTCTACCCCACTCTCTTGTAATCTTTTAAAATTATCAAAGAAAGCCTCATTTAAACCTTCCAGTGTACTGCCCCCAAGCTTAATGACCATACGTTTATGAGCGGTATGATGCATTGATTTGGACATAGTCATATGTTAAGTCACATCCCCAAGCATGCCCCTTACCATCACCCACACCAAGAGACACATAAATTTTAACTTCATGCATTTTTAATATTTGAATTAACTCATCCTCAGAAAAAGGAATTGGTTCACCGTTTTCTACCATAGTAGCACCACCGATTTGGATGGTAATTTTATCTGGATCAACTGTTGCGCCACTATACCCTACTGCTGCAATAATACGCCCCCAGTTAGCATCACAGCCGAAAACAGCAGTCTTTACAAGTGGTGAACCAACGACTGTTTTTGCAATTTTACGTGCCTCCTCGTCTGAAATTGCACCAACAACTTCCACTTCGATAAGCTTCGTTGCTCCTTCACCATCTTTGGCAATCATTTTTGCTAAATCTTCCGCTACTGTTTGCAAAGTGTAAAAGAAATTTTGCCAATCTGGATGCTCTGGTGTTAAAGAATGATTCCCTGCCAAGCCATTAGCCAATATTACCACTGTGTCATTAGTGGATGTATCCCCATCAACTGTAATAGCGTTAAATGTTAAATTAGTAATAGTCGATAAAGCTGCTTGCAACACCTCAGATTCAATATTGGCATCTGTTGTAATAAAGCCTAGCATTGTGGCCATATTTGGTTCGATCATACCTGAACCTTTTGCTACACCTGCAATAATAACTTCCTTGCCATCCACAGTTGTACTATAGCTTGTGTTTTTCATGACGGTATCTGTTGTCAAAATAGCCTGTGCAAAGTCAATCGCACTTTCTAAATTGGCCTTTGGCTCCAACTGTAGAATACCGTTTGCTACTGGCTCTAATTTCATCATTTCTCCAATAACACCCGTCGAGCAAACTCCCACCAAATTTGGTGCAATCCCTAATTTTTCCGCAGCTAGCGCTTGCATTGTTTGGGCATCTTTTACACCTTGTTTACCTGTACAAGCATTCGCATTGCCTGAATTGACGATCATCGCTTGCATTTTCTTAGTTGCATAAACAACTTCCTTGGTAACTTTTAATGGTGCTGCTTGCACAGCGTTTGTAGTAAAAACACCCGCAACACTTGCTGGGACTTCACTTACTAAAAGGGCTAAATCCTTTTTCTTATGCTTTAAACCACAGTGTAATCCGGCTGCCTTAAAGCCTTTTGGTGAAACAATATTTTTACTTGATAATTTTTTCATTACATTCGTTGAAGTGGTAACTGTCATCCGAAATTCCTCCTTAGATTAATAAATAAGAGAAGCATACAGTTTCCTGCATGCTGTTAAATAAAGAACGGTACGACATCTAGCCCTGTCGTTTGGGGTAAGTCAAATTGCACATTCATATTTTGGATAGCTTGCCCTGCTGCTCCTTTGACAAGGTTATCAATTACACTAACAATTGTGGCGCGATTTGTACGAGAATCTACTTTCGCTAGAATGTCACAATAATTTGATCCCTTGACACGATTTGTCCCTAAACTAGATGCATCCGTAACGACTCGAACAAAAGGGTGATTCTCATAGGTTGCCTGTAAGCAAGTGATCAACTGCGACTCTGTAATTCCCTGCATTACTGGTGCATAGGATGTCGCCAAAATTCCCCTGGTCATTGGAACCAGATGCGTATTAAAAGTAACCTTTGTATCTGCTTGAGCAAACATAGAAAGTGCCTGTTCAATTTCGGGAATATGTTGATGTGTATTTACTTTATAGATTGAAAAATTCTCATTTGTCTCACTAAAATGGGTAGTTTGTGAGGGCTTATTGCCTGCTCCTGAAATGCCACTCTTTGCATCAATAACTAGAAAACTAGGATCAATTAAACGTTCTTTTACAAGTGGTAGTAAGGATAATAAAACTGCTGTTGGGTAGCAACCTGGATTAGCAACGAGTGTTGCTTGACATATAAGCTCTGCATTCCATTCTGTTAAACCATATACACTTTGTTGAACACTATGGAAAGGTGCAGCTTTTTTGCCATACCAGGTTTCATAGTTTACTAGATCTTTTAACCGAAAATCACCAGATAAGTCGATTAGCTTTGGTCCTTTCCCAACCAAAGGCGGTAATAGCTCACTTGTCACTCCAGATGGTGTACTCGTAAAAACAACATCGAATTTTTCTAAAGTGTCATACGCTATCTTTTGTAACGGTATATCAGCTATCCTAACAAGATGGCCAAATTTTGAAGAAAATTGGACACCCTCTTCCGAAGAAGTAAATAAATCAATTCGTTCCACAGCTGGATGATTATGTAAAAATCGAATAAGTTCTAGACCACCATATCCAGTTGCTCCAACAATACCTACTTTCACTGCACTCACCTCTGAAATAAGTTAAAAATAGTATACGTCTGCATATTTATTAAGTCAACTGAATTTTTATTTAATTTATTGTTTTTTGAAATAGATAATATTTCACCTACTCTCACTTCTATACTATTGTAAAACCAGAAAAAAGAAGGCAAGAATCCTTTCGCCCACCGAATGAATCCCTGCCTTCTTTTTATGCACATGTTGTATAAATATCAATTGATGTTTTAGATAATTAATTAATCTTCCATTGTTGATAAATCACCAGTTGGTAAATTTAATTCCCAAGCTTTCAAAACACGACGCATAATTTTACCACTACGTGTTTTTGGCAATTTATCTTTAAATTCTATTTCACGTGGTGCTGCATGTGCAGATAAACCATTTTTAACAAAATCACGTATATCTTCAATTAATGCATCAGAAGGTTCAACCCCTTCTCGTAAGGATACAAAGGCTTTAATGATTTCACCTCGTACCGGATCTGGTTTCCCGATAACCCCTGCTTCAATTACATCCGGATGCTCAAGTAGCTTACTTTCTACTTCAAAAGGTCCTACACGTTCACCAGCCGTCATAATGACATCATCCACACGCCCCTGGAACCAGAAGTAACCTTCATCATCCATATAGGCAGAATCTCCAGAAACGTACCATTCTCCTTTCAAGAAATAAGACTCATAACGCTCTGGGTTGCCCCAAATTTGGCGCATCATGGCAGGCCAACCACGACGAATAGCTAGATTCCCCATTGTAAATGGTGGTACCTCATTGCCTGCATCGTCTACAATCGTCGCATGAATACCAGGAAGAGGTTTCCCCATTGAACCTGGCTTAATATCCATCGAAGGATAATTACAGATCATATGTGCTCCCGTCTCTGTCATCCACCATGTATCATGTATACGATGACCTAGTTCCTCTACTCCCCAGCGAATAACTTCTGGATTCAACGGCTCACCAACAGACAGCACATGGCGTAAAGATGCTAGATTATAGCTTTCAAGCAAGCCACTACCTGCCCCCATCAGCATACGGAACGCTGTTGGTGCACTATACCACACTGTCACACTATAATCTTCAATAGCCTGATACCATGCTTGTGGTGAAAATCTTCCTCCAACGATTAGCATTGTTACACCGTTTAACCACGGACCAAAAATACCATAGGCTGTTCCTGTAACCCATCCAGGATCGGCTGTACACCAATAAATATCATCTTCACGTAAATCAAGCACCCATTGCGTTGATTGATATTGCTGAATCATAGCATTATGGACATGCAATACGCCCTTTGGAGCACCTGTTGATCCAGAGGTATAGTGAAGAATCATCCCATCTTCTCTGTCTACCCACTCTATATCAAAATGAGCTGAAGCTTCTTTTAAATGTTTAGTAAAGTCTAGGATTTGAGCTGTTTCCTCAACGCCCTCCCCTACTAAAAAGATATGCTCCAATTTAGGTAATTTAGCTAAAGGTACACGTTCAAGTAAAGCGGGTGTCGTGACTAATACTTTCGCCTCACTATCAGCAAGTCGATCATACACGGCACCTTCCATAAAAGCTTCAAACAATGGCCCAACAATAACCCCCATTTTCAACGCACCTAATAATGAAAAATAAAGCTCAGGTGAACGAGGCATAAAAATAAATAAACGATCACCTTTCTGCAGATTAGTAGTTGTTTTAAAAACGTTTGCTGCTTTGTTTGTTAACCTTTTCATTTCATTAAATGAATATGCCTCTTTCCGTTTACCATCATTAAAATACAATGCTACCTTATTTTTCCGATGTGTTTCGGTATGGCGATCAATAGCCTCATACGCCATATTCACTAAACCTGTTTCGCTCCAACTAAATGCCTTTTCCGTATCTGCCCAATTATGAGATTCTGCCACTTCTTCATAATTCGTTAAATGGTGTTGACCAGGTAAAGCCATTAACTTCTCCTTCATTTTCATCCCCATGAAAATACCCCTTTCTTTGCTTTTGTTTTTTGACTAAATTTCAACAATCCCCCCTGTTGAAAATCAGAGAATTTTTCAAAAGCAAAATTGATATGTAGCATTTGTTATATAACAGTTATCCATAGTATTAATGATCGAATCCCTAATAGCACTACTTTTATCTGTTAAATAACAGAAGCAATATAATCTTATTTTACACGAATTCGGATAGATTGTCTCAATATTTTTATTTTTCCAAAAATACAGGTATATTTTGCAAAAATAAGCGTTTTTACGCAAGAAATCAGCTATAATGGAATTATTAAACTCAGGTGGTGTAATTATGGAACATAAAAAAACTTTTTTTTCTGTCACAAAGGAAACAAAGCATGGTACTGTGTATGTGGAAGGACCTGTGCCTCCAGAAAAATTAGCTACATATTCATTCCATGAAGGCTTGGTTGCCTTCAGACCTCCAAAACAGCAACAGCAGGCCATTATAGAAATTGCTGGACTACCCGAAGGCCGAATTATTATTATTCGAAACGAAGATATTATTGTAGGCTATGTTACCTATCTTTACCCTGATCCACTTGAACGATGGGCAGAAGATCGTATCGATGACATGATTGAATTAGGTGCCATTGAAGTCATTCCAGACTACCGTGGTACAGGTGCTGGGAAGGCACTACTAGCCGTTTCATTTATGGGGGATGAAATGGAAGATTATCTTGTGATTACTACCGAGTACTATTGGCATTGGGATTTAAAAGGAACTGGTTTAAATGTTTGGGATTACCGCAAAATGATGGAGAAAATGATGAGCTCTGTTGGTTTCGAATATTTTGCAACAGATGATCCTGAAATTACATCACATCCAGCCAATTGCCTGATGGCACGCGAAGGAAAACGGGTGCCTCCTGAGACAATGGAAAGATTTGATAGACTTCGTTTTAGAAATCGTTTCATGTATTAAAACTAATACAAAGGGGATGCATATATGATTGTAGAAGAAATTATGAATGATAAGCCTTATACATTAGCTCCTACCAATACAGTGCAGGAGGCACTAAAGTTAATGCGTGAAAAGAAAGTTCGTCATTTACCAGTTGTAGATGATGAACAACACGTTTTAGGAGTAATTACTGAACGAGATATTAAAGAGGTCTTGCCCTCATCTTTGCAGGATGAACCAAACTCTCCTATTTTTAATGCAAAAGTAGAGGATATTATGGTGAAAGACCCCCTTATAGGTCATCCACTAGATTTTGTTGAAGAGGTAGCACTTACGTTTTACGAATCAAAAATAGGCTGTTTACCTATCGTTTCTGGTGGAAAATTGGTAGGCATTGTTACGACAACAGATTTACTCTATACATATATAGAGCTGACTGGTGCTACAGAGCCTGGGTCAAAAATCGAGATTCGGGTATCCGATACACCAGGAGTTTTATTTGAAATTACAAAAATATTTCATCAGCATCATGCCAATGTTCAAAGCGTCTTAGTTTATCCTGACTCTGAAAATACACAAAACAAAATTTTAAGCGTCCGAGTAAAAACACTAAATCCTTTAGCAATGATTGAAGATCTACGCAAAGAGGGCTTTGATGTCCTATGGCCAAATTTACCAGGTGTTTCGCTATAATGAAAAAGGCCGTATTCGTTTACTCGCCAGAACAACTCGGATATAAATTTTCAGATACACACCCTTTCAATCATAAACGCTTGACGCTTACTATGGATCTACTAAAAAATATTAATGCTCTCGATGATGTAGATATTGTACCAGCACGTGTTGCAACGGAAGAAGAGCTATTGCTTGCACATGATTCAAAATATATAGATATCGTAAAAAAAGCAGGGCATGGTGAATTATCAGAAGCACAATGTGAAAGCTATGGGATTGGTACTGAAGATACCCCCATTTTTGAAAATATGCATGAAGCAAGTGCACAGCTAGTTGGTGGAACTTTAACCGCTGTTGATTATGTAATGGAAGGAAAAGCCGAACACGCCCTTAACCTTGGTGGAGGACTCCATCATGGTTTCCGTGGTCGTGCATCAGGTTTTTGTATTTACAATGATAGCACAGTGGCTATTCGTTACTTACAGGAAAAGTACAACGCTCGTGTACTTTATGTAGATACAGATGCCCATCATGGGGATGGTGTCCAATGGAGCTTTTATGAGGATCCTAATGTTTGTACACTGTCCATACATGAAACTGGTCGTTATCTATTCCCTGGAACCGGAAATATTACTGAGCGTGGCAATGGTCAAGGCTATGGAACCTCCTTTAATTTTCCAATGGATGCATTTACTGAGGATGAAAGTTTTCTAGAGATCTATGAACAGTCAATGCGAGAGATTTTTGAATTTTTCAAGCCAGATGTTGTATTAACGCAAAATGGGGCAGATGCACATTATTTTGATCCATTAACACATTTACATGGAACAATGAATATTTATCGCGAAATTCCTAAGCTAGCTCATCAATTAGCACATGAATATTGTGATGGTCGATGGATTGCAGTGGGTGGCGGTGGCTACGATATTTGGCGAGTGGTGCCCCGTGCCTGGTCCATGTTATGGTTGGAAATGACTGACCAAGTGTTACCAATGGGGCCACTCCCTCAAGCATGGTTGGATCGCTGGCAACCAGAATCCCCTGTTCCTTTTATTCCAACATGGGAGGACCCGATGCCTTTATATGAGCCAATTCCTCGTAAAGCGGAAATAGAGGAAAAGAATGCTCAAATGTTAGCCAAATCGCTACATATTATTCGGAATGAAAGACGGGATTAATTTCTTGGCCTCACGATATTCGTGGGGCTTTTTAAATTAGATTAATGCTTTTGGTCTTTTGGTTGTATATCCATCAATTCTTTTGTTCTATCCC
This sequence comes from Lysinibacillus sp. HST-98, assembly GCF_016757845.1. Classification (NCBI taxonomy): domain Bacteria; kingdom Bacillati; phylum Bacillota; class Bacilli; order Caryophanales; family Bacillaceae; genus Lysinibacillus; species Lysinibacillus sp. HST-98. Next base: position 993,374 of record NZ_JAENHX010000001.1, read on the forward strand.
TCATTTTTGAAACGCTATCCTCTATTTTTGACGTTCCATCCAGTAAAAAAACACGCAAATCCTTCATAAGCGATTTACGTGTTAGGTATCATTATTTACTTTTGATAGATTGTCGATGCTCAATACGGTGTGGTAAGATAACCGCTTCGTCCTCAACAGTTTCCTTGCTCATTAATTTTGTCAGCAGACGCATTGCAACAGCCCCAATATCGTAAAGCGGTAGCGCGACACTTGTTAACTGTGGGCGAACCATTCGTGCTAACTTTGAGTTCTCAAAGCTAATAACTTCAATATCTTCTGGAACATTTTTGCCCGCATCTTGTGCGCCATGAATTAAACCGATGGCCAGTTCATCACTTCCTGCAAAATAAGCTGTTGGTGGCTGTTCAAGAGCAGATAAAATCTCCCATGCCTCTAAGCCCATATCATAGCTGGACTCTTCTGCAGCAATTAATGCTTCATCTATTGGTAAACCAGCATCCTGTAATGCTTTCTTATAGGCTGCTAGCTTGAATTTTCCGTTAATTGTATACGAAAGTGGACCAGTTACGAAACCAATGCGTGTATGGCCATTTTGAATAAGTAATGAAATCGCTTCATAAGCCGCCTGGAAATAATCGATATTCACAGTTGCAATTGTTTGGGATTCATCCACAGAGCCTGCAAGTACAATTGGTACTGGCGAATGATCCATCGTTTGCTGCATCTTTTCTGTAACCTCATCACTCATCATGACAATACCATCAACCTGTTTTCCAAGCATTGTATCCAGTAGCTGTAACTCTTTATCTTCATGTTGATCTGAGTTGGCTAAAATAATATTGTAGCGATACATTGTGGCAATATCCTCTACACCACGAGCCAGCTCTGCATAAACATTGTTTGCAATATCTGGGATAATCACGCCAACTGTTGTTGTTTTCTTACTTGCTAATCCACGCGCTACTGCGTTTGGACGGTATTCTAATCGTTCAATTACTTCTAGTACTTTTTTTCGTGTTGCTGGTTTTACGTTTTGATTACCATTGACTACACGAGAGACCGTTGCCATAGAAACATTTGCTTCTCTTGCAACATCATAAATTGTAACAGTCATCGTACGTGCCTCCCTTTTTTCCTATTATAGCCTTATCATACGATAATTTTCATATTCTTTTCAAGAAGAACTACGTAAAAACCAAGTACTAATAGTCCTATTCTAGACATTATTTTGTCACGATATAACAAACACCGCCTGCCGAAGTAAGCAAGCGGTGTTCGCTGTTAACAATTAAGCATGAATTTCATGATTTTTCATGAATTTTTGTAGTGTTTCATAGAATGCGTCAAATGTTGGGATGTCCATTTGTTGTTGTGAGTCAGACAATGCCACAGATGGATCTGGATGCACTTCTGCCATGACGCCATCAGCACCGATGGCAATCGCTGCTTTTGCACATGGTAATAATAAATCACGACGCCCTGTTGAATGCGTAACATCTACGAATACTGGCAAATGCGTTTCTTGTTTTAAAACTGGTACGGCTGAAATATCTAATGTATTACGAGTTGCTTTTTCATAAGTACGGATACCACGTTCACAAAGGATAATGTTTTCATTTCCTTTAGACATAATGTATTCTGCAGCATGAATGAATTCATCAATTGTTGCAGCTAAGCCTCGTTTTAATAATACAGGTTTATTTGTTGCACCTGCTGCTTTTAATAATTCAAAGTTTTGCATATTACGTGCACCAATTTGGATGACATCAATATAATCCAATGCTTCCTCTAAATGACCTGGTGTCACGATTTCTGTAATCACACCTAAACCATATTCCTCGGACACACGTTTTAAGATTTTCAGACCTTCTAATCCAAGACCTTGGAAGTCATAAGGAGAAGTACGTGGCTTATAAGCACCACCACGAATTAACTTTTCGCCTTTTGCTTTAATAGAAGCGGCAACTGCTGCTACTTGCTCATACGACTCAACCGCACAAGGACCGAATACGAAAGATGGTTTTCCTTGTCCAATTAATTCACCATTGATATTAATAATTGTATCTTCTGACTTCTTCTTACGAGATACAAGCAACTCTTTCTTTTTATCAGCTTCAAGTTGTTTTAAAGCTGTTTTAAAGATTTGCTTAAATATATAATCAACCGTCATTTGGTTTAATGGACCTTGATTGTGTTCTTTAATAAGATCAAGCATGTGTCTTTCACGCAGTGGATCATAGCGATTCACACCTTGTTTTTCTTTAATTTTACCGATTTCATCAACTACAGCTGCACGTTCATTAATTAGACGAAGAATTTCTAAGTTTAAACCGTCTATTTGACTACGTAAGCTTTCTAAATCTTTTTGGCTCATGCTTTCTTGCTCCTCTCCTCATGACAGACACTTTCAGAACTCTGAAATGTATGTTACATTTTTAGATAATAGCATTATTATAATCAATGTTGTTCAGAATGTCACGCATTTTTAATTTAGCGCTTCAACTCGCTAAATTATTTTCAAGTATGACGCGAAAGGAAGCGATTACATTGAGTTCTAAACTATTCGCACTTGATATTGGCACTCGCTCAGTGGTCGGGATTATTCTCCAAGAAGAAAATGACCATTTTCATGTGGAAGATATTTTAGTAAAAGAGCATAAAGAACGTGCCATGGTAGATGGACAAATACATAATGTCATGTATGTGGCAGAATTAATTAATGAAATAAAACGTGAACTTGAAGAGAAACATGGACCTCTCACAAAGGTAAGTGTCGCTGCAGCAGGTCGATCGTTGAAAACTGAACAAGCTAGTGTGACCATCAATATACGTAATCGACCCATTTTTACTGAAGAAGATATTAGTCGCTTGGAACTTCAGGCTGTTCAACAAGCACAGCAGCAACTCTTGCAACAAAAAGAGGATGCCAAAATTAGCCACTATTATTGTGTAGGTTACTCAGTCCTGTATTATCGCTTGGATGGCGAAGAGATTGGAAGCCTGCTGGATCAACAAGGGGATGAAGCCCAAATCGAAGTGATAGCAACGTTCCTACCTCGGGTGGTGGTGGAATCATTGATTGCCGCTCTTAAACGAGCTGATTTAGAGATGGAAGCATTGACGTTAGAACCGATTGCTGCCATTAATGTGCTGATTCCTCCAACGATGCGTCGCTTAAATGTGGCCCTTGTTGATATAGGGGCAGGGACATCGGATATTGCCATTACGGATAAAAGTACAGTTGTAGCTTATGGCATGGTCCCTACAGCTGGCGATGAAATAACAGAAGCTTTAAGCGACCACTATTTGCTAGACTTCCCTGTAGCTGAAGAGGCTAAACGTCAGCTACAAACCTCTGAAGAGATATTAATTCAAGATATTCTAGGCTTTGATCAGTTTTATCCCAAAGAAGAGGTTTTTTTAGCAATTGAGCCTGCAGTGAAACAGTTGGCGAAGTCTATCGGAGAAGAAATTTTACGACTCAATAACCGAGTAGCTCCCAAAGCCGTTATGCTGGTTGGTGGAGGTAGTTTAACACCCAACCTTACTACAGAACTAGGTCAAGTTCTAAATTTACCAGCTAATCGTATTGCTGTTCGAGGCATTGATGCTATTCAAAACTTAACAAAAGAAGAACATATAAAAGCCTCACCTGAATTAGTCACACCTATTGGTATTGCCATTGCTGCTAAAAAGATGCCGATTCAATATATGAGTTTAACAGTCAATAATCAAGTGGTACGTCTTTTTGAACTAAAAGAAATGACTGTGGCTGATGCCTTTCTAGCTGCAAATATTCGCGCAAAGCAATTATATGGAAAACCAGGACATGGGCTATCTATCAGTGTCAACGGACAGGACATTTTTATACCAGGTGGACATGGTCAGCCTGCTGAAATATTGGTAAACGGTCAACAGGCATCTACAAAAAGCCTGATTAAAACTGGAGATGCCATTCAGTTAATAGAAGGCCAAGATGGGCAACAGGCGACGGCTACAGTAAGAGATCTTATAGATGATGCAGCAATAAAGACAGTGACAATTCAAAACACCAAATATGTGATTGAGCCAAAAATTACTGTCAATAACTCTGATGCATCACTCGATACCGTTTTAAATGATCGTGATATCGTCGTTTTTGATATTGCCGAAACAATTGAGGATGTATTTAAAATTACTAATAATTGGCATTTGTTAAAGCAATTTGAGTCCTATACGATTCAAGTGGATGGACAACCTTTATATTTACCGGAATTTTCCCCACAGCTAATGATTAATGGAAAAATAGCAAAATTGAGCTATGCTGTACAAACTGGAGATGTGATAAGCTTCCAACAACCAGCTCTACCAACAGTACAACATATCGCAGACCAAATGAATCTTTTGCTAGAGGATAAAATCATTATTCATTTCCAACAGGAAGTTTTGGAACTAAAGAAGACTGCAAATGAAGCAATTGTTAATAAAATGGTTGTATCACCACAGTCCACTGTACACAATGGAGCGACTTTAGTATTTAAAGAAAAGGATCGCAGTCGTTGGATTTATCAAGATGTTTTCCGATTCTCTAATTGGCAGCTACCAAGTGCCTTTAAGGGGAATTTTACAATTTTAAGAAATGGCCAGACAGCGAGCTTTGATACAGAGATATTTGGTGGTGATCAATTAGAAATAATATTAGAATCTACACCTATCATTTAAAAAAAGGGATACGTTACAACTTTATCTTGTAACGTATCCCTTTACATTATGCATTATGCACGAACTTCTTCATTTGTTTCTTCTTTTTGATCTGCTTTTTCTGTCGTTTCTTCGGCTTTTGGTTCCTCACTTGGAATGTAATCCTCTAACGGTTCTTCCCCTTCAAAAGAAACCGTACCATCATCAAAAACAGTTGGTGCTTTTGCGGTTTTTAGTGTTTTTACTTTCTCTACTAATTGTGTGGATTGCTCTTGAATTTGTTTAGAAAGTTGAACTGTTTTATCTTTTGCAGTTGTCGAGAAGTCTGCACTCTTATCTTTTAGCTGAACAGCTTGTACAGCCACATCACTGCGTAAATCTTTTCCTGATTTTGGAGCTAACAGTAGACCTGCAGCAGCCCCTACGATTCCACCAACTAATGCGCCAATCACAAAATCCTTCATGTTAACACGCTCCTCTTCATAAATCGAGTCTTGTGGATGATAAAGCTGAGGCAAAGAACTTTCAAGCTGCTGTTCCTTTACTTCGTTAAAATTTGGCTTTTGAGTTGTCATGCAACAATTCCTCCCCATCTAATTATCAAATTTGTCTAGACTGGTTGTCCATCTACTTTCACAGATGCATCTTCAACTTATATGTCTAAGACTTTATTTTTATTCAGCCAGCATAGAATACTCACTGAATAATTATCATTTTTTACGACCCCATTTTCTTTTTGGTGTTTCTTCTACTTGCACAGTTTCAAATGCATAGGCATCTGGTGATACCGATTCCTGCTCGATGATTTTGCGTTTTTTCCATTTATCCGCAATCCCCATCGCAACATTACTCCATTGTACAACTTGTGCAATTTTTTCTTCATTTTGTTCTACGCTTTTAGAAACAGAAGAAGTGATCTGCTGAACAGAATTATTTAAACCATTAACGGAGTCACCAATACCTTTAACAGCTTGAACAACTGAATTTAATTGTTCAGATTTATGTTGAATATCCTCTGCTAAGCTATTTGTTTTTGATAATAAAGACGTTGTTTCGCGTGTAATGCCTTCCATTTGGCCTTCAATCCCAGATAATGTCCCAGCTAAGCTGTTTAGGATGGATTTAAGCGAGAATAATGTCATGCCCACGCTCACACATAAAATTAAAAAACCGATTGCAGCAATAATGGCTGCAATATACAAAATCACTTCCATAAGTTGACCTCCTGCTAGTAAATTGTCTTTACTATTACTTTCCCTATCTTCGACAAAAAAAACGGAATTCCTGCTTAAATTTGAGAAAAAACAGCTTAACCCCTACGGACTAAGCTGTTTCATTGTTTTTAAGCACGTCTTCAAAAGCATCTTGGAACTTGTGAACATCACCAGCGCCCATAAATAAGAATACTGCGCCATTATGTTTTGTTAATATATCAATTCCTTCAGTGGTAATCACTGCACTGCCTTCAATAAGTGACGCTAAATCATGAATAGAAAGTGCGCCTTGCGTTTCTCTCGCAGAGCCAAATATATCACATAAATAGGCTGTATCAGCAAGGCTCAAACTATCCGCAAAATCTTGTAAAAAAGCTTGTGTACGTGTAAATGTATGTGGTTGGAAAATCGCAACTAGCTCACGTTCAGGGAATTTTTGTCGTGCTGATTGAATTGTCGCACGAATTTCCGTTGGATGGTGTGCATAGTCATCTATTAAAACATTATCCCCTATATCGGTCTCAGTAAAACGTCTTTTTACACCTTTATACGTGTGTAAACGCTCCTGAATAATATCTGGAGAAATGCCTTCATATTCACATAGCGTAATAACCGCCAATGTATTTAAAACAGCATGATCTCCAAATAATGGGATAAAGAAAGTGCTATAAAATTCATTACGTACAAAAACATCAAATTTTGTACCCTCAGTTGTTTTTTCAACATTACGTGCTTCAAAATCATTTTCAGCACCAAATCCATAATACACAACTGGTACTTTTGCTTGAATACGTTGAAGCTGTTCATCATCACCACATGCGATAATTGCTTTTTTCACTTGTAATGCTAATGATTGAAATGCAGAATATACGTCCTCTATATTAGCGAAGTAGTCTGGATGATCAAAATCGATGTTCGTCATCACAGCATAATCAGGATTATAGGCTAAAAAGTGACGGCGGTATTCACACGCCTCCATCACAAAGAAATCAGCATTTTCATGACCTGCCCCAGTACCATCACCAATTAAATAAGATGTCGGTTTATAGCCACCTACCACATGTGCCATTAAACCAGTCGTAGACGTTTTACCATGTGCACCTGTGATGGCAATGGATGTATAGTTGCCAATATATTCACCTAAAAATTTATGGTAACGAATGACTTCTACACCTATTTCTCGAGCACGTACTAATTCAGGGTGATCATCAGAAAATGCATTACCTGCGATCACTGTCATACCTTCTTTAATATTATCTGCATTAAATGTAAAAATTGGAATATTACGTTCACGTAACGGCTGCTCCGTGAAGAAATATTTATCGACATCTGAGCCCTGTACTTGTTCACCAGCATCAAATAAGATTTGTGCAAGTGAACTCATGCCAGAACCTTTAATGCCTGTGAAATGAAAAACTGTCATTAATTAAACCCCCCGGGAATTTCAATATCCCATCTATCATCTATTAGGTGTATCGTATTATTTCACGAATGGTTAGGTATTAATACCTTCACAAGTGTTAAAAAATACGTACTATTCAACACATCTTGTCTATTATAGCACTTTTTATGCATAAGGATAGATGTGTAACTTTTCTAAAAAAACTAAATTCGACGTAAATTAGATAATCTAGACGAAAACAATGCAATTCTTATTCAAACATAGTAATTAAATCTTCTTCTGTAATGTAACTTTCACGTGGCTTACTTCCTCTTGCTTCCGAAACAAAACCATGTGATTCTAACATGTCAATTAAACGAGCAGCACGATTATAGCCTATATGATACTTTCGTTGAATCAATGAGGTAGAAGCGCCACCTTGCTCATAGACAAATCGGCAAACATCTTCAAATAAATCGTCCTGTTCTGCCGACACCTCTGTTTTCTTTAATAATTCCTCTTGATCGAAAATATAATCAGGCTCACCCTGTTCACGAACATGCTCAATAATCGATTCAATTTCATCATCTGTTACAAAAGTTCCCTGTAAACGCACTGGCGCTGACATACCATTACCTAAATATAGCATATCCCCTCGACCAAGTAACCTTTCTGCCCCCTGCCCATCTAAAATGGTACGAGAATCAATTTGAGAGGAAACTGCAAAGGCAATACGTGTAGGGATATTTGATTTGATTAACCCTGTAATAACATCCACTGAAGGTCTTTGCGTTGCAACAATTAAATGAATACCACATGCACGTGCCTTTTGAGCAATACGGCAAATGGCCTCCTCTACATCTGCTGGAGACATCATCATTAAATCAGCTAGCTCATCAATGACAATTAAAATGTAAGGCAACTTCAGGCTATGTTCATTATTTTTATCTGCTATGGCGTTAAAACGTGTAATATCACGTGCACCTGCATGAGCAAACAGTTGATAGCGGCGCTCCATTTCCTCAACTGCCCATTTTAGTGCTGCCGTTGCCGCCTTTACATCTGTAATGACAGGACTAACTAAATGCGGAATATGGTTAAAAGGCGCCAGTTCTACCATTTTAGGGTCGATCAGCATGAGTTTTAGCTCGTGTGGTGCAGCTTTATATAATAAACTAACCAAAATAGAATTAATACAAACGGATTTACCCGAACCTGTTGCACCAGCGATTAAGCCATGTGGCATTTTACGTAGATCTAACGTAACAGGCTTTCCAGTCAAATCAAGTCCTAATGCTGCCTCTAATGGTGAATCTGACTCAACGAAGGAGGGACTATTTGTAACCTCAGATAAGCGAACAGCTCGTGATACTCGATTTGGGATCTCAATACCGATCGAACTTTTCCCAGGAATTGGTGCTTGAATACGAATGTCTTTTGCTGCTAAGGCAAGTTTTAAATCATCTGCTAAGTTTCGAATTTTACTAACCTTTGTACCATGGCTCACTGTTATTTCAAATTGAGTAACGGCAGGACCTTGCATAATCGATTCAATTTGTGCAGAAACTTGGAAATAAGATAGTGCTTCGACTAATGTGTCGCCCTGTTGCTCCATCCAATCCGTATCTTGTGTTTTTTCCTCTGGTGGCTCTAGGTATTCATCCGTAGGCTTTTGATAGACGTGAGCAGGCTTTGCTGGTAACTCAGCTTCTACTACTTGATTCTCAACAGATTCTACTGAAGCATGCTCTATAATTTCTGAAACGACTTCAGGTTCGATAGCTAGTTCTGGTTCTGACACTTGTTCCCGTTCAGAAGCTAGTTCAAGTTCTGGTTCTAACTCAAGCTTTGGCTCAATAGTTGCAGAAATTTCATCAGCAGCGGTTTTTTCAATTTCTATTTTTTCATTTGTTGAGATACTTGACATTGATGTAACAGGAGCCATTGTAATTACAGCAATAGGCTCTTCAACATTGCTTTTTGTAGTGACACTTTCTACTTCATCTTTTATATCTAGTTGCACTGTACCATCTACTTGCAATTGAATATTCTCTGTCATATGGAAATCGTTGTCATCTTTTGATGGTGAAACGGACATTTCATTTGTTGTCATACTGTCTAAGGACGATGATTTTTCTGGCATCACATCCACTAGTTTGTTTTTCTCTGTTTCCGGCTTGCTCTCTACACGTATAGGCTGATGAGCCATCTTTAATTGCTGTTGGATTCTCCATTTTTCTTTATCTGTTTTTAACATGAGTACATTAAATGGAATTCGACTTTTGTCTTCCTTCGATGCAGTATCAGGAGATTGGTCATCCATTGACGGTTGAACGACAGTAACTTCTCCAATATGGATCGTAGAATTTTCAATTTGTACTTGTTCCACAATCATTTCTTTGACATGGATTTCGGATTGATTTGCTGAAAGTTGTTGAACTGTTTGATCTTGAACAACAGCTTCCTTCTCTTGCCCTTCAAAATCCATAGCAAAAGAAGTCGTTTGAGGCACAGCTACATTTGATGACAAATTTTCCTTATCATCGTTCTCTTCAACTAACAGTTCTTCCTCAAAAATAATTGGTTCACTTACTGTCAAAATTTCTTTCGATTGAATAATCTCATGGTGTTCCGTTACAACCGTTTGGTTTGTGCTAGCCGGCTCTTTTTCTTCTAGTATATTTTCATTGACCTCATTTGTTGTCGCTTCTTTTAAAGGCTTTGCAACAGTTACCTTTTCAACTGCCTGTACATCGGTTTCTTGTTTCTCGTATTCCTCTTTTCTTTTATCTAATAATTCTTTGATGGGACTTGGTTTTGCAAAACCATAGACCGGTGAAGGCACATCTGTTGGAACAAATCGTTTGCGATTCTCAGGCATAATACTTTCAACTTTTTGTTCTTTTCGCTGACTCTTTTCTTTCGGTGCAGGTGCAGTCATAGGACTTATAGTAGCTGTTTCATTTTGTGCATCACGAAACACTAAGCTTGCTCTTGAACGAAATTCTTGTTCTGAAGGCTGACTTTTCATCGTTGTTTTTCTACCTGTACGTTTAGAGCGATTTGCTAGTAAATCTCGAATTCCTGAAACCTCTACATCATAAACACTAGAATCGACAATATGATGATTTAAATGTTTTGGTAACGATAAATCCCCAATTTGTCCATAATCATCATCTTCCATTTGATCAAACATTTCTTTTGAGGACGTATAGGATGCCTCACCTTCATCATCGTCAATCAAAGGAAAACGGAAAGTCTTTTGCTTAGAGATTGGTGGTTCTTTTTGTGTATGTAATTGCTCCGACTGAACTTCTCCATAATCCTCATAATATTCTTCATACTCATAGTCTTCATCTTCTTTATTAATAAATTTACTAATTTGTTTTTTAAACCAGTTCACTTCGTTTCACTCATTTCTCTTACACTTCATTTATAGCATTGTCTAGTTTTAAATTCATCAATAGCTCAATGTCTACATCAAAAAGCATACCATAAAAACGGTCTTGAAACTTGCATTTAGAGGCTCATTCTAAACAAAAAAATCGTTATGCTACTAGCATATTAGTAACATAACGATTTAGGGCATTTCACCTTGACACAAGGAATAATATCATGATAAAACATTTAAATTTTAATAATTTCTTTTTTAAATAGAGGAATTTTTATTTAGTTGGTGATTCAAAAGAACTACCTACTATAGCATCCTCTTGTAATACTAAAATTCCTTTTTCAGATGGTGCATTAGGAATCGCTAATTCACGTGCTGAACAAAGCATACCGTAAGACTCAACACCACGTAAATTCCCTTCTTTAATAAGCATTCCTGAAGGCATTACGGCACCAATTTTCGCAACAACTACCTTCTGACCTGCTTCTACATTAGGGGCACCACATACAATTTGTAGTATCTCATCTCCTACATTGACTGAACAGATACTCAATTTGTCAGCATTTGGATGCTTGTCCTTTGTTTCTACATAACCAACAACAAATTTTGGTGAAAAATCAACATCAAGATTAATATTAGCTCCATTTTTTTCAATTGCCACTGCTAGCTGTGCTACTAATTCTGGTGTCACTTCTACTAAGCCTTTAGCATCTGTTTGGATGTAACTGCTCGCATTAAATAAATTGAAGGCTTTAATTTCTCCCGTTTGAGCTTCCCTTAAAATAGCGATATCACCAGCACGTTCTACTTCTGTTTTCACTATGGCCTCCGTTGCTAGTTGAACTAGTAAGACATCTCCTACATGCTCTTTGTTGTAAAATACGTTCATTGTTATTCTTGCTCCTTCTTCACTCTGTTTTTTGCTAAGATAAAGATTGGTTCTAGTTCCCCATCTTCATAAATAAAAGATAATGACGTAATCGGTACAGTACCGACTGCAAAGAAATGCATTGTCATCTGTGCTAATACATCATACCCTGTTTCATTACGAATATCACCTATAATTAATACATCTTGATGAGGAACAGATAATGTCATATCGCCCTCCACTTGTGCCTGCATTTCTTTTAAAAAGCTCTCATTTAAAATACGGCTAGCATCATAGCCATCATTCACATTGACAAAATAAAAAATATTACCTGCTACCTCATCTTTTTTATAGGCGGTTGGTAGTTGTTTCACCGAAAAGCGTGCCATTTCTCGAATTTGTTCTACAGTTAATTGTAAGGATTCTAGCATGGATTCATCAATAAAGCGATAGGTTTTACCTAAATCGAGTGCATAAAAAACGCGCGTTTCAGCTGTATGCTCAGTTGTAATAAAGGCATGCCCTTCTTTTGATGACTGTGGATAAGAAGTGGCACGAATTACGGGATAAATCTGTGTAGTCATTTGGAAACCCTGTTCTTTTTCTTGTACCATCGCATTAAAAGTTTGCTCAATTGTATATATAACTTCTTCAATCGCTGACTCTTGCTTCTCATTATATTTTGCTAAGATCCCAGGTAAGGAGAGCTCCATCCCTTTTTCAATCATCTTATGATTCAAGCGTAATTTATCGTACTTTTTATCAAAATGAAATTCATATTTCTCTTCAGTTAAATGCTTTTTTAATAGCTCGACTAGTTGTTCAGACTTCATTTGCTTCATCTTTTTCACATCCTAACTTCAAAATGAAACGGCTCACATGTTTGTGAACCGTTCTGTTCATTCCTTCTATTTACTTTATCTTAACCGAATGAACGATTTTCGTCATCTCACGCAAATTATTTTCAATTTGTTTAGCCTTTGAAATGGTTGTCATCTTCACACCACCACTACTTACAATGAGTTCCATTTCATTTTCTTCGTTCGTTTTTAGAACCGCTGTAAAGCCAAAACGACCATCCTTATCAAAAGTCGATTCCTCGATAATTTTGTCCGCTTCATTTTCTTTTAAAAGACTATAATAAAGTTTACTGTCTTGTGCTTCACGATCATTGATAAAAAGAATGTAGCTTTCTTTTCCTTTTGAAATCACAATATTATAAGCATCTGAACTGTCTTCAATTTTAAAGTGTGAGGGTAAGTATAATTTGATATCCCCAATTTCTACTGTATGTTCTTCTGGCTCTTCAGCAAAAACCTTCTCCGTTAATTGGAGCCCATTAGCAATTTGATCATCAATAGATTGATTGCAGCCAGAAAGGACAAGAAGTAAAAGCATTAGGCCAATTGCTCTTAGCCATGAAAATAACATGTCTCTCTTCCTTTCACTACTAACTTTTTTCTATTTTAAAAAAATTATTCATAAGATGCAACCTAACTACCCTCTCACCACTAATTCTTTTTAACTATTTTTGTGAAAATGTGAACAAATATTGACCAACTAAAAGTGAGACAATATGCTCAAACATCATCTGTCTACTCACTAAACCTTGCGTAAAAATACCTACAGCACCTGCACCCTGACGAATATCTCGACGCTTTGTATATTGCTCCATTATCGGTCCAAGTTCTCCACCAGTTCTTATTTCCTGGGCAATTTCTTTTGGCAGAATAATTTGTGCACCGGCAGCTGTAAACATTGTTCCGTCTGACACAGTTAATGCACCCCAGTTACAAACGTACATTTCATCATCGATTTCGGTTACGCCACCTTCTAAGCCAAATGATAATTCTGCATCCGTTAAAATCAATGCGTTTTTAGCACGATTCATTGCTCCTAATCTAGTTTCTTCATTACTTATCGGTTGATCTGATACTTCAGAAGCAGCTTTGACATGAGTAAAGAGAGGATCCTCAAAGTATTTGCGAACAATTACTTCAACTGCTTCTGTTTTGGCTTTATTGGTTGTGCCAATTGCTATCTTCATTTAATCCCTACTTTCTTTCCATAGAAAAAGATGCCTCTAAAAGGCATCTTCCTAACTTCTTATACATTAGCGTGAATTGTCTCTAATGTCGAACGATCTGCTTTTTTCACTAATTCAACAATTAATGCTTTGGCAGCTGCATAATCATCAATGTGTATAATTGACGCTGATGTATGAATATAACGTGAGCATACACCAATGACTGCACTTGGAACGCCATCGTTTGCCGTATGCACTCGACCAGCATCTGTTCCACCTTGAGAGACAAAGTACTGATAAGGGATATGATTGGATTCGGCCGTATCTAAAATAAATTCACGCATTCCACGATGTGTTACCATTGTACGATCTAAAATACGAAGTAAAGTACCTTTGCCGAGCTGTCCAAATTGACTTTTTTCACCTGACATATCATTGGCAGGAGAAGCATCTAGTGCAAAGAATAAATCTGGTTTAATCATGTTTGCTGATACTTGTGCACCACGCAAGCCAACTTCCTCCATTACATTTGCACCTGAGTATAAATGTGAACCTAATTTTTCGTGCTGTACTTCTTTCATTAATTCAATAGCTAGACCACAGCCGTAGCGGTTATCCCAAGCTTTAGCCATAATTTTCTTCGGATTTGCCATTGGTGTGAATGGACAAATTGGTATAATGGATTGTCCAGGACGAACACCCATAGACATAGCATCTTCTTTATTATCAGCACCAACATCGATAAGCATATTTTTTATATCCATTGGCTTCGCTCGTTCTGCATCTGTTAATAAATGTGGTGGGATGGATGAAACTACACCAGGAATTGCCCCATTTTTCGTATATACTTCTACACGCTGTGCAAGCATAACCTGGTTCCACCAGCCGCCCAATGTTTGAAAGCGGATCATTCCATTATCTGTGATAGAAGTAACCATAAATGCAACCTCATCCATATGACCAGCAACTAATATTTTCGGTGCATCCGTAACATCGCTGTGCTTAACACCAAAAATACCCCCTAAATTATCTTGAACGATTTCATCCGAGTACTTTTCTAACTCAGAACGCATGAACGCACGTACTGCGTGTTCATTACCCGGAGCGCCTGGTAATTCTGTTAATGTTTTAAATAATTGTAATGTTTCCTCATTCATGATGACTCTCTCCCCACGAAGTAGAATATTCTTCCTTGCCTATTGTAACACAATTATTTCCGAATTCGAAATATTGATACATTTCCTAAATCCGCTAATTGTGAACGTGCATTCACTCTATAGGCTATGCTAAAATAAAGGTATAGAAAAAGGAGGAAAAAAGTATGAAATTACGTGATTTTTTAATTGGTGTCGCAACTGGCTTAGCTGCCGCAGTCATTATTAAAGAAGCTAGTGAAAAAGTTTCTCCGTTCGTACCTGCAGGACAAGTACTTGAAAACATAAAAAGAGAATTTAAAAAGGATTCACCGATTGATGGTTCTTGGATTTTTATGAAAACTGAAGATTTCACAAACGGTATTATTACCATCCCAGTATATCGTGGGGGGATCTCGCGTATGCATGAAGGTGAGATGCAGACATTCGAATTTGCTGCCGATGCACGCTCTGGTGTTGTCGTGGAACTAACAGAAGTTTAATTATGTATATACAATAGAAGCCATCTCATAAAATGGAGATGGCTTCTCTATGTTATTCGGATAATCCTTTATTATTAAAGTACTTTTTATACTTACGATAATAATTTAAATTATTGAGTGTTAGTTTCACCCAACGCTTCGCATTCATATCCTCGTTAAAGTAAAGAGAATTTGTGTATTTACCCTCACTAATTAATTTTTTTGCTTCTAGTTTGAGCTTTTCATTCGATGCATATTTGAATAATACACCTTTAGGAATAATCATCCATAAATGCTTATCCTGCACATATGTGACTTCTTGCTCGATATTTAACATATGGTCATCCGCAACATACTTCATTAAATTATGCCCACTTGCTGTTACATAATAGCTAGAACGACCATTACGTAAATTGATTTCAAAAAGTTTATATTGCTTGTCTCGAATATCATATTTCATATCAAAATTCGCAAAACCTGTATAGCCAATGTCTTCTAGGAAGTAACGTACTTGATCCATTAATTCTTTATCATAGGTTGTCACGATGGCTGCATAACTTCCAATTCCCTCAGGAGAATGTTCTTCTAGAATAGGGTTACCTAGACACATCAGCTTCACTTTTCCATCCTTCCCTACATAGGCATTTAACACACGCATATAGGAATCGTCCCCAGGAATAAATTCTTGAATAATCATTGTATCCTGATAAGTAGAGCTATAAATAGCTTTTAATATAGCCGCTTTTTCCGCTTCATCATGTGCAACAAATACTTTTTTCTTCCCAGGGAATTTACAAGCCCAGTACTCTACAGAGTTTGAAGCCTTTAAAATAATAGGGTAAGCAAATGGAGGTGTAAAGTTTTCATAGTTGTCCGCTGTCACCGTTGTTGTACCTGGATATTTAAAATTATATTGATCACACATTTTATAGAAATTTTCTTTCAATAAAATTTCATCCATCAACGATTCATCGATATAAGGTACGGTAAAATGCTCTTGTAACGCTGGTTTATTTTTGATGATCAGCTTGGCATAATCGTCCCCACATGCTAAAAGCAACAGTTTTTTATCAGCATATTTTTTTGCAACTTCTGCAAGTGCAGGTGCAAAAACATCTTGTTCATTTAAACGGTCTATTTCTTGAAATTCTAGGATATGGCTATCTTGTGTTGCTGTTAAATGAGAACGTCCTAAGACAAGTGGTTTAATACCATATGCTTCATAAAACGCACGTGCCATACCATATGCATTCATATCTGATCCAAGTAAAACGGGTAAAAATGGTTGTTCAGTTGCCATGTTTATTTCAACTCTCTTTTGTATTTTAGTATCGTGTTAAGTGTATCATATTTTCTATCCTGTTCACGAACAAAAACGCGAGGTATTGACATTTTATATGCCAAAATACCTCGCCTTTGCTTGCTCTATTAAAATGTAATAACAGCTTGTCTACTACGCTCTAATTTATCCACAATCTCTTTACCTGACTCATCCCATCTAATCATACGGTAATAAGCATCGTGATAGAAAATAAAGCCATAGTTATTTGCAAGGGCTTCCTTCATCAGTCGCTCCTTTGCAAATACACTTGTCATTGGATAATCGTCATAGGCTAATACCCATAATGGATTTTGATGAGCATGAGTCGGCATAATATCTGCCATATGCAATAACACTTCATCATTTTGTGTTAGCTTAATGACAGCATGTCCCTCACTATGACCACCAGTATGAATCATTTCGATTCCAGGTACTACTTCCAATGACTCTTCGTAGGTTTCAACTAAATGTTGAACTGGCTCCCAATTTTCTTTCCAATAAGTATTTTTTGAACGGATATTGGGGTTACGCATTTCATCCCATTCAATTTTCGTTACAAAAATCTTGGCATTTGGGAAAGTTGGTACAAGTACATCCCCTTCCCACTGCGTTAATCCACCAGCATGATCAAAATGTAAATGCGTCATTAACACTGCATCAATATCTGCTGTCGTTAATCCTAACTCTTGTAAACTAGCTGTTAACGAAGATTCTTCTGTTACACCAAAGTTTCGTAGCTGCTTTTCATTTAATTTGTTAAAGCCAACACCCGTATCAATAAGGTAGTTTTTGCCCCCAAATTGAATAAGGATAGGTTCTGTTGGCAATTCAATTTGATTTTTTTCATTGACTGGATATTTGCGGGACCAAAGAGGCTTTGGTACAACACCAAACATCGCACCACCATCTAGGCACGTAACACCCCCGTTTAGCCATGATAATGACATATTGTGAAACTGTAATTGATCCATCCATATTCCCCCTACAATTTAGTGATAAATTGCGATTCTAAGCGATAAATCGGCTGCCCCTTCGCAGAAAACTTCTCTTCATATTCCGTCATCACATTATCCTCTGGCATATTTGCATGCAGGTCGAGAGATACATACTTTAATAACATCCCATATTCAGACATACTGATTAAAGAATACTCGAAAAGACCTCGGTTATCCGTTTTAAAATGGACTTCCCCATTATCCACTAAAATCGACTCATATAATTTCAAAAAATCCCCGTGCGTTAAACGTCTTTTTGCATGTCTTGTTTTTGGCCAAGGATCTGAGAAATTCAGGTATACACGTGATACATCGTTTTTGTCAAAGAATTTATATAAATCTGCGCCATTTACTTTTAGTAAACGTAAATTCGCTGGAGATTTTGCCTCTAGCACTTTTTCTAGTGCACAAACAATCACACTATCGTAAAGTTCAATGCCAATATAATTGATTGTTGGATTTTGCAAAGCCATACCGGTCACAAATTGTCCTTTTCCAGACCCTACTTCAATATGGATAGGGTTATCATTGCCGAAAACAGCCTGCCAATTTCCTTTAAAGTCTTCAGGATTTGGAATAATCACCTCTGGGTGATCTGTAATCATTTCCTCTGCCCAAGGCTTATTTCTTAATCTCAATGTTGTTCCTCATTTCTTTCTTGTGAAATTATTGATTTTTTTATAGTATAACGTATTCCCTTATAATTCGCATGAAATTATTGCACCATGATAGTTTTATGAATCGTTAACAATAACCTGCCAAGCATTTTGTTGTATTGTACAATGGATATTGGTCTCTTGATTGACAATGCCAATATAATTCCCATCCGTATGGCAGTCAACCTTATCTGCTACGATAAGATCAAAGACTTGCCCCTGTAAAAAAGTAACTTCCTTAAATTTTGTATGCTTTTCAAAAAACACCGTGACAAATACAAGTAATAATTTGATACGAGAAATATCATGTACAATCGTGATATCCACTTGCCCATCATCTGCTTTTGCGGCAGGTGATATTTTCATGCCGCCTCCAAAATAAGGTTGATTACTCATCGCCACAAACCACGTCTGCTGAAATTGCCATTCCTGTTCCCCTGAACGTATCGTTATGTCAAAGCGTTCAAAGCGAAATAACCCTCTAATTACAGCGACAGCATACGAAAGTTTCCCTAGTCCAATCTTATTGAGATAAAACTTAAGACGAGAAGTGTTAATTGATTTTGTCACAAAGGCATCGAAGCCTAGGCCAGCATTATTAACAAATATTTCTGTTTGTTGATTACCAATCTGAACGATCCCTGCATCCATTTTTACATTAGCCAAGGTAGTCTTTACATAATCCTCGATTTGCTGGGCATTGGAAAAGGAGTGAAAATAACGTGCAAAGTCATTACCAGAGCCAGCACGAACTACACCAATTATGATGTATTTATTATGTATAACACCACTAACCACTTCATGAATAGTGCCATCACCGCCAACAACGACAAGCAATTTTTTCTCTTGTTGCTGGTGTGCCCATTGTTGAGCGATTTTCTGTCCATGTCCTGCATATTCAGTAAAAGCCACTTGATAGGAAATCGTTAGTTGCTCTCGAAGTTGGAGCCAAACTTTTTTTCCTTTCCCATTCCCAGCAGCCTCATTGACAATAAATAGAACGTTCATAGATCAGTCCTCTGTTGGCTGAGATGCTTGCTGCCATATATCTCGGTTAAAGGAGGTGGTTTGGACCGTATTTAAAATTGTCTGCGCAGCTCGGATTTGCATATGCTTCATAGGAGAGGAAACTTTTCTTAAATGCTCTATCCATTCATGGTAATTTCGACGATCAACAAAGCGAACCCCAAATGGTGAACCAGGATAATCAAAATACCCATTACGAGATAGCACAACCTTACGGATGGGCATATCAATATCCTCTTGTTTAAATAATTGCGACAGTACCGATTCCATCCGCCCTAAGTTAATTGTTGGATTCAGGACTTTAGAATCCTTAGTCCCTACTTTTTTAATCCAGAAGCGATCACTGCCACCTACATATACAGCTTGATTTTCAGCCTCTAAGACCGTAATACAAATACACTCTGTCGGCGACATTAACACTACTTCTAGCTCTATAGGTGCTTTTCTAATTTGTAGTATTGGATAATAAAACAATAGATAATTATCTGGCAATGTTTGCAATAGCATACGGAGCAATGAGTCACGCATGAAGCGAGGATCTACATATGATTTTTCCCGTAATGTTGAACTGGCCCATTTCATTTGAAAATGAAAGAACTGATCAATAAACATTCGTTTCAACTCATGGATGGATTGTGGTGCATACACAATTTTAGGTTCAAATGTGAGCGTCGTTTCTTCTTCAGGAATGATATCCTCATCGCTAACAAGCTCATTTGATATTTCTACTTCTTCCACATCCTCTGTTGTTTCCTTTTGACGTCCAGCAAACCATTTTTTTATGAAGGAAAAACGTTCTTTTTCCTCGTAAGCCTCCCCTTCAGCCTCATTGTCGACATGTTGCCACTCGCTAATATCTTCTCCTAATTCCCACTGTCGCTTAATGCGCTCCCATTGGTTTTTCTTCAGGCGCACAAATTGTGTTGGGTATCTCGCTAAATCAATTTGATAGCGTGAAATGTAATCTTGTAATTTCACTAATTGTGCCATGTAAAGGTCACTCCATTCTTACTCACCATATCTATAGTTCTCTTTTTATCTAGATTGCTTTGGTAGAAAAAAGAGGCATTGTATTCAATACATCGACAATTATTCTACAAATTTCAATCTGTAAAATTATTCATTACTATCCTTTTTATTTTACATGACGATACCAAACATTACATCCATAAAAAAGAGAACTACCCTTATCGATAGTTCTCTTAAACGGTTCTTTTATTTTGTATTCAAAGAAATTGGTAATTTCGCCTCAAAAGCTTGTTGCAATTTACGCGTCCATTCACCTGGCACTCCAGTACCGATTTGGTTGCCATCCACATCAATAACAGGAGTAACTTCTGAAGATACAGAGGATACAATGATTTCATCCATTGTTAATAAATCAGCTTTTGTCATTGGTTCTTCAACGACAGGTAAACTAATTTCCTCTGCACATTTTAAAATGACCTGACGAGTAATACCGTTTAAAATGAAGTTATTAGCTGGGTGTGTATAAAGCTTACCGTCTTTAATCCCATAAACATTTGCTGATGAACATTCTGTTACGATATCCCCGCGATGTAAAATTGCTTCGTAGCAGCCCTTTTCAGCTGCCTCTTGTTTTGCTAATACTGCACCAAGTAAATTTAAAGATTTGATATCACAACGCAACCAACGAATATCCTCTACAAACGTAGCCTTAACCCCTTTCTCAAAGTTTTCATATGCACGTTCACCAGCTTTCACATTACCTGTTAATACAGCTGGGACACTTGCATCTGGGAAAACGTGATTACGTGAATTGGCACCACGTGTAATTTGGAAATAAACATGCCCTGTACCAAGATTATTTTTTTCAATCAGCTCATGTAATAATTTGTGTAAAACGTCTTTTGTATAAGGAATAACAAGACGAATTTTTTCGGCGCTTGCATAGAAACGATCAATATGCTCTTGTGCTGTAAACATATTTCCGTTATACACTTTGATTACTTCATAAATGCCGTCACCAAATTGATAGCCTCGATCTTCTGGTGATACTGCAATGGATCCTTCTTCAACAATTTGATCATTCCATAATGAATATGCCATGTTTTGTTCATCCTTTTCGTCTTTGAGTTATTTTTTTCCTGCAAGTTCAACAATTGCTTCAGCATAAATTGCCGCTGCTTTTACGAGGTTTTCAACGACAACAAACTCATCCGCTCGATGCGCTACATCTGGCTCCCCTGGGAACAACATGCCAAATGCCACGCCTTTTTTCATCACACGTGCATACGTCCCACCACCAGTTGATAATAAAGGTGTTTCTGTATCTCCCGTTTGACGTCTATAAATAGCTGCTAATGTCTGGATGAATGGATCATCTTCGCTGACATAATGTGGCTTGGAGTCATCTTGTATGTCTAGAGAAAACCCTTTTTCTACCGTTAAGCGTTGTGCTGCTGTTATTTTTTCATCGAACGGATAGGAAACTGAATAGCGCATACTAATTACTAAACTGCCACCTTTATGGACATCATAGCTTACGATCCCTGGATTTAATGTTGTTGGTCCTGACATTGTATCCTCAAACTGCAGATCGAGCTGACTACCATAATGATCCTGATAAAAAACATCTGCAATAAAGTCGACAAATTGTTTACTTGCTTCTGTCGTCAACTCTTGTTGTAAAAATGCTGCAAGATAAACAGCTGCATTGATACCTTTATCTGGTTCCATTGCATGGGCTGCTTTACCTTTGATAGTTATTATATAGCGAGACTCCTCCATTAATAAAGAGCCTTCTAGCTGATTTTTGCTTAAAAATGTTTGAAAATTCTGTTCGAATGATGCTGTTACATGCTGAATCATTGCTTTTGCAAAATCAGGTACCATATTTGAGCGCTTTCCTGCATTAAATAGTAGTAGTTGTTCTTTCGTTGCATCACCCACTTTATTTTGAGAGAACACAAGCTCTGCAATGCCTTTTTCTGCATTGATGAGCGGGAAATCCGCATCTGGTGCAAAACCAATTGTCGGCATTTCCTCCTGTTTAAAATAGTGGTCGACACAGCGGAATCCTGTTTCTTCGTCTGTACCAATAATCATTCGTACTCTTTTTTCTAACGGAATACCTGCATCTTTCACAAGTTTCATGGCCATCCATGCCGCAATCGTAGGCCCTTTATCGTCAATCGCACCACGTGCAAATAATTTACCATCAGCTACTGTGCCGCTGAAAGGAGGGTAAGTCCAATCTGCTTCTTCTCCAATTGGAACAACATCAACATGACATAAAATACCAAGTAAATCTTCACCAGTTCCCATTTCAATATGTCCAGCATAATTATTAACATTTTTCGTGAGCAGGCCTTCTTTTTGACCTTTTGCTAGTAACCATTCAAGCGCTTGAAGTGGACCATCTCCAAAAGGTACTTCAGTAGTTATTGTATCCTCATCGAGCACACTATTTATTTGCACAAGCTCCTGTAACTCTTGTATTAATTCGTCTTGCCTTTCTTTTGCAGCTTGTAACCAATCCATACCATGTACCTCCTTCAAAGTATTAACATTATTCTACACCTTACAACATATATGACAATCAGCTTTCTGACAACTATTTTCAGTAACTTCTACTGTCACTACCATATATAGCACGTTTTTCACGTATTCCCACAAAATACAGTATAAATTTTATATATTAATTGTAAATTTCTCTTGCATTCACTAGAAAATTAAGTAGTTTTTCTATATAATAAAGTTATCAGAATAATTGTTCTGACTATAAAATTAGAAAAGGGGATGTCTAAGGCAGCTACTTATTAGCCTAAGTGCACTCCGCACATATTGTCGTCCGCTAGTCTTTGCCAAGAGAATTAAGATGAAGGAGTGGTTCATTTAATGAAACCAACTACTGATCGAATGCTTAATCGTATTAAAGACGTGTACATGTTTATTTTAGACAAAGGAACCGTGTCTACACAGGATTTAGTCGAAGAGTTTAGTATCACTCCTCGCACCGTTCAAAGAGATTTGAACGTGTTAGCCTTTAACGATTTGGTGACGAGTCCAAGTCGAGGCAGATGGACAACGACGAAGAAAAAAGTAAAATTAACGTCTTAGTTTTACGTTTTGTACGTAAAGCATTATGTATGGAAAAAGAATGGCCTTTCGTCGGGGTCATTTTTTTTTGTCGTTAGAAGATTATTAGATGTTTTGCCCACTTTGCTTACTGACTTCTCCGTCTTGCTTTCTGTATAAGGTAATTATTTTCACCTCTTTGTCAATCATCGTTTTATGTAAATTGATGATTTATAAAGGGATTATTTACATCGCTCCTTTACCCTTCAATCTGAGCTTCACATTTTAGCATAGCAGCATAATCTGCACGCCATTAGCTGCTCTGTTCTCTTTCAAGATTATTTTAACTATTTACAGTTGCTTAACAATCCGTTAAACTCGAAACATTCTAAATGTTGAGAGGAGGATTTTATATGACTTTGTCAAAGTTGTTTCATCCATTAGTTTGGATTATTTTAGGTGGGACAATTTTCACACGTATTGCAAGCTTTATGGCAATGCCTTTTTTAGCTATTTATTTACATAATGAAATTCAAGCCTCTCCCTTACAAATTGGATTGACAATTGGTATCGCGCCACTCATTTCCACAGTAGGTGGATTTTTCGGTGGTTATTTAACAGATCGCTTTGGTAGAAAAAGCGTTATTCTATTAACAATTATCGTTTGGAGTCTTGTGTTCTTTGGCTTCGCAACGGTTCATGCTGTTTGGCTTTTTATTCTATTCAATGCTTTAAATGGACTTTGTCGATCATTTTTCGAACCTTCCACACAGGCATTGATGATTGATTTTACACCTGCCGATAAACGAAAAAGACTATTTTCCTTACGTTATACGGCCATAAATATTGCAGCGGTTATTGGTCCTATTATTGGCGTGTATATCTCACAGCTATCCAGTCCAAGTATCCCTTTTATGCTGACAGGGATGATGTATATTATTTACGCAGTGTTTTTATTTTTTGTGTTAAATCGCTATCAAATGCAGCAACCCAAAGCTGTTACACAAACAAAAATCCTCAGTACATTCACGATTCTTTTGACAAATCGTGTGCTGCTTAGCTTCATATTGGGAGCCATTTTAATCAATATTGGGTACTCGCAATTTGACTCAACGCTACCTCAAATTATCGAATTAAAGATTGATGAAGGTGCGAAACTTTATTCGTTATTAATCTCTCTCAATGCAGCAGTTGTGTTATTACTACAATTACCTATTAGTATAGTATCAGAGCGCTTTTCATCTACAGCCACATTATTAGTAGGTGTACTGTTCTTTGCTATTGGATTATGTATGTTTGGATTCTCCAATAATTATACGCTCTATATCATTGCCATGATTATTTTTACCATAGGTGAAATCTTTGCCTTCCCTACAATGAATGTCATGATTGACGAAATTGCACCAGATACTCAAAAGGCAACCTATTTAGGGGCTGCACAATTTAAAAATTTAGGTGGCTTTATTGGCCCAATAATAGGCGGTTGGCTCTTGACTCATTATATGAACGCTATGTTTCCTGTCATCGCTGTTCTTGTTTTATGTAGTTGTATCTTTTATAGAACAAAAATAGCAGCTCATTAATAAACGCCCCATTGCTATCAAAATAGCTAATTATGCTATCGATAGAATGGGGCGTTTTTTTAACTATTATAACCCTCGTCAGCAGCGACCTCTGCATAACTAGAATATTGATCCTTACCAGCATTTTTGGATTGATAAAGCGCTTTATCGGCCCGTTCAAATAAGCTCATTTCTGTATCCTCAGCATGATTATAAATGGCTCCGCCCATGCTCACAGACAACACAGACCATTTCTCGCTCGCTTGGCCATCATATCGAACTGATCTTATTTGAGTCAAAATGTCCTCTGCCATGTGCTGCATCTGTTCCTCTGTTGTATCGTATAAAACAATGGCAAATTCATCCCCACCGAAGCGTACGACAAAGCCACTTTGTTTCACAACATGCTTTAAAATTTTCGCTGTTTCAATGAGGATATGATCTCCTTCTACATGACCAAATTGATCGTTTACTTGTTTAAAGTTATCTAAATCAATTAACAATAAACCTGGCACATTCATTTTTCTTTTTCTTAATAAACTATCAATTTTTCTAATATATGTAGCACGGTTATAAACACCTGTTAACGGATCGAAGGTAGCTAGGTGTATTGTTTTAGATAAAATTTTATTAATAACTAACAGCATAATAAAGGATGTTAGTAGGGCGATAGACAGTAAAATCCAAAATTGTTTCGTATTTTTTTGAAGAGCTTCCATTTTAGTGAAATTGATAAATTTCACATAGACAATTCTTTTGGATGACTCCCCTCTCACTGTCTCTGCTTCATAGGGCAGAAAACGATGTGTTTCTATATAACCATTGTCTAAAGCCTTTTCATATTCAACTGGCTCCATTGTTTTCTTTGCTAGCTCGAAGTATTCTTGAAATTTCTTAGATTGCTCCTGTACAGTGATTCTCTTCGATCTCGAATCATTAAAGAAAACGCCACCTGCATTAATAGCTTGCACATCCACTAAATCAATATATTTACTAATTAAGTACTGTGCAGTTTTCTCAAAATTAAAGGTTTGGAAGACAGGATCATTTAGTAGGTCTATACCTAACTCAAGCAAATATTTCTTATCATGTGTTGCCAGATAGCCAAATTCTCGATATTCTCCTGTTGATGTTGAAATATCAATGCCATCTGTAAAAAATTCGCCACTAGCGCGCCGCTCATCCAATAAAGCAGAAAAACGTTGACAGCAAAGCGAGAAATCCAAGCCAATATCTCTGGCAAAAGTCGTGTAAACCACTGTATTGGATTGATCCACTATGTAAATATCCATACCATGTTTCTTTTTCATTTGCTGCAAATCCCAAGTAGCTACATTAGGGTTTTCATGGTAATAGTTTTTTAACTGTCTAAGCTCCTGTTCCATTTTGTCTGAAATAGTATTATCAAAATAAAAATGGGCATCATCGACAGTTTGCATATCTGTCAAAATATGATTTTCAATTAATATTTTATTCATGCTCACTTGCTTTTCTATCTCTGTTACCAGTATTTGTCGGTTTACATATGAAATAACAGCAACAAGTATGAGTGCAAATGCTATTAAAGATAGTAATAATTTAATACGCAGGTTCTTCATTTAATTGTCCTCTACTTATTTATACCATCGTCTTTTGGGAAACATTTCAAAATATGATACATTCTATGACTATATCACAATAACTCATTTCATATTATACAGTTACAGTCATATTACTGTATATAAAAATCCCCGATGCTATGTGAGGCATCGAGGAATAATATGTTTAATGATTGTTTTGTAGATCGTTTAGCTCTTCAGCAGTGAGCTCACGATATTCACCTAACGCTAGATTTTCATCTAATTTCAGGCTTCCCATGGAAATACGCTTTAAATATGTTACACGTTTTCCTACAGCCTCAAACATTCGCTTTACCTGATGAAACTTGCCTTCTTGAATCGTTAGCTCTATTTCCGATTGCTGTGCAGACTTTAGAATCACAAGCTTTCCAGGCTTTGTAACATAGCCATCATCTAGTTCAACACCATTTGCAAATTTCTCGGCATCTTCTTCTGTCACAACGCCTTCAATCTGTGCGTAATAAACTTTTGGCACATGCTTTTTTGGAGACAATAAATTATGAGCTAAGTGACCATCGTTTGTTAATAAGAGCAACCCTTCTGTATCTTTATCTAATCGACCAACAGGAAACGGTTGAAAATGCTGGTGTAATGGCTCTAATAAATCAATGACTGTTTCATCTCTTAAATCCTCAGTGGCAGAAATAACACCAGGCGGTTTATTCATTATAAAATAAACAAATTCTGTATAAACAACGCGCTCTCCAAACACTGATACAATTTGCTGTTCTGGGTCTACATGTAAAGCTGCATCCTTGACATAAGCACCATCTACTGTGACAGCTTTTTGCTTTAATAACTGCTTCACTTCCTTACGAGAACCGTACCCCATATTTGCTAGTAATTTATCTAAACGCATCGTTCCACTCCTATTTCAATCCCAGTTTACTCATAATACGGGTTAATCGTTCACCTAATAGCTTTTGGGCTAAACCTAGGCGTAATGATAAAAAGCCATAAACAGCCGCACCAACACCCGCACAAATAATTGAGAATAGTAATGCTGAGAATTTACTATCAACTGGTCCCATTAGTAATTCCAATAATTTATGCACCATCAGCACGCTAATGGCCATCGCCATTGTCAATAAAGCAATTAGCATGACACGACGCACAACCATTTCTGATCGATAATTCAACGTTTTTCGTAACACAAGCATATTAATGATAATCGAAACACTATAGCCAATAGCTGTAGCTACTATTGCACCATCTGCCTCTAACCAGCGAATTAAAGGAATATTTAATGCTAGCTTTACGAAAATTCCAGATAATAAGCTGAAAACAATCCACTTTTGAAAATCAATTCCTTGAAGTAGTGCTGCTGTGACTTGAAATAACGCAAATAAAATAGCAACAGGTGCATAATGCGCTAAAATCGTTGCTCCCATTTCGCTTTCTGAATAAAGCATAAAATAAATTTCATTGGCTAATAAAGAAATACCAACCACAGCTGGCAATGTAATAAAGATTAAAATTTGATAGGTCTTATCCATTGCATGGCGGAGCGCTAAATACTCCCCCTGTGTAAAATACTTTGTAATTGTTGGTACAAGCGCCATCGAAAATCCAGTCGCTAGCATAACAGGGATGATAACAACTTTATGTGTCATAAAGTTAATCATCGATAAATAGGTATCTGTTACTTCTGCTAAACCAATGGACGTCATTGCTCCATTAAACGTAAGCATGTCGACTAATTGGAATAATGGATTGGCCACCCCTACAAACACCATTGGGATGGAATAGGTAATCACTTCTTTATAAATATTGGACATTGGTAACTGTGTGGAAGTCACACTTTGGCTACGTAATAAGTTAAATTCAGGCTGATATTTTTTCCAGTAATAATAAAGAACACCTAATCCACCGATTGCCCCGATAAATGCTGCAAACACAGCAAAGGAGATGGCTGTCTCTGGTTTTCCTTTAAACACAATAACCACTAGGAATGATCCACCAAGTAACACAACAATTCGCACAATTTGTTCCACCAATTGTGAAACGGCAGTAGGCTCCATTTTGTCGTAGCCTTGGAAGAAGCCACGCCATAGACTCATAAATGGTACTACGATTAAGGCAAAACTAACCCATCGTATTACTGAAGCAATTTGTTCAACTGTAAAGACTTGTTCCTCACTCTTAATAACTAGCCCTGCTATGGGCATAGCAAGTAGAAAGAGAGCAATAAATGCTGCAAAGCCAGTCACCATCATAATAAGAATGCCAGATTTCATCAGCTTGCGACCCGATTGATAATCCCCCATGGCATTATATTTGGATACAAATTTAGAGACGGCTATTGGCGCACCTGAAATGGCGATTGCCAGCATAATTGAATAGGGAATATATGCATATTGATAAAGCGCAATGTTCTTTTCGCCAACAATTGCATAAAACGGAAAAATATAAATTAATCCGAGTACCTTCGATAAAAACATCCCCATTGTTAATATCGCAGTACCTTTCATTAAATTGGACATCATACCCATCCATTCATTGTAAAATCAATATTATTATCGTAACACTTTAAAGGCTCTTATAAAACATTTTCCTTACTCATACACGACATGCAAACGCTGTCACCTTGTAAATGATTTAAGTAAACCAATTGTAATCTTACCACATTTATAGGAAATGAGACGCATAAAAACACCAAAAAGTTCATTCATAAAGAAACTTGAAGAAAAAAGGCCTTAAAATAATCGGTGAGGAATTGAACATCCCCACCGATTAAGGTATTTCTTATACCATGTCCACAAAGAACTTTTTATACCATACTAGGAATACATAAACTGTCCAAATATAACGACCACGATTTGCTTTCCCTTCGTAGTGCTCATCTAGATAGCCAACTAATTGTTTTGTATCAAAAAATTCATTTGCAAAGTCAGTTGTAAACATTTCTTTTACCATACTGTAATACTTTTCTTCACGTAACCAGTGACGAATTGGCACTGGGAATCCAAGTTTCGGACGCTTTGCCCATTCTTCTGGCAATTCCTGATGTGCAGCTTGACGTAAAACATATTTTGTATCGATATCATTCACACGGTATCTTGAAGGAATATTTTTCGCTAACTCCATTACTTCTTTATCTAAGAATGGTACACGTAATTCAATTGAGTGTGCCATACTCATTTTATCTGCCTTCAATAAAATATCACCAGGCATCCAAAGATTTAGATCTAGATACTGCATTTTTGTCACATCATCATCGCCAGGCACTTCATCATAAATTCGTTTTGTAATCGATTTTACAGATGGGGCATTTTTATAAGCTGGCTTTAAAACATTAATAGCATCTACTTCATCCCAAACTACCGCTTCTCCAATAAAGCGCTCTTCTACTGTTTGAGCACCTTTAATAAGGAAATTCGTGTATTGATTTTTCGGTAGAGCTTCTGCCATCCCACGTAATGTTTTTCGAAGACCTAATGGTAATTTTTCGTATTTTTGCATTCTTCCTGAGTTTTGATACCAAGCATACCCACCAAAAATTTCATCAGCACCTTCACCTGATAGGACAACCGTTACATCCTTTGAAGCAAGCTCCGAAAGGAAGTAAAGTGGCACTGAAGATGGATTGGATTGTGGTTCATCCATATGCCATTGAATTTTAGGTAGCGCTTCAAAACACTCATCTGCTGTAATGTATCTACGTTCATTTTGAATATTCAACGTATCGGATAATTCTTTTGCAAGATTTGTCTCATTGAACATATCTTCATAGTCCGCAAACCCGACTGAGAAGGATTTATCTGGGCGTAATAAGGACGTAATATAACTAGAGTCAATACCACCCGATAAGAATGAACCAACTTTTACATCACTGATTTGATGAGCCTCTACAGATTCTTTAACAGTCGAACGAATTTCTTCAATATATTTTTCGATTGGTGCTTCTTTTGCATGGAATTTTTTATCCCAATATTGCACGATTTGCTTTTGTCCATTTTGAATTAGCATATAGTGTGCTGGTGGTAATTTAAAGACACCTTTAAAGAATGTTTCATCCATAGATGAATACTGGAATGTTAAATAAGGGCGAAGTGCCTGTTTATTTAACTCTTTAATAAATGATGGGTGTGGTAAAAACGATTTAATCTCAGAACCAAAGATAAACGTACCGTCAGTTGTATGCTCAGAGTAATACAATGGTTTGATTCCAAAGCCATCGCGCGCAATGAATTGTAAATCATTCTTTTTATCCCAAATACAGAAGGCAAACATCCCACGCAGTTTCTTCACAAAATCTACGCCATATTCTACATAGCCATAAATAATGACTTCACTATCTGACTGCGTTTTAAACGTATGACCTTTTTCAATAAGATCTGCACGCAGCTCTTGGAAGTTAAATATTTCTCCATTAAATACAAGCACAATATTGCCATCTGCACTATATAATGGTTGATTTGCTACGTCTGATAAGTCAATAATACTTAATCGACGGAAACCCAACGTCACTTTATCGTCACTATGAATACCACCGCTATCTGGTCCACGGTGAATAATTGTATTCATCATATTTTCTATCGTCTGATGATGATCAATCACATTTGTTCCATTAATATAACCTATAAATCCGCACATTCTATTTTTCACCTCATAATTTAGTGCATAACCTTTACCATAATAGCACGAAAAGACATTCATTTCATGCTGACAATGCTAATAAAGGAAAACTTTCATTCATCCAATTGTATAACAAAGAATATTGTGTTTCATTCTACTGTATAAGCTCTTCATCCCAAAAGAAGAGATACAGAATTATAAAACACTTTTCTATTATTTTCAATGTCAAAGAAAGTCCCTCTCTATATAGACTTCATGTATAATAGGAAAGATTCCTAATTTGAACAGAAAGTGAGTTTCTAACTATGTATGATGTAATCGTGATTGGTGGTGGCCCATCTGGTTTAATGGCGGCAATTGCTGCTGGAGAGCGCAAAAAGAAGGTGTTATTGTTAGAAAAAGGCACAAAACTAGGCAAGAAATTGGCCATTTCTGGCGGAGGACGCTGTAATGTTACAAATCGTTTGCCTGTTGAAGAAATTGTGAAACATATACCCGGTAATGGCCGTTTTCTCTATAGTCCATTTACCGTTTATAATAATGAAGATATAATTGCATTTTTTGAAGGGCTTGGTGTCGCCCTAAAGGAAGAGGACCACGGTAGAATGTTCCCTGTATCCAATCGCGCACAAGATGTCGTTGATGCGCTGATTAGACAGCTACAACGTCTTCATATTGAAGTTCGTTTACACACAGCTGTCAGTAAGCTTCTAATGGATGAAGATAAAATTTTGGGTGTACGTCTTGCTGACGGCACCGAAGTCCGTAGTCAAGCAGTCGTTGTAGCCGTTGGTGGCAAGGCGGTTCCACAAACAGGCTCAACAGGTGATGGCTATCCTTGGGCTGAACGTGCGGGTCATACAATCACAACCTTATTCCCAACGGAAGTCCCTGTTATTTCAAAAGAAGATTTTATTCAAGCACGTGAGCTACAAGGACTAGCATTGCGTGATGTTGCTGTCTCCGTGCTAAATAAAAAAGGCAAGACACTCGTCACCCATCAAATGGATATGCTCTTTACCCATTTTGGTTTAAGTGGTCCTGCTATTTTGCGTTGTAGTCAATTCGTTGTGAAAGAATTAATGAAAACAGGCTATGAGCCCGTGACAATGCGTATTCAAACATTAGTACATTATAATGAAGAAACATGTCTACAATATTTAAATAAATTAATAAAAGAAGATCCGAAAAAGGCTGTGAAAAATGTTTGGAAAGGCATAGCACCTGAACGATGGCTCTTGTTCTTATGTGAGCGAGCACATATTGATGTTCAATTGACGGGTGCTGAATTATCCCAAGAGAAAATTCGTCAGCTAGCACGTTTACTAGTAAACTTCACGTTGAAAGTGAGTGGCACACAGTCACTTGATAAGGCATTTGTAACAGGTGGTGGTGTCTCTGTAAAAGAAATCGAGCCAAAAACAATGGCCTCAAAGAAAAAAGAGGGACTGTTTTTTTGTGGAGAAATTCTTGATATTCATGGCTATACAGGCGGCTATAACATCACTTCAGCCCTCGTAACGGGACGTATTGCAGGAATGCATGCGGCATTATAATAGAAGAAAAAGCGTGTCCGTAGAAAACGGACGCGCTTTTTTAGCTTTCACTAGTCATATAGACTTCTTCAAATGGTTGGATAATAACAAAGCCTTCACCAGAAAACGCCATCTGGATGGATTCTCCACTGCCTCGGCCGATAAATGTACGGAAGCTAATATCTGTTTTAAATTCAGGTGTTAAGTTGCCTGACCATGCGACAGTAGCATGTGGATCAGTATATACTGTTTCACCTGGTTTCACTAATAATGTCAGTGGTTCAAAATGAGTTGTAATCGCAACCTTCCCTGTTCCTTGAAGTGTTACATTAAATAAACCACCTGACATGATGCCAGCCATTTTACGCATCAAACGTATATCCCATTCGATGCTAGGCTCAAAGGCAAGTAAATCATTGCCATTGACACAAATACTGTCGTTTTTCAAATCAAAAACAGTTACTTTCTTTCCTTGGTCCGCTAAATAGAGTCTGCCCTTTCCGCTAGCTTTCATCAATTGCGTACCTTCACCCGTTAAAGCCTTTTTAAACATTTTGCCAAGACCATGCTCCAAGACGCGCTCACGTTCAAATTTAATATCACCTGTATAGGAAATCATAGCGCCCATTTTTGACCACACTTCACCGTTTAGATTAACCTCTAATACGCGTTCAGTTTCCAATTCAAAATAATCATTCTCATTATCGTCCTGCTGTGTTTTATGAACAAATTCATCTAAAGAAAATTTCCCCATGATTGATCCCTCCCTAATTACTTTATATACGTTGATCGTTGAGAAAAGATTCAATTTTTAACGGATTGTTCCTCGTTGTGTATTTCGTTACAAAATTTCTCTTTTAATAACGAAATCACTTTATTTCCAGTAATGTTATTGACATCAGACACATGCTGTTATACATTAAAAAAAGAAATTGTACTTGTTATATAACAAGTAATTCAAAAAAATAACTATATAAGTGCCATCCTCGAAATGACACCTATATAGTAAATTGAAAGTTCATATTATTGTGTAGCAGATACATCTCCAACATTTTGCGCTGCTTTTAAAGCTGTTTGCTTACGTACATCTGCACGTAACGTTAAGGAAATAATCAACGAAGCTGCGATTAAACCTGCGAATACATAGAATACAGGAATGTAACTTCCATACGCATTTTTGATTGCACTTACTAACAATGGTCCAAAAACTCCACCCAATGACCACGTTGTTAATAAATAACCATGAATCACACCAAGTTGCTTTGTGCCAAATAAATCACTTGCAAATGCAGGTAGATTTGAGAACCCACCACCATAGCAACTAACAACTAAGAAGATAAGTGCTTGGAAAATAATTACGTTAGTTGTATGTGGTAAAACGATAAATGTGATTAGCTGTGCAGTAAAGAAAATAACGAAAACGTTAGAACGACCGATATAATCAGACACAGCGGCCCAGATTAAACGACCACCACCATTAAATAACCCCATAATTCCTACCATTGCGGCAGCACCTGCTACTGATAGACCGACAATTTCCTGTGCCATTGGTGAAGCAACAGAAATCATCATAATCCCTGCTGTTACATTAACTAAATGCATTGACCAAAGCATCCAGAAGTGCTTTGTTTTAACAGCTTCTCGTGCTGACATAACAGCTAAATCTTTCTTCACTACGTCCTTACCATTATTGGCAGCTGCTTTCATATTAGCAGGCATATAACCTGGCTTAGGTGGTGCTATATATGATGCCCCTAAAATCATTAACGTGAAGTAACTTGCCCCTAGAATAAAGTATGTTGTAGAAATGCCAACTGCCTCCATTAAGTTGGCTGCGACTGGTGCTGTAATAAGTGCACCCGATCCAAAACCAAGTACGGCCATACCTGTAGCTAGACCACGACGGTCTGGGAACCATTTTACAAGTGTTGATACAGGTGCAATATAGCCAATCCCCATTCCTAATCCACTAAGAACACCATATGTTAACCAATACATAACAACAGAATCCATTGAAATGGCTACACCAGCACCAGCTTGTCCTGCTCCAAATAAGACAGCTGCTACCATCGCCGATTTACGTGGTCCCATTTTTTCTACTAAACTACCAAATAATGCAGCTGAGAACCCAGCTAATCCCATCATAATGGTAAAGGCAATCGTTACCTTTGTTTCACTCCATCCCATTTCTGTGACAATCGGTAGCTTGTATACACTGTATGCATAGGCTCCACCGATTGAAAGGTGAATAGCGATTGCAGATAATGCAATTAACCATCTATTTTTATTCATAAATTCTCATTTCTCCCCTCTTTTGCTACCTGTGAAAATTCTATGAACGTCCATGTAAAACAATTTACCACTTAGAATTATTCAAATGCAAGATGTTTTTCTAAAAAATATTATTTCTCCAAAAAGTTTTTCATTCTTTTCTTAAAAATTAAAATCAAGCAAACCTTACAGCCTCTAAGAAAAATAAAGTTTCACAAACTAAAAAATCTACATATACTAGATTTTATTATTTTTCTACTCTACTTTATCGTTATATATTAATTATTCTCAAATAATTATTTTTGTGTATATTTTCACATGCTGTTTATGAATAAAATCTTAA
Source organism: Lysinibacillus sp. HST-98 (assembly GCF_016757845.1). NCBI lineage: Bacteria > Bacillati > Bacillota > Bacilli > Caryophanales > Bacillaceae > Lysinibacillus > Lysinibacillus sp. HST-98. The sequence continues at coordinate 1,028,478 of NZ_JAENHX010000001.1, forward strand.
TTAGAATATTAATTTCTATTATCTATCTAAAGAAAGAACTATTTCTTTAGTTTATTACGCTAGAATTTTTAAGAACAGAAGAGAAATTTGAAACTATTTTCTACAAGATTTTTACTTTTATATGTATGAATAAAAAGCTGGTTTCCGTCTTTTATTTCCATATTTTTATTCTAATTTAAAAAAATTACAATACAATCAATGTATATTTCAAATTATTTATTGAAAGTGAAAAATTTTTTATTATTCAAATATATATATTAGAGTCCAATTTTCTGGCATATGTATGCCATTACAACAATATAAATCATATTTATCATTTGTTTTGTTATACTACACAATAAAAAAAATACTCTTCAACAAATCTTGTATTACAACAGATTTGTTATTTATGGTAATTTAGTATAAACTAAGAATTTTTAGTATGTTTTAAGGTAAACATGCTTATTTTGTAGAATTGGGGTGATGAATGTATAAAAGAAAGCTAATAGCTATCGCTCTTTTATATGTCTATGAAAAATATATCTTTACGTCTAAAAATGTTTATTTTTTCGTTTATTATTGTCCTTTTTTCTATAGCAACAAGTGGTGCTATCATGATCCATAACCTTTCGGGTGCATTTGAGAAAGAATTTGGAGCACGAGCCATTGCTATCGCGAGAACCGTTTCACAACTGACAGATGTACAAAATAATGTTGGGAAGCCGAATGGATTTGAAGTTATTCAACCTATTGCGGAGAGAATTCGTTTAACAACTGATGTTGATTATATCGTGATTATTGATATGAATAAAATCCGTTATTCTCACCCTTCCGAGAGCAAACTCGGCACAGTTTTTGAGGGTGGAGACGAAATAGAAGCTTTTTCACAGCATGAATACATATCAAAAGCTCAGGGAGTGCTTGGCTATTCCATCCGTGCATTCGTTCCTATAATGAATGAAGAAGGTACACAACAAGTTGGTGTTATTACAGTTGGGTTACTCACCCCAAAATGGTACAACCTACTAGATGAATATCAATTTGATATATTGATTTCTCTTTTTTGGGGACTAGCTATTGGATTAGGTGGTTCAGTCTGGGTGGCTAATCACCTAAAGCGTCAAACATTTAACTTAGAACCATACGAAATCGCACGCTTAGTCGAAGAGCGATCTGGCATTATACAGGCAATGGATATCGGTATATTAGCAACTGACGAAAGCGGTAATGTATCATTTATTAACCGTCTCGCAAGGCAGTATACTCATTTCTTTGAACAGAGAATTTCCCGCAAAGAATTATTTAATGGGACATGGCTTGCGGATGACATTTTACAGCAGCATGAAATATATAGACCTTTACTTATACATGACCAGATGTATTTAGTACGCACATTCCCTATTCGAATTTTAGATCAAAATGCTGGATACCTTATAATGTTAACGGATCGTAAAGAGGCAAATATGTTAGCTGAAGAATTAACAGGGATTAAAATGCTTGTGGATTCCTTACGAGCTCAACAGCATGAATATATGAACCGTTTACATAGTATTGCAGGATTAATTCAACTAGATCGTAATGATGAAGCTTTGAGTCTTATTATTGATGAAATTACGGATGAAGAGGAAATTATACAAATTTTACATGATAAAATACTTGATTACTCGATCCAAGGTTTATTGCTTGGGAAGTACTCGCGAGCAAAAGAACTCGGCGTGGAACTGACCATTGATGATGATTCAAAACTAGACGATATTATGAGCGGTTTTTCTAGTGGTGATTTGGTAACAATAATTGGGAATTTGCTGGATAACGCGATGGAAGCATGCTTTGAGTGTACGTATAAAGATGTACGATTAACGTTAATTGGCGATAAGCATTATCTATATATAGAAGTACAGGATAGTGGCTTGGGGATAATAGGTTTACCGCATCGAATTTTCGAATATGGTTTTACTACCAAACAAAAGGAAGGACATGGTATTGGCCTTGCACTTGTTAAACAAATTGTAGAATCTAATAACGGAAATATACAAGTTGAATCAACGGTCAATATCGGTACAAATATTACTATTGAGGTAGGGATGATAGAAGAACAATGAGCATACTTTCAGTTTTTATTGTAGAAGATGATCCAATGGTGCTTGAAATAAATAAAGGTTTTTTAAATAAAATGGTTGGTTTTCAGCTTGTAGGCGAATCGATCACTGGTCGTGATGCTTACGAAAAAATTAAAGTGAAAAAACCAGATTTAATTTTACTAGACATGTTTTTACCAGATATGACTGGTATGGAATTATTTTTAAAACTCCGTTCAGAAAGGATTCCCTCCGATATTATTCTGATAACAGCTGCGCGGGATGCTCCGACTGTTCAAGAGGCTTTACGATTTGGTGCAAGCGATTATCTCATTAAGCCCTTCCGTTTCGAACGTTTTGAAAAAGCTTTACAGCAATATAAAAATAGCTCTAAGTTATTTTCTAATTGCACGGCCTTAAATCAAGAGGATATTGATAATTGGCTAGGTATACAACAAGGGTCAAATGAATTACCTAAAGGCTTAAACAATTTAACGATGAAACAAATATTAGATTATTTAACAACATATCGAGTAGCTATAACCTCCGAGCAGCTGGCCCAAAATGTTGGAATGGCAAGGGTCACAGTTCGAAAATACCTAGATTTTTTAGCAACTAAAGGAACCGTTAGCATTGAACTACAATATGGAACAGTTGGACGACCAACGAAATATTATTCTATAAAATAGTTGAGCACAAATAGTTATTAAAATAAAAACTCATATAGAATCTGCTATTTTTCTTATTATGCATAGCTTTATGATGCTTTACTATGCACATTAATAAAAGAAAAGTAAGCAGATTCTTTTTTCTCTAGCAATCATCTTGTATTATAACAATTTATCAATATAACTAATTGTTATATACCATAAATACCAAAATGTTCATTAAAACCATAATATTGAATATTTATTCGTATAAAATACAATAGAAAGCGTTCACATCTTATACAGTTAGGAGTGAATTGACATGTGGCGTAACCCTATAAAAGTACTTTTCTTAAACTTATGTTTTTTAACCATCCTTATAGGCTGTCAACAGCAAACCTATCCAACTGACAATGAGCAATTAAGTCATGAAGAACAAATTGTCATTCGCTTTTCACATGTTGTTGGTGAAAACACACCTAAAGGAATGGCAGCAATTAAATTTGCGGAGCTTATTAAGGAACGAAGTAATGGTCATGTAGAGATTCAAGTTTTTCCGAATGGCGTACTGTACAAGGATGGTGAGGAGATGAATGCTCTTTTAAGAGGAGATATTCAGATGATTGCCCCTGCCATTTCAAAAATTACTACGTTTGTACCCGAATGGTCTGTCATGGATTTACCTTATGCATTTAAAAATGCACAAGAAGTTCATACATATGTTGAAAGCGAAGTTGGACAATCATTAATGAAGAGATTAAATAAACACAATCTAATCTCGATGGGCATATGGGATAGTGGCTTTAAACAGTTAAGTAATAGTATTCGTCCCATCCAAAACTTAACTGATCTACAAGGCTTACGCATGAGAATAATGCCAAGTGATATTTTAGCCGAGCAATTTTCCATTGCCGGTGCCTATCCTAGACGAATCGATTTTAATACGGTCTTCCATCAACTACAAAAAGGCAATGTTGATGGGCAAGAAAATACGCTCACTAATATTACAAGCAAAAATCTACATTCACTTCAAGATTACTTAACTATTAGTAATCATGGCTATCTAGGCTATTTGTTATTAATGAATAATGAATTTTGGAATTCCCTCCCTAAAAATGTACAGGAGCTTTTGATTGATACTCTTGAGGAAGTACAAACATGGGAGTGGCAACAAGCAGAGAATTTAAGTGCAGAAAGACTTCAGGAAATGGAAGCATGTCAATGCATACAAATTCATTATTTAACGGAGGAAGAAATAGAGGATTGGGAAAACGCCTTTAAACCTGTATACGACTATTATACAGAAAATTATGGTTTTAAATATATTGAGGCACTTCCTAAAAATCAATTTCATTAGCTAGGGTTTAAAAGGTTGCCCTTTTAACTATAAATATATATTTTAGGGGGATATAGAATGAAAAAATGGCTTTTCATGTCATTCATGGCTTTGCTTTTACTAGTACTTGCGGCTTGTGGTGGCGACAAAAAAGAACAAGCTTCTGCTCCAGCAGCTGAGGGAGATGGTGGCTACACCAAAGAAAAACCTCTTGTTATTAAATTCTCGCATGTAACTTCAATTGATAGTGTTAAAGGTAAAGCAGCTGAGGCATTTGCAAAATTAGTAGATGAAAAAACAGAGGGTAAAGTGAAAGTTGAGGTTTATCCATCCTCGCAACTTTATGGAGATAACGATGAATTAGATGCCTTAGTATCAGGAAATGTGCATATGATTGCTCCTTCTGTAACGAAAATGGTAAAAATCGATCCTCGTTGGCAATATGTTGATATGCCATACCTTTTTGAAAATCAAGAGCATGCTCGTAAGTTCTTTAATTCAGATGTTGCAAAACTGATTCTAGAATCTGACCAACTAGCAGCTAACGATATTAAAGGTCTCGTTTTCTGGGAAAATGGCTTTAAACACTTTTCCAATAACAAACACTCACTTGTGACAGTGGACGATTTTAAAGGACTAAAATTCAGAGCACAAGCAGGTAAAGTTTTAGAATCGCAGTTTAAAGCTTTGAATGCTGGTTCTGCGACAATTGCATTTGGTGAAACATACGCTGCCTTACAACAAGGAACAGTAGATGGACAAGAAAACACATTTAATAACTTTGATACTCAAAAATATCAAGAAGTTCAAAAGTACTTCTCCGTGTCTGAACATGGTCGTCTAGACTATGCCATCTTTGTAAACAAAACATTCTGGGAAAAAATACCTTCGGAGCTATTGACAGCAGTTGAAGAATCATTAAATGAGGCAACAACGTTAGCTTGGGATTTAGCTGCGGAAGAAAACGAAAAATCATTCGAAAACATTAAAAACTCTGGTATTGAAGTCATTGAGCTATCAGATGCTGAAAAAGAAGCCATCAAAAAACAACTGGAACCAGTTTATGAAGAGTTTACTGATGTTATCACAGAAGAACTCATTAATGGTATTCGTGATTTAAAATAAACAGAGTTCTTAAAAAAACTTACTATTCCAACAATTGGTTGATGTAAGAAAATCGTAACAACTTCTTGGGTATTCTTTGTTAGGAAGTTGCACTGTAGTAGACGATTTATCGTCAATATCAATAATTTTATTAGTATATCGCTTACTTACAAACGGGTGCTAAGAAGCTCACTTCAAACTGCAACATTTACAGTGGGAATAAAAGCATCCGTTTTTAACTTTAAATAAAGGAGGCAACAACATGAAGACCGTTTATAAAATATGGGGCTACTTAGAAGAAATTCTTGCTGGAATTTTTTTCGTAGCAGGTGTTGTACTCATTTTTTATGGGGTTATTATGCGCTACATATTCAATGAACCACAAGCATGGGTAGAGGAATTAGCACGCTATTCTATAATTTGGGGTACATTTTTGGGGTTCGGGTTAGCTCTTCGCCACAATCAGCATATACAGGTGGATATTCTATATGACAAGTTAAAGCCATCAAAAAAACGTCTATTAGATTTAGTAGCAACAGGTTTGAGCATCGCCTTTTGCTTAATTTACACGTACTATGGTTTTGTTTTAGTGGAAAATCGCTATACATCTGGTATGGTTTCACTTGATATAGGGATTCCAATGTGGATTGTCTATTTAGTCCTACCTCTTTCAGGTATTTTATTTTTACTAAGATTCGTAGAACGATTAGTTAATATTCTACGAGGAAAGGATGAAGAATATGCTAATCCTCTTACTTAGTTTCTTTTTGCTATTATTTCTACGAGTTCCTGTTGCTATTAGCTTAGCACTATCAACAATTCTAGTGTTCTTCCAAATAGATTTTAATATGAATATGATTCCACAGCGCATTTTTACTGCATTAGATTCCTTCCCTATGATGGCCATCCCTGGATTCGTGTTGGCTGGCGTATTAATGGCGCGCGGTGGAATATCAAAATATTTAATTGAAGCTTTACGTGCATGGATTGGTCACCTGCCAGGTGGTCTTGCAGTTGTTACAATTGTTGCTTGTGCTATTTTTGCCGCTATTTCAGGCTCTTCACCTGCCACAGCAGCAGCAATCGGCTCTATTATGATCCCTGCAATGATTTCAGCAGGCTATAAAAAACGTTATTCGATGGGACTTGTTGCAGCAGGTGGTACATTAGGAATTTTAATTCCACCGAGTGTTCCATTAATTATTTATGGTATCACCTCGGAGCAATCAATTGGTGAATTATTTATGGCTGGGGTTCTTCCTGGATTAGCTTTAACAGGCATTTTAATTATTGCTGCCATCTTTTATGCGAAACGCAATGGATTTAATGGAGATCAACCAGCTTCTTGGGAAGAACGTGGGCGTAAATCTTTAAAAGCCATTTGGGGAGCCTTTTTACCTTTTTTAATTTTAGGAACAATCTATTCAGGAGTTGTGACACCAACTGAATCAGCGGTGATTGCAGTTTTCTATGGCCTTATTGTATCCTTATTTATCTATCGTGAAATGAAGCTAAAGGATTTCCGCGAAGTATTAGTAGAATCTATTAATATTACCGCTATGATTTTCTTAATAATAGGTGCCGCTTCTTTATTTGGGCTTTATTTAACTAATGCACAAGTACCACAACAAGTTGGCGCATGGATTGCTGAAAGTGATTTAAATAAGTGGATTTTTATGATCATTGTCAATATTTTGTTCTTTATTATGGGTATGTTCTTAGAAGCTGTCTCTATTATTTTAATCACTTTACCAATATTATTGCCAATTCTTGCACACTTCGATATCAATCTATTACACTTTGCCATTATTATGACGATTAATATGGAATTAGGTATGATCACACCACCAGTTGGATTGAATCTCTTTGTGGTAAGTGGGATAGCAAAAGAAAAACTTGGGGAAGTGGTAAAAGGCGTTATACCGTTTATCATTTTAATGATTATCTTCTTAGCACTTGTTGTCTTAATCCCACAACTTTCTCTCTGGTTACCAGAGCAAATGAAATAAGGCTTTAAGATGGGTATAAATACAAAGGGTTATTCAATAAGAGATCGCTCTTTTTGGACAATTGTCATTAGTTTGGGCGGGGCTTCCGTTTTTGTCTTTGCTGCAATGTATTCTGTTCAGCCCCTGCTCCCTTTCTTTACAGAGCAATTTCATATTTCTGTATCCGTTGCAAGTCTATCCGTATCTATGACTACTCTATCAGTAATTGTTGGATTAATCGTGCTAGGTTTTTTATCAGATCGTTATGGAAGAGTTTTGTTCATTCATTTATCCATAGTTTTTACTGTCATACCTTTTTTTTTCATGCCACTAACTGATACTTTTTCTACTATTATTTTATTACGCTTTATTCAGGGCTTTGCTATTGCAGGTGTACCTGCAGCAGCACTTGCCTATCTTAGTGAAGAAATTGATCAACAATCAATGGGCTTTGCCACTGCATTGTATATTTCTTGTAATGCACTAGGCGGAACAATTGGTAGACTCATGATGGGGTATATCACTGAATATTTATCATGGAAAATGGCATTTGTTTCATTAGCCATTATGGGGTGCATCGTTATGGTAATTGTCTGGTGGATGCTACCTAAATCCAAAAATTTTTCGGTACAACAGCGTACGATTCAACAAGATTTACAAGGCTTTTGGTTCCATTTGAAAAACCCTCAATTATTAATACTTTTTGGATTAGGAGTTATTTTACAATTATCCTTTACTGGGGTTTGGTCATTTATTCCCTATTACTTAACAGCGCCTCCTTTTCTATTATCTTTACAAAGCATTTCTTTTATCTTTTTAGCCTATGGTTTAGGTATTATTGGTTCGCCTATTGCTAATGCACTTGCAGGAAAAGTTGGATTAAATACCATTCGAACATTTGGTGTTTGTTTATTAACTGTGGGAATACTTTTTACATTAAGCAAGTCACTTTTCATTATTGTAATTGGACTTTGTCTAGCATGTTTAGGTTTTTTTACTGCTCATGCATTAACTTCCTCATTGGTAAGTCGGCTAGCTCTTTATCAAAAAGGAAGCGCCTCTAGTCTATATCTGGTCGCTTATTACCTTGGGGTGGCCTCTGGAAGTACAATACTAAGCCCTGTTTGGTCATTATTTCAGTGGCATGGTATCGTAATCATTACTGCTTTTCTGCCAATAACATACCTATTTATTTTAAATTCGCTACAGAAACAGCAAAAAAGAGATGTACTCAAAAAATGAGCATCTCTTTTTTTGCTAATTCATTGTTTTTTTACAAGGACAATTGCTTTCATTTCTTTATAATAAATACACAACAAAATTCCTACTAAAATTAATAAAGAGCCATATATTTGAACACTTGTAGGGAATTGTTTTAAAAATACCGCACTCAATAGCATGGCTATAGCTGGCTCAAAGTTTAACAACAGTGACGCATTTGTTGAGCCAACCTCCTTCATTTTTTGATTCCATATTAAATTGCTTACCCCGTGGATAATAATCGCTGATAAAATGAGCAAAAACCAATAGGGCATTGCAACTTGCCAATTCGTCTGCGGCAAAATAGTAAATGAAAACGGCACGAGCACCAGTAAACCTATTAAATTTGTATAGAACGTAATCGACTGGGCTGACATTTTCTGACTAAGATGATTGACAATAATGAGGAACAAAGCAAAGCTTAGCATTGTAATTAAGCTCAACACTTCACCCATACCGATTGAAATGGTGATAAGTGCCCCTTTTGTAATGATGAGGCCAACACCAACAAATGAAAGTATTGCACCTAGCCAAAAAATGCCGTTCCGTGATTCATGATAGATCATTTTATTCAGTAGAGATGTAACAATCGGTGCACAGGCTAATATTAAAGCGGCAGTGATAGGAGAAGTGTGCTGGAGACTAGCATAAAAGCTATAGTGATTAATGGAAACGCCTAGTATTCCTGCAAGGATCAATAACAATAAATCATTTCTTGTAAATGTTGTTCGGAAAATTATTTTCCAACTAATACTTCCTAAAAACAGAACAATGACAATCAATCTAAAAATGGCGACTGTTAAAGGATCCCAATGGTCTATTAAAATAGAGCCAATAATGAAGTTACTAGCCCAAAAAAATACACAGCTAAATAAAATCATATAGATTGTTAGTTGTTTCATATTTTATCACACCCGCAAATAAAGAGATTTCTACATAAGTAATGGTAAATCTACTTTCCTTTATTCATCTTTTCTATTAAAACATAAGTATAGCAAACTAGAAAATTTCTAGTTTGCTATGTTATCTAAATAAGGGGGATTTAGATTTATGCTTTGTTGATAAACTTACCTTTAGACATAACCACTCGGTTGGATGGTTTACGTGCAATAACTTCAGCGCTTGAAACTGCGTCAAAGAATACAAAACTTGCTTCGTCCTTCACATTCGGCCAAACCTTTTGACCATTTGCATCCAATGGTGTGATACCATTTGTAATATATTTTAATGTTTGTCGAATCGAACGTTCGTCAAGTTTACGAGAAATGTCTGCAAAAGTAGTCGCTTTTTCTAAAATATCTCCTGAGCCATTAGGACTCCAAGAATCATAAAAGCCGTCACAACCAAAGTGGACATCCACGCCGCGCTCTGCTAGTAATTCAATTGGTGGAATTAATCGTCGCAAATCAAATGGCACCGTCGACATTATTTTCACTTGTTGTTGTGCTAAACGATCTGCAATTTTATGCTGCTCCATGATAGATACATCACCAAGTGAAAAGGCATGACTTATCGCCGTTCTCCCCTGATATTTGGCATCCTCCACGATATCTATCCATTTATCGATTGTATAATACCCAACATGCCCACCATCATGTAAATGAATATCGACATCAACATTAAATTCCTGTGCAATATCCATCACTTCATAAAGAGAAGGCTCAATCGAGTTATCGATGCCAGCTGGATCTAGGCCGCCAATCATCGTCGCTCCATTGCGTAAAGCTTCACGCAATAATTTAGGGACATCATCTCTTAATAGACCATGCTGTGGAAAGGCAATGACTTCGGATGTCACGACATCTTTATAATCGTCCAATGCCGCTAGTACACCTTCTAAATTTTTTAATCCAATGTATGGATCGATATTGACATGTGTACGAATATGATTCGCACCATTCTTAAGGATTTTTTCAATCATTGCAGCCGCACGTTGTTTACCTGTTGTAGCAAGAACGGATAACTCTTGTGCTTCACGATCAAGTCGTTCCTTTAAATTCTTTACGGGCACACAAGCCTTCCACGGTAAAGATAAGTATGTTTTATCTAAATGATTATGCATTTCCTTAAAGGCAGGTAATAGCAGCTTCCCTTTCATATCTGTGACTTCGTTTTGAGAATCGATTGCGTCTGTTGCGGGTACAATTTGCGAAATGAAGCCATCTGTAATTTCAAGGTGAAAAAGCTCCACTTTCGTTCCAACTGTATCATTTTCCTTTAGATATTCTCCTGTTTCAAGTAGAACATTTGTCAGCCAGTGCTTCATCTGAATTCTCCTTTCAACTCTCCTACATCCTGTTGGTGAATCATTTTGCCTTGTGAAATGACCGTAGTAATTGGGCATCTTCTTGCTATCGCATGGGCAGTGCTCACGCCATCCACTAACAGCATATTCGCTTTATCACCAACTTGTGGCCAAACCCGTTCTCCAGCATCATTCAATGGTGTGATACCGCCCGAGGCGTATTTCCAAGCTCGACTTAATGAATATTCATCAATAAAACGGAATCTCTCCGCCATGACATTTAATTTCATAATCGTATTACCAGTACCATAAGGTGACCAATGATCTGTTAAGCTATCATGTCCGACTGATACCTTTACACCATTGTTATAAAGATAAGGAATTGGTATGGTCGAACGGTTCAAATCGATTGGTACAGTTGTTGTTACATCCATTTGTACCTCAGCCATGGCTTGAACTAAATTTTCTAAACGTGACTGTTCTAAATCAGCTAGTGCCATCGCATGGCTAATTGTGATTTGACCTTCTTTTTTCGCCTGTTTCGTTAACTCAATCAGTTTATAAAATTCAAATTCGCCTAGTGTGTTCGCTGTGTGAATATGAATATCGATCCCTGCATGATAGTCTTGGGCAATACCCATCGTTGTTTGCAATGACTTTTCGATATTGCGATCTACAATGGATGGGTCAACGCCTCCAACAAGCGTTGCTCCCATCGCCATTGCCTCACGGATTAGTCCCTCTACATTGGAGCGTAATAAGCCATGCTGTGGAAAGGCCACAATATCATAGGTGATTTGATCTTGATAGTTTGCTAAAACCTGTTTTGTCATTTCAATATGCTTTGTCCCAATTTGTGGGTCAACATTACAATGGGAACGAATATGTGTGTGTCCTTGGGAAATGAGCCACTTCACCATTTCCTCAGCTCGATAAGCAGCTGTCGGCAATTGTTTAGGTAGTAGTGTTCTTTCTTCTTCAATGCGTGTTAAAATCCCTTTAGTAATGGGTCTTGGTGCCTGCCATTCTCCGCCGAAATACGTTTTATCAATATGAATATGCATTTCTCGGAATGAAGGGACTAATAGTTGCTGCTGTGCATCTATTACTTCTACATCTTCATCAGCCACTATATCCTTATCTACTTGTTGAACATGCCCATCTTCGATTAGAACATCATAAATACCTGTACGAGTAGCAACAATGTGTTCATTTTCGCGCTCATATGCTTCTTCTAATCTCACATTTTTCAGCAATAGTTTACTCATAGTTTCCTCCCAATTGGTATTTTTTCGTCTATCACCAAATTTGATTACTCTACAATTTCAACGCCACTGATCATCGTGTAGTTAGATGCATCTAACCAGAAACCTTTTACAGCATTGCTGTAAACTGCTAAATGCTCATAGTTACGCACTGGAATATACACAGCTTCGTCTAACTCGATTTGCATTGCTTTTTTGTAGATTTCATTACGTGCCTCTTGGTTTGCTTCGGAACGCCCTTGCTCAATTAGCTTGTCTACTTCTGGATTTGAATAGTAGAAATGGTTTCCTGGAGGCCCCATAGATGCAGTGTGGAATAGATTGTATTGGTTATAATCAGCATCACCCGTTGCATTACCCCAACCACTAATAAAGATTTGATGCTGTTCTTTCGTAATTTCAGAAATAAATGCACCATACTCCATTACTTGAATATCAACATCTAATCCGATTCCTTTTAATTGAGATTGAATAACCTCCGCCATGTTGATACGCTCTTTACGGTCACTTGTCAGTAATTTAACTTTTGTTCCCTCTTGAACGCCAGCTTCTTTTAACAATTCTTTAGCCTTCACTACATCATAGTCATACGGTTTCGTTTCACTAGAATATCCAATAATTTTTGGACTCATTGCAGAATTTGCAAGTGTTCCTACATTATCATAAATACCGCTAATAATTGCTTCACGGTCAACAGCATAGCTAATAGCTTGACGTACTTTTACATCCGATAATAACGTATCTTTCACATTGAATCCGATAAATTCTACAGCTAGTCCTTCTGCACGGAATAAATTCATTGTTGAAGAATTTTCAATACGATCAATCTCTGTTACAGGTACTTGTTCAGCAATATGTGCTTCTCCACTTTCAATCATTGCTAGACGAGTAGAATCCTCTGGTACAACTTTAAATGTTACTTTATCTAGTTTCGGTACAGTTCCCCAATAGTCTTTATTCGAAGTTAAAGTAATTTCTTGACCAGATTTCCAAGTTTCAAATACAAATGGGCCTGTTCCTACTGGATGAGTTGCTAATTCGTCCGCTGCTTCAGCAATCGCTTTTGGGCTCATCATACTCCCCTCTTGACTGGCTAAAATAGATAGAAGCGGAGCATATGGTTCTTTTAATTTCAACGTTACAACATATTCATCATCTACCACTACTTCACTAATCATAGATAATTTATCACGCTGTGGTGATCCAGTTGCAGGATCTAGAATTCGGTCAAATGTCGCTTTTACAGCCTCTGCATTAAAATCTGCTCCATCATGGAATTTAATGCCTTCATTCAATGTAAATGTCCAAGTGACTTCATCTTTTTGCTCCCACTCTTTTGCAAGTAATGGAACAATTTTACGATCTCTATCAAAAGCGACAAGTGTTTCATATACCTTGCCATGAATAATATTTGCTGATGGAATATCTGTAATAAAGTGAGGATCAAGACTTGTCGCATCTGCTGCTCTTAGAACAACTAATTCTCCTCCTACGCTTTTTGATCCCTCTTTGGAACCTTCTGTACTATTATTGCTAGCAGTAGAGCAGGCTTGCAGAATAAGTACAGTCATTAGTGCCATGAATAAAAACAACTTCATTTTCTTCATCAACATTTCCTCCTTGTGTGATTTGTTCCTTACATTTCGAATTATAAAGAAATAAAATTCACTTGTTTTTTAATATTTTTACGTGTTTTTTAAATTTTCTGACTAATAAGCCATAAAATATTTACATTCTTTACGCTTTTCACTAAATTGAAATCAACTCAAATAGAAAAGGAGTATTCGATATGAATAAAGTAGCAACTACTATTGATCGTTCTGTTTTAGTGAATGCACGCAAGGCATCTAGAAAAAAGAATCTTGTTTCTTTCCTAAACAAAATCAAAAAAAATAAAGCAGCTGTCGCAGGAGGCATCATCATTCTTCTATATATATTGATGTTTCTTCTCGGGCCCATTTTAGCCCCCTACGATCCCTACGACGTACAATTAGATCAAAAATTACAAGGGCCAAGCGTTGACCATCTAATGGGAACGGATGACAAAGGGCGAGATATTTTAAGTCGAATTTTATATGGATCCCGTTTATCAATTGGTGTTGGTATTTCAGCTGTTTTATTCGGCGGTACAATCGGCACTTTCTTAGGCCTTATTTCTGGCTATTATGGCAGATGGGTTGATTCTATTATTAGTCGAATTTTAGATATCATGCTTGCCTTCCCTGGTATTTTGCTAGCTTTAGCGATTGTCAGTGCATTGGGACCAAGCCTTATCAATGTCACAATTGCTGTTGGGTTTTTCTCTATTCCCATGTTTGCTCGTATAGTACGTGGTTCAACAATGGAAGTTAAAAAATTAGAATATATCGATGCTGTCAAAACACTTGGAGCAAATGATATGACGATTTTAATTAAGCATATTTTTCCAAATATTTTATCACCTATTATTGTACAAGCATCTATGCGCTTAGCAACCGCTATTCTATCTGCAGCAGGTCTATCATTTTTAGGTTTAGGTGCTCAGCCACCATCTCCTGAATGGGGTGCCATGCTTTCTAACGGACGAGATTTCCTATTTACCGCTCCTTATATGGCGCTATTCCCAGGTATTATGATTTCTATACTTGTATTAGGCTTTAACTTATTTGGTGACGGTTTGCGCGATGCACTCGATCCAAGAATGAAAAATTAAAGGAGAGAAGACACATGACATTATTTATCTTAAAACGACTAGCTCAAATTATTCCTGTGACACTTGGTGTAACGCTTGTTGTTTTTCTAATTATGCAGATGATTCCTGGAGACCCAGCGATTATTTTAGCAGGAGAAGGAGCTTCTCAAGAAACAGTGGCAGAATTACGTGAAAATTTAGGACTCAATAAACCATTAGCAGTTCAATATACAGACTATATTAAAAATCTTCTACAAGGAGATATGGGTAACTCTTTAAAAAATAATCAACCAGTATTCGAGGAAATTACCTCCCGATTACCAATTACAATAGAGCTAGCCTTTTATAGTATTTTAATCACCATTGTTCTGGGGCTTATTGCGGGTATTATCTCCGCTATCCGTCCTTATTCATTGATGGATGTAGGATTAATGGTTGTCGCCTTATTAGGAATTTCCCTTCCAAGCTTCTGGTTAGGAATTTTATTAATGTATGTATTCTCTGTACAGTTACACTGGCTTCCTGTAGCAGGCTGGGATAGTGCCAAACATATTATTCTACCAGCTGTCACACTTGGTGCTGGTGGAGCTGCCATCGTCGCTCGTATGACTCGCTCTAGTATGTTAGAGGTTGTAAACCAAGACTATATACGAACAGCGAAAGCAAAAGGCTTAAAAGGGTACATCATCATTTTAAAGCACGCATTACGCAATGCCTTGATTCCAGTTATTACAGTAGTAGGCTTACAGTTTGGTAGTTTACTTGGTGGAACAGTTTTAGTTGAATCGGTTTTCGCTGTAAACGGATTAGGACGAATGATTGTAGATGCCATTCGAACACGTGATATACCAGTCGTACAAGGTGGCGTTCTTGTTGCCTCATTAATATTTGTTTTCATTAATCTTTTTGTAGACATAATGTACCGATTCTTTAATAAACGAATGGATTTAAACTAAGGAGGGGATAAACGGATGAAACAAGAAACCGTGTTGGAAGTAAAAAATTTACAAACCTATTTTTATTCGAGTGAAGGGGTTGCCAAAGCTGTAGATGGGGTATCCTTTACGCTTCAAAAAGGAGAAACACTGGGCATTGTTGGTGAATCTGGTTGTGGGAAATCCATGACTTCCCTGTCATTACTTCGTTTAGTACCATCGCCTCCTGGTAAAATCATCAATGACGAAATTTTATTAAATAATACAGACATTTTGAAACTCTCAGATGAAGAGCTACGTAAAATTCGAGGCAATAAAATCTCGATGATTTTCCAAGAGCCTATGACAAGCTTAAATCCTGTGTTATCCGTTGGAGAGCAAATTGCTGAATCCATTCGATTGCACCAAGGCTTATCACGTAAAGAAGCATGGCAAAAGGCAGTCGATATGATTCGCCTAGTTGGAATTCCTGCACCCGAAAAAAGAGCGAAGCAGGAGCCTTATCAGTTAAGTGGTGGGATGCGACAGCGTATTATGATTGCCATGGCACTAGCGTGTACACCAGATGTGTTAATTGCTGACGAACCGACGACTGCTCTAGATGTAACCATTCAAGCTCAAATTATTGATATTATTCAAAACCTGCAAAAACAACTAGGCATGAGCATTATCTTTATTACCCATGACCTTGGTGTTGTAGCAGAAATCTGCGATAAGATTGCTGTTATGTATGCGGGGCAGGTGGTAGAAGAAGGCACAACAGAAAGTCTTTTTGAAAAACCGCTACACCCTTATACAAATGGATTAATTCAATCATTACCGAAGCTATATGAAGACCAAGAAGAATTATCTACTATTCACGGAACTGTCCCAAGTCCTTATAATTATCCAATTGGCTGCCGTTATGCAGAACGTTGCCCTTTTGCTACGGATTTATGTCGTGAACAACAACCTGAGCTTTTGACTGTTGAGCAAGGAAAAAAGGTAAGATGCTGGATGTACAGTAATGAATGGCAAGGAGAAACACTTATGAAGGAGCTGACAGTATGACAACAGCGCAACATACACAACCACTATTACAAGTAAATGATTTAAAGCAGCATTTTTTCTTAAAAAAAGAAAAGCTCTTCGGTCCACAGCAGGTTGTAAAAGCTGTGGATGGGGTATCTTTCGACATCATGCCTGGTGAGACCCTCAGTATTGTTGGAGAATCTGGCTGCGGAAAATCAACAACTGGTCGTTCTATTTTAAGATTAGATGAGCCTACTGCTGGAGAGGTATTGTTATTCGGTAAAAATTTAGTGAATATGAGCAAAAAAGAGCTTCGTGCGGCACGCAAGGACATTCAAATTATTTTCCAAGATCCCTATGCGTCCCTTAACCCACGAAGAACGATTCGTAAAATGTTAACAGAGGCCATGTCTATTCAAAAAATTGTACCACCTGAGCATCAAGAAGCACGCATGATTGAATTAATGTCTCTTGTCGGGTTACGTCCTGAATACTTAGAGCGTTATCCACATGAATTTTCGGGTGGTCAGCGTCAGCGTATTGGTATTGCCAGAGCCCTTGCTGTTAATCCTAAAATTATTATTTGTGATGAGTCTGTTTCTGCCCTAGACGTTTCCATTCAAGCTCAAATATTAAATTTACTAAAACAACTACAAAGAGATTTAGATTTAACCTTTTTATTTATCTCACACGATTTAAGTGTTGTTCGACATATTTCAGACCGTATTATGGTGATGTATCTTGGAAAGGTCGTAGAAATTGCTGATAAGCATTCCCTTTTTACTCAGCCACATCATCCTTATACAAAAGCACTGTTTTCTTCTATACCTGTTATTGATAAACAGCATCGTAAGGAGCGTATTATTTTAAAAGGTGACTTACCATCACCTCTTAGTCCCCCTACTGGCTGTAGCTTTCACACACGTTGCCCATTCGCGACGGATAAATGTAAAGCAGAAGTGCCAACACTACGAGCGATCACTGCAACACATAAGGTAGCTTGCCATTTCGCAGAAAATTTAGTTTAATGTATCTTACACTTACAAAATAAACGGAGAGGTCATTATGTTACAACCAGAAACCTTCAACATATATATTCTCCTATGTGTAATTGCTCCAATTATTGGAGCTTTTCTGCTTACTTTTATATTTATTTTCGAAAAGCAAATCGATAGCCTTGAGGAGGAAAAAAGAAATTTAGAGCTTGAGCAGGATTTACAAAGAGCAAATATTCTCCAGTTGAATCAGCAAATACAGCCACATTTCTTTTTTAATGCATTAAATTCATTATTAAGCCTAGCTCGCATCAATCGGAAGGAAGATTTGGTTGCGGGCATTGAGGCATTGGCAACATTTTTTAAATTTAAATACAATAATCATGAGGTGTTAATTGCGTTAAAGAACGAGATACAATTTGTCGATAGTTATTTAAATATTCAACAATTGCGATTTGGCCATCGTTTGACTGTAAATAAATATGTTGATGATGAAGCACTATCCGTCCAAATACCACCTTTTATTCTGCAGACCATTATTGAAAATGCCTATAAACATAGCTTTGAAAAACATATAGGACCTGCAGAGCTATCCATTACAATCAAAAAAATGGATAATAGCTTATTAATTGAAATTAAAAATACACAGCCTTTAGAAAAAATAGAAATGACTACTGAACAGGTAGTAGACGAACTGCAGCAAGGTTATGGGCTCGAAAATATTAGAAAACGGCTTGAGCTTATCTATGGGCTAGAAAATATTTTATTCTCGATTCAAAACAATGAACAGCATTACATCGTTACCATCCATGTTCCTGCTTAGGCATTCTATCAACTGGAAGGAGAAAGGAGAATCTCACCATGAATATTTTAATCGCAGATGATGAGCCATTAGAGCTTGAGCAAATGATTTATTTATTAAAGCCACATTTTCCGAATTGGACCTTCCATACTGCCCAAGATGCCTCACAAGCTCTGCAATTAGCTAAGAAGAACCGTATGACTATCGCCTTTTTGGATATTCAAATGCCTGGGAAAGATGGAATCACGTTGAGCAAGGAATTAAAAGCGCTTTATGAGGTAGACATCATCATGGTAACAGCTTATCAAACCTTTGAATATGCCCAACAAGCATTGCGTATCGGGGTAAAGGATTATCTTACAAAACCAGTCATTGCAAGTGAATTAGATGCTATTGTGGAGAAATATAAGGTGTGGAGTTCTAACCATGATGCGATTCAAAGCGCACTTTCCTATATTCATGAAAACTATTATGAAAAACTGAGTCTCAATATTATTGCTGAAAAAATTCATTTGAATCCGAGCTATTTAAGTCGTAAATTTTTGGAGGAGCAGTCTATTGGCATTAATGAATATATTAATAATTATCGCCTAGAAATGGCTGTAAAGAAAATCAATGAAAATCTTGACACAAGTATGTCTGCAATTGCTGAGAGCTGTGGTTTTAATAGTCAGCACTATTTTAGTGTTGCGTTTAAGAAAAAATATAATCAATCACCACGTCAATATAAATCCTCTAAAATGAGTAAAGGTCTTTAGATAGTATGTTAAGGAAGTTTTCATTGCTTGTTCCATTTGCAAGTTTAAGCACAGCAGCAGGAGTCATTATTCTTTTAGCGAGATGGATTAATGGTAATTTATTATTGTCCTCTCCTTCAGCCCTTATTTCTTTTGGTTTTATGGCGGGCATTTGTTATACATTAGCAACAGCTATTTCGTTTATCATACTTGGCTCATTGTTGAATAAGAGCGACTACACACAAAATCAGCATACACAAAGTTTTTTGCTCTTTACCATACAGCGTAAATTGTCTGGAATGAATTTAAAGGTTATACGTCTATTTTACTTGTTAACAGGTATTGAACTTTGGCTTATTCAATTAATAAGCATTAGTGTATTGTCTGAAATTATGTTAAATATTCCAGTCCCTATAACACTTTTTTTCTTTTTAATCGGCATCTTACTTCTTGACCGCATCATGTCAGTGAAAAGTATACTATGGTTGGAAATTTTATTTATTATTGCTCTTTTTTCATTACTTATTTTTATCCCTATTTATTACTTTGTACTAAATGGGGCAAGCACAGTATATGAGGGTATTCGCTTATATCACCCTTATTTATTTTATTTTAAAAATAGCGAAATTCTGCTGTTCTATGTCATTATTCAACTAGCCGTTTTAGGACAAGTATTTTTTGATAAATCAACATGGTATTTAATTGCCTTTATAAAACCAAAAAAAGTACGTAGCAGTCTGTTTTCCTCAGGTGTAATTTTAGCGTTATTAACGCTATCATTTACGGCAATATTAATGATTGCCCTATACAGCGGATCATTTGGCCAATTCCAAGTACTGATTTTTACGTTTTTATATGAAGTGCAACCAGGCTTTCTGACATTTGCTTTTCTCGTCATTGTCCTATTAGCCATTATCACAACCTTGCTTGTAGACATGCGGGCAACGAAACGTTTTTTTGTGACGAAAAGACCCTATTATTTCTATTTGGTTGGCCTGATGATTATTTTATTCACCTGTTTCTTATCTATCGATTTAACGATTTTAGGTGTTATTTATTCTTTTGCCTTTCTGCACATTACCATGCTACCGTTTGTGTTAATCCTTTTATTTACGAATCGCCATGTTCATAAGCATAGTTGGCTTGTCATCCTGCTTTCCATGATCATTGGAATTGGTGTTGGTTTAAGCTTTAATACGCTTTACGGATTAGCTACCAGCTTTATGATCTCGAGTATTTATCAATTAATGCTTCAGACTGAAACGATAGAAAAAAATACCTGAACTCGAGATGATTCGGGTTCAGGTTTATTCGTTTATTTAACTAATATAATAAATGAATAGGATTAGGGATAGCACTCCGATAAAGGCTGAACTAATAGAAAGATAATGTCTTTTCTCCTCTCGGCCATAGTAATAGTCGACAAAAATAGAGCTGAAAAGGATGACAGCTAAATATCCTCCGATGATGATAGAAAATAAAATCCACCCTTTTAACATGAATAGCGGAAGCATAATGATATTCAAAATTTTAATAGCCCAAACAGCACGTCTATGATGACTATTGACATACTCCTTTGGTATATTAAACATTTTCCTCATTAGTTTATCGCCAAGCATTTGGATAGCTAGAAAAATAACTAGCATAACGATTAAACCTGACATTCCCAATTTAGCATCTTCTTTGAGAGCAAGATCTAAATAAGCCTTGGCCAGCTCTTTATTATCTACTTTATAAAATGAATGGTTGTCATAATCAACAATTCCGATATCCTCCTCGTTTATGAACATTTTCAGCTTCATAACCTGCCCTTTTTCAAACTCTACCCAGACATCACGTTGTAATCTAAAAAAGGTACGCTCATTCATTTGTGTCATTGTAGCTTGCTGTAATAGTTGATGTAATAACTCTTTTTCTGAACTTTGCTCCATTACCCGTTGTCCAATGACAAACCCAGGTCTTCCAGCCTTAAAGATCTCCTCATCCGAATTATAAATCATTGTATATTTTTTTATTGATTGCTGCTGTGCTAATTGAACAATTGAAGCATGTTGCGTTTGCTCTATCTGCCCTAATGGACCGATTTCTATTATCAATAGAAACATGACAATCGTGCCTATGATGATCAAGGGATATGTCCAGCGTCTTGTTTTTTTTGTTTTCCGCACTTGCCGTAAAATATCCTCCTGTAAGGATTGTGTAAATCGTGGTGCTTCGCCAAGTTCTTGATCCAATTTCTCTTTAAAAGTTGTCATCCATTAACACCTCCCACTCACTATTCACTAATTTTTCCTGTAACATTTTCCTTGCCCGATGCAATCTGGTTTTAACTGTATTTTCTGCACATGTAAGAATATCTGCAATTTCTCTAACCTTTAATTCCTGATAATAATAAAGAATGACGACTTCTCTATAAGTAATAGGTAACTCAAATAAAGCATTTGTTAAGGTTGTCCGTTCATCCTGTGCTAATAGCATCGTTTCTGGTGTTCGTTTACTTGCACCAATATGCAATTTTTCAAAAAGTTGATGGCGTTTATTTTTCCAGCTTCGTAAATAATCATGACTTTTATGTACAGTTATTTTAACTAAATAGGTTTTTAGAGATGCTCTTTGTTCAAAGCGATCCTGTTGCCGATAATAAGAAAAAAAGACATCCTGGACTATTTCTTCAGCTATTGCCCAGTCCTTTACATAAAGATAAGCCACTCGTAAGCAATATTCTCCGTGTTCTTGCATAATGGTCGCTAAATGCTCACTCACCCAAACACCTCCTATTCACATTCACTCTATAGTCGTAACCCAATCTTAGTTGGTTTCAAAAAAATCCAAAAAGTTGCATTAACACGATGGACATAAAATGAAAAAATCTTCACACAATAAAAGGGTATTTTATCTTGAATTATTCTGGCAACCATAAATATGGATAGTCACTACCAAAGATAGAACGAACATTTTTTACACTGAATTTATTCGTATGCCATGTCGCATACTTTTTTTCTATTATCTATTGAATAACTAGCGAAAAAACTGTTATAGTGAGATTGTTTGTCTGACGTCTGACTAATTAAGATCTTTAGCTGTTCTTCTGAAATTGGAACATCAGGACAAAAAATCACAGATACTTATGGAGGAACTTATGAGATACTTAATTTCCCTTTGTGGATTGTTACTTGTTTTTACCTTAGCTTTATTAATGAGTAAAAACAAAAAAGAAATAAAATATAAATATATAGCAGTTATGTTGATCATCCAATTTTTATTGGCAGCTTTATTACTTAATACAACAGTTGGCTATGTGCTAATTAAAGGAATCACCAAAGTATTTGATCACTTATTGTCCTATGCAAATGCGGGTATATCATTTGTTTTCGGTGGCTTAGCAAATGAAGGAGAATCACCCTTCTTTTTAGCAGTTTTATTACCGATCGTCTTTATATCTGTTCTGATTGGGATCTTGCAGCATTTTAAAATTCTTCCCTTTCTAATGAAATGGGTAGGCTTATTTTTAAGTAAAGTAAGTGGTATGGGGAAGTTGGAATCCTATAATGCTGTTGCTTCTGCTATGGTAGGTCAATCAGAAGTGTTCATAACTGTTAAAAAGCAATTAGATAAGATTGCACCTCAACGAATGTATACATTATGCGCATCTGCTATGTCGACTGTTTCGATGTCAGTAGTGGGGGCTTATATGACGATGATTGAGCCAAAGTATGTTGTTACAGCCATTGTATTAAACCTGTTTGGTGGATTTATTATTGTTTCCATCATTAATCCATATACTGTGGATGAAAAAGAAGATATCTTAACAATTGAAGATGAACAGAAGCAAGCGTTCTTTCAAATGATTGGCGAATATATTATGGATGGCTTTAAAGTAGCCATCATTGTTGGGGCGATGCTTATTGGTTTCGTAGCATTAATGGATTTAATCAATTCACTATTCGATATGATAATTGGTATATCGTTCCAAGAAATATTAGGCTATATCTTTGCACCAGTCGCTTTCCTAATGGGTATCCCATGGGCAGATGCTGTTGCTGCTGGCGGTATTATGGCAACCAAATTAGTGACAAACGAATTTGTTGCTATGATTAACCTTGGCGATGTTGCCGAGTCCATGAGTGAACGTACATTAGGTATTATTTCTGTATTCCTCGTATCTTTTGCCAACTTTTCATCAATCGGAATTATTTCGGGAGCTGTAAAAGGTTTGAATGAAAGGCAAGGGAATGTCGTTGCTCGATTTGGTTTAAAGTTGTTGTACGGCGCTACACTCGTAAGTATCCTAACAGCTATTATTGTGGGATTGATTATTTAAATTGTTTCAGGAACTATTTAACTGCACTCAGATAGAGGGGTGCAGTCCTTTTTTATTGCTTAAGGTTACTCCAAATTAAAAAATGTACATTACTAAAATTGAATTTAGTAATGTACATTTTTACTTTATATCTCTTTATTTTACGACAATATTGACAAGTTTGCCTGGAATAACGATGATTTTCACTAAGCTCTTTCCTGCCATGTATTCTTGAACCTTTTCATCGGCAAGTGCTACTTTTTCAATATCCTCTTTTGAAGCATCTTTTGCTACGACGATCTTAGCACGTACTTTACCAGCAACTTGTACTGCAATTTCTACTTCATCATCCACAAGCTTTGCTTCATCATATGTTGGCCATTGCTCATATGAAAGTGTTGAATCGTGTCCTAATAGCTGCCATAGTTCTTCTGCAATATGCGGAGCGATTGGAGCTAGCATTTTCACAAAGCCTTCAGCATAAGTCGTTGGAATCACATCAGCTTTATAGCAATCATTAATAAAGACCATCATTTGTGAAATAGCTGTGTTAAAGCGGATGCCTTCATAATCCTCTGTCACTTTTTTCACTGTTTGGTGGTATGATTTTTCAAGTGATTGATCGTTAGATACTTGAATTTTTGCTGAAATTGCGCCATCTTCCTCATTGACAAATAGACGCCAGATACGGTCTAGGAAGCGGCGTGCTCCATCTAAACCATTTGTCGACCATGCAACAGAAGCCTCTAGTGGGCCCATGAACATTTCATATAAACGTAATGTATCGGCACCATGTGACGTAATGATTTCATCTGGGTTGACAACATTGCCCTTAGATTTAGACATTTTCTCGTTACCTTCACCTAGAATCATTCCCTGGTTAAATAATTTTTGGAATGGCTCTTTTGTATGAACAACGCCTAAATCATAGAGAACTTTATGCCAGAAGCGAGCGTATAGTAAATGCAATACAGCATGCTCCGCACCACCAATATAAATATCCACTGGTAACCAACGTTTTAGTAACTCTGGATCTGCAATCGCCTCTGTATTTGTAGGGTCGATATAGCGTAGGAAGTACCAGCTCGAACCTGCCCACTGCGGCATTGTATTTGTTTCACGACGCCCTTTTTTACCTGTCTCCGGATCGACAATATTTACCCATTCATCAATATTTGCTAATGGTGATTCACCAGTACCTGATGGACGGATATTATCTGTTTTTGGTAGCATTAATGGTAATTCTGATTCTGGAACTGGCGTTATCGTGCCATCTTCCCAATGAATCATTGGGATTGGTTCACCCCAATAACGCTGACGGGAGAATAACCAGTCACGTAGACGATAAGAAATTTTCTTCTCCCCTACACCTTTTTCCGCTAACCATTCAATGGCTTTCGCAATGCCATCTGCTTTATTTAAGCCATTCAGGAATTCAGAGTTAATATGTTGACCATCACCTGTAAATGCTTCTTTACTGATGTCTCCACCTTCAAGGACAGGAACGATGTCTAAGCCAAATTCTGTTGCGAATTCATAGTCTCGTTCATCATGCGCTGGCACCGCCATAATAGCACCTGTACCATAAGACACTAACACATAGTCAGCAATCCAAATTGGCACTTTTTTACCGTTAATCGGATTCACTGCATAAGCACCTGTAAATACGCCTGTTTTTTCTTTCGCTAAATCTGTACGCTCTAGGTCCGATTTCATTTTAACTTTCTCTAAATAAGCCTCAACAGCTTGGCGTTGGTCAGCTGTTGTAATTTGTTCCACTAATTTATGCTCTGGTGCAAGCACACAGTATGTAGCACCAAATAATGTATCTGGACGTGTTGTGAAAACTGTGAAGTTTTGATCTGAACCATCAATGGCAAATGTCACTTCTGCCCCTTCTGAACGGCCAATCCAATTGCGTTGCATATCTTTAATAGATTCAGGCCAATCAACTTCTTCTAGGTCATCGATTAAACGATCAGCATAGGCTGTAATTTTAAGCATCCACTGCTTCATTGGTCGGCGTTCTACTGGATGACCACCACGCTCTGATTTCCCATCAATTACTTCTTCGTTAGCTAATACCGTGCCAAGTGCTGGACACCAGTTAACAGCTACTTCATCCACATAAGCTAAACCTTTCTTATAAAGCTGGATAAAAATCCATTGTGTCCATTTATAATACGCTGGATCAGTTGTGTTAATTTCGCGATCCCAATCATAGCTGAAGCCTAGCTCTTGAATTTGACGTTTAAATGTCGCAATATTTTTAGCTGTAAATTCAGCTGGATCATTCCCTGTATCAAGTGCATATTGCTCAGCTGGTAAACCAAAAGCATCCCAGCCCATTGGATGAAGTACATTATAGCCTTGCATACGTTTAAAGCGTGATAGAATATCAGTTGCCGTATACCCCTCTGGATGGCCTACATGTAGTCCTGCGCCAGATGGATAAGGGAACATATCTAATGCATAAAATTTAGGCTTCGCTGTTTCATTTTCAGTTTTAAATGTTTTGTTATCAGCCCAATATTGCTGCCACTTTTTTTCAATTTGTTCATGATTAAAACTCATTTTTTTTCCTCCTTCAATTGATCGTGCTGCTCTTCATCATAATTGACGAAATATTTAAAAAATAAAAAAACTCGCCCCTTTCTTATAGAAGGGACGAGAGAATTTGTACTCCCGCGGTACCACCCAAATTAGTGATTACACTCGGCTCAAGCTTCCTTAACGCGGAAGAAACGACACACGCTGTTTCACGCGGGCAGACTCAGAAGGCGAGTTCAACTTGCATTCTTACTAGCTCCCACCAACCGCTAGCTCTCTAAAAAGAACCACAAATCTACTATTCCTCATCACAGTCTTTACATGATATTGCATTTATTCTAATGGAAAGTATTGAAAAGCACAAGCCTTTGTTTACAGCTTACCCATTACTGAACAATTAAATCCTTTTCTTTATTAGACTTTGATAAATCCTTACATTCATGAAAAGCAAAATGCTGACAACCAATGCATTGATTGGCGTTCAAATAATGGAAAGCTTTTGTAATCGCTTCTCCTGTATGCTGAAAAAAATGTTGCGCGCCTATTTTATCGTAAAGACCATTGTGCTGAAGAGCACCCTTTAAATCTCCTTGCACACCCGTCACCAAAATAGTACCGCCCTGTGCTGTATAATTTTCAATGATATTGCTAAAATATGCTTCTCCAGTAGAATCCATAAAGGGCACTTTCCCCATCCGTAATATCAAAACTCTTGGCTGCTGATGCAAAGTACTTTCAATCGTTTGTTCAAACATTTGTGCAGCACCAAAAAACAACGGCCCTTCAATTGTATACATACTAATTTGCGGGCAATCATGCTGCTGATGCACTACATGTGGCTGTACCTTTTCACTTTTATTTGAATGATCTGGAAGTACTTTTGTAACAACAAGCTTTTCACTCATGCGTTTCGCAAATAATAGCACAGCCAGCACAAGCCCTACCTCAACTGCTAATGTAAGACTAGTGAATACCGTTAATAAAAAGGTAATCAATAATACTAGTGTGTCGCCTGATTTTAATTTTGCGATATGTGAAAAATGATGTCGTTCACTCATATTCCAGGCTACGACCATCAGTACCGGAGCCATGCTTGCTAACGGAATATGAGATGCATATGGAGCTAATAACAATAATGTGATTAAAACAAACACACCATGAATGATACCCGACATGGGGGATACTGCGCCTGTTTTGATATTGGTCGCTGTGCGTGCAATGGCGCCTGTTGCTGGAATACCACCGAATAAAGGCGTCACAATATTAGCAATCCCCTGACCAATTAACTCACGATTACTGTTATGCTTACTATTTGTCATTCCATCCGCCACAACTGCCGATAATAGAGACTCAATACCACCTAGCATTGCAATGACAAACGCGGGACCAATAAGTTGTTGTAATCGTTCGAGCGTGATGTTCGGTAAGGCGAAATGAGGTAATGTATTAGGAATTTGACCATAAGCGGTTGCAATAGTAGCAACTTGTCCTGAAAAGAAGAAAGTTGCCATCAATGTAGAGACAACGATACCAGCTAATGCTCCAGGAACCTTTGGAAAAAACTTTGGTGTTATCATTATTGTCGCCAAGCATACGACGGCAGTAAGAATACTATACGTATTTGTCGTACCAAGCTGCTTAATGATTTCCTGTATGTTGGCGATAAAATATTCATGTCTTTTAACATTTATTAGTCCTAGAAAGTTAGCGATTTGACCTGTAAAAATAATCACAGCTATCCCTGCTGTAAAACCAACTGTTACAGGACGTGGAATAAACTTAATTAAAGTCCCTAACTTAAAAAAACCCATGACACAAAGCAATACCCCTGCCATTAAACCGGCAAGTAATAAATCTTCATAGCCATAGGTAAGTACAATCCCCAATAGAATTGGCACAAATGCCCCCGTAGGCCCACCTATTTGATATTTAGAACCGCCAAAGAGAGAAATAAGAATACCTGCAATGCAAGCCGTATAAATCCCATATTCTGGTTTCACACCCGATGCTATGGCAAAGGACATGGCAAGCGGAATAGCAACAATTCCCACAATAATCCCTGACAATAAATCCTTCTTTACATGTTGAACTGAATATCCTTCAAAGCGTCCTGTAAACAGTGACTTCATAGATAAATCTTCCCTTCGAAATAATAAGCAAAGCCCAATTTGTCATCATCATTGATTTACTTATTCTCTTTGTCACCTTCATTACTTGTCATTTCCTCTAATCTCGAAATGGTATGAACCAAATGGTTATTAAAAATATCCTTTGCCACCCCAAGTAATGCACCAATCATTGGGTCACTTAAAGAATAATAAACTTTTTTTCCTTCCTTGACGCCATAAACGATGTTTTTAGCACGCAATACACTTAATTGCTGAGAAACAGCAGAACCCTCTTTCTCTAAGCAATCTTGAATCTCATTGACACTTTTCTGTCCATCTACAAGGAGTTCAAGTATTCTAATGCGTAACGGATGTGCTAATGCTTTAAAAAAATCCGCTTTAAACTGTTGTAAGCCCTCTTCCATAAAAACCCCTCCATATAACTACATATTCAAATATTTGAATATGTATGATTGTAATCCTGTCATAACATTTTTTCAATATCTACTATAAAAAAAGAACAAAAACAAGTGCTTAACACTCGTTTTTGCTCTTTTTAAGTGCGATATTATTAATCTGCTACTATTTTGTTCTTTTTTAAAGGATAATCGTATGTTAAACATGGAATAATCGCCAATAGTACGATCACCACCAATGTTAAAACGAGAGGAATCATGCCAAATTGATCTACCATAATACCACCAAATAGTGGACCAATCATCCGTCCTCCAGTAGCAGCACTATTGATAATCCCTTGATAGAATCCTTGACGACCTTTTGGTGCCAGTTGATTAGCAATCGTTGGTAATGCTGGCGTATAAAACATTTCCCCAAATGTTAAGACAAGCATCGCTGCTCCAAACATTTTAAAATCGTTTGCAAAGGCAATAATACCAAAGGAAAGTGCGATCAGCGTTACACCAAATACTAACTGACGCTTTAAATTGTTTTCCCAACGCTTTACGAGCGGTGCAATGAGCGGTTGCCCAATGACAATTAGAAGACCGTTGATTGTCCAAAGTAGGCTGTATTGCTTTAATCCCAATCCTAAATCTTGTGTATAAGATGAAATGGTTGCACTCCATTGAGAATATGCTAGCCAGCATAAAACAGAGGATGCACTAATTATTAACAAAGCATAGAAAGGTGCCTTGTTTACGATTCGTTTACTTTCACTCAAGACATTTTTAGGTGCAATACTGCCCGCCTCCAAACGCTTAAATGTAAATAAGGCAATGAAAAAGAATAAAATATACATACCTAAATTTACTTTAAACACATAGTCAAATTGATAATCTGCCACTATACCTGCAAGGGCAGGACCTACGGCAACACCGACATTTTGTGCTAAATAGATCGTATTAAAAGCCTTACGTCCACCTTCGGGCCAGGCAGCTCCAGCTAAGGCAAACATACCCGGAAAAACAATGCCCCCACTAAAGCCTAGTATCGTTAAAAACCACACATAATGTGGCCAACCATGCCAAATTGTTAAGCCAATTAATGAAGCAATCGTTAACAGAATACCAAGCATAATAGCTTTATAGCCACCAATTCTATCAAATAAGTAACCGCCTAATAGATTGCCTATTACTCCAGCAGCAGAATTCAGCATTAAGACAAAACCAGCCATAGCTAAAGATTTACCTAAATAATCATGCATATAAATGGCATTCAAAGGCCATAAAAAAGAGTTGCCTGTTGTGTTCACAAGCATTCCGATAATTAAAAACCAAACACGTTTTGGCATAGAATGACCTCCATTATTTCGCTTCTCTAAATAGCTAGTGTATGCTGAAATACTTAAAAGTACAAGGAAAATAAATTTACCTTTTTTACAAGACTTCTATCCTATTTTCCATCATATTTAGTTTTGTTCTTTTCCATTTTTCTTTATCCAAATCTTGATAATACCCTTACCCCATGACGGAACGAAATGCACATGATAGAATAGAGCGTTAGAGGAGTGAAATAAATGACAGAGACGAATTTTCCTTTTCCTTCAGAGGGGAAAAGATACTATACATGGAATCGCTATTTACGTGACCAATTTGGTCATAAAGTATTTAAAGTGGCCTTAGATGCAGGCTTTGATTGCCCTAACCGCGACGGCACAGTCGCTTTCGGTGGCTGTACATTTTGCAGTGCTGCTGGTTCTGGTGACTTTGCTGGCAATAAGGTAGATCCAATTGATGTTCAATTTGCTGAAATCCGAGACAAAATGCATCAGAAATGGAAGGATGGCAAATACATGGCTTATTTCCAAGCCTACACAAATACACATGCCCCTTTGCCAGTTTTAAAAGAAAAATTTGAAGCAGCTTTAGCGCAAGAAGGTGTAGTAGGTCTTTCTATTGCTACTCGCCCTGATTGTTTACCTGATGATGTTGTCGAATATTTAGCAGAGTTAAATGAGCGGACGTATTTATGGATTGAGCTCGGTCTACAAACGGTACATGAGAAAACGGCTAATCTTATTAATCGCGCCCATGATTATGCAACGTATGTGGAAGGCGTTGAAAAATTGCGTAAGCATGGCATTCGTGTTTGCTCACACATCATTAATGGGTTGCCTCTCGAAGACTATGACATGATGATGGAAACGGCACGAGCAGTTGCTCAATTAGATGTCCAAGGCATTAAAATCCACTTACTTCATCTATTAAAAGGAACGCCTATGGTGAAGCAATATGAAAAAGGTATGCTAGAATTTTTAGATCAAGATGTCTATACAAAACTAGTAGCAGACCAATTGGAAATTTTACCACCAGAGATGGTGATTCATCGTATTACAGGTGATGGACCGATTGATTTAATGATTGGACCAATGTGGAGTGTCAATAAATGGGAAGTACTGAATGGCATTGACGCTGAGCTTGAACGTCGTGGTAGTTGGCAAGGGAAGTTGTATAAGACAGAGGTTACGAAATGAAACTACAACGCGTTTTACAATATGCCCAGCAGTTATTAAAAGATAATATAGAAGAGGGAGATACAGTTGTTGATGCAACTGCTGGAAACGGTCATGACACATTGTTTCTGGCACAGCTTGTTGGGGATGAAGGGCAAGTTTATGCCTTTGATGTCCAAAAAGAGGCGGTTGACGCGACACTCCTCCGACTTTTAGATCATGGTTTAGAACATCGAGCGCTCGTTTTAAATAAAGGACATGAAGAAGTCACACAGTTTGTACACAAGCCAGTAACTGCGGCAATCTTTAATCTCGGCTATTTACCTGGTAGCAACCATGATATTATTACAAGACCTAATACAACAATCCAAGCTATTGAAAATATATTAAAGCTCTTAAAAGTGGGCGGTTTGATTGTTCTTGTTATTTATCATGGACATCCAGGTGGAAAAGAAGAACGTGATAAGATCATTGATTATGTAAGTCAACTTCCACAAAAATATGTCCATGTCTTAAAATACGCATTTCTTAATCAACAAAATGATCCACCATTTGTCATTGCATTAGAGAAAATGAAAGAATACCCTATTTAATAGTAATGTGGAGAACATACTAAAAGGCGATCAGCTAGTTGCTATAAAACTAGCTGATCGCCTTGCTCTTTATCTACTTGTTATTTCGTTTTTCATTATAGTCAACCCAGAAATCTGCACCTTTAATTCCTAATTTACGAGGATCAAATACTGGATCTTTTCCTTCTTTTTTCTGTTTCTCGTAATCTTTTAATGCAACAATAGCTGGTTTCATAATAATTAAAATAGCTATAACGTTAATCCAAACCATCAGACCAAGGCCCACATCACCCATTGCCCATGCTAGACCAGACGTACGGATTGTACCATAGAAGGCCGCAACTAAAATGGCAATTTTGGCAATCCAGATGAATACCTTTTCTGTGCTACCTCTAAATAAGTAAGCAACATTTGTTTCTGCAATATAGTAGTAAGCCATAATTGTTGTAAAGGCAAAGAAGAATAACGCTATGGCTACAAACGGAGCTCCAAAGCCAGGTAATGATGAGTCAACTGCATATTGTGTATACGCAGCTCCTGCTTCAATACTTTTTGCAAAAGTCATTTGCTCATCACCAGCTAACCCACCACTATTGAATTCTCCAACATGAATAAATGGATCTGCGCCTTCAGCTGCCTTTTCATCTTGTACATTGTACATACCCGTAAATAAAATCATAAATGCGGTAGCAGAACAAATTAATAATGTATCAATATACACAGATGCTGCTTGAACAATTCCTTGCTTAGCAGGATGCGATACTTCCGCAGCTGCCGCAGGGTGGGCCCCAGTTCCTTGACCAGCTTCATTGGAGTAAATTCCACGTTTAACACCCCAAGCAATCGCTGAACCAATAACCCCGCCAAAAATTTCTTGAGCACCAAATGCACTAGAAAAAATTAATCCGATAACTGTTGGTACTTGTGAAATATTCATAAAAATAATGACTATTGCCATAATGATATAAGCTAATGCCATAAATGGTACAATAATTTGAGCAGCGTTTGCAATTGATTTAATACCACCAATGATAATAGCACCTAGTAACACAACAATTATAAGTCCTGTGATCCATGTATCCAAACCGAAAGCGTTTTCAACAGCACCTGCGATGGCATTTGACTGCACACCAGGCATCAAAATTAACATTGCAATTAAAGCAGCTACAGCAAAAATAACTGCAAACCATTTCTGACCCATTCCTTTTTCTATGTAAAAGGCCGGTCCACCACGATATTCTGTATCTTTCTCTTCTTTATAGATTTGAGCTAATGTTGACTCTACATACGCGGTAGCCGCACCAATGAAAGCGATTGCCCACATCCAAAAGACAGCACCAGGTCCTCCCATTCCAATTGCTGTCGCAGTACCAGCAATATTACCTGTACCTACACGTCCTGATAATGCGATAGACATTGCTTGGAAAGAGGATATTCCCTTTTCCGATTTCTCCCCTTTAAACATTAAAACAAACATATCTTTAATGTGCCTTACCTGTAGGAACCTTGTGATAATTGAGAAAAATAACCCAATCAATAAGATACCATAAATAAACCATGGTCCCCATAAAATACCATTCAACTTCTCCACAATTACATCCATTTTACCCCTCCAATTTAAAATACCTTACTTTAGTTCATTATAGTATTACACTTTTCAGAAAATTACAATATTATTTTTGAGTAACAATATTTAAGTAAGTAACCTAGTAAATGGAAGGGTATAAACCTATTTAATTATATAACCAATTCTTCGAAGAGCATTATTAATAAAGTCTCGTGTATACATAAAAATCTCTTCGCGCTCTCCCTCATGAAATAAATTATGATAACAATTTGCCCATTCTTTAAACTGAAATTCTGTGAATTCCTGTTGATGAAGCCAATTTCGGGTGTGGCGAGTGTCCGTAATTTTATCCTTCTCAGCTGTCATAATGAGCATAGGCATATTTGGCATTTCACCTTTAGGCAGCATCACTAAATTTTTCATCATCTGCTGAAGCTCTCGGTACCATTTCACAGAAACAACCGACATGAGCGGTACCTCATCTTTCATTTCTTCTCTGCCTTCAACACTACGCGTTAATTTCTCTAATGTAATATCATGTGTTAATTTCACATTGGCTGTTAACGCACTTAGACTTGTTAAAGCATTTGTTAATTTACCTGGTAATAGCTTTAGTTGCAACCAAGGTGATGTTAAAATAATGCCTGCACATTCATATTGTCTCTTTTGCAGTGTATGGAGGATTAATGTTGCACCTAGTCCATGACCTATTACAAAGGTTGGTAAATTATATGAAAAAGCATTCTCAATCAGGTTTCTTGTATACTTATTGTACAATTTGAAGTCTTCATCATGGACTCGAGCAAACCTTGCATTACCCCCATGATTCGGTAAATCCCCCATGACTATGTGGAAGCCTTCTAATCTTAATTTTTCTATCAGCCATGCATACCAACGGTGATTTTCATAAGCACCATGAAGAATAGCAATCACAGCTTTTGCTTGTCCATCAGCTTCCCATTTCCACATTTACATAGTCCTCCTAAAAAATAATTACACTTTGATTATATCGAAATAAATAGCATATTTTAATTTTATATTTCCATAAAGTTGCGTATTTGATACGATAATACTACATTATAGAAAGAAAAGAGGCGATTTTCATGATTTATCCATTTAAAGATAAAACGCCAAAGATCGATCCGTCTGTTTTCATTGCTGATTACGCAACTGTTACGGGCGACGTAACAATTGGCGCCGAAACAACCATTTGGTTTAATACGGTTATTCGTGGTGATGTTTCCCCAACGATTATCGGTAAACGTGTCAGTATTCAAGATCTTTGCTGTTTACACCAAAGCCCAAAATATCCGCTCATTATTGAAGATGAGGTAACAGTTGGACACCAAGTCACTTTACATAGTTGTACAATTCGCAAAAATGCCTTAATTGGTATGGGATCCATTATTTTAGACGGAGCTGAGATTGGAGAAGGTGCATTTATTGGGGCAGGAAGCCTAGTACCTCCTGGTAAAGTCATTCCTCCAAATAGTCTAGCATTAGGTCGTCCAGCAAAAGTTGTCCGAGAATTAAATGCTGAGGATAAAGAGGATATGGAACGCATCGTACGAGAATACGCAGAAAAAGGTCAATATTATAAATCAATTCAGAAATAAATAATCTACACAAAAAAATTAATACCAACGAAAAAATCCCTCGCGTTTTCGTGTACCGAATACGTTCACGAATCCTAGCGAGGTATTTTTTATAAAAAAACAAAAGGAGCAATATTGCTCCTTTGTTTATTAATACATTAGAATAATTTTTTAATGACTTCATTACTTTAGTTCAATAGTTTATAAACGTGCTTTTTCTCGTAACGCGTCTGCTTTATCAATTTGCTCCCATGGTACATTTAAATCTGTACGACCAAAATGTCCATACGCAGCAGTTTGTTTATAAATTGGACGACGAAGATCAAGCATTTTAATGATACCCGCTGGGCGTAAATCGAATAGCTCGCGTACCCATTCAACGATCTCGCTTTCTTTCACTCTACCTGTTCCAAATGTATCGACAGCAATCGAAACAGGCTGCGCAACGCCAATCGCATAGGCAAGTTGCACTTCAGCACGCTCTGCTAAGCCAGCTGCTACGATGTTTTTCGCTACATAACGTGCTGCATATGCCGCTGAACGGTCTACCTTGGTTGCATCCTTACCTGAGAAGGCACCACCACCGTGACGTGCATAACCACCGTATGTATCAACAATGATTTTACGTCCTGTTAATCCAGCATCACCTTTTGGTCCACCAATTACAAAACGGCCAGTTGGATTGATAAAGTATTTCGTATTAGCATCTAATAATTCACTTGGTACAACTGGTGCAATAACAAATTCTTTTAAATCTGCTTGAATTTGTTCAAGTGTTGCTTCTTCATCATGCTGTGTTGAAATAACAATTGTATCCACGCGAACCGGTACATTATTGTCATCATATTCTATCGTTACTTGCGTTTTACCATCAGGACGTAAATAGGCAAGTTCACCGGATTTACGTACTTCTGTTAAACGGCGTGCTAATTTGTGTGCCAAGCTAATTGGTAATGGCATTAGCTCTGGTGTTTCATTACATGCATAGCCAAACATTAAGCCTTGGTCACCAGCACCAATTGCTTCAATATCTGCATCTGTCATAGAGCCTTCACGTGCCTCTAATGCCTGATCAACACCTTGAGCAATATCAGGTGATTGTTCACCAATAGCCACAAGCACCGCTAAGTTCTCAGCATCAAAGCCATATTTACCTCGTGTATAACCAATTTCAGCTACAGTGTCACGAACAATACCTTTAATATCTACATAAGTAGAAGTTGTAATTTCTCCTGCTACTAATACTAATCCTGTTGTTACAGTTGTTTCACACGCTACACGTGCATTTGGATCTTCTGCTAAAATAGCATCTAAAATGGCATCCGAGATTTGGTCACAAATCTTATCTGGATGTCCTTCTGTTACACTCTCTGATGTAAACAGTCGACGGTTTGTCATTTGGTTTTCCTCCTAAATACTCTTACAATAAGTAGTTGTGTATGAATACGGTACTCATTACCCATGTCAAGTCCGCTCCTAAGGATTGAACTCTCAAGCCGTTACTGCTGCTTTTAACACGAGGATTTCGAAAGATCCGTCATTATAATAAGGAAAGAACTACATATACTTACCTTTACATTAATTTTTAACAATAAAAAAATCCTTTTCTCACGTTACTTTACATGAGGAAAGGAATAATGACTGCGTAACCTTTCACTCTTATCGTTCAAGGGATGTTCCCTTGCATCAGGTTGGCACCAACGCATGTCGTGAAATAGTTCATGCAGGTTGCCGGGTTTCACAGGGCCTGACCCTCCACCAGCTCGGGATAAGAGTATCCGTTCAATCTCATGTTACTGAAAAGGTCGAACGTTGTCAAATATTTTCTTATGTATTACTGTATAGAAAGGAAAGAACTTATTACACAAAAACTTTTCATACTTGGATGATGATGTAAATAGAAGCAAATTAATCCCTACAACATACCTAGCTACTTGTGGTAACATATGTGTGGCTCAATTTTCATGCCTAATTACAGTAGGATTGATGGTATTCTCCTCGAAAAACATTATTTTTTGTCAGTTTATTGAAAAGTGGTAAAAACTCTAAAATAATTTCTTAATTAGTATAGATTATTTAAGCAATTGTGTTATACTATTTTTGAAATTAAGAAAAAATCCCTCTAAATCAAGGGAATACTATAAAAAAGGATGGTATTTAATCGATGAATTCAGTAGAAATTGCAAACGAACTGAAGGAATTATTAAACGGCGGTAACATTAATGTTCAACTTTCAGTACCACAATTAGCAGAAAAAGCTACATCTCGTGGTGAAGCAATGTTAACAGTAGATGGCGCAGTTCGTGCAGAAACTGGCAAATACACTGGTCGTTCACCTAAAGATAAATATACGGTAGAAGAAGAAAGCACAAAAGATCAAATTGACTGGGGTAAAGTAAACCAACCAATTTCTTCTGAAGTGTTCGATAACCTATATGTAAAAGTAATAAAATATTTAAAAGAACGTGACGAGTTATTTGTATTCAAAGGCTTTGCAGGTGCTGACAAAGATTCACAATTAAGCATTCAAGTTATTAATGAATACGCATGGCACAATCTTTTTGCTCATCAATTATTTATCCGTCCAACAGCAGATGAATTAGCTTCTCATGTTGCTGACTTCACTGTCATCTCAGCTCCTAACTTTAAAGCAGATCCTGCGGTTGATGGCACTGCTTCTGAAACATTCATCATCGTATCACTTGAAAAGAAAATTATTTTAATTGGTGGTACAGAATATGCTGGTGAAATGAAAAAATCTATCTTTGGTATCATGAACTACTTATTACCACAACAAGGTATTCTTTCAATGCACTGCTCAGCAAACGTTGGTGA
This sequence comes from Lysinibacillus sp. HST-98, assembly GCF_016757845.1. NCBI lineage: Bacteria > Bacillati > Bacillota > Bacilli > Caryophanales > Bacillaceae > Lysinibacillus > Lysinibacillus sp. HST-98. The sequence continues at coordinate 1,065,969 of NZ_JAENHX010000001.1, forward strand.
AGCTGGCGATGTGGCGTTATTCTTCGGTCTATCTGGTACTGGTAAAACGACGTTATCAGCTGATCCTGATCGTAAGCTAATCGGTGACGATGAACACGGTTGGTCTGATAATGGTGTGTTCAACATTGAGGGTGGTTGCTATGCAAAAACAATCAACCTTTCTGCTGAAAAAGAACCAGAAATCTACAATGCAATCCGCTTCGGCTCTGTATTAGAAAACGTAGCTGTTGATCCAGAAACTCGTATTTGTGACTATGACGATGGTTCACTAACAGAAAATACACGTGTAGCTTATCCAATCCAATACATCGAAAATATCGTTGATCCTTCTGTTGCAGGTCATCCAAAAACAATCATCTTCCTAACAGCTGATGCATTTGGCGTGTTACCTCCAATCAGTAAATTAACAAAAGAACAAGCAATGTATCACTTCCTAAGTGGGTTCACTTCTAAACTTGCTGGAACTGAACGTGGTGTGACTGAGCCAGAACCAGTATTCTCTACTTGCTTCGGTTCTCCATTCCTTCCGCTTCCTGCAACAGTATACGCAGAAATGTTAGGTCAAAAAATTGACGAGCACGGTGCACAGGTATACTTAGTAAACACTGGTTGGACTGGTGGCGAATATGGCACAGGTAGCCGTATGAAACTTTCTTACACACGTACAATGGTCCGTGCAGCAATCGATGGTAAATTAGCAGATGTTGAAACAACACAAGATGCTGTGTTTGGTTTACACATTCCAACAGCAGTTGAAGGAGTACCTTCAGAAGTGTTAAATCCTCGTGAAGCTTGGGCAGATAAAGCTGCATACGATGCAAAAGCTGCTGAGCTTGCAGGCTTATTCAACGAAAACTTCAAGAAATTCTCAAACGTTTCTGAAGCCATCACTACACTTGGTGGCCCATTAAAGTAACGTCTATATAAAAGACAAAGGGAACAAATTATTCGTTCCCTTTGTCTTTTTGTTTTCTCTACGCTTTATTGTTGTTTCATCCACTTGCAAAGAGCACGGACAGTTTCACGATTTTTTGCTGGTGGATATTGATGTGCATAGTGAAGATCATACCAAGTTTCGAATGATTTATTTGCTTCCTCTAAAAAAAATGCCAATTGTCTGGCATGTTCAATATCCACATTTTCATCACGATAGCCATGAATGATAAGAACGGGAGCTGTTATTCGCTCTATCTCAAAAAGAGGTGTTCTTGCATCATATGCTTCTGGTACACGATTAGGTGTTCCTCCAATAACGCGCTTCATCATCCTTCGCATATCTGTACGTTCCCAATAGGTGGCCGTTGCATCAGAAACACCTGCCCATGTTACAACAGAAGTAATATCCCTTCTTAAAATGGCTGTCCACAGAGCCATAATACCACCTCGTGAAAAACCAAAAACATGGATATTGTCATTGCAGAATTGTTTGAGTACATCTACGGCATAGACCGCATCGTAACGGTCTGCCCCTGCAAACTCGTCACGACCCTCTCCCCCACGATTCCCACGATAATATGGGGCAAATACGATAAAGCCCTGCGCCGCAAATTGTGCAATACGAGAGGGTCTTACCATCCCAATGCTTTGCATGCCGCCTCTTAAATATAAAAAGCCATCATATGTACCCTCTGTCTTTGGCTCTGCTAATAGTCCTTTTATACGTAAGCCCTGTGAAAGATAGGTTATTTCCGTTAAACTTATAGCTGGATTTGGTGAAGGATAGGGGCGTTTTTCGATAATATCACCATTGTGTGTCACGATGTTTCAGCTCCTCCAGCATTTTCTTCATCCCCTCATCCTTCATGTGAAAACTCAAGTTAGGATGCTGAACAAATTCTTCATCGGTTAACCAAAGCATGCCTGACGTTTCTAAATCAAATTCTATATCCTCTTGCGCTAAAAATTGTGCAGTGAAAACGGTTTTACAAAAAACGATTTCATCATACACTGCATACTCTGCAAACCATTGAAGATTTTTCACATGAACACCCGTCTCTTCAAAAACTTCTCGAATCGCCGCCTCCTCTAATGTTTCGCCTTCTTCTAATTTCCCCCCTGGCACTTCTACACCACGTCGTTTATGGACAGTACATAACCATTTATTTTCATACTTTAAAAGGACAAGGACGTGTTTAGGTTCTACTTTAAATTCGCCTCTTGTAAAACTCAAATCTACTTGTAGGCCATGTAAATCTGTAAATGTTAACATCTCTTCACCCTCACGTTCTTTCTTGTTGCAAAACAAAAGTAACTTTCTTCATCATTACTTCTATTTTATGGACAGAATTTAATCATCATTCCTATTCCTATCTATATTAACTATATTGTAAACCTACAATGACAAGCAACCCTAAGCTACAGTCTTATAAAGCATGAAAAAAGCGTGCTTCATAGGAAGACACGCTTTTCTTTAAATTACTTGCTGACCGTCAAAATAGACGATAGGACTTTTCACAACACAATCAATATGAACATCTGACGCATTGGCTCCACCAAATGGCGCATTACTACCAAAAGCGATATGGATGGTCCCATACACCTTCTCATCCTCTAATACATTGCCACATAGGATAGCACTTTTATTGGCTCCGATGCCAAACTCAGCAATAACTCTACCATTGCCTTCACCAAGTAATGCCAGTAGTCGTGGACCATCAGGACCGATTGCTTCTTCTAAGCGACCATTCTTTATTTTTAATAATAATGGCTCTTTTAAGACACCAATATTAGCAATAGAGCCATCTACTAAAATCTCTCCATTCGCAGATGTTTCTATTGGTGCAATATAGGATTCTCCTGAAGGAATATTCCCATACTCACCAGGTTGACGAATAACCCCTGTGGAACGAATGCCAAAACGACCTTCTACACTAAACGTCAGCTCATGACCATCCTTGACAATACGAATATCTTTTGTCGTATTAAGTAAAAGGACATATTTTTCTACCGTAGCTTCGATCTCCTGTGCATCTGCATGAAGGGCACCTTGCTCCAGCATCTCCAATGTTACCCCTGGCATTGTTGCTACACGTCCACCCTTTTCACAGGCATGTTTACGAGCTAGTGTATGTGTTAGGGAGTGGGAGGTAATACACAGTGTAACATCGGTATTTGCCATAAGCTCAGAAACTGCATGGATTGGTTCCTGCCCAGATTTCTCTAACAGGGGCATCACCATGAACATTGTATTTGCAGTAATTGACAGTCCAGCTTCATAAAAAATTTTCGCGATGTCTTGTTTGTGGCTATCTGTCAAAATTAATAGTGACTCAGAAGATTGAACATTTAAATGGCCTTTTAAAACATTTAGTGCAATATCATGTAAATGATGCATAATAGGGCTCCTTAATTAAAATTCAAATGATATCTACGAATAATTCCTTCTATTTCATTTCTAGCTTCCGTTAAAGGTCCCAAAAAATCAGGAACACGTTGCTCTGTAAAACGATAAATTGGTCCAGAAACGGTAATAGACGCTACGACCTGTTCCTCACTATTAAATATAGGCATAGCTAGCGCCAATACATCGACCGAATACTCACTGTTACTAAGTGCATAGCCACATGTTCTAATTTTTTCTAGCTCTGCCCTTATTTCTGTGGCATCTGTCATCGTATTATTTGTATAAGCTGTTAATGGTTCATCTATGACCTTTGCAATTTGCTCTTCATTTAAAAAAGCAAGCATCGAACGATAAGATGCTCCTACATACAGTGGCGATCTACTTCCTCTTGAAACTGTAAACTTCACCTTATTTACAGGCTCTGCTTTTAGTAATGTTAACGCTTCCAGTCCATTCAGTACGGTAAAAATAGCTGTTTCACCAGTGACATCCTTTAATTTCTCAAGAACTGGCATACATAGCTGATCTATGTTTAATGAATCATACATATTCATACCTATTTCCCATAATGCAATACCAAGAGAATATTTTTTTGTTATAGGATCTTTTGTTATAAACCCATTATTTTCGAAGGTTTCAAGAATGCGATATAAATTTGTATGATTCATGTTCATCGCCAGTGCTAACTCTCGACCACCCCATGTGGGCTTTTCCTTTGTAAACATTTTTAAAACCGCAATTGATAAATTTAATGTCTTTAGCATATCTCTCATCCCTCTGAACTATTTATCTGTACAAACGGCTGCAAATCTCTCTCTTAAGGGGGAAATAATCGACAGATTTAGCAGCCGTCAGCACCTGATATCACTTTATCAAAAGTAAGAGAGTAGCTAATCTCTTACTTTTGATATAGGAAATCAACAGCAGCAGTTATATAAACTTTTGCACAGCGTACGATATCCTCAACACGCACTTTTTCATTATAACCATGAATACTTGGTAAATAAGCTGGGCCGTATTGCAATACAGGAATATCATATTGTCTGAAATGACGAGCGTCACTGCTTGCCCATTGCATGACACCATATGCCTCTTGCCCTGTCACATACGATATATTTTCCACTATCGATTGGCATACAGGATTTTCAGCAGGCGTATAATTGGCGACGCTTTTGAAGCCAAAACGTTGGATTGAATAATCGATAGCCAAGCCATCTAGTTTAGTTGTCAAGATTTCAGTTACCTCTTCTTGTGTAATACCAAATGGTAAACGACAATCGACCTGGACCTTACAGTAATCTGGGATTACGTTTGACTTCGTACCTCCCTCAATTGTACCAATATTTACAGTAATTTTCTCTAAAACTTCTTGATATTTCAAGCGATCTTTCTCCACTTCACGCATGTATTTTTTTGATACCTTAATAAGTGGCTGTACCTCTTCAGGAATTGTGATTTCTACATCCCATAGTGTACGAATCTCTTCTATAGCTCGAATTGCATCGACAATGGCATTTCGTCCAGCCAATGGTGATAGACTTCCATGACCAGGTTCCCCACGCACCTCTAATTCAAACCAGTAAGAGCCCTTTTGTCCAATGGTTGGGTTTAAAGGTGAAGAGGGCTCAGCGATTAAACAACCATCTCCCTGCACATAGCCTCGCTCTAACAGCCAAGGAACACCGAATTCACCGCCAGTTTCTTCATCTGGTACGATCGCCAAAGTTAATTTCCCTGGTAGTTCAATGTTCAGTTTCTTTAAAAGCTTTGTTGCAAAAATAATACCTGCTAAACCGGCTTTCATATCACTCGCCCCACGTCCAAGCATCCAGCCATCCTTCACTTCTCCTGAAAACGGATCAAAATCCCATTTTGATAGATCACCGACAGGAACAACATCGGTATGGCCACAATAAACGAGTTCTTTTCCTTCCCCATTTCCAATAGAAGCTACTAAATTAAACATTTTATCAGCAGCTTCATATTTTTGATAAGTAATGCCTACATCATTTAAATAGTTTTCGATAAAAGCTGTTATTTCAGTCGTATCCCCTGGAGGATTGACACTTGGAATTTGAATGAGCTTTGAACAAAACGCTATCAATTCATCTTGATGATTTTCAACTGCCTCTACTAATTGAGCTTTAAGTGCTTGTAAATCATTCATGTGTGTGTACCTCGTTTCCTTTCGTTTGTAGATGACTCATGCTACCATATAAGCCTTTCATATGTGTAAATTGTGTTTCATCAAAGAAAGAGCATTTATTAGCACCATAAGTTTTTGCTACCTCTAACACAAATCGCACAACATTTTCTACATCTGTGACATGGGTTGCACCCGTTGCACAGCCTGCCACAACAGATTCAGTTGTAATCGCTACACCTACAACAGGGCTAGATGTTGCAACTGCTGGTTGTAAAATACTATTGATATGGAATAAACCATTACCATACGGTGTAATGTCTTGCATCGTGATTGGCAGGACAACTGGAGAAATGCCAGCAGATTGTGTATATACGTGCAATAAATCATCACTAATTTTTAATATGTAACCTTCTTTGACAGTTGGCGTTATCGCAAATCCTTTATGGTTACATACTTGATTGCCTTTTGTTGTATCAATGGATAGAATAGCATCCATTGTATCTTCTACTTCATTTTCGTTCATGACACTAATATCCACTGGCGAGTTCATAAATGGCACTGGCTCATGTGGTAAGGTTGGAGCTGTTGGACAAATATGTGTGGAGAAAATAACGTCACCCTCTAATTGATCACCCTTTAAGGCCATATCAATAGCTTTTGCTGCTCCTGCCAGACATGCCAGTGCGCCGTCTCCATCTGATACAAAGCCTGTCATTTCAGGGCGTGCTCCAATACCACCTAATCGTCCTATAATTCCTAATGTAGGTGCATTCCCGCCAGAGGATTTGCCGTTCTTTCCTTTCACGAGGACGCGAACAAAATCAGTTGAGCCGCTTTCGCCTTGAATAGTTTTTACCTTGACATCTGCTGTGGAATCAATATTGTGTAAATACTCTTTAATCGTGTCTCCGTTTACATAAATACTATCCATTACCTCGTATAATTCAATAACATGCTTCAATGACATAATCAGTCCGCTCCTTTTTCTGCTTCAATAAATTTTATCTTTCGTTAAATGGATGATACTTCTTGCTGTATCGACTTAAATAAATGACACGATACTTGATGTGTAGCTGATACTGTATCAAGTGTCGGTTGGATCTCTGCACATTTTTCTGTAGCGAAACGACAACGCTTATGGAATGCACAGCCACTCGGAGGATTAACCGGGCTTGGAACATCGCCAGATAAAATAATACGGTCCTTTTTATCAAAAGGATTTTCCTTAGGTATGGCCGATAACAAGGCTTGTGTGTAAGGATGCTGAGGTTTCTCATAAATTTCCTTGTATGAGCCAATTTCCACTATTTTTCCTAAATACATGACAGCAATACGATCACACATGTAGTTCACCACATTCAAATCATGTGAAATAAAAATATAGGTTAAACCGAATTCTTTCTGTAAATCTTTTAATAGATTGATAACCTGAGCCTGTACAGAGACATCTAATGCGGAAACTGGTTCATCACACACCACAATATCTGGATTCAGTGCAAGAGCCCGAGCAATATTAATGCGTTGTCTCTGTCCACCAGAAAATTCATGTGGATGACGCTTTGCATGGTAGGCACTTAATCCGACCGTTTCCAGTAATTCAACTACTCGCTTTTTACGAGATGCCTCATCACCAATCCCATGAATCACTAATGGCTCAGCAATAAGATATTCAATCGTTTTACGAGGATCGAGTGATGCATAAGGATTTTGGAAAACCATTTGGATGGATTTTCGAGCAGAGCGGATATCTTTTGAATTTAAGCTTGCTAAATCCGTTCCCTTAAATTCAACTATTCCCTCTGTTGGTGAAATTAGCTGGTTGATTAAACGGGCGACTGTCGATTTACCACACCCCGACTCTCCCACAATCCCCAGTGTCTCACCTTTATATAACTCAAAACTTACACCATCTACCGCCTTCACAAATTGTGTTGGTTTTTTAAAAGGAATTGAACTTTTAATGGGAAAATGCTTTTTTAAATTACTGACCTTTAAGACAAGTTCATTGTACTGTTGCATTAAAAATTCCCTCCTTCCTTGGGACAATTTGATCTTTTGCTTGTAAATGGCAGGCTACAAAATGGTTGTCCTGTACTTCCACTAAGTCAGGCACCGTACTACGACAAATATCTGTTGCTAAAGGACATCGTGCTGAGAAGTGACAGCCACTATGTGGCATTGTTAAATCTGGCGGACTACCTGGAATAGCTGGCAGCCTTTGTTGCTCTTGTGTCCCCATTGTAATTTGAGACTCTAATAATCCCCACGTATAGGGATGTAAAGGTTTTTCATATAGCTGTCTTGTTGTAGTAGACTCTACTGTACGACCTGCATACATAACATTTACTTTGTCACATAGCTCCCAAACCACACCTAAATCGTGCGTAATCATAATAATGGCTGTATCGTGTTCTTGTTGTAATTTTTTCATTAAATCAAGAATTTGAGCTTGTACAGTTACATCTAGTGCAGTTGTAGGCTCATCAGCAATGAGTAGTTTCGGGTTACAAGCCAGGGCAATAGCAATCATGACACGCTGACGCATTCCACCTGAAAATTCGTGAGGATACATTTTTAATCGTTTCTCTGGCTCAGGAATCCCAACCATTTTTAACATATCAACGGCTTTGATAGCAGCATCTTTCTTCGATATTGTCTCATGTGCTTGTATCACTTCAATAATTTGATTGCCCACTGTTAATACAGGATTCAAACTTGTAATAGGATCTTGGAAAATCATTGAGATGTCATTGCCTCGCACATTGCGCATTTCCCTTTCAGAAATTCCGATTAAATCGCGGCCATTAAATAGAATTTTTCCATTCGTTATTTTTCCTGGCGGAGATGGAATTAAACGCATGAGAGCAGTGGCTGTAACACTTTTTCCTGATCCTGACTCTCCCACAATACCTAGTGTTTCCTTCTTATTTAATTGTAAATTTACTCCATTAACAGCTTTCATTGTAGAGCCGCCACTTTTAAATTCTACTGTTAAGTTTTCTACATCTAGTAAACGTTCAGTCATGACTCCACCCCCTTCTATTAAACTTTCATTTTCGGATCTAATGCATCGCGCAATCCGTCCCCTAATAGGTTAATCCCAAGAACTGTTAATAAAATACAAATGCCTGAAAATGTCGCCATTTGGGGATTTAATACTAAAAAGTCTTTGCCATCTTTTAAAATACTGCCCCATGAAGCTGTCGGTGGTTGAACGCCTAATCCTAAAAAGCTAAGGGCAGCTTCTGAAATAATAGCGCCAGCTGTACTCATCGTTCCATAGACAATTAAAGGTGCTAAACAGTTCGGTAATATATGGCTAAAAATGATCCTCGTATGTGTAGCACCTAAAGAATGCGTTACTTCAACGAATTCCTCCTCTTTTACACTTAACACCTGTCCTCGAACAAGTCGTGCGAAACCTGGAATATTAGCAATACCAATCGCAACAATAACATTGACAAGTCCTTGCCCTAATACCGTCATTAATGTAATAGCTAGTAATATAAACGGGAATGCGAAAAGACCATCCATTGTGCGCATGATAATGGAGTCAATACGTCCACCAAAATATCCTGCCACTAAGCCTAGCAGTGTGCCAAACACAGCACCAAATAGCACCGCCGCAATCCCAACAATCATTGAGATTCGTGTACCGTAAACTAAGCGACTAAACAGATCACGACCATAGTTATCTGTTCCTAATAAATGTCCTTCTGTATTCATCGGTAAAAACGATTTACCGACAATCATTTCATTTGGTGGATGGGTAGCAATCAATGGGGCAAAAATAGCAACAATACCCATTAAAGTGACAATGATTAACCCAATTGTCGCTAATTTATTTTTTAGCAACTTACGCAATAACGTATTTCTTTTTTTCGTTTCTTGGACTATTGCTTGAGTCATTGTTATTTTTTCCCCCCATCCGATTCTAAATTGACCTTAGGATTGACCACTTTATAAAGTACATCGACTACTAAGTTAACAAGCACAAAGATAAACGCAATGAAAATAACAGTACCTTGGACGACTACAAAGTCACGTTTATCAATGGCATCTACAATTAATCGACCCATCCCCGGCCAACTAAAAATTGTTTCTGTTAAAACCGCTCCGCCCAGTAAATTAGAAATTTGCATTCCTAACACGGTTAAAATCGGTGTTAGTGCATTCTTAAATGCATGTTTACCAATTACTAAATATTCTTTAATACCTTTAGAACGAGCTGTTTTAATATAATCTTGCGAAATAACCTCTAACATACTTGAACGGGTAATCCGTGCAAATGTCGCCATTGGAATCGTTGCTAAAGCAAATGCTGGCAAAATTAAATGCTTCAAATAGGTCCATAGGCCATCGCTAATATTCCCCATCCCAGTCGCTGGGAACCAACCAAGGTTAACACTAAAGAATAAAACAAGCATGATGCCCAACCAGAAAATTGGCATGGATACACCAACTAATGACACAAGCATAACAACATAATCAATGATGGTATTTTGCTTTCTCGCTGCAAATATTCCTGCTGGGATGCCAATCACGACTGCTATTAACAGCGCTGCCAATGCCAATATCACTGTATTAGGGAACCTTTCGAGAATAAGTCCGATGACAGATTCACTATAAGAATAGGAATATCCTAAATTTAACTGTGCTAGATCTCCTACATATGAAATAAATTGCGAAGGCATGGATTTATTTAATCCTAGCTCTTCTCTTAAATTCTCTACATCTTCTACACTCGCTTGTGGTCCAAGCATGACTGAAGCCGGGTCACCAGGAATCATTCGCGTAATAATAAAGACGATAATTCCTACTACTAGCAGTGTCGGGATGAGGTTAACTAATCTTTTTAAAATAAATGAGCCCATCTTAGCAAGACCTCCTTTTCATTATTAGAATCAGTGGTTCATATTGTGAATAACCACATAGTACACCACTTAATAATTGTTTGTAAATATATTTTTTTCTGAATCTTTGTAATTTTATATTTACTTTCTATTTACAAGTGTGCTAATTTTAATCTCGAACCTACCATTTTTGAATCAACGGTTCATATTGTGAAACAAAAACTAAGGAGGCTAGTGCATATGAAGAAATTAAACGTAAGAAAGTCTTTACTACTACTCTTTTTAACTTTACTAATTGGTGTTTTAGCTGCTTGTGGTGGAAATGAGAAAAGTACTTCAACGGATGAAAAAGAGGGAGAAGCTACTTCTGGAGGCACATTAAATATCGGTCTGTCAGCCAATGCAAAAACATTTGATCCGATCAAATATACAGGGGTTTATGAATCACAGGTGATGCGCCAAATGGGTGATACGTTAGTTGTTTATAACAAAGATCTATCTGATATCATCCCTTCGTTAGCAACTGAATGGAATGTATCAGAGGATATGTTAGTCTACACATTCAAATTACGAGAAGGTATTAAATTCCAAAAAGGTAAATATCAGGATGGACGTGAAATGACAGCTGAAGATGTGAAATACTCTTTAGAACGCTCTGCTAAAGAATCTGCTATGAATCGTTTAAGTGGTGTAACAGAAGTGAAAGTGTTATCGGATTATGAAGTAGAGATTCACTTAGCTACGCCAAATGCTGCCCTACTTGCTATGCTAACGGATGCAGGGAATATTATTATTCCAAAAGAAGAAGTTGAAGGATGGGGCGATAATTTTTCTGAACACTTTGTTGGTACAGGTCCATTCCAACTAACAGAATGGAAAAAAGACCAAGAAGTAAAATTAGTTCGTCACGATAATTACTGGGGCGATAAGCCAAATGTCGATAACTTAACAATGAAGTTTATCTCCGATCAAAATATGATGACAAACGCATTACGTTCTGGTGATATTGATATTGCCATGGACGTTAAAGGTCAAAACCGAGAAATCATCAACCAAGATAGTAGCCTTGAGCTTTTAACAAATCCAGGTCTATCCATTGTTTATCTTGACCTTAATAACAAAGTAGGTCCAACTGCTGACAAACGCGTTCGTGAAGCGATTTATATGGCAACAAATGTAGAAGAAATTATTTCTGGCGTTAACCAATGGGGTGGCGGCGATGTTTCTTATTTACCATTACCACCTGGTTCATGGGGATATGATCAATCGTTAGTTGATATGGTACCAAAATATAATCCAGAAGAAGCAAAAAAATTACTAGCAGAGGCTGGTTTCGCTGATGGCTTCAAGACAGAGATTTTCGTATCAGAAGCACGTGTTCCTTACGCAACGATTTTCCAAAGTCAGTTAAAGAAGAACTTAAATATTGATGTGGAAATAAAAGTGCTTGAATGGGGTACTTACAGTGATACTGTGGCAAAGGGTAATGCGCCGATGAATATTGGTGGCTGGACTTGGTACCCAGATCCTTATTTCTTCCTTTATCAATTATTCCACACAAATCAGATTGGTGCCTTAGGAAATGGTAAAGGCTACAGCAATCCAGAAGTGGATAAATTATTAGAACGTGCCGTCTCAGAAACAGTGGTGCAAGAAGAACGTGCAAAATTATACCAAGAAGCATTAAAGCTAATTTTAGCTGATGTTCCACGTATTGAATTAGAGGCAACACAAACGGTTGCAGGTGTAAACAAAAAAGTACAGGGCTTTGAGGTTTCTGCTGATAACTCCGTACAAATTGTCCATCCAAATGGCACAAACGTATCCATTACTAAATAATTAAACTTGAAAAGTGGAGATACCAGTCTCCGCTTTTCTCTTCATAAGGAGAGATTTGATCCGATGACACGCTATATAAATGGACTTGTTTTTAATTCTGAGACTCGTAGCTTTAATAAGCAATCTTTTCAAGTACAAGGGCAATACTTTGAACCCGCTACTCATTCACCTGAAACAGAGTTGGATTTAGATGGACACTATATTACACCAGGTTTTATCGATAGCTGCTCACAAATCGGTCTAGCTGAAATAGGGATTCGTTGGGAAGGAGATGATAGCTATGAATTTGACTCACATCTGCAATATTCTGTAGTTGATGGCATATACCCATTTGATACTGCTTTTCAAAAAGCTGTTTCTCATGGGGTGACGGCATCTCATATTGTTCCCTCTCCTAAAAGCTTGATAGGTGCAAAAACGGCTATTATTCATCATACACATACAACGGTTGATGAAATGGTTATTTCAAAAGATGTGGCTTATTCCTTCTCTATTGGACAACAGGCAAAAAGTACATTTTTCGCTGAAAAGAAAAAACCACTCACACGTATGGGCATCGCTAAAATTTTAAGAGAAACATTACAACAAATTCAGCAACAAGAGCCGTCCATTACGAAAATCGTTATTCGAGCACACAAAGCCGTTGATCTTGAATTCGTTAGCCGCCTTCAACAAGAATTTGCGTCAATTTTTGATTTTCATATTATCCATGGCACTGAAGTTACATTCCTTCATGAAACATCTTTTAATACGGTTATAGCTGGTCCCACATTTCGATATATTGAACACAATGAGATGATGGCACTATCACCAAAACTGTATCATCAACTGTTTAAGAACAATATTCCATTCGTTTTTTGTACGGATCATCCTGTTAGTAGTACCTCCCATCTAACATTAGAAGGTTGCTTAGCTGTAAGAGAAGGTATGGCACGCCAGGACGTACTATACGCTCTCACAACAGGGGCTGCAAGTTTTCTAGGGATCGCCCATAAAACAGGTGCTATTCGTGATGGTCTTTTTGCTGATTTTGTGATTTGGGATAAGCATCCATTAAATTTAGATGCACAGGTTGTCGCAACCTATATTAAAGGAACAAAAGTTTATGCACGGGAAGAAGGGTTTACACAATGATTATTTATCATCATGCAAAGTTTCTTACAGTCAATGAGCAGAACGATACTTGTGAACAGTTATGGATCGAAGATGGGCGTATTGTCTATATTGGACCAGCCAAAGAATTTCCCCCACAAGCAGAGCTTGTTGATCTACAGGGAGCTTATGTTACACCAGGGTTAATTGATATTCATGCCCATGTTGGAACATGGGCTGAAGTCACTGAAGACATTAATGATGCCAATGAATATAGCGAACCCTTTACACCTCTTATGCACGCTTTAGACAGTGTAGATATCCGACACTTTTCCTTTCAACATGCGTTAGAAGGTGGCGTAACCACTGTGCAAACTGGTCCAGGTAGTGCCAATGTCATTGGTGGCATTTGGAGCATTCTTAAAACAGCAGGACCTACCCTTTCCTCTCGTGTTTTAGTAGAGCGGAGCGGTTTAAAGGGGGCCCTAGGCGAAAATCCGAAAAACGTCTTTGGCAATCAGTATAAGCGCAAGCCGATGACTCGCATGGCCATTGCACAGCTTTTACGAGATGGTTTCCAACGTGCAAGTCAACTCAATGAACAACAACAAATTGAGCAAATTAAACAAAATGCTGAGTTACGCCCGTTTATTGAGGTTCTGCGAGGCGACATGCCACTTCGCCTTCACTGCCATAGAGCAGATGACATTATGACAGCAATTAGAATTGCCAAAGAATTTAATGTAAAGCTTCATTTAGAACACTGCACAGAAGGCTGTCTCGTAGTGGATGCCGTTAAAGAAAGTGGATTCCATGCAACGCTTGGTCCTTATATGTTAACGCCATCTAAATACGAAACGCGTCATTCTACACCAGCAATTGCTGGCATTTTTAAAGAACATAATATTCCGTTTGCTATCATGACAGATCATCCATTTGTACCAATTCAATACTTAAAGTATTGTGCCACAGAAGCGATTCGATATGGTTTAGATGAAGACACAGCCCTCAAAAGCATTACGATCAATGCAGCTAAGCTTGTACAGCTAGATCACCGCATTGGTAGCCTTGAGGAAGGCAAAGATGCTGATTTTGTTGTTTGGTCGCACCCTATTTTTGAAACAGAAGCAAAGGTTTTACAAACTTATGTAAATGGACAAAAATATTACGAAGCGGAGTGAGCGCAATGCAACATTCGAAAATTGCCGTTGTAACAATTGGTCAGGCACCACGTAAAGATATGGCAGAGGATATACAGCAATTAAGAGAAGCAGGTTTACATGTTCATGAATTCGGTGTACTGGATTCACTTTCTTCAGAGGAAATTGCTACACTTTCGCCTTCATGTGAGGACTCAGATGTTTTAGTAACACTTCTTACCAATGGTCGACAAGTAAAGCTCAGTAAACAAAAGCTCATGCCTTATATTCAAAGCTGCATTGATGATCTACATGAATTCACTTGGATACTACTTATGTGTACAGGAGATTTTGCGAATAAATTATCCTATAAAAATCTTTTATTACCTGATCGTATGATGACTAATTTAGTGAAGGGCTTACATACAGAATTAGCCATTGGTTTAATAGGTCCCGAACCCGAACAACAACAATCGGTTGCAGAGAAATGGCAAAAAGCACAGTTCGATGTAACTTTTTCAGCAAGCTCCCCATATCACTTTGATAACCAACATTTATTGTCAGAAGCACAACAATTAGAAGAGCAAGGAGCTGATTTGCTTATTCTTGATTGTATGGGCTATTCCACAACAATGAAAAACATGATTAAAGATCAACTCACTATCCCCATCATCGTCCCTCGAGAAGCGGTTTTTACAATTTTAAAAGCCATTTGTTAATAGAAGAAAAGGTCACTTCTGATTCAGTGACCTTTTCCCCTATTCGCTAGACACGCTTATTGAAATAAGGAAGCTGCTCAACGAATGCCTTCGTATCATTATCTCCATATTCATGAACAAGTGCATAGATTTTCATTAATCTTTTATCTATTTCATCATTTTCTCTGTCTTGATGATACTGTAAATACGGTAACTGTGCACGCCATGCATTCGAAATTTCTAACAGTTGCATTTGCTGAAAGATTCTCTCAAATACATCTAATGCTTGTCGATCTACATTGAGTTCGAAATTCCATGGTCCTGCATATGGGTTGGTATAATACGTTCTATTGGCAAGTGAAAAATATACGCGCTGACGATCCATCTTTACGATTCACTCCTTTTTCCATAGTATGGAGTGATAGGTGGTGTTTTATTCGCTTTTATGTCAAACTTCCTTCACAATTAGTAGGACCAGATAATTTATAATAGGTATGATGAATAAAGAACGGAGTGAATACTATGAGTTTAACTACGCTCTTAATAGTCGCAGTTATCATCGTTATTTTAATCACCATTGCGACAATTATCAGTGTCAACCGTGCCTATGCCTTTAAACATACTGTTGATGAAAAACCGAAGCAAAACTATCATCAAGAGGAAAATTAAATACCATTACTGAATTTGGAGTGAAAGAAATGGGCGTACCTTTACCAATTATCATTATGATTGCGATGATGATGCTAATGTTTGGTGTTTCTGTTATTATCATTATGAAGAAAAAAAATAATATTTTTACACAAACAATTGATCCAAAGCCTGAACAACATACGTCTCAGCAAAAGGAAGAGCAACGATGAAATACCCCTTTATTTGGCTCATCCAGTTTTATAGAAAATTTATTTCACCTATGACGCCACCTACTTGTCGTTTTCATCCTACCTGTTCTTCTTATGGGCTCGAAGCTTTTCAAAAGCACGGTGCATTCAAAGGCTTCTTCTTAACCATTACACGTATATCCAAATGCCATCCATTTCATCCTGGTGGCTTTGATCCTGTGCCTGAAAAATGGCCTTCGAAAAAGAATTAATTTCGGAGGGCATTTTTTTCTTGTACTTTTTTAAGTTGTGCGTTATCATAATAACTGTTCTAAAAAATAAATCGTAATGATTACTATTTAAGAGAGGTATCTTACTTATATGAAAAAACTATCTGTATTACTGTTAGTCGCAGTTCTTGCTTTATTTACTGCCGCTTGTGGAGACAAATCGTCCACATCCCAAAAGACTGAGGAAAAAGATAAATTAAGTATTTATACAACGGTTTATCCGTTAAGCTATTTTGCACAGCGCATTGGTGGAGATTATGTTGAAGTAGCTTCTATTTACCCAGCTGGTGCGAATGAACATACCTTCGAGCCAACTCAAAAAGATATGATGAAATTAGCAGATGCTGATATCTTTTTCTATATTGGCTTAGGACTTGAAGGCTTTGTAGAAAACGCTAAAAAAACTTTAGCGAACGAAGATGTCACAATGGTGGCAACTGCTGATGAAGTTTCAGATGAAAAATTAGCTGTAAGCACAGGACATGTTCATGCAGAAGATGAAGAACATGAAGCAGACGCACATGATGAGCATGAGCACGGTACAACAGAGGACAATCATGAGCATGAAGAACATGGACATGATGAGCATGAGCATGGCGATATCGATCCGCATGTTTGGTTATCTCCTACAATTAGTCAAGATTTAGCACTGGCTATTAAAAACACACTAGTTGAAAAAATGCCAGCTCAGGAGGCAACTTTTAACACAAATTATGATGCATTAGTAAAAGAATTACAGGATTTAGATCAAGATTTCAGAGCAATGACTGACAAAGCACAAAATAAAACATTCTTTGTATCCCATGCTGCATTTGGCTATATTGCTGGTCAATACGGCTTAACTCAAGTGCCGATTGCTGGCTTGAATTCACAAAATGAGCCATCTCAAAAGGAATTAACAAAGATTGTAGACAAAGCAAATGAATTGCACATTCACTATATTTTATTTGAACAAAATGTCTCTTCCAAATTAGCAGAGATTATTCAAAAAGAAGTTGGTGCAGAATCTCTTGTCTTGCATAATTTAAGCGTATTAACAGCTGATGATGAAAAAAATAAAGAAACCTATTTCACATTGATGCAAAAAAATATTCAAACATTAGAAAAAGCTTTAAGCGTTCAATAATATGAGTAAGGAGGTGCCCCGCTATTGGGACACCTCCTTTATTATGACGTATTTTTCTTGTGGCATTCGTTTTCCCGTTCGATAAAAAGACGTTTGCCACTTCATTGTTTTTTGCTTAGTTACATGCTTAGCTTTTGGCTGAAGGACAACAAAAGTCATTATACTACTTTCTACTAGTATCGGTGGCCACTCCGTAAAGTTAAACTGAATTGAATTGTCTTGTTTATTTGTTTTTTGAGTTACAAGCTTCATCGGCTGTTCCACTAATGGTTGTACGGCTAACCGATTTTCTTCGATGATTGATAACCCTATAATTTGATTCAATTGATGTTGTATAGGCGTTGCTAAACTTTGTCTTTTTATTTCTTCCTGCAAATCTATAAATTTCTCGCTTGTTGCAGCGGGGAAACTTGCATAATCCCATGTATGATCTTGTGCTAATTGGCGATCCGACACTAAAAAATATTGATAGCGCACTTCTCCTTTACGATCAGGCAAAGGGTCATCCCATGTCACATCAATATGATACCAAGCATGATCAAGTTTCACTAATACCCAGGCATGTAGCTGTTCTCCTACTTTTCCAGGTACATATTGTACCTCAAAACCCAACATTTCTAACATTCGATATAGCACTAAAGCATATGCCTGACAGACGCCCTTATTCTCCGTTAATAATGTATAAGGAGAATATTGACTTCCTTCTGTTTCCTTAGAGTATTCCGCGTACAATACAATAAAATCATGTGCAGCCTGTAGTTTTTCTATGTCACTTAATCCATGCATAGGTGCAATAATATTTTCCAAAGTTTGCTCGACAAATAATGCCTCTGTTTGTGAGAGATGATACGTAAATGCAAAGGCAATGACAATATTATTGCTATAACCTTCGTACTTCCATTGGAAACTTGAAATATTAGTATAAATATAAGAGTTTTCAATTGCATTTTTAGTAATTTCTGTTAGTTCATCTTTTATCTCGGATAAGTCTCCAGTATAACGAATCGAGAATTCGGATGATAGATGCATAACTTCTTTATTAATGAGAGATTGTAGTGTTTCAATTGAATGAGCTGTTGCTACATCTTCTTTTTCATAGTTTGCAAATACTTGCACATGACTCATTTGTAGAACAAATAATATAATGACAACATTATATATATATTTCCTCATATGAGTCATTCTCCTTTACTAAATAGTTTATGCCTCTCTTTTTTTATTATGTTAATAAATGATTAATTTCATGCTAAAAGTTCAAATAAAAAAGAAGCCTCCTTTTAAGAAGACTTCTTTCAAAAAGTTTTTATTGTAATAATTTCCGTCTCAACAATTTATCCGCACCATTGCGCGGAAGACTGTCTGTAATAATCATTTCTTTAGGTACTTTATATTTAGCAAGTTTCTGTAAACAAAAGGCCTTTAGTTGCTCAACAGATACCTGCTCATTTAACACGATAAATGCGATGGGTACCTGTCCCCATTGTTCATCAGGCATACCGCATACACCTGCCTCTTTGACAGCTGGGTGTGTGAGTAGTACATTTTCTATTTCTGCAGGATAAATATTTTCTCCCCCTGAAATAATTAAATCAGCCCTTCGATCAATGACGAATAAATAACCCTCTTCATCCACATAACCAATATCACCTGTATGAAGCCAGCCAGCCTTCGTTGCATTTTTTTGCACAAAACGTCCAATATAGCCAGGTGTGACATGGGGACCTCGAATGCAAATTTCCCCTTCACCTTTAGCATTTGGCTCAGCAATCATTATTTGATTAAAAAATAAAGGCTTTCCAGCAGAACCAATTTTCCGCATAGCATCTTCACTTGCCAATGTGGCAGTTTGTGAGGAGGTTTCTGTCATCCCATACGTTTGTGCTACAGCTAAATTTAACGCATGTGCTCTCGCTAAATAATCAACGGGAACAGGTCCACCTCCAGCTAACATTAACTTAAAATAAGATGAAGCTTTCGCCTTGCGTTGCTCTAGCGTATGTAGAATTCGTTCCAAGGTCACCGCTACAACAGACATATGGGTGACATCCCCATCCATAATATTTTGTGCGATAGCTTCTACATCAAATTGCTCATATAAAAAGATTTGATTTCCATATAGCAGTGAACGCACTAAAATGGAGAATCCACTAATATGGAATAAAGGGACCGCACATAGCCAAACATCCTGAGCCTGCAGCCCAATATTTAAAACGGAGGCAGTGGCACTAGCCTGATGATTTCCAACTGTTTGGCGAACCCCTTTTGGAAAGCCTGTTGTACCCGACGTATACATAATCGTTATTGTTTGATGAAGAGGCCATTCCTTGACAATATCTACTGCACTCTCTGCACCCTTTTCAATTGCTGAAAATAAATGATAGGTTGTTTCAGATGGCAGCTTTTCTACATCCTCATCGGCAACCAATACTGCTACAGCCTCTGAATCCTCTAACTGATAAGCCAACTCATCCTGTGATAGTCTACGATTAAGCATCACCATTTCACATTGCAGATGCATGCAGGCATACATCATGATCACAAGCTCAGGCTTACTTGGCCCCATAATAGCAATTCGATCACCCTGTTGAATACCGAGTGTCACTAATTGTCGAGCACGTTTTATCGATTCATCATTTAATTCTTGAAAAGTCCAGCTTTGCTTTTTAAAAGTAAGTGCCTTGCGCAAAGGTGTTAAATAAGCTCTTTGTAAAATCCAGTTAGGATACATCTTTGTCACTCCAATCACCCTACATCTTAACGCTTTCCCATCTAGTTTGTCTATTACTCCATGTAGTATCTAGCTTTTTAGTGAATACCTCTATCCTTCACATATTGAGTTCTATCCGCTACTTTAAGAATTTTATCCACCTTTTAGCCGCTTCTATCCCCTACTTTTAGATTTTTATCCTCAATCTGCTCAAGACATATAAAAAGCTCGTATCTCCAAAAGATACGAGCTTTCAACCCTATACTAATCAAGGGAATCTTGGGAATTGACCGAAATCTGGTTGACGTTTTTCTTTGAATGCATCGCGGCCTTCTTTTGCTTCATCAGTTGTGTAGTAAAGAAGTGTAGCATCTCCAGCCATTTGTTGAAGACCTGCTAAACCATCTGTATCTGCATTCATTGCTGCTTTTAAGAAGCGTAGTGCAGTCGGTGACATCTGAAGCATTTCTTCACACCATTGAACTGTCTCATCTTCCAATTGCGCATAAGGCACAACTGTATTGACTAAGCCCATATCAAGTGCTTGTTGTGCATCGTATTGACGGCATAGGTACCAAATTTCACGTGCCTTTTTATGACCAATAATACGAGCAAGATAGCCTGAGCCATAACCAGCATCGAATGAACCTACTTTTGGTCCAGTTTGTCCAAAGCGAGCATTGTCAGCTGCAATTGTTAAGTCACAGACAACATGTAAAACATGACCTCCACCAATTGCGTAGCCAGCTACCATTGCTACTACAGGTTTTGGAATTACACGGATTAAACGTTGTAAATCAAGAACGTTTAGACGTGGAATTTCATCTTCTCCTACGTAGCCACCGTGACCGCGAACTTTTTGGTCTCCACCTGAGCAGAAAGCATGTTCACCTTCACCAGTTAGAATAATAACACCGATATTTTTATCATCGCGTGCACGTGAGAATGCGTCAATCATTTCCATTACCGTTTTTGGGCGGAATGCATTACGCACTTCTGGACGGTTAATCGTAATTTTTGCGATACCGTTATAGAACTCATACTTAATGTCTTCATAAGTATGTAATGTTGTCCATTGACGTGTCATTGAATTGCCTCCTATATCATTAAATTCGTCTCGTTTCTAGCGAGGCGCTAACGTAATCGTATATTACGTTAAATACTCCTCTACTATTGTAGCAAACTCAGCGGGATTTTCCACATGAATTGCATGTCCAGCGTCATTTACTGTTAAATGCTTAACAGTATTTAATAGCGCTTTCATTTCTAGTGCAATTTTACAAAATTTTTCATCCAATGAACCATTAATTAGCAGGACAGGTATTTCTAATTGCGTCAGTCTATCCCAATTTGAAGGTTGAACGCCTGTCCCGATACCTCTCAAGCTACCAGCGAGTCCCTCTTCCTTTTGTGAAAGTCGCTCTTCTCGAATGGTTTCTCTTACCCTTTTAGGTAGACGTTGCTGTGAAGCAAAAAGCGGGATGCTTTCCCATGCATTGACAAAGGACAGTAAACCATTTGTCATTATTTTTTGCGCCAGTTCTTCATCTCGCTTACAACGTTCATGTTGCTCTTCCATTGTTCGCAAGCCAGGAGAAGCACTTTCTAAAATGAGCTGATGTATACGAGCTGGATACGAAATGGCATAGGATAAAGCGATTCTTCCACCCATTGAATAGCCTAACAGCGTAAATTTCTCTAAATGAAGCTGGCAAAATAGTTCTTCTAAATCTTGTAATTGCTCCTCCATAGAAAAACGCTGTACGTGCTGTGGAATAGCTGTTTGACCATGTCCGATTAAATCAACGGCAATAACACGCACATGAGGTAGAGCTTGTGCTAGATTATGCCATGTTGCTGAGCTACCGGTAAATCCATGTAAGGCAACGACTGTATCTTCACCGTTTTCATTCCATATATCGACATGGGTTTCAAGCCCACGAATCATCCACTTTGTCATGCTTTTAACTCCGCATTAATTCGATTCCATAGACCTCGATGTGCATTCACATTCTCGGTTCTATCTGTAAATATTTCAACTAATCGTAAAGAATGGTTTTTACATGTTGAAAATTTCTCAGAAAGCTCAGAGATTGTTTCGACACGTACATAGTCCATATCATACATATGTGCAATGTCACGGAATTCAAGGGCTGTAGGTGTGCCAAATAAATCCTCATAGTGATCTTCAACAGTTGACTGTGGTAAATAAGAAAAAATACCACCACCATCATTATTCATCACAATGATCGTTAAGTTACATTCCTGATATCTGGAAGCAATGAGTCCATTCACATCATGTAAAAAGGCTAAATCACCAATCAGTAAATAACTTTCTCGATTATTCCCCTGACTGAAACCGATTGCTGTTGACACGACACCATCAATCCCGTTCGTTCCTCGATTGGCAAAAACACGTAGATCTTTTGGTGTAGCCAATAAAAATGTATCAATATCTCGTACTGGCATACTACTGCTTACGAAAATATCACTACCGTCAGGAATCATTTTGAGTAAACGACTGACTATAGCCCCTTCATCTTTTTCTACCTCTGCGTATTGTTCAATAAACATAGAAGCAAGCTGATTTGCTTTTTGCCATTCGACTAAGTATGTTTCCTCGATAGCCGTTTCAGTGATAGCTAATTCTGTTAGCCACTGATCGACATTCGCATGAATAAAATGCGTAGATACACCTGTAGCATCTCTAAACATAGGGTCTTCATCGATAATCACATACGCATTTGGACGTGACTTTGTAATAAATTGCATTATAAACTTCGAAACTGGTTGTGCCCCTATTCGGATTACTGTATCTGGTTGCACCAGTGCTTTGAAGTCATCACTCTTCATAATGGCATCGTAGGTTGTCACGATAAATGGTAAACAATCCTCTGGTACGGATGTACGCATATTCGATAAACTTTCAACAATGACAGGCCACTTCAGCTGACGTACAAATTCCCAAACTATGGATAATTCTGTACCAAGAGCTAACTCACCGATGATCATAAAACCTCTTTTAGTTGATTGTATAATAGAGGATAGTTCCTGTTGATCTACGCGTGTTGGGGTTAATTGTCCCATACTGCTGTGCTTAAACGTCACTGCTGGTAGCTCCTGCTGTAAATCAATTAATAGTGGTTCACGGAAAGGTACATTAATATGGACTGGTCCAAAAGGTGCGCTCGTGGCAATGGCTACCGCACGAGCAAGATGACGCTCAATAAAAGGCAATGTTGGTTCAGCACCATCTGCTAACGGAAAATCAACACTCCACTTCACATGTGAACCATATAAATTGGGTTGGTTGATAGCCTGTGGAGCGCCTACCTCACGTAATTCATGTGGGCGATCAGCTGTTATAATGATTAATGGTACACGTGCATAGCTTGCCTCCACAATCGCAGGAAAATAGTTAGCTGCTGCTGTACCAGATGTACATAAAAGAACCACAGGCTTAGTAGTTGCCTTAGCAAGCCCTAGCGCAAAGAATGCTGCTGAGCGCTCATCTACCTGCCGATACATTTTTACTTGTTTAGTAGATGCAACCGCATAAGCAAGCGGTGTTGAACGTGAGCCTGGGCTAACGACAACGTTTTCTACACCAGCCTGCACTAGCGATGCGACCATTTTATAAACATAATCTGTTAGTATTTTTCGTTCACTCATGTAATTGTCCCCCTAGCGCACGAAGCATTGGACGGAATTTTACTAATGTTTCTTCATATTCAGATTGTGGTTCTGAATCTGCGACGATTCCACCGCCTGCATATAAATAAGCTTTATCATTTAATAAGGCTGCTGAACGAATGGCAACTGCGAATTCACCGTTCCCCTCGGCATCTAGCCAGCCTATTGGCGCAGCATACAGTCCTCGATTCATCGGCTCATATTTACGAATGGCTGCCAATGCTTCCGTGCGTGGTACACCACCTAAAGCGGGTGTTGGGTGTAATGATTTAGTCAATTGTAAGATTGTTGCATCCTGATTTAACTGACCTTCAACAGGCGTATACAGATGTTGAATATCTCGTATTTTTAACAAGCGTGGTCTATCTGGCACCGTCATGTCCACACAATTTTTACGGAATGTTTCCGCAATCATATCCACAACATACTGATGTTCTCCGCCATTTTTAGGGTCATTTAATAAACTTTGTCCAAAAGCCTCATCTTCCTCTGCAGTCTTACCTCGTTTAATTGAGCCAGCAACACAAGAAGAAAATGCTCGACCATCTTCTACCTTCACAAGTCGTTCAGGTGATGCTCCGAAAAATAATAAATGTCTATGCTCTAAACCAAATAAATAGCTTTCTGGTTGTTCATGAATAATTTGAGAAAGTACTTGTGGTGCGGATACATACTCTTTAAATTGCAAAGCAAGTGATCTTGCAATGACCACCTTATCTGCCTTTTTCTGTTTAATTAATGCTGTCACTTGATCGATTGAGGCTAAATAAGGTTCTTTATATGGTTCAAAATAACTTGTGATTTCAGGTTTTGTATACGTTTTCACTTCTTTAACCTGAGCTGCATGGATTAAATGATCGCGCTCTTTTCTTAACGCTTCGAACTGATCCTCAGCCTGTTGGTCTTGTGTCAAAAGATGAATACTCACATATGCTTTATCATCGCGTATCACCAGTTGAAACGTTGCTAATGCAAAATATGCCTCTGGGAAATCCGTCCATTCCCCACCCACATTATTTTGAGGATCAAATGTAAAACCGCCAAACAAAATTGGTTGTAACGCTTTTTGACCTTTTGGACAGTTTTTCGTTATGTTTTTCCATTCCGCTTCAACTGCATCAAAGCGGCTTTCTTTAGCGTTGTTTTGAATAGTATGTGCATGTCCTAGCCCAACTAATGTCATTGTTTTTTCTCTATTTTGCCAATAAAATCGTTCACCTTTATAACATTCCTCGCCAGCTGCATAAAACGCCAGTGCAGATAGGCGACTTACTTCCATTGTTTCCATATAAAAATGAAGGCTTTGGCCCAAAGAGTCCACTTCTACTTCTGTGGCTTGGTACCACTTCTGTTGCATGAAAATTACCTCCGTTGTTGCAATGTACATAATGAATGATGGTTAAATAACACATCATATTTTGGTTGGCAACACGTGATTCGTCCTGTTGCTAATCGTTCTTTTTTATTTTCAGTTCATAAATGCATGTTCTATTGTATCACTTTTTTTCATTAAACAGTATGTAATAAGCTGTGAACCTACCCATTTTCTCAATCTTCGTTTAAAATAAGAAGAGTCGACAATATTTGAAGGAGAGAAAGACCTTATGACCAAAGTCATTGAAGCTGATAGGGGTTTTAAAGTTTGGTGGCATTTAACACGTCCACATACTTTAACCGCTTCATTTGTTCCTGTATTCCTAGGAACAGCAATTGCCTTAGCAATTGAAAAAGAAACAATTGATTTTGGACTATTTTTTGCTATGCTCATTGCAAGTATGCTTATACAAGCAGCAACGAATATGTTCAATGAATATTATGATTACAAATTAGGATTAGATAACGAGCATTCCGTCGGGATTGGCGGAACGATTGTCCGTCATGGAGTACAGCCAAAAACAATTATGATGATTGCATTAAGCTTTTATGCTATTGCCATGCTTCTTGGCATTTACATATGTGCCTCAACATCTTGGTGGTTAGCTGTTGTCGGACTTGTTTGTATGCTTATTGGCTTTTTATATACAGGTGGACCGTACCCAATCGCCTATTCGCCATTTGGTGAAATTGTTTCTGGCGCAGTGATGGGGATGGGCATTGTATTAATTGCCTTCTATATTCAAGCGCTTACAGTAACACTAGACGCTGTCTTGCTCTCTGTACCAAGCATGATTTTAGTCGGTGCCATTATGCTATCGAACAATATACGTGATATTGTTGGCGATACAGAAGGCGGACGAAAAACCTTAGCTATTTTGGTAGGACGTGATAATGCAATTTCCGTGTTATCAGGCTTTTTTATCGTCTCTTATTTATGGGTGATTGCTCTTGTAGCAGTTGATGGTATTACTTTTTGGGCATTAATCATCTTCCTAAGTATTCCAAAACCATTACGTGCCATTCAAATTTTCCGAGACAAAAAAGAAGCCAAAGAGGTAATGCCTGCAATGAAATATACAGCGCAAACAAATACATTCTTCGGCTTCCTATTAGGAATCGGTTTATTAATTCATTATTTCTTTTATTAAGATGCGGCAGCCTTAACGGGTTGCTGCTTTTTTTACATAGCGTCGAAAATTTTGGCTTGCAATACCATACACTTCTTCATCTGAAAAGCGTGTACGTAATGCCTCTAGTAAATTTTGCGCCTCTCCTGCATGGGCTAAGCCACTGACAGTCCTATCAATCCCATCAAAGTCGGAGCCTAATCCAATATGCTCCACGCCTACCAGTTTAGCTAAATACTCCACATGCCCCACTAAATGGTTTAGTGTTGCACCTTTGCCTATAAAGAGTGGGAAATAAACTACATGGATATGTCCTCCCGCCTCAACAAGTGCCTTTGCCTGGGCATCAGTTAAGTTACGCGGGTGATCACATAGTGCACGTGCATTACTATGGCTTGCAATAATATGCTTTGCAAGCGGCAAGACATCCCAAAAGCTTTGCTCATTTAGATGGGACACATCAATAATAATATCGCGTTCATTTAATAATTGTATAACTTCTTTACCAAATGGCTTTAAACCAAGAGTTGCATCCTGTTCAGCACCATGGGCCACAGCATTTTCTTCATTCCATGTTAAACCTACCAACTTCACCCCTGCATCCAGTACAGCTGTCAGTTTTGTTAAATCTTCGCCAATGGCACTACAGCCCTCTAAGCTTAAAATGGCTCCTATTTCGTGGAGAGCTAATTGATCTAACTGTGCCCAATCTGTAATATGCACCATGCCCTCTGTTTGTAATACGTGAGTATGGAATGCTTCGATTTGGCGCATGACCTCAAGAAATTGCAAATTTTGTGGGATTTTTGGGTCAATAAAGATAGCGAACACTTGAGCCTCTACTTGCCCTAATTGCAATCTTTTTTGATTAGCATGTATTCGCACATCCTCTGCAAAATTTGCCGTTTCAAGAGTAGTTAACTTTAAAAGCGCATCACAATGTAAATCAATAATCTTCATATCCTCACCTCTACAGTTATTATACTGCTTCTGCAAGGAAAAACTGACTAAATTTTATCCTGTGGTGTATCAGAAGAGCCGAATTCCTCCAGCTCGATAAAATCATCTGATTTTGGTGTTGAAGAAAGAACATCTTCTTCCACTGGTCGTAAATTGTCTTCTTTCTTTTCAGCATGCTCCACACATGTCAGAGCTTGCGGCATTGCCTTTAAGCGACCAATCGGAATTTCTTTACCACAGACTGCACATTTGCCATATGTACCGTCTGCCATTGCTTGAAGAGCTTCTTTTATTTCTTCAGCATTCTCACCACGATGCTCATCAATAGCCATTTCTGTAAGCTGATCCGTTAAATCACTTGCATTATCAGCTGGATGATTATCATAATTCGATAGTTCTGTCGCTTGTGGTCGCTCTGATTCTTCTATTCGTTGTTCTATTTCTTGTAATTCTTGCTCTAGTTGTCTTTTTAATTGTTGCATTACTTGTTGATCCACAATAATCTCCTCCTCATGCTTTCATTTTTTCCTATTTTACGATTTCTAAAACATGTCAGCATAAGGAAGACCGATTTACTTACTTGTATAAGCTATAATGGCGTCATGCAAAAATTGTGCTGCTCCTGTTTCACCACGCTCATCATAATAAGCTGTAAAACGTTCATCAGCAATATACATTTGTGCAAGCCCTGCATGTGCCTCTTTGGAATACTCTTTCCACGTAAAGTTGAGCCAGCGTTTATGCAACTCTGCAACTTCCATCGCAATGTCACTTGCAGCATCTCCAAGTTTCATTGCCTCTGCTAAGCGTTCAAACATTTGCTGTTCTAGCTGTTGCATCGCTTGATATTGTTGCTCGGTCATGTTCATAAGCTTAGCATTGGATGCATCCACTGTTTCATTCCCATATTTCTCACGGATTTCTTTGCCGTACTGCTTTTCGTTATCCTCCATTAACTTTTCTTTAAAGCCTTTAAATTTTTCTTCATTTGACATTGGTTGTTCCTCCTCAATGGATTGTATTGTTTTTTCTACTGTCTGTAAGATCGTTTCCAACTGTTCTTTGCGTTGAAGCAAAGCAGCTTTATGTGTTTTGAGCGCCTCAGCATGTTGAAAATTTGGTGTTTGAACAATAGCCTGAATTGTCGCTAATTTCATATCTAATGCACGATAAAATAAAATCTGCTGCAACATATCGACCTCCCATTGGCCATAAAATCGATAACCTGCCTCATTGGTTCTGGCTGGTTTTAGCAATCCAATTTCATCATAATAACGCAATGTTCTTGTACTAACGCCAGATAGTTGAGCAAGCTCCTGAATGGTATATTCCATATCATCACCTCCACTAATGCTACTGTAAGCTTTGACGCAACGTTAAGGTCAAGAGTAAAATGAAAAAATTTTAATCAAACTTAATCATACCTTCAAATCCTTTTACAAAAGTAAAAATAGCAAACTAGTAAATCACTAGTTTGCTATTGATTCGCATATTTCCCATGCCACACTATTTCTCGATAACTCTCTTTATCTGTATCACCCTCTGTATTAATAAACAGCACCCTTGCATGTTCATTTAGGTGCAAGGCATGTTTTAATTCCTTATATTGTTCATTAGTCATTAATTCATAAAAGCAACCAAATGGAGCCGCTCCTGATTCACCAGCTATAATGCGTGTGTCTGTAGCTAAAGGATTTCCTAGAATGCGCATACCTGTTGCTGCTATTTCTTCCTCACACGAGATACTTATTTTTATGAAGGCTTTTAAGATTTGCCAAGCCTGTGGATTAGGTTCACCACAAGCAAGACCTGCCATTATTGTTTGCATCTCCCCACCAACAGTGACAAATTGATCTGTATTTTTCTTAAGGCTTTCATAATAGCAATTAGCGACATGTGGTTCAACCAAGACAAATGTAATTTCCTGCTCATAGTATTGCTGTAAAAACGCTACTACTGCTCCTGCAAAGGACCCAACACCAGCTTGCAAAAATACATGTGTTGGGGCTTGCTGAATCTGTTCAACAATCTCCTGTACAAGGGTTGTATACCCCTGCATAATCCATAATGGAATTTCTTCATAGCCTTTCCACATTGTATCCTGAATCAAGACCCAGCCATTTTCTTGTGCAAGCTGTGAGGTATAACGAACAGTATCGTCATAATTCATTGTCGTAATTTCAGCAAAAGCCCCTTCACTTTTAATATGAAGTAACCGCTCAGCGGCGCTACCAGCTGGCATATATATTCTTGCTTGAAAACCTAGTTCTCTGGCCGCCCATGCCACACCACGACCATGATTACCATCTGTCGTTGAAATAAATGTTAGATTGCCTATTTGTCCTCTTACTTCTGGGGTTTTTAGCTGTTCAAATGATAGCTCCTCTATATTCCTTCCAAGCTTATTGGCAACATATTGCGCAATTGCATAAATACCGCCTAAAACTTTAAAGGCATTTAAACCAAATCGATAAGATTCATCTTTAACCATGACATTTTCTACACCCATATATGAAGATAGTGCCTCAAGATGATGGAGTGGTGTCTTCTCAAATTGCTCATATGTACGCTGAAATTGACCGACCTTCCTCACTTGATCTAGTGAAAAATATGGAAGTATTGCTGTTGCTTGCTTTATATGATCTTGCTCTAAATAATGCTGATTATAAACCCACCTTAATTTTTCCTTCATCGCCATCCCCCTCAATTTATGGTCACTATCTACATCATAGTCTATCTAACTTTAAAGTACCAGGAGAGTATATATTAGGAAATAAACAAAGATTTCTTTCCCTTGATCTAGCATAATATTCGCAGCTAAAATGCCTCCAGCCGTATTCCAAATGACATCATCCACCTTATGTGCATTGCCTTTTCGGACATCTGTTAAGTTTTTCCAAAGCGGGTCTTGTGTCCACTCTTGTTCAGTTGCTAGTGCTGAATCATCGCCTGTTGTAGAAAATAACATCCCCATCCATTTGAGAGATTGCTTCTTTCCCTACTTCAATCGCTAAGTTTCCTAGTTTTGCATTATCTTTAAATAAATCTGCTTGCGCTGCAACACGTTTAAATCCTAAAGCATCAAATATCACACCTGAGAATGAATCTGTGTAATAGATACGAGATTTATCGGCCATAAAGCGTACAAATGAAACTTCTTGGTTGATTTGTTCTCCAAGTTCTTCTTTCAGTGCTTGTAACTTATCTTCATAAAAGCTTTTAGTACCTCTTCACCTTTTGTTTCTTGATTTACTGCTTTAACGTATAATTTAAAATTCTCTTTCCAGTCACCACGTAATGTATCAGAAAACACAGTTGGAGCAATTTTGCTAAGTTTCGCATAAATCTCTTTCTTGTCGTAATTTATTGCCAATAATTAAATTAAATCCACACTCCTACGCTCCATTGATCGATTATTAAAACCTAAAAAAGGCTCCGTTTTATTAGATGGTGAGGATATTTTTAAATTATCAACAAAACAAGTGGCTAAAAACCCCTCCATTCTTCCCCAATCGCCTGTTGCACCAGAAGGCTAAACTGTCCTACAACTTGTGAAACAAGGTCGCTATCCTTACCAAAGTTGGCGACAACCGTGGACTGAAAAGGATGAAGAAATCGTTTTAAATGCTTTAAAAGCTACAGGTACTGAGCATTTACAAGATAGACCAGTAGATGAGCTATCAGGAGGGCAACGTCAACGTGCTTGGATAGCTATGACGCTTGCTCAAGAAACAGATATCATTCTTTTAGACGAGCCTACGACATGCTTAGATTTAACTCATCAAATAGACGTTTTAGATTTACTGTACGAATTGAACCAACAGCAAAAGCGAACTATTATTATAGTACTACATGATATTAATCTTGCTTGTCGCTATGCCGATCATATTATTACAGTGCGTGATCGTGGTGTCTATCGTCAAGGGAAACCAGAAGAATTATGGCAACTGATTTAGTTAGTCATGTGTTTGACCTTGATTGCCAAATGACGACAGATCCAATCTTTGGTACACCTCTTTACATTCCATATGGAAAAGGACGAAAAATTTAATCGTTAATTTGAAAAAATAAGCCTACACAGAATGATCAATCTGTGTAGGCTTTCATTTAATATAGCTATGTTATTAATCTAAGTACCTAGTAAATTAAAAAGTGCAGTAGATGTAAATTCATCTACTGCACTTAGTATGACCCGTACGGGATTCGAACCCGTGTTACCGCCGTGAAAGGGCGGTGTCTTAACCACTTGACCAACGGGCCCATGGCGGAGAAGGAGGGATTTGAACCCTCGCGCCGGTTACCCGACCTACACCCTTAGCAGGGGCGCCTCTTCAGCCTCTTGAGTACTTCCCCAAAATAAAAATGGCTCCGAAGGCAGGACTCGAACCTGCGACAACCTGATTAACAGTCAGGTGCTACTACCAACTGAGCTACTTCGGAATAATGGTGGGCCTAAATGGACTCGAACCATCGACCTCACGCTTATCAGGCGTGCGCTCTAACCAGCTGAGCTATAGGCCCTTGGAGCGGGTGATGGGAATCGAACCCACGACATCAGCTTGGAAGGCTGAGGTTTTACCATTAAACTACACCCGCATAAATGGTGGGTCAGGACGGAATCGAACCGCCGACACTTAGAGCTTCAATCTAATGCTCTACCAACTGAGCTACTGACCCATTTCGTCCATGCTAAGCTTACTCACTCTTTTGCTTCTCATGACTTTTATTTTAAAAATGGCGGTCCCGACCGGGATCGAACCGGCGATCTCCTGCGTGACAGGCAGGCATGTTAACCGCTACACCACGGGACCTTTTGGTTGCGGGGGCTGGATTTGAACCAACGACCTTCGGGTTATGAGCCCGACGAGCTACCACTGCTCCACCCCGCGATAATTTTATGCTGTTTCGAGTTTTTAAAGCACCATTTATAAAAATTTAAAACTGGAGGAGGTAGAGGGATTCGAACCCCCGCGCGGTGTTACCCGCCTGTCGGTTTTCAAGACCGATCCCTTCAGCCAGACTTGGGTATACCTCCGTTACAATATATAAATGGTGGACCTTGCAGGACTCGAACCTGCGACCGGACGGTTATGAGCCGTCTGCTCTAACCAACTGAGCTAAAGGTCCTTTAAGATGGCGGCAGAGGGGATCGAACCCCCGACCTTACGGGTATGAACCGTACGCTCTAGCCAGCTGAGCTACGCCGCCAGGATCTTTATACTGGTTAATTTACTTATGGTGGAGCCTAGCGGGATCGAACCGCTGACCTCCTGCGTGCAAGGCAGGCGCTCTCCCAGCTGAGCTAAGGCCCCATAATTTTTTTGGAAATGGTCGGGAAGACAGGATTCGAACCTGCGACCCCTTGGTCCCAAACCAAGTGCTCTACCAAGCTGAGCTACTTCCCGTTGTTCTTTTGGCGCGCCCGACAGGAGTCGAACCCATAACCTTCTGATCCGTAGTCAGACGCTCTATCCAATTGAGCTACGGGCGCATTTAAAATGGTGCCGAGGACCGGAATCGAACCGGTACGGTAGTCACCTA